>CAXMOZ010000201.1:0-12790 GCA_964195315.1 uncultured Acidimicrobiia bacterium | reverse complement strand
ATGAAAATAATCGCCGACCAAAACATCCCTCAAGTAAAAGCTGCTTTTAGCGCCCTCGGTGATGTCGAGTTATTGCCTGGTCGCGAAATTACCCGTGACCAGCTAAGCGATTGCCAATGTCTACTGGTACGCACAATCACCACAATAGACAAAAAACTGTTGCATAACACGCCGGTTAGATTCATCGGTAGCGCCGCCATTGGCACCGACCATGTAGACCTCGACTATCTAAAGCAGCAAAATATTACATTCAGTAATGCGACGGGGTGTAATGCCGAGGCTGCTGCCGAATACGTCATTAGCGGTATATTTGCACTGTCACAATATAAGCACTTCAACCCTTTTATTCGGAAGGCTGGCATTATTGGCTGCGGTAACGTTGGATCGAATTTACTCAAAAAATTCCAAACTCTTGGTATAGAAACCCTAGTTTGCGATCCGCCAAAGGCCGAACAAGAAAACAACAGTTCAGTCTATACTGACCTCGAAACTATCATTAACGAATGCGACTTAATTAGCCTACATGTACCAATCACTCAAGAAGGCAAACATCCGACCCACTATTTGTTTAATAAAAACAATTTAGCGATGCTGAAAAAAGGCTGCCTTTTGATCAATGCGGCACGCGGAGCAGTCATCGACAATCAGGTGCTAGCACAAGTTATTGACCACCGGCCCGACTTGATCACCTTTATCGATACATGGGAAAACGAACCCAATCTGTCTCGGAGCCTGCTCAACAAAGTTGATCTTGCTACCCCTCATATTGCTGGTTATAGTGTCGAGGGTCGTTTACGGGGTACTCAGATGATTCTTGAGGCGGCTTGTCGTACTTTCGATAAAGTTGCTAACTGGCAAATGTCTGACCAGTTATCTAGTCCTGCCGCAATCAACATCACCAAATCGGACTCTACATTACATTTTTGGCAACAACTATTCCAGAAACATCACGATATCTGGCAAGATAATTTAACTTTGAAAAACACATTTAATTTGAGCGATGCAGAGTTTGCTCGACACTTTGATAGCCTTAGAAAAGTCTATCCGAATCGATTTGAGTACGATCGATATCGCCTTTCAACGTGTACTGATAAAAAAACAACCGCTAGTATGAAACGGCTGTTTTCGATGGAATAACGACTACCTGATAAATGAGCATCATTCATCAGGTAACGTGAAGTGAGGCGCTTATTTCAAAAAGATAGTCGTGTATGTCGCTGGGTCTACTCTAGGAATAGATGAGTTAAATGCACTGTTAATGGTGTCTATAATTCCGTTAGATATCACTGAATAACCCCGCGCTGTTGGGTGAACTCCATCAAGGGAAAAACCACCACCTGTTGCATACTTTGCAGTTATGTCTCCAGTTCCATAGCTGATTCCATTGGCCTTTAATCTAGTCATGAATGCAGAGGCATCAAAAAAAGTTAAATTTGCATTGGCATCTGCTGCAGCCGTAATTGTTACGTTATAAGCTGTCCGGGCAGTATTAATGGCATCTATTTCAGATGGGATTAAAACGTCAGCATCTCCTAAAGGTACCGCAATACCAATGGCAGAAAGAGGATTACTAGGGTCAGCTAATGTGCCTATTTTACTACTGGCTGGTAAAACAACGAGGTCATCAGCAGTTGCTTGACGCATATTAACTAATGCTGCTGCTGTAGGAGCACCTAGCGCTGTGATTATAGTAGCGTTACTCGTTAGGTCAGTTAAACCTTCATCTAGAATAACAAGAGCGTTTGTTAACCCCGCACTAAATTCAATCTTTCTAGCCGTTGCTTCGTCAGGTGATATAACGCTCTGCGCAACAGCAAAAAGAAGTGCATTATTATAACCAGCATATGCTGTAGTTAAAGCTTCAACCGTTGCTTGGTCAAGTGGCACTGGGTTATGAGGCACTGTAGTGAAATAAGGAATGGTACTCACATCTGGAATATTAATGAGTACGCCTTTAGAAGCTGGGTTAGCTGTTGTTAATGCCCCAAGTAAACTTGTATAGGTACTCGCAAATACATTTGGGTCTGTAATATCGCTACTGCCATAGGTAGTTGGAACAAAGTTACCGGTCTGGTCAATTCCAGTTCCTCCTCCAGTTGCATAGGATAAGACATCATTACTGCCAATCCACAATGTAAAAAACGTAGGCATTTGGATTGCAGCATCTGCAATAATAGTTGTCGTTGCACTGGAAGCAAATCGAACAAAATACGGGTTAGCAGTGCCACCCGCTAAGCCACCGGCACTCCCATAGCCTGGAGCCCCAAGATGGAATGATTTAGCACCAGGAACACCCGTATTATTGAAAGTAGTTCCAATTAGTGGCGAACTAAAAACTTCATTCGTTGGTGTTCCTGCAATAGGCCCAGGTGAAGAGGTTGCTGCATCAAAAACCAATCTATTGCCAAAGTCTGGGTTTGCAGCACCACCAAACAATAAGCCACCTAAATTGTCGTTCATTAAAGGCTGGTTGAAAACACCGCCACCAACAGTTTTAAATTGAGTCGCTAAGATATTAGGAATTGAGTTCTCTTGACCCGACCGATATAAAGCAGAATCTGCATAACCAGCTGTCAGTGAGTCACCAACAGCCACATAGTTACTAAAGTCAGCATTACCCGTCGTATAAGAAGAAGTGACACCAACCGGGTTACTGAATTCTGGATCGCAGGCGCTTAGGAAAACACTGCTCAAGCAAATTAATGCCCATTTTTTTGAATTTAAATTTATCATAATAGTTTTTAAAATAGGTAGTTAACGCCAAAACCAACTGTGACAACTGATGATTTATAAGAGCCTGCAAAAGAAGAAGTTGAGCCATCGCTGTTTATGATGTAATCGTATGAAGCTGCTGTTTCACTAAACTTCAGAAATAACAGAGAGAAATCGAGTTCTAATTGTTTATTCAACTGATAGCTAGCCCCCAGAGTATAACCAATAGCATCATTTCTGGGTGTTTCAGGCGCAAAATAACCATCTCTGACAGGCGTCTTGTCCAGGTAAATGCCTGCACGTAAAATCAAATCATTGTTGTATTGATTCTGAAGACCAAAGCGAAACGTATCGGCATCTTTGTAATTACGCGCATTAACAGAAGTTGGCGCAGCATTAGCGAAGTCAACTGTTAATGTTTTATATTCACCCCAATAAGCACGATTTATCTCAAATGCTAATGTGGTGCCATCTGAAACTTTGTAAGAGAGACCCAGGTTGAGTTCAGCCGGCAATACTAAATCAGCATTAAATGTGGTGTCGGAAAATACGGGTTGTTGTGAGCTGGGGATGTTTTCAAAATTAGCTTGACCACCTCTTGCTTTCATATCCACTTGTGAGCGATAGCTGACACCCCAGGATAAAACATCATTTTGCTTAGCAAAAAAACCAATATTATAACCCGTTGCAGTAATACCCGAATCAGAAATCGTGAGGTTTGAACGATTACCGTTAGCATCAACCAAAGCAGAAGATAAATTTCGGTTGAATTCAACCTCGCCATTAACAAAAGTAGGCCCGATACCAATACTATATCTCTCAGTTATTTGGTACGCGATTGTTGGTTGTAAATATATGGCCTTTAACGTGATGTTATTAACTAAGTGAGAACCAACCCAGTCGGTTGGATATTCTACGGTGTTTCCATAAGGGGTGTAGACACCAAAACCAAATGATATTTTATCCGAATATTTTTTAGTGAGGTAAAAGTTAACAGGGACTCCTGTAGGATTATTTGTCTCAGCAGTGCTATTTGTTGTTGTGTTTTGATAAGCAACTTTGGCATCTACTAATGTAAAACCACCGGTAATCGCAAGGTCACTAGACAGTTGCGTGATACCTGCAGGGTTGAAAAAGACAACTTCAGAACTGTCAGACATAGATACACCAACGTGCCCCATACCTAAAGCTTTTTGTCCTTGAAGAGATACCCGATAACCACCAGCAAACGTAGTTGTCGATATCATTAATGTACTCAGTAAGATTGCTCTTTTCATAATATTTTATTTTTTAGTTAAATCGTATTTTCAGCCAATACAACTATAATGATGTGTCGATTACGGTAAATTCACTCTAAATATAGCTGCACTAAATAGCCATTGGCTTACCCAAAAAACCAGACAGGCGTCTACTGAACCCATTGATAGTGACCGACATATCAAATTAAAAAGCTGCATAACCACCCCCCGTCTCTATTTTTATTATTGATAAAATCATACACTCAAAAACTTCAGAGTCAAAGTTGCAAATGAAAACTTTTCAAAAACTCACCTACGTTGCCAACAGCCTGATTCATGGAAAGGGGTTGTTCGCTCAAGCTGACATGCCAAAAGGCGCAGTGATAGGTACCTTAGAAGGTCAGCCCTGTCAACAAGATGGCAGCCATGTTCTATGGCTGAGTGAGACCGAAGGCTTTGAAGTCAGCTGCCATTTAAAATATATCAACCATTCAACAAAGGCGAATGCTTGCTACTACGACGACCTCACAGTTGTCGCCTTACGTGACATAAGGCGAGGGGAAGAAATTACCCATAACTACGAAACACCTGATTGGTAATAGCGTCGACTTTATGATTTAGTCAATCGCCGTTGACAGCTACTCAATAAATAGCGACACTCTAGCCTCATTTTTAGCCCTCCAACCACACAGCATAAAACCAAACGAATAAAAAATGAATAATGCCCCAGCCGCTAAATTTAATATGATCGAACAGCAACTTCGCCCTTGGGAAGTTCTAGATGGCAAAGTACTTTCTGCCATAGATCAAATCAACCGTGAAGACTTTGTTCCCGAACAGTATAAGGGTTTAGCTTATGCCGATTGTCAGATCCCATTATCTGGCACAGCAGCGATGTTTCCGCCCACGGTTGAAGGACGTCTATTGCAAGCACTACTGATTGACCCAGAAGATCATATTCTCGAAATTGGAACAGGATCAGGCTATATCACGGCCTGCCTGGCAACACTTGGAAAACAGGTATTGTCTCTCGAAATTGATGCTAACAGCCAACAAGCGGCGGCGGCAGTTTTAGCACAACTATCGATTGATAATGTCATTTTGGAACATGCGAATGCTTTCCAGGTTACCTATGACCAGGCTTATAACGTGATAGCGGTCACTGGTTCGGTCACCAATGTTCCAGAAAGTTTAAAGCAGGCTTTATGCGTTGGTGGTCGGTTATTCATTATTGTCGGTGAATCCCCTGCGATGCAGGCATTATTGATTACTCGCGTGTCGAGTAATGAATGGACAACTGAATCCTTATTCGAAACTGATTTACCTGCGCTTAACTTACCTACTCTAGCAATTTAACCGGCAGTACTTAATTCATGCAAAGAATGCAAGCAACCGAGTTAGCCGAATACCTCACACATTCGAAACCACTGTTAATTGATGTCCGTGAACCCTGGGAATTTGACATTTGCCAGCTGGCAGATAGCATCAATATTCCGATGTCTTCTATACCCAATCAACTACAACAAATTCAAGATGCTGATGAATGTGTCATTATTTGCCATCACGGTGTGCGCAGTATGAATGTAATTCAATATCTAGTGCAGCAAGACATCGATCATTTAATTAACCTCGATGGCGGTGTTGATGCCTGGGCGCAGGCGGTTGATCGAGATATGCCTCTATATTAATCTCAAAGCAGATTCTTTATACTAACTCTATTAAATTTTGTCCGTCATGCACCTGCCCTGACTAACAGCCCTGACTTATCACTAAACCTACAGCTTGGACCTATCGTGTATAAATTCTTCCTTACCATTTTATTTAGTCTTTTTAGTGGGTCTTTATTGGCTCAAAACCTGGTTGATATCTATCAACTGGCTGAACAAAATGATGCCACTTTAAAAATTGCTCAGGCCAACTACCAGGCCGCCAGAGAATCCCTACCGCTGGCCACTTCCACTCGCAAGCCACAGGTAAATCTCTCGGTTCAGCAATCTCTCAGAGAAGCTGACAACTCTAATATTGGCACTAATACCAACCAAAATTTGGGTTATACGCTGAGTTTGACTCAAACAATTTATAACGCTCAAACCAGTGCACAGGTTGATTCAGCCGAAGCATCGGTACTTCAGGCTGCTGCCAATTTAAAAGTGGCGGAACAAGATCTTGTAATTAGAGTAGCCACTAGTTACTTTGCGATATTGTCCGCACAGGATAGCGTCAAGTTTGCTCGCGCTGAACAAAACGCAATAGCTCGCCAACTAGAGCAAGCACAAAAACGATTTGAAGTGGGCTTGATCGCCATAACCGATGTCCAGGAAGCTCAAGCACTTTACGATAGTTCACTGGCACAATCCCTGCTAGCCGAAAACCAGCTCGACAATACATTTCAGGCACTACAGGTTATTACGGCTCAACCATCATCATCGACACTGGCCCAACTGGGCGATCAGCTAGCACTTATCATCCCGCAGCCAGCTGATATACAAGCCTGGGTCGATACATCCTTACAAAACAATCAAAACCTGGCCGCAGCATTGGCGGCTTCCAGGGCAGCAAAATTTGAATTAAATCGCCAAAATCGTGGGCACTACCCAACGGTTGATTTCAATGCTAGCTACAACGACAGTCGAATTGATGATGATCGTCTTGGAAATTCCAATCAGGACGACATCAGTTTAATGCTGCAATTAAATGTACCTTTGTATACCGGCGGTCGAATTGATGCCTCTCGTCAGCAAGCGGCATCGAACTATTTATCTGCCCAAAACGCTGCATTACTTCAAAACCGACTCACCTCACAGCAAACCCGAATTGCTTATTTGGGTGTTGTTTCAGGCATTGGTCAGGTTAAAGCCTTTAGACAAGCGCTAAGTTCGAGCATCACTGCGCTTAAAGCCACCGAGGCGGGATTCGAAGTAGGCACCCGAACCTCGGTTGACGTATTGGTATCGCTGCGCGAGACCTTCCGTGCTCAGCGAGATTATTCCAGTGCGCGATACGACTACCTGATCAATACCCTCAAGTTAAAACAAGCGGCAGGGTTGTTATCATCTGACGATCTAACAGCCATTAACCGCTGGCTAAGCCTGTAGTTCCCAACGTATGTCGAGTCACAGTTCAAATATTTTTCGGATCCGTGATTACCTTCATCCACGCTTCTGGATGATGTGGTTTACCTTTGCCTTATTGCGATTAGCCTCACTCTTTCCTTACCGGTCTCAACTCGTTTTAGGTCGATTTTTAGGGCGAGTCATTAAACTACTTTCGGGTAAACGCCAGCGTGTTGTCGAAATTAACTTACAACTGTGTTTCCCCGAAAAGTCATCTAAAGAACGAGAACGAATTAAGAATGAATGTTATGAAAGCATCGGAATCGCCATAGTTGAATTGGCGATGTGCTGGTGGTGGTCAGAAAAGCGCTTAAAGTCATTGGTTGAAATAAGAGGCCTGGAACACCTGGAAAAAGTTTTAGCCAGCGGTCAGGGTGCTATTTTGTTATCAGGACATTTTACCAGCCTTGAAATTGGTGGGCGCTTGTTTACCTTAACCACGCCGATGCAAGTGATGTATCGTACCCAGAGAAACGCCTTATTTGACAGCTACCTTTACAGCAAACGATGCAGTTATCTGGAAAATGTAATTTCCAGAAAAAGTACTCGACAGCTCATTAGGGGCATTAAAAAATTAATCCCGACCTGGTATGCACCTGACCAAAACTTCTCCAATGAGCGCAATGTCTTCGCCCCATTTCTGGGCGTACCCGCCGCAACCATTACTGCCAGTTCACGATTAGTACAGTCAGCACGCTGCGCCATGTTGCCATTTTATACCTACCGTAAACCAGATGGTACGGGTTACATTTTAACCATTGAGCCGCCCCTTGAGAATTTCCCAAGCGGAGATGACCTTGCTGATGCGACCGCTATTAATGCCTCTATCGAAAAATTTGCTCGTAATCATCCCGAGCAATATATGTGGATTCATCAGCGTTTTAAAAATCGCCCTGAGGGTGAACCGCCGCTTTACCATTAACGTTGTTAACATAGCTAAATCAAGCATTGCCAAAACAGGCACGGTCATAACATGCGCCCCCAATCACCCGGCATAAGCTACCGACTATTATCCCTACTTCTGTTACCGCTGTGGATTTTTCATGCCATCTTGCACGGTCACAAAAATAAGGTTCGAAGCTACTATCGCCTACGATGCTTTGGCAAACAGAACCAGAACCGACCACAACAGGTTTGGGTACATGCCTCGTCGGTTGGTGAAGTTGAGTCGATCTCGCCATTGGTTGAGGACTTACTAGCCCAGGGCGAAATCATCTTATTCACCAGCTTCACTGCCACAGGCTTTACAACGATTCAAAATAACTTCGCTGATCGAGTCGCAGCGAGCATTATTCCAATTGATTTCATTGTGCCTTGTTGGCGTTTTTTTCGACAACAGTCCATCAAATGCTGCCTGTTAATGGAAACCGAGCTATGGCCGGAACTACTATACCAAGCAGCCAGAAAGAGAATTCCAATTATTCAGGTCAATGCTCGTCTATCGGATAAATCACTTAAGGCTCCGTTGTTTGTCCGTTCTCAGTTGCGCAGAACATTCGATTATTTATCCCTCCATTTAACCCGTTACGACAGTGATAAAGCCAATCTTATGGCTTTAGGTGCGCTGCCACAAAATATCAAAATTATTGGCAATTTAAAGACTCGTCTGGTCGATGCGATTAAAACCGACCGGCTCATAGACCGCCCTTACCTGTTACTCGCCTCCAGTCATGCGAATGAAGAGTTTGAGTTTTTGCAACAACGTCCCGCAGCATTCCAGTCACTTTTAATTGTGATTGCACCAAGGCACCCCAAAAGAACCGATGACATCCAGCGACAACTCACTCAATTGGGAATTAAATATGCAGTACGCAGTCTCTCGCAACCCATCACTAAATTCACGGAAGTCTACCTCGCAGATACCCTCGGTGAACTGAAGCAGTTCATGGCACATGCTCAAGTCGTTGTCATGGGTGGTTCGTTCGTGCAAACAGGGGGACACAACCTGATAGAACCAGCCAACCTGGGTTGTGCGATTATTACTGGCCCTTCGGATAGCAATATCAGGCAGGACATCGAATTGCTCGGGCAGGAACGAGGGATATTACAGGTCGAGAATATGGCTAGTTGCTGGAGTAAGGTCGATGATTTAATTCAGCACCCAGCCAAAGCAGAAGCCTTGAGAGACAATGCCAGGGCTGCCCTACTAAAACAATCGAATATAGGTAAAGCTTACCTCGCAGAGATCGCACCTTATTTATCTGCTCCAAAGAAGTCGAAGCAGACATCAAAAAGTAACTAATTAAATTTAGATAACTAGAATAGTTAAGCAATCCCTATACCGTGGCCTGATAGCCGTCCATCAAAGCTTGCCAGTCATCGTCACCGTAATGCAAAGGGCTGGTACGATTGATTTTATCAAGCGATCGCTGTAACCGATAGAGTGGCTTCCATTGCCAGTCACCTAAGGCTGTCATCATTCTTCCTCGATCAAAATCAATTAGAAAAAAATGCCCCTGATGATCCATCAAAATATTATTGGCATTGAGATCGGCATGACGGAAGCCTTTTACCTGAAACTGCTTTAATAACCGCCCTAGTTGAAACCAGGACCCCTGAGGCAAACTGTTATGGGTTAAAGATTCAGCCAGAGTTTCAGTATCTTCGAAGAAGTCCGTCATGAGAGTAGCTCGATAGTAGAAACCCGTTCGAACAACACAGATACCTAGCGGTTTTGGCACGGGCAGCGCTGCTTCTCTTGCTGATTTTAATATTGACCATTCTTGCCAGGGGCGAGTTTTGCGTTTACCTAACCACAAGTATTGATCGGTCAGGAAACGAGCAATCAATCCACCCCGCAAATACTGACGTAACATCGCGACCTGCCCATCGATTATTATTTTAACACTTCCACCTCGCCCACCATCAATCCGGCTAAACCCCGGTTTGTCCTGCCAGTAGTTGGCATCAAAGTGATAGCTTTCCAGTTTGTGTATCGAGGTTTCATCGTGCAAAATGAAGCATCTTGTGCTTTTAGTGTTCTCGCCCATAACGTCCTATGATCAAATTTTCCCAACCGCCAAAATCCATCTGTATATTTAGACTCTCAGCGATCGGTGATGTGACTCATATTCTACCTGTTATTCACAGCTTGAAGAAGGTCTGGCCTGAATGCAAAATCACCTGGGTGATCGGTAAGCTAGAATATCAACTGGTGAAAAAATTACCCGGAGTTGAATTTATTCAATTCGACAAATCAAAAGGCTGGGCAGCTTATCGGACATTACTCCAGCAATTAAACAATCAAACCTTTGACGTCCTATTAATGATGCAAGCCGCCTTACGTGCGAGCATCGCCAGTCTGTTTATTTCGGCCCAGTACAAATTAGGATTTGATAAAGCACGGGCAGTTGATTGCCAATGGCTATTCTCGAATCAAAAAATTACGGGTAAAGCTCAGATTCATGTAATGGACACTTTTTTTCAATTTCTCGAGGCGCTCGGCATTAATGAAAGAAGCGATAGCTGGGATTTGCCCATCGACACTTCTGATCTTCTTTTTGCCGAGCAGTTGACTCAAAACGCACCGACAGTTGTCATCAATCCTTGCAGCAGTGCCCGAAAAAACAATTGGCGCAATTGGTCGATTGAGCGCTATGCCGAAGTTTGCGATTATTTGCATCAAAAAGGTATTCAGGTTTTGATCACTGGAGGGCCCTCTGAGACTGAAAAGGTTTTTTGCCAAACGATAGTGGAGCAATGCAAGTCCAATCCAAAAAATCTAGCGGGTCATACATCGCTGGGGCAACTACTGGCACTACTTAAAAGTGCCAGGTTTCTAGTCGCACCTGATACAGGGCCAGCCCACATGGCCACGATTGTCGATACGCCAGTCATAGGTTTATATGCCAGCAGTAATCCGTTACGGTCTGGGCCTTACAAAAGCCAGTCGGTGTTAGTTAATCGATACCCGACTGCTTTACAACAGTTCAAGCACAAGACTGTTAGCGATGCCGCCTGGGGTGAGAGAGTACGTGATCCACAAGTGATGAATTTGATCAGTGTTGATGATGTTAAAACGGCAATAGATTCACTGCTTTAGATCGATGAATATGGTCTAATAACTAGCAAATAGCGATTAGACCGCAAAGCAACTAACATGAAAATAAAACTTCCCGATTTTTCCACTGGCCGTGTATTAGTTTCTGGCGATTTAATGCTGGACCGCTATTGGCATGGTGGCACTTCTCGAATTTCGCCCGAAGCACCTGTGCCAATTGTAAAAATTGATGATATTGAACAGCGCGCAGGTGGTGCTGGCAATGTGGCATTAAACATAGCGGCACTCAATGGTCGAACCAGCCTACTCGGGCTAGTGGGTAATGACGAGCCGGCTTCTGCTTTAAAAAAGATTTTGTCCAATGCTAGGGTTACTTGTCATTTTATCGCACCCGACGGATGCAGTACCATAACCAAGCTACGTGTTATCAGCCGTAATCAACAATTAATCCGCCTCGATTTTGAACAACCCTTCTCATTAGCCCACAGCCAACAACTTAACAATGATTACGCAGAACTGGTTAAATTTTGCGATGTGGTGGTCCTGTCTGACTATGAAAAGGGCACGCTACGGTGCATACCGGAACAAATCGAAATTGCCCGAGCTGCTGGCAAGTTAGTGTTAGTAGACCCCAAAGGAAATGATTTTTCTATTTATCAAAATGCCACACTTTTAACCCCGAATGAGTCCGAATTTAGGGCGGTTGTCGGTGATTATGAGACGGAGAATGATTTCATTCAAAAAGGTGATGCACTCCGTAATCGACTTAACCTCGATGCATTGCTAGTGACCCGCAGTGAAAAAGGCATGATATTGTTTGAGCGCGGAGCACCCCCTTTTGTGCAGGAAACAAAAGCACGTGAAGTCTATGATGTTACCGGCGCTGGTGACACCGTTATCGCAACACTAGCCGCGGCATTAGCCGCTGGTTGCAATATGATCGAAGCCACTCAGTTATCTAATTTAGCCGCCGGCATTGTTGTACGAAAACTGGGCACTGCGACTACTAGCATCAAAGAACTTCGAACCGAGATGCTCAAGCACTCTCCACTTGAACGGGGCGTGTTTGATAAAAAGGATTTACTCGAACTGATTCAAAAAGCCAGGGCCTCCGGCGAAAAAGTGGTCATGACGAATGGCTGCTTTGATATCTTACATGCTGGACATGTGGCTTATTTATCGTTAGCCGCGGAACTCGGCGATCGACTTATTGTAGCCGTCAATACAGACGATTCAGTGAAGCGCCTGAAAGGGCCTAATCGTCCGATTAATGCGGTAATGCAGCGCATGGCAGTGTTATCTGCTCTCGAAAGCGTCGATTGGGTGGTTCCATTTAGTGAAGATACTCCAGCTGACCTGGTCGAATTATTACTGCCAGATGTGTTGGTTAAGGGGGGTGATTACGCTGTCGAAAATATTGCAGGGGCTAATACCGTTTTGGATAATGGTGGAGAGGTAAAAGTACTATCATTTGTTGACGGTTGCTCGACCAGTGCTGTGATCGAGGCCATTCAGAAAAGAATTTAATGCGCTTTTTGAGGGTGTAAAACAAACTCTGTAGCGGCCTGACCTCCAGGTCCTTGCTGTTAGCGCTTAAAAGCATACAACTTTAACCTCCTTAATTTCTAACGCTTTTGCCTTACCCGAAAATTTCCAGTATATGCAAAGGCATCTCAATCAATTATCTTTATTCTGCCAGTGCTCATAAAGTTTAGCTTCTTTCAGGA
>CAXMOZ010000200.1:0-4927 GCA_964195315.1 uncultured Acidimicrobiia bacterium | reverse complement strand
TGGTGCAGGGTCCTTTGGCGTTAAATTGGAAGAAGCGAAAAATGGGCTTTATGCCAGGTATAGAAAATGGCGATGTGCGCACTTCCATCCCTCCTGACAAAGACCGGGTTGATCTTTGGGTTGATCAACATATTCATGTTAAAGGTCGGCCGGAATGGATATTTATTAAGATTTACACCCATGGTACGCAAGAGCGCGATATGGATACTATGTTGGGTGATCCGACCGTTGATATGTATAAATATCTGTCCACAAAATATAATGATGGTGAAAATTACGCGATGCATTTTGTTTCTTCGCGCGAGACGTATAACATTATCAAGGCTGCCGAGGCGGGAGAAACGGGTAGTCCTGGCCAGTATAGGGATTATATTTTGGGCGTTCCGGAAAATTGTAAGCCCTAGCCCTGATTATTATTGTCAATGTATATATGCGGCTATTTACAACAACGATCTATTGTCCAGCGGAGCGCTTCGCTTCGCTGTCTCCGGCCCTTTTTCAGGGCTTGTAAGCCCTCTGTCGATTAGCTTTACACTTTGATATCGTGGCCATTCCTTTCGTCGCTCAACTTATTGATACTTCTTGAAAATATATAACTGGCGTGTTTATTGCCTTCATCATGTTTGTTGCTATGTATATAGGTAGCAAATCACTATTGATAAATATTCACACTAGGAGTTATTGATGCTACAACGTTCAGGAAAATTTGCTACAGGGGTCTTGGCTGCATTTTTTGTCTCAGTATTGTTGCTTGCACAATCTGCATTTGCCGCACCGGTCTTATTAAGTGAGACGGATAAGCACTCGTCGATAACTTTGAGTGATGATCAGTTAGGCGCTAATTTTTCTGAATATTCTCACCGTGCTGTACGTTCGACTATTGCTATTCAGCCAGAGAGTGGATTTTATTACTACGAAGGGCGGCGGGAAGTCGGTGCTGGAAATTACGGTTTTGGAGTTGCTACTGCGGCGGCGCCATTAAACACCTTTGGTGGCAGCACCGATCAAAGTATTGGCGTTAATACCCTTGGTTATATCTACTACAACAATAGCAGCCAAATAGGCAGCAGTGGTAATGCAGGCATTCTCGCCAATGACACATACGGATTTGCGGTGGATTATCGGGGTGTTAATCCGGTGCTCTATGTCATTCTTGATAATGCGGTTTTTTACACCCATGTTTTAGATCAAGTGACTGATGAGTTATTTATTTTGGCGTACGGAAATAATGCATCTTCACTGGTTCAGCAAACGATCAATGCCGGTGATGACTTAGCTGGCGGTGCATTTTTTTATGATGTTGCCAATGTTTTAGCTGCGGCGGCTATTGATGGTGCTGATCAATTAATTTTAGGCTGGCAGGGTCTTGCCAGTACAAATCTGTCTATTGTTAATGGTGATGTCACCAGCGCAGTGGGCTCTACAGTTGTGCTTGCGGCTTCTGCCAGTAATGCCCTTGGCGAAGACATTAGTTCCACCATAGCCTGGATCGATCAGGCAACGGGTTTAATCGGTACCGGTGGAAGCTTCACGGTAACCGATTCGGTCGTCGCTGATCATACTATCTTAGCTTCGGTCGTTGATGAGTTTGCCCAACCCATAGTCACCAGTGTTGTCGTTTCTTTTATCGATGCGGATGCGGATGGCGATGGTTTGTCTGATGCTGAAGAAGCGGTGCTGGGCACCGATATCAATAATAGTGACACTGATGCCGACGGTTTGAGTGATGGTGATGAAGTCACGATTTATTTGAGTAATCCATTGTCGAGTGATTCTGATGCCGATGGTTTGCAAGATGCTTATGAAATCGCCAACGGGTTTGATCTCAATGATAATGCGGATGCAACAGGGGATGCCGATGCCGATGGTTATAGTAACCTTGATGAGCAGGCTGCGGGTACGGACCCTAATAATGCAGAGTCCTATCCCGGCGCACCTAATGCTACCCGTTTAAATGATCAGGATAAACACGCTTCAATTACTCTCAGCGAAGATGGTTATGGTGCAGAGTTTTCCTTGTCCGGTCATCATGGCGTTCGTTCAGATGTGGCGGTGGAAGCAGGCTCCGGTTTCTACTATTTTGAAGGGCGTCGAGAGGTCTCGGCAGGTAATTATGGGTTTGGAGTGGCGACTTCCGCAGTTGCTCTGGATACTTTTGGCGGCGCAACAGATCAAAGTATTGGTCTTAACGCGCTCGGCTATCTCTTCTATAACAATGCCAACCTCATTAGTGCTGATAATACGGATGTACTGGCCGCTGAATACTATGGTGTCGCTGTAGATTATCGTGGTGATCATCCCATAGTTTACTTGATTGCTAATGATCAATTATTGCATGCGCAAGAGATGAATGCTGTCTCTGCTCCCTTGTACATTCTTGTTTATGGCAACAATATGAATGAGGGTGTTCAGCAAACAATAAATACCGCGGCCTCTGCTTTTTATTACGATTATTCGGGCATTCTTAACAATGCCAATGTTTCTGGGGTGGATCACATTCTGGCTGGGTGGACACCGCCACCGCCAGTGACGGACGTTATGATAGCAACTCCGAGCCAGCAAATTGAATTGGGGCAAATGCTATTAATTTCCGCTACGGCCCATAACGCTCAGGATATGGATATCTCATCGATTATTCAATGGTCTGATGACGCTTCCGGGCAAGCCTCATCAGGGGCAAGTTTTGATTTTTCGGCAGATGCACTGGGCCTACATATAATTACTGCACAGGTTCTTGATGAGCAGTCCCTACCGGTAGTGACAACGGTTGCTATTACAGTGGTTGCTGTTGATAGTGATGGTGATGGCTTAACGGATGACGTGGAAGATGGCCTTGGTACTGATTCAAATAATGCAGATAGCGATGGCGACGGCCTGCCTGATGGCGCAGAGGTTAATACCTATGGCAGTGACCCGTTACAGCTTGATACTGATGCCGACGGTGTGCCCGATGGTGTAGAGGTTGAGTTGGGTTCTGACCTGTTGGTCATTGATGGTGACAGTGATAGCGATGGTGACGGGTTTTCCAATGCTGGTGAGTACGCTCAAGGTACAAACCCCGGCAATCCGTTTTCTTATCCAGGAGGCCCCGTTGCAACGGTGCTTAACCAAGGTGATGGTCACAGCTCCATTATTATCGGAGCCAGTGGTTTAGGTGTTACTTTTACAGATGAGAGTGTCCGGTCGGTTCGCTCTACCGTGGCCATACAGCCTAGCTCTGGCTGGTTTTACTTTGAAGGACGCCGCGAGACTACCAAAGGTAATTATGGCTTTGCTGTAGCCTCAGCTCTGGCTTCTACGGAAGAGGGTATAGGTAACGATGGGCAAAGTGTAGGGATCAGCACTGATGGCAGTGTCATCTTTAATGGTGCTGATGTTGAGGCCTTTAACGATGCTGTCGATAGTGAATACTATGGAATGGCAGTCGATTATTCCGCCAGTACGCCTATCGTGTATTTTATTGTTACTGGTGATGATGGTCATCGTCGGGTGTTGACTCCACGGGCGCTTCCCAATGTTACCACTGAGCTCTATATTTCTGTGTTTGGGGCTAGTCTTGCCGGTCAGGCGCAGGCCACGATTAATGCTGGTGACGATCCGGTTAATCAACCGTTTTACTATCCAGCCCACTATGAATTGTTTACTGCTGGTTTTTTTGGTGCTGAATTGATGGGTCAGGGCTGGGGGGCTTTGCACTCTTATAACGGTAGAGAAGTTGTTGAAGATCAAGCCGAAGTGCGTTTTGAGACTGATGAGTATACCGGCGCTGGTATTGAATTGGCTGCCGATGGTTTATCGGCGGCTTATGGCATTGATGAGAAAATGGGGGTTCGTTCTAATCAAGGGATGATTGGTGAGTTTCGTTATTATGAGGGTGTTCGCCTGATTGATAATATTGTGAAGCTGGGCAGTGGTGAGGGTTTGGGTATTGGCTATGGTTTGATAACAGAATACGGTCGCATTAACCCGTACCCCTTTGATCCTGAACAGGCGTCAATGTCACTAAATTCGGTGGCGGGTATATGGCGAAACCTTAATTTCATTGAAGACTTTGATACCAGCGCTTACTACCATGGTTTTGCGGTCGATTATCGGGGCTCGCGACCTATTGTGCACATTATTGTTGATGATGATGTGATCCACAGTATGACATTACCCGATGTCTTTACGCCTTTATTTCCTTTGATTTATGCCAATACACAGGGTGCAGGTGTTTTTGCTAACGGCGCAAATTTTGGTGCCACACCGTTTTATTACAATCCAAAAGTAGCATTGGCGCGAGCGAATATCGATACTCGTGGGTTTGTATCAGGCTGGGGCGCTGCCAATAGTGACATTGATGCTGATAATCTTCTCGATAGTGATGAGGTTATTTATGGTTCGAATGTGTCAGATGCAGATTCTGATGGCGATGGCTTGCGCGATGGTGACGAGGTTCATCAATACTCTACCTCGCCAACTAACGATGATAGTGACGGCGACGGAATGCCTGATGGTTATGAAGTGCAAGTGGGGCAGAACCCATTGCTGAATGATCGACTTGGCGATATCGATAATGACAGTGAGACTAATATTAACGAATATCTGGTGGGTTCAGGCTTAGCGGATGCTGCTCCTGAATTAACTATTCATCAAGGTAATCGCACTATTAATGTAGGTGAGTCAATTACCTTTACTGCTACCGTTTCGGATATTTATGATGGCGATTTAAAGGCCAGTTTACTATGGACGCTAGAGGATAGCAGTGAAGCAGCCAGTGGTGAAAGTATTACTCTGGCGCCGAGTGTAGGTTTTTACAGAATCAATGCCGAGGTTTCAGACTCTTCATCTTTAACCGCCACGGCTTTTGTTACCCTGACGGTTGTTGACCCTAGTGCGGTCGATTTCGACGCTGACGGCCTTACCGATCAGGTAGAAGCTATTCTTG
>CAXMOZ010000199.1:0-30298 GCA_964195315.1 uncultured Acidimicrobiia bacterium | reverse complement strand
CATGTTGACGGTACCGACGGTACCTTCGGCATTCGTATAGGTGAAGCTGTCCAGACCATTGTAATCAGCATTCGAGGTGTATCTGACCGTGCCATCGGGGTTGATGCTGACACTACCATTGCTGCCCTGGGTAACACTCTCAACCGCGGACGGTGCGGTGCCATCGACGTCAGTATCATTCGCTAACACGTCGATGTTGATCGCAGCATCTTCATTCGTGTTGCTGATATCGTTGACCACGACGCTGTTATTATTTGCAATATGCGAAGATGCAGTGCTTGCACTGAACGAGTTACCCGCAACGTCAGTACCCGTGACGGTGGCCTCGAAAGTAGTTTGGTTTAATAAGTCTGCGCCGTTAACTGAAATGCTAAAGGTGTTATCACTAGCGACTAATCCGCTATACGCATTGCCATTAATGGTAAAACTGACGAGGTTACCTTGAGAGGCATCGCCACCGACTGATCCGACGACATTAATGATGCTGCCAGCTTCGATAATATTGACGATATCATCAGCGGTGATGTTGCCTACCAAAATGCTAGCCGTAGCTGAAGTATCGGTGCTATAGGTTGAACTCGTTGTAGCAGTAAAAGGTGTGCCTGTCGAATCAATGCCTGTGACGATGATATCAAAACCTTTGCTACTGGCTAGATCGTTTCCTGATACTGGGATTGAAAAAGTATTTCCTGGACCAACGATACCAGTATAGGTGATGCCATTAACTACAAGACTGATCGAGGCGCCCATGGCTGCAACGCCGTCGACTGTGCCTGTTACGTTAATTATACCACCAGCTTCGGAAGCGTTTACGACATTATCGGTAGTAATGTCGTTGAGTGTAATGATGGCGTTTGAATTAGTATTAGTAGGGGTCTGTGTGGCTGAACTTGAATTATTTTGCTGAGAATTTAAATCGTTATCGCCAAGAGTACCTTGGTTAGCTGAGTTCCCACTATCAAAACCCAGCGGGGCCTGTTGTGTATCGACGCTGCCTTCTTCGCCATCGCGGATGTAAACGGAACCTGTATTTAGTGCGGCTAAATTTTCTGTTTCATTACCGGCTGCTGGGGCTTCCAGGTCGGCAAGGTCAATACCGTCAATAATCAGTTGCTGCAGTTCAGCTAGTTGATCAACTCGATCATCGGTGAAGCTATCCAGATCTGCATAAACCGTTTCATCGAGCAGTACTTCGGCACTTGCTCCGACTAGGAGCCTTTGCCCATTATAGAACTCAACCGTTATCGAGGTATTAAGACTGGTCGTGAGCAAGTCACCTTCATGCACTTGGTCCCCTACGGAAAGAATCCGAATAATGCCATCAACAGATTTAACTTCCGCATTGCCGTTTAGCTCGACAACATACCCTATATTTTTTTCTGCCATTTCTACTACTTCTGGTAAGCGAGTATGAAATATAGGTTAGGAATGGCTTCTTTGCATCGTACTTTAGTCGTAGATAGCATTAAAAGAATTGTAGTATGTGAGGTGGTTCACAGGTGGCAAAAATGGCTACTTCACATTTCGTATAGTTATTTCAAATAGAGTACTAGTGCAACACGGTCTTTGAGCTGTAATTTATTAAATATATTGGTGAGATGTGTTTTTACGGTTGGTTCTGAAATAGCACCTCGATCAGCAATATTATTATTTGATAACCCTTCGAGTACGAGTAATGCGATTTCTTTCTCTCTGGGGGTGAGTGTTTTTAACAGAAAGTCAATATCCTTTCCTTTCACAGCAGACTTTGCGAGTTGGAATGTTTGTTTTAACATTTGTGGTGGAAACCAGCTTTGGCCATTGTCGAGCAATCTAGTTAATTGTTCATATAGCGCCTGTTGTATATAGCTATTGCAATACGCTTTGGCGCCCAGATCAACAAATTCGAGCATTTCTTCAATATCAGGTTGGTCGGAGCATATGCCAATTATCAGATGATCATCGCTGCCAAATTTGCGTATCCATTCGATACAGTCCTGATCTAGTGAGGAAGTATGCAGTAGATATATTTGATCGGTTTGCAAAGCTGGCGGACTCAATTTTGCACTAATTGTTATTTGCCCATTGAATACTCTATCAAGGTGGCGAGAAAACGCTGTGGAACTTGAATAGGCGAGTAGTTGCATTATTGCTCTCGAAGTGCTTTATCGAGACCTCGACGAACAGGCTGCATAATAAACTGCAAAATAGTTTTCTTGGATGTAATGATATCTGCTTCAGCTGTCATGCCTACTTTTATGGGTAATTGCCTTGTCTCATGTCCTAGATAAGACTTAACTGGTTTTACTCGCACGAGATAAAAACTTTGCCCTTCTTCATTCGTGATGGTGTCTGCACTGACGAATACAACTTCACCTTGCAAGCTGCCATGAATGGCGAAGTCATAAGCTGAGAACTTTAATCTGGCAATTTGCCCAACATTGACGGAGGCAATATCTGCTGGTTTTATATTGAGTTCTACCAGTAACGAATCTCCTTTAGGTACAATTTCGATTATATTAATACCAGGGCTAACAACACTACCGACTGTATTGGTATATAAGCGTTTGACAACACCCCTAACTGGAGAGCGCAGCGTGGTGCGCTTGACTCGATCTTTCAATGCGGTTTGAGTCTCTTTGATACGAGAAATTTCTGCATTCACTTCATTGAGTTCTTTTTTTGCTTTATTGCGAAAATCCAACACTTCCTTTTGTTTTTTAAACTTCGCTTCGTCGATAGCCGATTGATAACGTGGGACTGATAGTTTTACGCCTTCTAACTCGCCTTCTATTTCGGCTTCGCGTTGCAAAAGTTGAATAAACTCCACTTCACTAATGATACCGCTCACTTTTAGCGGCTCCTTTATTTTAATTTCTTTACGCATCAACCTTAATGATTTTTCAGTTTGGCGTTTCTTTGACTGAGCTTCTTTCAAAGAGCTTTGCTGTTGTCTTATCTGCTCTTCAAGAATGCTTAAAGTTTCTTCAACTTGCTCACGATTAGATTCAAACAAGCTGCGCTCTGAAGCAATTAGCTTGGGTGCGTTATCTTTTACTTCTTCATTGGGTATGAAGTCTGTTTCGAAGGCTTCGGCATTGAGCCGACTCGATCTAGCTAGTAATTCCTGGTAGAGCAATCTATTTTCTTCGAAGGAGCTGGTAAAGGCGATATCATTTATTTTTAATAACGACTGGCCTATATCGACTTCTTCACCCTCTTTCACCAAAATTTCTGAAACGATACCACCCTCTAGACTTTGAATCACTTGCACCTGACTGGCGGGCGTTGCCTTACCTGAACCACGAATAACAACATCGATTTCTGCCCAGCCCATCCAGATCAATGCAGATAAAACGAATAGGGTAATTAACAAAATTATTAACATTAAATAACGCGGTGAGCGATGAACCACAGCAGCAGAAAGGCTCTGCATATAAACATGATCGTTTTTACCATGACGGCCGAGTTGGGTAGCATCCTCGGTTTCGGTTACATCGTTATCTCTATTCACTTGACCCTTATTCACTTTAGATTGCCTTTCAGTGCTTCGAGCACTTCTTGCTTGGTTCCATCCAATACGATGCGTCCTTCATCAACGACGATCAAACGCTCGACCAAATCAAGCATTGGCGCTTTATGCGTCACCAAAACAAGCGTTCTATCGCGTGTGTAATCGAATAGGCGCTTTTTGACAATGGATTCAGTTGTATTATCGAAGCTATTAGTGGGCTCGTCTAATAATAAAATAGGCTCATTCAGCAAAACAGCTCGCGCGAGAGCTATCGACTGTCTCTGCCCGCCCGATAGAAAACCACCCTGCTCGCCTACGTCAGTGTCAAAACCTTGAGGTAGCCGATTAACGAATAAATCGACACCACTAATTTTGGCCGCCTGTAGTAGTTTTTCGTCATTCACCTGCAAGTCTTTATAAGCAATATTATCGCGAATCGAGGCTCTCATTAGTTCGATATCTTGTGATAAGTATCCGATGTGCTGCCTTAGATCAGCAGGGTCGATTTGGTTAATGTCGATATTGTCGATTGAGATACTACCCTCATTCGATTGATATAAACCAACGATGAGCTTCATTAGTGACGTTTTACCTGAACCTACTTTACCGATAATACCGACATGTTCACCCGGATTTATACTGAACGTTATATTATTTAACGTCGCTTGAGTAGCCTCTGGGTAACTAAAATTCACCTGTTTGAATGCAATACCACCATCGAACTTGGGACGCCGAACAAAGTTTTTACCATCGGGTCTTTCAACGGGTTGTTCCATCAATTCATCTAGCGAATCATAGGCTATTTTTGTTTGCTGAAAGGTTGTAATCAGCGAGGCGATTTGCCCCATTGGCGCCACAGCTCTGGATGACAACATGACTGTTGCAATTAATCCACCCAGCGATAGGTCTAGTTCGCTGATGCGATAAATGCCAAAAATAACTATCGCCACTGTAGTCAGTTGGAGCATTAAGTTAGTAATTACGGTGATGGATGAAGAGAGTATCCTCGAACGCATCGACTTATTGGCGATAGTGCCAGAAGACTCTTCCCATACCCATTGAGAATAGTTCGATACACCCAGTGTTTTGATAGTTTTTATCGACTGGAGTGTTTCGATTAAATGTGAATTTTTATTGGCGGTAGCTTCGAAAGTCGCTTCGACACTTTCTCTCAATGGTTTTATCAGCAGTGCACTATAAATGATCAGTATTAGGATAGTTATTAAGGGCACGACAACCATTGGGCCGCCGATAAAGAAGATGACGATCAGAAAAATAATCGAGAAAGGGATATCAACAACAGTTGCAATTGTAGATGCGGTAAAAAAGTTACGAATGCTCTCGAACTCACGCAACCTGCTGGCAAAAGCACCAGTGCTCTTTGGCCATTGATCCATTTTTAAATTGAGCGTGTGCGCAAACAAAATAGATGACATGATAATGTCACTCTTCTTGCCAGCGATTTCTAATAGATAGCTGCGAACAAATCTTAAAATAGTATCAAACAAGTAAACGATCATAATGCCGGCTGCCAACACCCATAGCGTTTCAATCGCATCGTTTGGGACTACCTTATCGTATACATTCATCGTGAACAGCGGCGTTGCCAGAATGAATAGATTGATCAGTATCGATGATAATATGACACTGGCAAAAATATCTTTCGACTTGCTCAGCGTTCCCCAGAACCAGTGCGATTCTTTAGATTTAATCTTCTTATATTGTATTTGCTCTTTTTGGAATTCTCGCTTAAGTAAAAATGCAAAGCCTAGGTACTCTTGCTCAAGTTGGTTTAAGTCGAGCCATTCTTCTCCCTCACCGACCTCGGGTAATATGACTTTTGCGCGTTTGGTCTTTCGATCAATACTCTCTAAAATACAGGCATTGCCATTGCGCAGGATTAAAATGCAAGGCAGCAACAAGCGAGATAAGCTGGAGAGTTCGCGGTGGATTAGCCGACTAGCAAAACCGGCACGTGAAGCGACCCGTGAAAACAGTCCTTTCGAGTTTTCAATGCTAAATAATTCAGGCCCATTAGCCCCAGGCTTCACCGGTAAGCCTGCAATGAGAGCATCGACACTTACGGGACGATTGTGCATTTTGGAGAATATAACCAGGCATTCTAGTAAAGGGTCATATTGGTGGTGAGGATCAATCATAAAAGCTCAAAAATTATAATTATCCTGCATCAAGAGGGAAGTCACTTGCTATTTGAGAGGCTAATTTAAAACGATATTGTAAAGAGAAATCACCGCAATTGTAACCGGTGCGTTTAGATTTATTATTGGCTCACAAAGGCGTCGGTTCGTTTAGAAAATTACCCTGCATAAACTCGATTCCCATACTCTGTAATTCGTCGAATAAGAGTTGAGAATCCACACCAACAGCGATCATTTTTATGTCGAGTGTATCAATCATTGCTTTCAACGCTTGGAAACCTTCTGATTGTGCTTCTGAATTCATATCCTGAAGCGTACTAGCGGCAATTTTGACATAATCAAAACTAGTCAGTTGAAGTAATTGAAGTGACTGCCCAAGGTCAAGATTATCGGCGCCAAAAAAGTGGCCCGATTGATGACATCGATCAGATAGTTGCTTGCACATAACAGGGTGATGGATAAGCACCTGGTGACTAGCCTCTATACATAATTGTGCGCCATTTTCATGACTATCAATCATTAATTGCTCTAGCTCTTCATGATTATCAGCACGCTCAAAAAAGGCCATGCTCAAATTAATAGCTAGTGGAGATTCCTGGCCAATACCAATATTTTCGCGTACCAAATTAAACACAATTCTATCGATCTCCTGTGCCATACCTAAACTAGTTGCCATTGGCATAAAGGCAGAGGCAGGCAAAACTTCGTTTTGTGCATTTCTGGCCCTAACAAATAACTCTTTTTGGAGTTTGTTTTTATTGTTTGCCAACGCATATTGACCAACCAGAAATAACCTTTCCCCCTCAATGGTTTCTTCCAGCCAGGTTCGCCATTGCATTCTCCCTCGAGGTAAGGTGAGATCACTGGAAACAGTTTGCACAATCGCATAAGGGCCATTATTTGCAGCTTGAGTTAGACTGTAATCAATATTAGACAGTATCTCCCCTGAGCTTAGTTTTGTAGACAGCGGTGAAATACCTGACACTAAAAACAAATCGTCCATCATCTCTGAGCTTTTACAATGTAGTTTAAATTGGTGGTAGAAAGCACTAATAAATTCGGTGGCATTTAATTCATCAGCAGGAATCAAAAAGGCGAATTCATCATCACTTAGCTTTGATACATTATGGGCGCTTATACCGATGTAAGGCTCTACGATCAACAGAGCAGTATCTTTTGCCAGTTGAGCGGACACTTGATAGCCTTGTTGCTCATGTATCAAATCAAAATTGACTAATTTTACTATCACTAAGCATCCATGAAATGACGAATCTTCCGCTAGCGAACGATCAAGGTTTTCGAGCAGATAGCGACGATTTCCCAGTCCAGTTAACTTATCCCGGTAGAGCAGCGCTTGATACCTCGATAATGTTTTTTCTTGTTCGTTAAAGGCAGCTTGAACTTTTGAAACCATTCTATTCATTGCCTCAACAACACTCTTCAATTCTGAGGTAGCCGGCAGTACTTCTTGTTGTACAAATTGATTTCGGTGAATGGCATCAGCTTGTTCCTTCACCTTCTTTAATGGCGATAACAGGTAATGCAGTACCAACCATAGAATGGTGATTGATATCGCTAACAATATGGCAAACCATTGAATAGTCGAAGTAAGAGTCTTATACAATCCACTATAGGCAAAACCCGGATGCAGGCTTAGTTTTAACTCGCCAAGTTGAGTCCAACCCTGCATGACCTGGCTGCTACCTTGTGCTGGTGTGAGAGGCACCATTGTCAAAAACCACTGAGGGATTCCCTCGATTCGGATGTTTTGAGACTTTTGCTGGATAATGGTGTTGTCAGGTGCTGTCAGAGATATATGTGAGTAATAACCACTATCGAAGACCGCATTAAACAATACTTCTAGTGATGCTTTATCATCACCAACCGGCAAATTACTAATCGCAATACCGAGTGTCGTTGCCATATCTTTTGCCGTCGTTTGCAACTGACCCTGCAAAAATTCGCTGCTACGATTAAAGTTATCTATCACGATAATGCTGGCGAGTAGAAAAAAAGCCAGCGAAACCAACAGCGCTATCTGTTTGAATAATGTCATTTTTTTTCCTTTTTAAGGTCTGACAGTAGTTTTTGCCACTTACTGTTTTTGATTTTATCCGTTGGCAGTGATTGTCCTAGGCCCGCTGACGCATTGCTTAAAAAAAGTGAGCTTGCATTGAAGCTGTAAACCGGCAATAAGTCCTTTCTTTTATTTGCTCGAAGTATTTTGGGGTTATAGTTATCGAGCACTAAAGGAATGCCCGTAGGTGTTTCAAAATAGCTCAACACCATGTGTGCAACATTTTTTTCCAGATGTTTTACATAGGTCAAATAAAGCCTCTCATCTGGCACGCCTAGTTTGCGCAGTGAAAAATACTTGGCAATGACGAAATCTTCGCAATCACCATATTGGGTACCAATAAATTCCTCTGGCGTTGCCCAATAATCAATTTTGCCCCAGTGATCGATGTCTTCACGATATTGAAACTGATTAAAAAACCGATTTACTTCTTTCAGTTGAGTTGACCGGTCTTTATTTTTTAATTCAGATAATAATTTATTGAGTGCTGTGCCTCGTTTAAAGGCTTGGGTGGAATAGTCTGATTTCAAGTTACTCAGCATTTCATCCGTCATAAACGGTTTAGCCGCCCGCGCACCCGTTAGGCCGGAAGAAAGAGCAGCTATAGAAAACAGGAACAACCGTCGCTTCATATAGTCAGCAATCTACTGCTTAAGAAATGCGGGTGATCACTTGGCAACAACAAAGGATTAAACAAACATTAAGGCCAAATTAAAACATGACTATAAGTGTAGACTAGATCCTCCAGCTTTATGAGTTTAGAAGCAAATTAAGCTATTAGATTAAGACTCTTGAAACCAAAAGGTGAGTTCGCCTCGCCGGTTGATTGCTTGACCAGACTTAGTGTCATTGTCTGCAATTGGGTTTTGCTCTCCTAGACCTTTCGCTGTAATAATATCTGCCTTGATACCTTCGTCAATAAGCAACTGCTTCAATGCGCTGGCGCGTTTTTTTGATAGCTCAGAATTGTATGACTCCGATCCATTGCTATCCGTAAAAGCCAGCAATTCTATTTGCACCTTACTTTTTTGTTTCACTTTCCGGGCTATTCTGATCACTTTTGCCCTCGATATATTGGTCAACTCCACACGATTGTATTTGAAATTAAGATATTGCTTTTGAGACAAATCAATAACTGGATTTTCAATTACATTGAGTCGAACAGTTGCAGTTGCAGTCGCACCATTACCATCAGAAACAGTATAGGTAAATGAATCTACACCAATAAAACCTTCGGTAGGTCGATAAATCAAATTTCTATTTTGTTTAAATGCCAGTTTTCCGTTACTGGGTTTTCCAACATCAATAATACTTAAAACATCACCATCTGCATCCGTGTCATTTGATAGTAGTAAAACTCTTGAAATCACGAGAATGCCATAATTATCAACATCAAATTGATCATGACCAATTACTGGCTCATCATTAACATCAATTACTTCCTTGACGTAACTAAGATCTAGTGTGGGTGTCTTTAGACAACCGTAAATATTCACTAATGACTCAGCCTGAGAGTTATCACAATGATCACTGATATCTAATTCATTATCGACATCGTAATCATCAGGTAAGGGGAATTCATCTGTTAGGTTAGCTTCAATACTTGCAACTTGAAAGTTACCCTCTGATAAATTGGTTTCTAAGTTGAGCGCATTGAACAAAAGACCTAGAGACTCATAGATACGGTAACGTGCAGCAACGGAATCAAAAAAAGCTTCCGTATACTGAATTTGAGCGGCGTTAGATTCATTTTCTGAATCAAGTAAATCAATTAAATCTCTTTGCCCAATAAAAAATTCCTCTCTATACGACGCAACCGTTTCTTTTGACTTGATAACGTGTTGCTCAAGAAATGTTATTTGTCGGCTAAGAGAGTCATCAGCCAACCATGCCAGTCTTAAGGTATTGATAATTTGCCTTCTCACTAGAGCCGAGAACTGACGTTGCTGATGAGTAGCGCTAATGTTTTTCAATTGTTCCTGGTTATCCGCACCACCACGAAACAAATTATAGGTTAAATTTAAGGTCAGGCTCGTCTCTTCTGTATTGCCTTGGGCGCCACCAATATCGTCTCCAATCTCATAAGCCAGACGCAGATCGACACTTGGGTAACGGCTACTAAGGGATCTTTTATAATTTTGATTAGCAGCACTAACATTGCTTTTTGCTACTTGAGTAGCGGGATGATTAATTAATGCTTGATCAATTAGGGTATCCAAATCACCTATTGGCAAAATAGGTAATACTGGTTCAACTAGAGATTTAGGGTCGATGTAACGACCCAAAATTTGATGCAATAGAGTTAAAGAATCATATAGGTTATTTTGTTGCGCGATAAGACTTGAATGCGACCTTGCAACCCTTCCCTCTGTTTGTTGTAACTGTGATCTACGGCCAACGCCAGAATTATTACGCTCGCGTATCTGCACCAGTATTCCTTCATGTGAATTAACATTTTCGGTGGCTAATTCGAATAGGCGTTGTTGCTTTATTACTTCTACGTAAGACTGAATCGCATCCAGGGCAATATTATCTGCAGTGTCATATAAATCATAAAGTGCCGCTTTAGCTCTGGCCTGGGTTTGTTTAATTTGGTGAGTGGTGTCGTATCCATTAAATAAATTCTGAGTCACTGATAGCTCTAGTCTAGAACTATCGTAATCCACTGAACGATTACCTGTTGAGGGAGATTCTGTATCATACAAGCCTGTCGACGCATTCAAGTCGACGCTAGGTCGCCAGCCACTGTTTGCAATCGATTCATCACGCACAACTTCCCGGTAAACATGCACTTTTTCATTAACCTCAGGATGAGCCGATATAGAATCTGCAACCATCTTGGATAAATCTAGTGCAAACGCGGGAAAAGAAAAAAAACTCGTAAAAAGACAGAGTCCAAGAGTACTTTTAATAGGAGTAATTAAAGGGATTTTATTAGTCATAATTCACTATAGTTTTACAATATTTCAACAGATCCGAATAGTAGTCGCTGTTATATCCGTGAAAGGTGATACTGGTAACAAATTCAAAAATTAATTACGAGGTAAATAACTAACCAATTAGTTTAACTACTATCTGTAAGCTTATGATTATATTGAAATAGTAATCAATGTAAATGGACTGTTTATTTTACAATCTCAAACAATGTAAAATATTTATAGTGTGGAGAGATCTTTGCATGAGTGGGATTTTACTCTCTGTCAAGAAAAAAAAATATCACCAATGTTGGTTTTTTTCCTACAAAACACGCTTGCCATATATCCTGTAAATAAGGGCGTTTATTCTAGAAAATGTCTCAGAGGTAAAGTTCCTTTTTCAAAAAGTACTTTTCGATGTATGTAAAAGAGGCTGGCATAATTCGGGAGGCTTGCTATAAAAATGCACAGCCTCCCTATTACAAGTTTTAAAATTTACTGCTTGAGTTTACGGATTTTTAGTTCGATAGTTGTCTATCGCTGCGGCAATAGCATCTTCAGCCAAAACAGAGCAGTGAATTTTTACCGGCGGCAGAGCAAGCTCTTCAGCAATGTGAGTATTTTTAATCTCACCAGCTTCATCCAGACTTTTGCCTTTTATCCATTCAGTAACCAATGAACTCGATGCAATAGCTGAGCCACAACCATAAGTCTTGAATTTCGCATCTTGAATAATACCGTCGTCACCGACCTTAATTTGCAGTTTCATTACGTCACCGCAGGCTGGAGCTCCGACCATTCCAGTGCCAACTGATTGATCATCTTCGATAACACCAACATTGCGTGGATTTTCGTAGTGATCTAGTACTTTTTCGCTATAAGCCATGATTATTACCTCTAATTGTAACTAATGATTAATGTGCAACCCATTCAACAGAATTCAAGTCAACACCATCTTTGTACATATCCCAAAGTGGCGATAAGCTGCGTAATTTTTCTACCGCTTTTTTAACCAATTCGATTGTGTAATCGATTTCCTCTAACGTGGTAAATCGACCTGTGGTGAAACGAATAGAGCTATGAGCAAGCTCGTCATTACGTCCTAAGGCACGTAATACATAAGATGGTTCCAAGCTAGCTGATGTACAGGCTGAACCTGACGAAACAGCTAAGTCTCTTAATGCCATAATCAGCGACTCACCTTCGACAAAATTGAAACTAATGTTCAGATTACCTGGGATTCGCTGTTCAAAGTCACCATTAAGGTAAACTTCTTCCATATCTTTCAGGCCATTATATAACCGGTCTCGAAGCATTCTTATACGATCATTGTCACTCGCCATTTCTTCTTTCGCAAGTCGAAAAGATTCTCCCATGCCTACTATTTGATGGGTTGCTAGAGTACCTGACCTAAGACCACGCTCGTGTCCTCCGCCATGCATTTGAGCTTCTAGACGGATGCGAGGCTTACGCCTAACATAAAGAGCACCGATACCTTTAGGGCCATAAGCCTTATGGGCACAGAAAGACATTAAATCTACTTTCATAACAGACAGATCGATACCTACCTTGCCTGGTGACTGAGCCGCATCAACATGAAATATAATTTTATTTTCGCGAGCAAACTCACCTATTGCAGCGATATCCTGGATGACACCAATCTCGTTATTAACATGCATGACAGAAATAATGATGGTTTCACTGGTAACTGCTGCTTTTAACTTATCCATCGACAGCAGACCTGATTCTTCAGGCTCCAGGTAAGTAACCTCAAACCCTTCTCTCTCTAGTTGACGACAGGTATCTAGTACCGCTTTATGCTCCGTTTTAACGGTGATAATATGATTACCTTTTTTACGATAAAAGTGGGCTGCACCCTTAATCGCTAGATTATCAGACTCAGTGGCACCACTAGTCCAGACGATTTCACGAGGATCTGCGTTAATCAGATCAGCCACTTGCTGTCGTGCTAACTCTACCGCATCTTCTGCTTTCCAGCCAAATTCATGGCTCCTCGACGCAGGATTACCAAATTCACCTTCTAGGGTAAGGTACTGAGCCATCTTTTTTGCCACACGTGCATCAATTGGCGTCGTCGCACTATAATCAAGGTATATAGGAAGATTGACATTACTCACAATTTTTTCTCCGATTAGACTAAAGCTTGTGTTCGATTAATAAAGCGGCCATATAACATGTCCTGCTTTTTAACCAGTTCATTGATTTCAGGACGATTGACGTACTGATCAAGTTTAATTCCACTTAAAAATTCGTATAAGCGGCAGGAAAGATCAAACCATAATTGGTGAGTGAGACATTTCCCACCACTAGAACAGTCTCCTTTACCGCCACATTTGGTCATATCTAGCTTTTCGTCGACCGACTGAATGATATCGGCTATCGATATTTTATCGGCTGTCTTCGCTAACCTGTAACCACCGCCGGGACCTCTAACGCCAGTCACTAAACCGTGCTTACGTAACTTCGAAAAAAGCTGCTCAAGATATGATAAAGAAATACCCTGACATTGAGAAATTTCTGCCAATGTCACAGGTCCCTGCTTTTCATGAAGAGCAATATCCATCATTGCAGTAACAGCATATCGCCCTTTTGTAGACAGTCGCATTGTATTTCTCGTAATTCCTGACTAATTTAGTCAGGAATTTAATCTATGCGTCTATTGAGGTCAAGATTTATTTAATAGGCAACCCAAGCGTAAAACTTAAATCCTTTTATAAACAACAATTTAAAGGACTTTATTAAAATAAATATTATCTTACATTCTCTCTTTAAAACGAGTTATGGGCTGAAAAAAATGCCCTTGATATAAGCAATAACCTAACCATTTAAACAGGTAGCGATTAGTTGCCCACTTTTTAATGAGCAAGTCATCAACAATAATTATGCCTTTAGATCGAGAGTGCAAATGCTGCACTTCAACAACTTTTGCGTCATGATAAATTTTTAAATGTAGATCGGGCTCATACAAGTAATGGCCTGGCTTTCCAAACCGATAGGTCATACTTAGCATCGTTGTGTACTTGCATCTTTCATGGACCGTGAGGAATAAGTCATGATGACCGATGACTGACGAAATCATGTTATCTGCCACGCCCAAATCAGGTGCTATTTTACGCAAACGAATGTAGTTTTGTTCGTATAAGTCCATTAACCCAGAAAAACTTCTATTGGCACAAGACCGACCTGCTCGAATGGAATCTGTTTCAATCAACATTTAAATTCTGATTCATTTTTTTAATTTGATGCCTAAAAAGTAAATAGTCTGCCATTGTTTGGAATCTGTCAGATAACAACATCAGATTTTCAGAACGGCCTGTCTGACGCAGCTGGAGTATCAAAAACCATCGATTAGAATATAGCCTAAATCGTTCAAAATTCTGAGTAACCCCATCAATTTCCAGCTGAATTTCGCTTGTTTTAATATTGATGGTTAGCGCTTTATCAACAGAAGATTTATATTGCCCAAAATCCAAATATAGTTGCAATAAAAGCAATAATATCAATCCAAATTGAATCCAACTACTAAAGAAAGTAATGATTAGGATTAATACGATTAGATAAAAACTGAGCAAGAAACTAAAAAGTCTCAACGATTGGTTCAGCTTAAAATGATTTATTTCCGTCAAAGGACAAGTTCGGTCTATTGTCTATTTTTGAGTGTTCTTAGGGTAATAACTAAACTTTGAATATCGTTATTGGGACAAATTTCCTGCCCCAATAACAAGGCGTATAGATCTGGGTCCTGCATATCGAGTAGATATTTAAAGCTTTGTTTTTCTAGCTCCGATGCGGCCTCATAACGAGCATCAAGATACTGACTCATTACAACATCGAGTTCTTTCATACCTCGGCGGCATAACCAACGTAAGCGAGATAATTCAGACATTGCTCTGTTTAAACCTGTTACCGCTTAAACCTTACGCTCAACCATTAGCTTTTTAGTAGCAGCAATAGCCTTGGCAGGGTTTAAACCTTTTGGACAAACTTGAGCACAGTTCATAATCGTATGGCAACGATAGAGCTTGAAAGGGTCTTCCAGGTCGTCCAGGCGCTCGCCTGTCGCTTCATCTCGGCTGTCGACAATCCAACGATAAGCGTTCAATAGTGCAGCAGGACCAAGGTATCGATCACTGTTCCACCAATAACTTGGGCAACTGGTAGAGCAACAAGCGCAGAGAATACATTCGTATAATCCATCCAGCTTTTCTCGATCTTCCTTAGATTGTAAACGTTCTCGACCTGTTGGAGTTGGAGAGTCGGTCTTCATCCACGGTTCAACCGAAGCATACTGAGCATAGAAGTGAGTCAGATCAGAAACCAAATCTTTTACAACGGGTTGATGTGGTAGCGGATAAACTTTGATATCACCTTTAATATCCGAAATTGCTTTGGTGCAAGCCAGTGTATTGCCGCCGTCAATGTTCATAGCACAAGAACCACAAATACCTTCACGGCAAGAGCGTCGCATCGATATTGACGGATCCATTTGATCTTTTATCTTTATTAATCCATCGAGTACCATCGGGCCACAGGTATCCATGTCCACTTCATAAGTGTCGGTGTAAGGATTATCACCGGTCGAAGGGTCGTAACGATAGACGACAAATCGTTTGATATTTTTAACACCATCGCCAGCTTTATAAACCTTGCCTTTCTTGACGATGGAGTTCACTGGTAATGAAAATTCAGCCATTAAAATAATCCTCTGTGTTACTTACCAAAGCAATACTTAGTAAGCAATATCTAATAAACAACACTTAGTAAACGCGTTTTTTGGGTGGAATCACTTCGCATTCGTCAGTCAGCGTGTACATGTGTACAGGCCGATAATCGAAGTCTACTTTGCCCTTGTCATCGACCCAGGCCAAGGTATGCTTCATCCAATTGTCATCATCACGGTCAGGATAATCTTCGCGAGCATGCCCTCCCCTGGTTTCTTTTCTGTTGAGCGCGCTCTGAATGGTTGCCTGTGACTGCAATAACAAGTTTTCGAGCTCTAGTGTTTCAACCAAATCTGTATTCCAGATTAACCCGCGATCCGTGACTTTAACATCACTAAAACTTGCAAAAACTTCGTCCATTTTATCAACGCCTTCTTGCATTGATTCACCACTTCGGAATACAGCCGCATGTTTTTGCATCGTACGTTGCATCTTGTCTCTAATTTCTGCAGTGCCCGTACTGCCTGACGAATTGCGCACGCGGTCGAACCTTTCGACGATAGGTGCAACAACATCTTCAGGTAACGGCTTGTGTGCTTGACCCGGTTTAATTAGTTCTGCGGCTCTGAGAGCTGCAGCGCGGCCAAATACAACTATATCCAGCAACGAGTTAGAGCCGAGCCGATTAGCGCCATGAACCGAGACACAAGCGGCTTCACCAATGGCCATTAAACCAGGAACAACGGAATCAGGATCACCATCTTTTATAGTGACAACTTCACCATGATAGTTGGTAGGAATACCGCCCATGTTGTAATGCACCGTTGGTAAAACAGGAATGGGGGATTTTGTAACATCAACTCCGGCGAAAATTTCTGCCGACTCTGATATACCGGGTAGACGCTCATTAATTACTTCGGGACCAAGGTGTTCCAGATGAAGATGGATATGATCTTTATCAGGGCCAACGCCCCTACCTTCATTAATTTCAATCGTCATTGATCGACTAACAACATCACGCGAAGCTAAGTCCTTTGCATTCGGTGCGTAACGTTCCATAAACCTTTCACCATCGGAATTCGTCAAATAGCCTCCTTCACCTCGAACGCCTTCTGTAATCAGGACACCAGCACCATAAATACCTGTGGGATGAAATTGTACAAATTCCATATCCTGTAAAGGCAATCCGGCTCTTATCGCCATTGCGCTTCCATCACCAGTGCAAGTATGAGCCGAAGTCGCTGAAAAATAGGCTCGACCGCAACCACCAGTAGCCAAAACCACGGTATGAGCACGAAACCGATGTAACTCTCCAGTTGATAAATCCCAAGCCATTACACCACGACAGACACCCTCATCCATGATCAGGTCAATAGCAAAGTATTCTATGTAGAATTCAGCTTTGTGTTTAAGAGACTGCTGGTATAGCGTATGTAAAATTGCGTGGCCAGTACGATCTGCGGCCGCACAAGTGCGTTGGGCTGTGCCCTCACCAAAGTTAGTCGTCATACCGCCAAAAGGACGTTGATAAATTTTACCTTCTTCGGTTCTAGAAAAAGGCACACCATAGTGTTCTAACTCAATCACTGCTGGTATAGCTTCACGACACATATATTCAATTGCATCCTGATCGCCAAGCCAATCTGATCCTTTTATGGTGTCATACATGTGCCACTGCCAACTGTCAGGGCCCATGTTACCTAGCGCTGCACTCATGCCACCCTGTGCAGCAACGGTATGACTTCGTGTTGGAAATACTTTTGTAATGCAGGCAGTTGACAAGCCTGCTGCTGCCATTCCAAGTGCGGCGCGCAACCCTGCTCCACCAGCACCGACAATAACAACATCGTGGCTGTGGTCGATAATTTTATATTCCTGCGTCATATTTACCTAGGCTCCTAAAGCTATCTTGAATACTGAAACGACACCAATAACACCAAGCAGTATGCACAAGAAAGTAACCAATATAATGCTCACTATGCGTGTTGAGTGTGTTGATACATAATCTTCAATAATGGTCTGTAATCCGGAATGGGCATGATAAAAAGTGGCTATAATCAAAATGATTAAGCCAACCATAACAGCTGGACTTTGAATGATTGCAATCAGCGTTTGATAATCAGCTGGCATAGCTGCCAAACTGAACCCGAACCATAGAATCATCGGTATCATTATGAGAGCGGATAATCGTTGTCGCCAAAAGTGTGTGGTACCTTCTTTAGCTGATCCCAGCCCCTTGGCTCGAGACAACGGGGTGCGTAAGTCAATCATAAGGTTATCCTACGTTAAGGGCTATTAGCCAGGTTGCTACTGTAAGAACTATCGCGCCTGCTATTACCATCTTGGCTGACTTAGCGACAGTTTCTAGTTCAAAACCCACACCAACATCCCAAAAGAGGTGTCGAATGCCATTACACATGTGTAGATAAAGCGCAAAAGTGACTCCAAACAAAAATGTTTGGCCGTACCAACTGGCGAGATGGGCATAGACAGAGGCGTAAGATTCCGCATCAATAGCAGCGGCGGCAAGAGCCCAAATCATTACCAATGCAGCACCACTAAGAACAACACCTGATGCTCTATGGGTTATAGACAAAAGCGCAGTCAGAGGTAACCGATATATCTGTAAATGAGGGGATAACGGACGATTATTTTGTGTATTCATAGGGTGCGGTCTCAATTCACTCTTAACTAAAATGGATCAGCTTTAAACTGTTGGCACCGTATCTAACCTAGTTAAAAGTCGATACATCTGCCTTTCATTTCCCAGTCACCGTAACGAGTCGGCTCTTTACCTTTAGGGCCACCATATTCTTTTTGATCGTCTATATGACTATCATTTGAAGCAGCGGGGGGCTGCTCAGCATCGGGGGATGATTTCTTTTTTGATTTAGGTATCTTAGACATATTCAATATTATAAGGTTATTTCAGGTCAACCAATTATCAATTTAACGACGTAATTCTAGCACCTAGTTTGCTATCCTGTACTAAATTACTGGTGATATTTAGTTTTTAAAATTATTAACATATCAGTTTATATTTTCCCAAGCATTTTTGAAATTAAGGGCTCGTGAGGCATATAGCCGTTAATTTTTTCTCCATCACTCAAGTACAGCGCTGGCGTACCTGTAACACCGAGCGTATTCCCTAACTCTAACCCACGGTCCACCATATCACCCTTGGCGCAATCTGCACTGCCTAGCTCACCACTTTCAGTGCCTTTGGCAATGCTCATGGCTAACGGCTTATCTTCAGCACACCAAACTTGTTTCAATCCAGTGTAACCTGGTCCTCTATTGCCTCCTCTAGGGAACGGCAGGTACCGAACTGTAATACCCGCTTCTTGAAGAAAATGAACCTCTTCGTGCAACTTTCGGCAATAACCACAGGAGACATCAGTAAATATGTTCAACACTGCTTTTTCATTAGATACGGCAGGAAATATAACCATATCGTTTGAAGATACTTCGTTGATCTTATCGACTATAAGGCCACGCCGACTGACCTCAGTCAAATTCTGTGCGCTTTCCAAATTGATCAAATCGCCTATGAAAATAAAACGGCCATTATCAATCAGGTAGGCAAATTTATCTCCAAATCTCGTTTGGTAAACACCTTCAATTTCTGTTTTAGTGGGTTCGTCAATATTATTTGTGCCGAGGCGCAATTTTAATAATCGAGTAAGCTCAGAAGATGGAGAGTTATTTATTTCGGGTAATGCCTCGGATTCCACACTTTGTGCGACGGCAAAAGTTGAAATGGACAATGTGAGAATGTAGGTGAAAAGGCGAAAGATATTTATCATATTGAGAGTTTCATCACTGAGTAGAATTAAGAGTGTCTGGTCATAAATTTTTATAACCTTAGTTTAGTCCGATTTATTCGATTAAAGTTTCTTTTTGCCATATTAGAATACGATTATTAGCTGGCATCCCAATATCATCAATCAAATACAAACCAGCTTGTTGGGCGATGTCACAAATCCACTCGAACTCTTTAATACCACTATCAGTGTCATTTGCTTTGAGCATGCCATCAAAACGCTGATTGCTACTTGAAGTGTATTGCCCATTATAATTAAACGGACCATAAACAATAAAATAACCATTTTCGTTCAGGCAACTCCCCGCCTTTTCAATGCAAGTTTTAACAGCCTCGTTGCCCATAATATGGAAGGAGTTAGCAGTAAATAACAGGTCATAAAACTGACGCGGCCAAAGTTTGAGGACATCTAATTCAATAACGGCATTAATGTTTGGATGAGCGGCATCGGTAACCCAGGCCTCGATCCCTCGCAAGTACTCTACTCTATCAGACGGCTGCCATACTATTTTTGGATTAAGGCCAGCAAAGTAGATCGCATGCTGGCCTGTGCCGCTCCCTATTTCCAGTACTTTTGCACCGTCAAACAAGTAAGGCTGAATAGTCGATAGAATGATATCTTTATTTTGTTCGCAGGATTCAGAATACGGCTTGTTCATTAGGGGAATATTCATTAACGCTTAGTGATTAGTTTGCAAAAGTTAGTCAAACACTTTCTTCGAAAGCCAAAGCCCGCCTAGCCTGCTTCGAATGTTTTTTTCCACCCCTATTTCCTTCGGCTTGTAAAACTGAGGGGTATTTTCTGGGCAATATTGTTGATCTATAAAACCACCCTCGAAGGCATGTGGGTATTGATACTGAACGTCATGACTTTTTGCGGGGAAGTTTTTTAAGTGCTCAGGCACTTCAATGGTAGGCATTGATTGAACATAACTAATAGCAGCATTAATAGCGTTATAAGCGGCATTACTTTTTACCGTACTAGCAAGGTATGAGGTCACCTGAGCGAGTGTGATGCGTGCCTCAGGCATACCGATCTTGCTCGTGATATTCAGAGCGCTATTGGCCAATGTGAGCGCGTTTATGTCAGCATTTCCAATATCTTCCGAGGCAAAAATAACCAGCCGTCTGGCAATAAAGACTGGATCTTCTCCACCATCGAGCATTACCGCCAACCAGAGCAGCGCAGCGTCCGGATCAGACCCTCTCAAGCTTTTTATAAATGCTGAGATAACATCATAATGTCGATCCTGGTTACGGTCATAGCTCCGCGCATTTTCAAGAATAATTGTCTTAAATACTGGCAGCGAAAACTGGCCTGTCTCTTTTAAGCCTATCGCCATCTCCAAATTACCGATTGCCTTCCTTGCATCACCGCCAGAGAATTCGGCCATCATTTCGACTTCTTCAAGCTCGAAGTGAAGTGATTTCTTTTCTATGGCAGTCTTCAGTATTTGGACGATTTGTTCGAAGCCGATGGCCTGCAACTCTACAATTTGAACCCTGGATAACAACGCCTTATTAACACTGCTACGAGGATTTTCGGTTGTCGCACCGATTAATGTGAATAACCCACTTTCAACATGAGGTAAAAGAGCGTCTTGCTGTGCCTTATTAAAGCGGTGAATTTCGTCAATGAATATAACAGGTATACGATGCTGATGGTCGATGGCTACCTGAGCGGCTTTAAATAAACCCTTAAGCTCCGCAACGCCTGACAAAACAGCGGAAAATGAAAAAAGCTCAATCTCATCGTGATTGCACAAAACCTGTGCCAAGGTTGTTTTGCCACAACCAGGAGGCCCCCAAATAATCATACTTTTGGGTAATTTAGATCCTAGGAAAGGGTACTTTAGTTCTAATTCATCCAGACCAATATAAGAATTTCGATCGACAGGCCTTGACTGAAAGGCAAGTGGAGAAGTGGTTCCAGGAGAACTGTCATCAGTGCTGAAAAGTGAATCTTGCAAACCTTAAGTGCTCATGATGAGGAGTAAAAATGGTCGGGACGGCAGGATTTGAACCTGCGACCACCTGCCCCCCAGGCAGGTACGCTACCAAGCTGCGCTACGTCCCGAATATTTTTAAACTATTAATTAACCTAAACTATTTGAACTAACAAAATCTAAACGTAAAACTTAACGCTTGAGCAGCGTTAATAACTCTTCTAATTCAACCAATGTTTGTCGAATTATTTGTTGGCTCTGACTATTATCACCTTTAGCGCCTTCACCTTCAAGTCTCTGTCTTGCACCACCAATAGTAAAGCCTTCTTCATATAAAAGGCTTCGTATTTGCCTGATCAAAAGTACATCATGGCGTTGATAATATCGCCTATTACCGCGTCTCTTTACTGGCTTTAATTGTGGAAACTCTTGCTCCCAGTAGCGAAGAACATGAGGTTTCACATCACAAAGCTCAGCAACTTCACCAATAGTGAAGTAACGTTTACCAGGAATTACAGGTAATTCGTTATTATTGCTCGCTTCCAGCATATGCCTCTACTCTGATTTTCAACTTTTGACCGGGTCTAAAAGTAACTACTCTTCGTGCTGAGATAGGGATTTCTTCACCTGTTTTAGGATTACGTCCTGGCCTTTCGGCTTTGGTTCGAGTGAGAAAATTCCCAAACCCAGAAAGCTTCACCTGATTACCTGCTTCTAATGCAACTTTAACCTCTTCGAAAAACTGCTCGACAATTTCCTTTGCTTCTCTTTTATTGAGACCAAGCTCCTCAAATAGCATTTCGGCCATATCAGCCTTGGTCAATGACATTATGTCTCCCTTAAAACGGCGTTATATTGATTCTTCAATTGTGTGAGAATTTTATCGATTAATTTCTCTACATCTTCATCGACAAGAGTGCGTGAAAAATCCTGTAAAATCAAGCCTAAAGCGACACTTTTTAAACCACTTCCGACTTCACTACCAGTATAGACATCAAATACGAAAACGTCGTGCAAAATTTCACTTTTTACCGATTGAATGCAATCAATCAGTAATTGAGCGCTAACGTTGGTGTCTACAGACAGCGATATGTCTCGACGAATAGATGGATATTTTGACAGTTCTGTAAATTTTGGCAGTTTCGCAGTTAATATAGAAGCCAACTCTAACTCAAACACAAAGACTGGCTGATTTAAATGCAGGTTTGATAATACTGTTGGATGTAGACTGCCGACAAAACCGACTATCGCTTCGTCCAAATAGATATCAGCGCCCTGTCCCGGGTGCAGTATTGGATTAGCGGTTTGACTAAATCTAAATTGTGAACCTCTAGCCAAGCTCAAAATTGATTCCAGGTAGCCTTTGATATCATAAAAATCTAATCGGTCTGACGAGGTATGTATTCCCTCATCATCTCGAGCACCTGTAACAACAGCCGCTAAATGTTGATGCTGCATCAGCCCTTCTGGTTCGGGTCGAAAACATAACCCTGTTTCGAATAGCCTTACCTTAGATTGCTGCCGATTGACATTGTACTGCAGTGCTTGCAATAGACCCGGTAAGAGTCGAGTACGCATGGTCGACATATCAGCCGAGATAGGATTTGCTAACTTTAAAGTCGCTTGTTCAGGGTCAAGAATGGCCTGTAGTTCAGGTGACACGAATGAATAGGTAATAGCTTGATAAAAGCCTTGCTCAACAAGCATGTCGTGGATTTTATTAAGCTCAACCTGAGTTTCAGAAAAACCGGCCATTTGTACATGAGCGAGTTCTTTCGTTCCTTCGATATTATTGTATCCGACCATTCGGCCAATTTCTTCAATTAGGTCTGCTTCAATGTTGATATCGAAGCGATAACTCGGCGCCGTTACCAACCAGCCATCGGCATTATCATTCACCTGCATGCAGAGACTTTTCAACATTGCAGACACTTCACTTTTAGAAACATCGATACCTAATAAGCGCTTGATACGCAGATAGCGCAGTTCAATTTCAGGCATTTTAGGCATATATTGCTCAGCACTAGCCTCAATAACAGGCCCCACTTCGCCACCTACAATTTCAAGCAATAATCCTGTTGCGCGATGTATTGCCTTAACTTGTAACTCAGAATCAACACCACGCTCGAATCTATGAGAAGAATCTGTATGCATACCATAGCTGCGTGCTTTTCCTGCCAGCAAAACTGGCGCGAAGAAAGCCGCTTCAAGGAAAATATTTTTTGTTTCGCCTGTTACTGATGAATCCAAACCGCCCATAATGCCTGCAAGCGCGAGGGGCCTCTGATTATCGGCAATTACTAATGTGTCAGCGCGACATTCAATGGTGCTTTGATCTAGCAGCGTCAAACTCTCCCCTGCTTTGGCCATTCGAACTTTAATACCGCCTTCAAGTTTATCGAAATCGAAACCATGCATTGGTTGACCGATTTCCATCATGACGTAATTAGTAACATCAACAACAGGGCTGATGGGACGCAAACCGCAACGCCTTAGCTTTTCCTGCATCCAAATAGGTGTTGTCGCTGATGAATCGATGCCTTTAATTATTCGTCCAGCGTAGTGGGGACAGGCCTCAGACGCTAATAGCTCCACCGGAAATACATCATCAACAGTAGCGGCTACTTCGTGGTATTCCACTTCGGTTAAATCAACTCGATTGACCGCAGCCACTTCGCGCGCCACACCAGCAACACACAGGCAATCACCTCGATTAGGCGTTAAGTCTACTTCAATAACATTGTCATTGAGCTGAAAATAATCGTAAATACTGCTGCCAACTGGTGCGTCTAATGGTAATTCAAGAATGCCATCCGAACTTTCGGATAATTCCAATTCTGAACTCGAACACAACATGCCAAACGACGCGACTCCGCGTAATTTCGCTTTTTTTATCTTAATACCCGGCAGAACCGAACCCACTTGTGCAAAAGCCACTTTTAATCCTTGCCGAGCATTTTTTGCACCACAAACAACAGCAACAGTATCGCTACCATTACTGACCTGGCAAACTCTGAGCTTATCAGCGTCTGGATGCTGCTCTATCGACAGGATTTCACCAATTACTACTTTATCTAATAATGGGCCGGCAGCCTCAAACCCTTCAACTTCCAGTCCTGCCATCGTCAACTGATCGAGTAGTATCTCGGTTGTTATATCTGGATTTGCCCACTCGCGTAACCAGCTTTCACTTATTTTCATTATTTGGGCTCTCGGCTATGCGAATTGCTTCAAAAAGCGCAAATCATTCTCAAAAAATAATCGAAGGTCATTCACACCATAACGTAGCATCGCCAGTCTTTCGACGCCCATGCCAAATGCGTAAGCGGTGTAAGTTTCGTCATCGAGGCCAGCGTGTTTAAACACTTCAGGGTGAACCATGCCACAACCCAATACTTCCAGCCAACCAGTGTGCCCGCAAACACGACAGCCTTCACCTGCGCACATGACGCAGCTGATATCAACTTCCATAGACGGCTCTGTAAATGGAAAATATGATGGCCTAAAGCGAGTTTTTAAATCATCTTGCTCAAAGAACATCTTTAGAAATTCTTCTAATGTGCCTTTTAAATCTGAAAAAGACACGTTCTCATCCACTAACAAGCCTTCTACTTGATGGAACATCGGTGTATGAGTTAAATCGGAATCACAGCGATAAACTCGACCCGGTGCAATTATTCTGACAGGTGGTTTTTGCTTCTCTAATACTCGAATTTGCACAGGTGACGTATGGGTGCGTAACAAACGATTATCATCGAAGTAAAACGTGTCATGCATCGCCCTTGCTGGGTGATGAGCTGGAATATTTAGCGCTTCAAAATTATGGAAATCATCTTCGACTTCAGGGCCTTCTGCAACGTCAAAACCTAACTTGCCGAACATTTTCTGAATTCGGTTCATTGTTAGCGTAACAGGGTGGATGCCACCGGCTTTGTTACGTCGGCCTGGTAATGTGATATCGACAGTATCGTTTCGTAGCTTTTCAGCAATTAAAGCATCGCTTATAGCTGTTTTTCGTTGCTCCAGCAGAGCCTGGATACGAACTTTAATTTGATTAATTGCCTGACCTGCCGCCGGTCGCTCTTCAGCTGACACCTGGCTCAGGTTTTTCAATTTGTTGGTGATTTCACCTTTCTTGCCGAGGTAGGTGACGCGGATCGCATCGAGTGAAGCCAGATCATCAGATTGGCTAATCGACTGAGTGGCTTGTTCGAGTAGGCTCTCTAATTCTTGGGTCACGTTGTTATCTACTTTGGTTTATTGGATATCGGATAAAATTGGTTTGGTAATAATTGGCCTGATTTGACAGGCTTGTATCGATATCGATACTGGAGAAGTAAGGGTGTCAAAAATTGACACCCCGACTATTACTTCAAACGCTTAACTTTAAGCAGATGCAGACTCTAGACCTGCTTTTGCTTTTTCAACCAGAACAGTAAATGCTGGCTTATCAAAGATTGCGATGTCAGATAAAACCTTTCTATCAATTACAATCGAAGCTTTTTTAAGGCCATTCATGAATACGCTGTAAGACAATCCATTAACGCGTGCACCGGCGTTAATACGCGCAATCCACAAAGCACGGAACTGACGTTTACGCTGACGACGATCGCGATAAGCATATTGACCTGCTTTAGTAACCGCTTGTTTGGCAACACGAAATACTTTACTTCGGGCTCCACGATAACCTTTGGCTTTGTCTAGTATCTTCTTGTGGCGTGCATGGGCGACAACACCTCTTTTTACTCTTGGCATTTCTTAGTCTCCCTAAGCGTACGGTAACAGGCGGTTGATCTGACGCTTATCATTGGCATGGATTTCAAGCATCTCGCCAAGCTGACGCTTACGCTTGCTGCTTTTCTTGGTAAGAATGTGACGCAAGTGTGATTGACCACGCTTGAAATTGCCTGCTGCGTTTTTCTTAAAACGTTTAGCAGCGCCACTGTTCGACTTCATTTTTGGCATTGTGTAACTCCAGTTTAACTATCCTAATTTAATTTTAATTGGGATAATTCGGTTCAAATACCCTGGACGCCGGAGACGCGTCTTTAGGTTGAGTGCTAGATAACTCTAGCGTTTTCTGGGCACCAGTAACATCGTCATCTGGCGTCCTTCCGACTGTGGAAACTGATCCACTGCCGCAAATTCTTTCATATCTTCTTCTACTCGCTTGAGCAGTTGTGTTCCAATCTCCATGTGCGCCATTTCGCGACCACGGAATCGAACTGTCACTTTACAACGGTCACCAATTTCGATGAATTCCATTAACTTCTTAAGTTTGACCTGATAGTCACCTTCTTCGGTGCCAGGTCGATACTTAATTTCTTTAATCTGGACTTGGCGCTGTTTTTTACGCTGGTCGTGCAATTTTTTCTTTTGCTGAAACCTGAATTTTCCATAATCCATTAATCGACAAACAGGTGGCTTTGCGTCTGGCACTAACTCAACAAGATCTAGTTTAGCTGTCTCCGCCGTTTTTAAAGCTTCCTCTAAAGACACGATACCTAGTTGCTCGCCATCTTCGGCGACCAACCTAACTTCTGGTGCCGTTATTTCATCATTAAGACGGCTCTGTTTGTTATCTGCGATTGGGAAAATCTCCTAAATAAATTAAAGCAAAAATTAATCCAAGTTAGTGTCTATTACCTATAGATACATATCTATAAACAGGATACTAATAACCGGATTGATTATTCACCAGTTCCATAAATTGCTCGACTGGCATTACGCCAAGGTCTTCACCACCCTGACTTCGTACCGCTATTTTGCCTTCTTCCATCTCTCGATCACCAATCACGAGCATGTAAGGAATGCGCTGTAGCGTATGCTCGCGAATTTTAAAGCCGATCTTTTCGTTTCTCAAGTCGGAAATGGCTCTTATTTGCTGTTTCTTAAGCATTTTTTCAATATTTTTAGCGTAGTCGGCCTGTTTGTCCGTAATATTGATCACAACGGCCTGAACTGGCGATAACCAAAGCGGAAATTTTCCTTCGTAATGTTCGATCAAAATACCGATAAAACGCTCGAGTGAACCGAATAATGCGCGGTGTAACATAACGGGTCGTTTCTTCGATCCATCTTCACTGACATAGGAAATATCAAAACGCTCAGGCAAGTTCATATCAACCTGCAATGTGCCACACTGCCAATCTCGACCAATCGCATCACGTAATACAAACTCTAACTTTGGCCCATAAAAAGCACCTTCACCTGGGTAAAGCACATAATCTAGCCCCATGCTATCAAGTGCATTACTCAGCGCGCCTTCAAGTTTATCCCAAACTTCTTCTGATCCGATTTTATTTTCTGGTCGAGTCGATAACTTAATCACTACATCTTCGAAACCGAAGTCCTTATAGATATCGAGCACTAGTGCTACGACATCAATACATTCTTGCTCCATTTGCTCTTCAGTACAATACACATGGGCATCATCCTGGGTGAAATGGCGAACGCGCATCAACCCATGAAGTGCACCCGACGGCTCGTAGCGGTGAACCTTACCAAATTCAGCCATTCGTAAAGGCAGGTCACGATAGCTCTTCAAGCCTTGCGCAAACATCATCACTGAACCAGGGCAATTCATCGGTTTTAACGCAAAAACACGATCATCTTCAGTTTGTGTCGTGAACATATTCTCGCGGTAGTTATCCCAATGACCCGAGGTTTCCCAAAGGCTACGGTCCATCACATCAGGTGTACTCACTTCGATGTAATCCGCAGCGTCCTGACGGAAACGCATATAGTCGAGCAGCTTACGAAAAAGTGTCCAGCCTTTTGGGTGCCAGAACACAGAGCCTGGCGCTTCTTCATGTAAATGGAATAAATCGAGTTGGCGACCCAGCTTTCTATGATCACGCTTTTCAGCTTCTGCTATTCGATGAAGATAAGCTTTTAATTGTTTTTTATCTGGCCATGCGGTGCCATAAATACGCTGTAACATGACATTTTTTGAGTCGCCGCGCCAATAAGCGCCAGCCACTTTCATCACCTTAAAGCCATTACCCAATTTACCGGTAGATGGCAAGTGAGGGCCCTTACAAACATCAAACCACTCACCCTGCTTGTATATAGAGACTTCTTCACCCTCAGGAATAACGTCTTCGATGATTTCTACTTTGTAGGTTTCACCCAGGTCTGCAAAAACTTTCTTTGCCTCATCACGATCAAGTACTTCTCGCACAATCGGCAAATTTCGTTTGACGATTTCATGCATACGCTTTTCGATTAAAATCAGGTCATCGGGTGTAAAGGGTTCATCACGAGCAAAATCGTAATAATAACCATCTTCAATCGCAGGCCCGATGGTCACTTGCGTACCGGGGAAAAGTTCTTGTACTGATTGAGCCATAACATGTGCTGCATCATGGCGAAGTAGTTCGAGTGCTTCTGGGTCCCGACCCGTAATAATAGCCAACGTTGAATCTTGTTCGATTAAAAAAGAAGCATCGACCAGGTTGCCATTCACCTTACCGGCGAATGTTGCTTTAGCTAAGCCCGGGCCAATATCAAAAGCAACGTCTAAGACAGAAACAGTTTGATCGAATTTACGTTGTGAACCATCAGGGAGCGTGATTGTAGGCATGATATTTCCTGTTCAGTGGTGGCCCATACAAAAGGTCACATGAGATATATAAAGAGTGGTAGTCACGCCCAGATTCGAACTGGGGACCCCTACCATGTCAAGGTAGTGCTCTAACCAACTGAGCTACGCGACTATAAATCCAGGATGCGCATTTTACATTAGTAACCTAACTAATCAACCAACTAAGAAGCTTTATTTATAGGACTTTCAGCCTTTTCTGTAATCTACCGATACAAACCTTAGTTATTGAAGAAAATCTGCACTAACAGCTTGTTAAACGACGGAATATATAACTTCTATATTAAACTGCATAAAAAACCCCGCACAGTGGCGGGGTTCAGTTTACCAGGTTAGCAATAACCCGATGGTTAGGTTGCTCTCAAAAATTTACTCCTTGGTAAGCACGCCGTCTTCTATCTGCGTAGGACGATCTGCTGCAGTATCACCAGCAGTACCGTCAGTATCACCAGTTATTAGTTGACGATTTTCTATCGCGATCAGATTGAATTCCTGGCCCGAATTGCTATCTATCGTATTAAATTGGGTAGCGTTGGTAATGCCAAAAAACGTACCATTTACAGTCACACTGCTTCCAAGTGTATAGTTGGAAATTTCTGCAGCTCCCGGAGTAGTAGAGGTGGCAGTAGTGGTAGCGCCGCAGTCTGTGGTTCCTCCAAAAACTGTCTCAACAACACTCATAGTCGAAGCAGTAAAGGTGGCGGCAATTTTAGTGGAACTTCCAGTAGTAGGCTCATCTTCATCACAGCTACTCCATGTGCCAATCAGTTCAGCCGAGGTCATCGCTACCTGCTTGGTGTAAGCAGCCGATTCTATTTGGGTCGGCTGAAGCGCCAATGTCGTTGCATTATTAGTACTCTTATCACCAAAGAACAACTGGGTAGCATTCGCGACAATTATGTCAAAATCCTCTGTGGAGGGTATCGATTGACCACTATATTGAGTCGCCGCGGTTATGCCGGCTACTGTGCCATCGACTGCTACCGAACTCCCTAAGAAGGATAAAGAGGTGCCTATACCAATTGAGGCGTCAAGTTTTCCATCATCTTCACAGGTAGTATCCGTGAAATCTGTTTTTTGGCTAGACTGTTGAGTGCTAAATCCTCCGGTTCGGGGACCAGAAGTAATAGCGCCAAAGGTAAAAACTACTTTATTCGAAGTAGTCCCGGTAACATTACATCGCGCCCATGTACCGACAACGGCAGTCATTGCAGCAGTGACTGTGGGTGTAGTTGTAGTAGCTGTTGTAGAACTGTCACCGCAGGCAACTAGGGCCATTGGTGCTATCAATATGGAAGCCGATTTAAGTGAAAAATTAGAAATTTTATTCATGTTGACCCTCAAGGGATTAATTTATTCTTTTTATTAAGACAGCATTAGACATGCCTACGGCAATACCAATAGCTAGTTTGTTAATTCTAACGATGAGGAGGGACAATGCCCCTAGAAAATTCCCAGAGTGTATAACTTTACTACATTGATACGAAAATCCTATTTCGAACTGCGAGATTTCTCTTACATCCAACTACCTAAAAAAATATCTTATTAGAGCTCTATGCGGCCCTTATAGACGATTGTTCAATAACGACTTAAAACTATC
>CAXMOZ010000198.1:0-35086 GCA_964195315.1 uncultured Acidimicrobiia bacterium | reverse complement strand
GACAATCAGGTTTGACCAAACGACCTGTAATTATGGTGGTGATCGTCATTGGTTCTTATGCCCAAATTGCAGTGCCAGGGTCGCGATACTTTACGGTGCTGATGTTCTGTTCCTGTGTCGCCACTGTTATCGCCTACCGTACGCCAGCCAGAGTGAAGGTTATCTTGATCGAATGTCTCGGAAAGTTAGAGAGCTAGGTGATCGACTCGATACAGAACAGTCAGGCGGCATTGAGCGCGATGGTTATTTCAAACCTAAGCACATGCACTGGAAAACGTTTCATCGCCTGAGAAGGGCTGAGAGAGCCGCAGCCGACCGAATTAACAATGCCTTCATGGCTCGGTTTGGGTATTGGTTGTAATCGTATTTTGTATTAGCTCGAACTTGACCCGACAGAAACATAGGCAGATCCCCGTATAATTTTACATTTACCGCTCATAAAGCAGTCGCCTAACTGTAAAGATTTTTTACACTTCACAAATAATAGTGTAAATATTTATTACACTATTCAATCTTCGCACTGTTTTAAAAAATTATAAGTGATTGATTTAATATGCTAATTTGTAATCTGGCTTATAAAGTGCTTAGAAATTATTGAAAAACCTTAACCTATGGAAAAAGAATTTAGTATGAGAATTAATAAACTAGCAATTGCAGCAACTTTACTGATGGCGTCAAGTGCTGCATCAGCATCCCTAGATATTGGTCTCAGTAATATCGATATTACTGACAATGGAGGCACTGGGTGGGCAAGTTCATTAACGTGGACAACAACTGAATCTAGTAACTTTACATTTAATTTGGATGGCACCTCTACTCAAACTTATGGCACTTTTTCCACTAGTGATTTCGGCTTAGGTCTTTTTGATATACTTGATTATGATTCGTTTGACGTTTCTATGTATTTAGACCCGCCAGGACAAAATTTTGGCGATTCGTCAGATGTCGATGCTGACGCTAACTGGGTATGGACTGGTTGGTTTTCTGGTTACTACGCTAATCAAACTATTGAGATAGATTTCGACAACTCATGGTTTGACATGGGCAGCTACGAGGTAAGAATGAACGATTTGTTAATTACATCAAACGGAACATATAACCTAACCATCGATTTTAACGAATTTGAAGCAGTTCCAGAGCCTTCAATCATCGCTCTATTGGGATTAGGGCTTGTTGGTTTAGGTTTTGCTCGTCGTAAAACACGCAGCTAAATCTGAATAAACTCAGTTAGTATTAAAGTCATCTCATTTGAGGTGGCTTTTTTTTCGCCTCGAATAAAAGTTATTTGCGCTTAGTGCTTATCTACGATCCAAATCCTAAAGACAGTTGCTATAAGGGGTTGCTGATTGAACCTGAATAAAAGGTACTTTATAGTCTTTTGCATTACGGGTAATTCGTATCGTGGGGCTCTTCTAGAGCTAGAACTTTTCGGGTTTCGTTCGTATGTTGGTAGGGGCGGGTCAAAAGTCTACATTTGTTAATATCTAGAGCGGTGCCAAAGCACTGGTATTCTAAAGCTAACCAAAAAAACTATTGGGCAGGGTGGGCCAGAAGTCTAGAGCTTCATAGTCTAGCGAACGACCTTGAAGCTACATTTCTATATCCACAAAATGGAGCGCTCGGTTATTAACGCCAGGGGTGGGTCTAAGGTCTTCCATTATAAGAAGCGGTAGCATAGCTATATTCTTTAAGCTCCAAAATAAAGGTTTTGACCCAGAAAAGTCAGCCTGCTGATAAACTTTAAAACAATCAATTAAGTATTGTTTCAATGTGTTCAAATCTGTATGATCCCTGCGTCTTAATTTTGCGCCCATTTAGAATAAATTTTTCGAGATTGACGGGATTACTAATGGCATGATTCTCGTTAAATAGCACTCGAGCAGACAATCCCACTGAATTAAGTTGGGGGTATCTATGGGGGTATAATCGACAATAGCTGTTAATTTTAAGCTTATTAATCAAATAGTTAGAGTGTAAATTTGACTCCGGCCATCGGCACCATTTTTTAGATTTAAGATTTAAGGCAGAAGTTTTTCGAATCCTAATGAATTGTTATAAATCAATTGAATTCGATAAATATGAACTATAGTTTTGAGCAAGTAATTGACTCTCAACTATCACCGCAATAGACTACCCGCTTTTCCAGCGTTAGAACTTACTTAGAGGCTTTTTTGTTTGTATGTTAGGTAACTATCTACCGATATTGATTTTTATGTGCGTCACCCTAGTAATGGGATCGATGTTTATTATTGCAGGTAAGCTGCTTGGCCCGTCTCGTCCAGACGCCGAAAAAAATTCCCCTTACGAATGTGGTTTCGAAGCATTCGAAGATAGCCGTATGAAGTTTGATGTGCGCTATTATCTTGTTGCAATACTGTTTATTATTTTTGATTTGGAAATTGCGTTTCTATTTCCATGGGCAATCGTGCTCGACGAAATAGGCACATATGGTTTAGTCTCAATGGCTATTTTTCTGAGTGTGCTCGTTGTTGGGTTCATCTTTGAGTGGAAAAAAGGGGCGCTCGAATGGGAATAGAAGGTGTATTCGAGCAAGGGTTTATGACGACCTCTGCTGATAAGTTAATTAACTGGGCTCGAACAGGCTCGATGTGGCCAATGACCTTCGGTTTGGCTTGTTGTGCTGTTGAAATGATGCAAGCAGGTGCGGCTCGTTATGATCTGGATCGATTTGGAATAATCTTTCGTCCTAGCCCACGTCAGTCTGACGTGATGATCGTCGCGGGTACTTTGGTTAACAAAATGGCGCCAGCCTTACGCAAGGTCTATGATCAAATGGCCGAGCCGCGTTGGGTTATATCAATGGGTTCATGTGCTAATGGCGGTGGTTATTATCATTATTCTTACGCAGTGGTTCGTGGCTGTGATCGAGTAGTGCCTGTTGATGTTTATGTTCCAGGCTGTCCACCAACAGCTGAAGCGCTTTTATACGGCATTTTGCAATTGCAAAATAAAATTAAAAACACTAATACGATTGCCCGATAATATGGCGAGTTATTTACAACAGTTAGCCGATTCATTAGGCAGCGCTTTCGGCGAGCAATTGGTTTCTGTCGAAGTTGAATATCATGAAGTGAGCATTATCGTCACGCCAGAAAGCTTAATCCAGGTAGCGACTCAGCTACGAGATTCTGAAGATTTTCAATTCGAACAGCTGATCGACTTATGTGGTGTTGATTATTCTCAGTTCGGTGAAGCAGAATGGCAAACTAATGATGCTTCCAGTTCTGGTTTCAGTCGAGGTGTCGATGCCGCAACGACGACGGGTCGGTTGCAGTTTGGTGACGAATTAGAGTCAGTCGTCGAAAACGGCGCGCGCTTTGCAGCGGTTTATCAACTTCTTTCCTATCAAAAAAATCATCGGCTGCGCCTCAAAGTTTTTGCGCCCGACGATAGCTTCCCTGTTGTGCCAACTATTACAGATGTTTGGGCTTCTGCCGATTGGTATGAGCGTGAAGCCTTCGACCTATTTGGTATTTTGTTTAGTGGTCATCCTGATTTAAGGCGAATATTAACTGATTATGGATTTGTCGGGCATCCGTTTCGTAAAGACTTTCCTCTCATAGGTAATGTTGAAATGCGTTATGATCCTGTAAAAAGGCGCGTTATATATGAGCCGGTGAGTATCGAACCACGAGTACTAGTGCCGAAAGTTATACGCGAAGACCATCGCTATATTTCAGATGAACAAATCACTCAAGTAAAGAAAGAGGCACAGGGCGATGCCTGAAATTAAGAACTATACGCTGAACTTTGGCCCTCAACATCCTGCCGCACATGGCGTTTTACGCTTAGTGTTGGAGATGGATGGCGAAGTCATTGAGCGTGCCGATCCACATATTGGATTATTGCACCGCGGTACCGAAAAACTAGCAGAAACCAAGCCTTACAATCAAAATATTGGCTATATGGATCGACTCGACTATGTGTCGATGATGTGTAATGAGCATGGTTATGTCTTGGCGATTGAGAAATTACTCGGATTGGAAATTCCGGAGCGAGCGAAATATATTCGAGTCATGTTTGACGAGATCACGCGAATACTGAACCACTTAATGTGGATAGGAACGCATGCATTAGATGTTGGTGCGATGACCATGTTTTTATATGCATTCCGTGAACGTGAAGACTTGATGGATTTATACGAAGCAGTCTCAGGCGCGCGTATGCATGCGACTTATTATCGTCCAGGAGGCGTTGCTCGTGACTTGCCAGACTCAATGCCTCAATATCAAGAGAGTCGGTGGCGTAGCAAAAAAGATGCGACCCGCTTGAATGAAAATAGACAGGGTAGCCTGTTAGATTTCACTGAAGATTTTACCAATCGCTTTCCCGGTTACATTGATGAGTATGAAACGCTCTTAACCGATAACAGAATATGGAAGCAACGTACTGTTGGTATCGGCGTTGTATCTAAGGAGAGGGCGTTGCAACTAGGCTTTACTGGCCCGATGTTGCGTGGTTCGGGCGTCGAATGGGATTTGCGTAAGAAGCAACCTTATGAAGTATACGACCGTATGGATTTTGATATTCCGGTGGGTACTAACGGCGATTGTTATGATCGGTATCTGGTTCGCATTGAAGAAATGCGGCAATCTAACGGTATTATAAAACAGTGTATCGCTTGGTTAAGAGAGAACCCTGGCATAGTCTTATCTGAAAACCATAAAGTTGCGGCACCAAGGCGTGAAATGGCTAAGGCTGACATGGAGGGTTTGATTCATCATTTCAAACTTTTCACCGAGGGTTACACATTGCCGGTGGGTGAAGTTTATACCGCAATTGAACACCCTAAAGGTGAGTTTGGTTGTTATCTCATATCGGACGGCGCCAACAAGCCTTATAGGCTAAAAGTGCGCGCACCAGGGTTTGCTCATTTGTCTAGCATGAATGAAATGGCAAGTGGTCACATGTTGGCAGATGTTGTGGCGATTATTGGAACGCAAGATATTGTATTCGGTGAGATCGACAGATAATGGCCAAGGTTAAGAGTTCAAAGACTGAAATACTATCTGATCATACTCGTGAAGAAATTGAGCATTGGTTAGCGAAGTTTCCTGCAGACCGCAGGCGTTCAGCAGTGATTGGTGCTTTGAATGCTGCTCAGCACCAAAACAAAGGGTTTCTTACCACTGAGTTAATGGATGCCGTCGCGGACTATTTGGGTCTTGCCGCAATTCATGTCTACGAAGTAGCATCGTTTTACTCGATGTATGAGACAAAGCCAGTGGCTCGTAATAATGTTGCAATCTGCACTAATATTAGCTGTATGCTAATGGGGTCGGATCGTATCGTTGATCATATCGAAACCAAATTGGGTATTAAAATTGGTGAGAGTACCGAAGATGGCCGGATTTTTCTAAAGTGTGAAGAAGAGTGTTTGGCCGCCTGTTCTGGTGGGCCAATGATGCAGGTAAATCATGTTTACCACGTCGATTTAACGCCCGAAAAAGTCGACAAAATTTTGGATGGGCTGGAATAAAAAATGGCTAACGAAGTATGTTCTGCGACATTTCAATATGATCAGCCATGGTCAATGGAAAGCTATCTAAAGACTGGTGGTTATCAGGCACTTAAGAAGATTTTCAATGAGAAAATTACTCAGGAAGCAGTCATTGCAGAAGTAAAAGCTTCTGGATTGCGGGGTAGGGGCGGTGCTGGTTTTCCAACTGGGTTGAAGTGGAGTTTCATGCCGCGCAATGCCCCTGGGCAAAAATACCTGGTTTGTAATTCGGATGAATCAGAGCCTGGTACCTGCAAAGACAGAGATATCCTGCGCTTTAATCCGCATGCTTTGGTCGAAGGTATGATTATCGGCGGCTATTCTATCGGTGCAACAGTTGGCTATAATTACATGCGTGGTGAGTTTATGGATGAGCCGTACCTGCATTTCGAAGCTGCATTAAAGGAAGCTTATGAAGCTGGTTATGTCGGCAAAAATATTTTAGGTAGCGGGGTCGATTTCGATCTTCATACCGTTTTGGGTGCTGGTGCCTATATTTGTGGCGAAGAAACCGCTTTACTAGAGTCCTTGGAAGGGAAAAAAGGTCAGCCTAGATTCAAACCGCCATTTCCAGCTAACTTCGGTTTATACGGTAAACCGACAACCATTAATAATACCGAGTCGCTGGCTTCAGTGCCTGCTATTATTCGCAATGGGCCTGAATGGTTCGCCAATCTTGGTATCCCTAATAATGGTGGCGTTAAACTATTTTCTGTGTCGGGACATGTTAACAAACCCGGTAATTTTGAAATTAATATGGGTACACCATTTAAAGATTTGTTAGAAATGTCAGGTGGCGTAAAAGATGGTCGCAAACTAAAGGCGGTTATTCCTGGCGGTTCCTCTGTCCCTGTTTTACCTGGCGACATGATGATGGAATGTACGATGGATTATGATTCAATTACCAAAGCTGGTTCGATGTTAGGTTCGGGTGCTGTTATCGTAATGGATGAGACCACTGATATGGTAAAAGCGTTGCGACGAATTTCTCGATTCTATTTTTCAGAGTCCTGTGGTCAATGTACGCCTTGTCGAGAGGGTACTGGTTGGTTGTACCGAGTACTTTGCCGTATTGTTGATGGTAAGGGTCGGCCAGAAGATATCCAACTACTTGAAGAAGTTTCGCATAAAATTGAAGGGCGTACTATTTGTGCGTTGGGCGATGCGGCGGCAATGCCGGTATGGAGTTTCATCAAGCATTTTCGACATGAATTTGAATACTATGTTGAGCATAAGCGCTCCATGTTTAGTTGATTATTGAATAAAACAAGTTAATTAAGATTAATTGGTCAGGTATCAATTTTTCGAAGAGCAAGTAAGCAAGCTAGTCATTCAGTACTGGCCGATGCAATTAAGAAAAGAGATAGGGTAAAAATAGCAATGAACGACAGTATTACACTCACCATTAATGGACAGCAAATCGAGGCAGAAGCTGGTCGATTGTTGATTGATGTGGCTGATGACAACAATATTGTGATTCCTCGTTTTTGTTACCACAAAAAGTTATCTGTCGCTGCAAATTGTCGTATGTGCCTGGTTGAAGTCGAACGTGCTCCTAAGCCTATGCCAGCCTGCGCAACTCATATTGCTGAGGGTATGGTGGTTCAGACTCGATCTGCAAAAGCCATTGCAGCACAAAAATCGACAATGGAATTTCTACTGATTAATCATCCTTTAGATTGTCCAATCTGTGATCAAGGTGGTGAGTGTGAATTACAAGATGTAGCAATGGGCTTTGGAGATGGCGTTTCACGTTATACCGAACAAAAACGCGTTGTTATGGATAAAAATATCGGCCCTTTGATTGCCACTGACTTCACTCGTTGTATTCATTGTACTCGTTGTATTCGTTTTGGTGATGAGATAGCAGGGTTACCTGAGATGGGCGCAACCGGACGAGGCGAATTTGTTGAGATTGGTACTTATATAGAAAAAGCTATTTCATCGGAATTATCCGGTAATGTGATCGATATCTGTCCGGTTGGGGCTTTGACTGCAAAGCCATCACGATATATGGCACGTTCCTGGGAATTAACACAGCACCCTACAATTGCAGCACATGACTGTATTGGTTCTAATCTTTTTGTTCATACTCGTAATAACAAGGTGATTCGTGTAGTACCACGTGAAAACGAATCCATTAATGAATCTTGGATTTCAGATCGAGATCGTTTCAGTTACACAGCCCTAAGCAGCGATTCTCGTATTCAATTACCTTTATTGCGTCAGAATGGGCAACTAAAAGAAGTTGATTGGGAAACTGCAATTAATACTGCTACTGAAAAGTTATCAGCAGCAGCCAATAATAACGGCAATCAAATCGCTGCTCTGGTTAATCCTCAGTCAACATTAGAGGAACAATTTCTGGTACAGAAACTTATACGTGGTCTGGGTTCTAATAATATTGATTATCGACTCAATCAAATCGATTTTTCTACTCAAGACAAAGCACCTGTGATGCCTTGGTTAGGTCGTTCATTAGAATCCATCGAAACTCTGGACGCTTGTTTATTAGTTGCGGGTAACCTTCGTCTAGAACAGCCTATTTTAGCGCATCGCTTACGTAAAGCCGCGGTCACTAATGGTGCAGCAGTTTCCTCTATTAGTCACCTAAGTGGTCAGTATAATTTCCCACTAGAGCAAGAGTTAGCGGGTTCAGCTGAGCAGTTAGTAACAGACCTGGCTGCTGTTTTGTCAGCGCTGGCTGGTATGGTTAAATCAGAGCCTGAATTACCAGCACACCTTCAGGAGATAATTGTTGATTGCAAAGTGAGCAAGCAACATAAGGCGATTGCAAAATCCCTGAGCAAGGGAAAAGATTCTGCGGTAATTGTTGGCATCCAGGCGTTATCAAATCCACACTTGTCACTGATCCAAGAACTATGCGAAACAATTTCGAAGTTATCTGCTTCGACGCTTGGGTATTTATCTTTAGCTGCCAATAGTGCAGGTGCTAGTTTGGCAGGTGTACTGCCGCATCGAGGTATCGCTGGTTCTAGTATCGACAAGGCTGGTCAAAACACGAGTGAAATCTTGTCGACGCAACATAGGGTTTTGTTAACATTTGCTGTTAATCCTGTACTAGAAACAAATATTTCTGGAGTAGATCAACAGTTATCAGAAAATAATGATTTCATTATTGCTATCGATAGTTTTAACAGTGACTTCATACGTGATAAGGCTGATTTGGTTTTACCTTTAGCCTGTTTTACCGAAACTTCAGGCACCTTTGTCAATATTGAGGGCCTGTGGCAGAGCTTTAAGGGCTGCACCCAAACTGAAGGAAGTATTCGCCAGGGATGGAAAATATTGACGGCGTTAGGGCAGCTCCTTATACCAGATTCTTTCGAATATTCGGATTCATTATCAGTGCGAAACGAAGTGAAGGAGGCTTGTCGTGAGTTAAACCTGACTAATCACTGTGGCATCCAATCTAATGATACCAAGCTTCCAACTAAACCCAGAACACTTCAGAAGGTAAGTGCTACACCAATCTATGCAACTGATAGTTTGGTGCGTGAAGCTCAACCACTTCAAAAAACGCCACTGATGAAACAGCAATATGTTGTAGCCATTAATCAGGCGCAAGCAGATAAATTAAAGCTGACTGGTGCTGAACATATTCAGGTTAAACAGGGCCAGGGTGCTGCTATTTTACCTTTACGAATTGATGAAAATGTTCCTGCTGGCTGTGTTTGTGTTCCAACAGGCATTGATGCAGTGAAGGATTTGACCGGTGCTTATGGCACGGTTGAGCTGGAGAAAGTGCTGTAATGGATACACTGACAAATCTCTGGTTAACACTACCCGAAGGTATTCAGTTTACAGCTTACACACTGCTGAAAGTCGTTATCATTTTAGTGCCATTGTTTATTGTGGTTGCCTACTACACATTGGCCGAACGAAAAGTTATTGGCTACATGCAGATTCGCAAAGGGCCTAATCGAGTTGGACCCAAAGGTTTGTTTCAGCCATTCGCAGATATGTTCAAATTGATGTTTAAAGAAATCATCATTCCAACTAAGTCGAATCGATATCTGTTTATTATTGCACCCGTCATCACCTTTGCACCTTCTATGGCTGCCTGGGCAGTCATGCCTTTTACTGATACATTGGTTTTTGCTGATATTAACGCTGGTCTATTATACATTTTGGCAATGACATCACTTGGGGTTTACGGTGTTATTATTGCGGGTTGGGCCTCTAACTCCAAGTATGCCTTGTTGGGTGCGATGCGCTCGGCGGCTCAAATTGTAGCTTACGAAATTGCTATGGGCATTTCTTTGGTCGGCGTGTTGATGGCGGCTGGTAGTTTGAATCTAGGGGATATTGTTAATAGTCAATCTGGTGGTATATATCATTGGTATGTTATTCCGTTATTTCCGTTATTTATGATTTATTTGATATCAGGTGTGGCTGAGACCAATCGAGCCCCATTTGATGTTGCGGAAGGCGAATCTGAAATCGTAGCCGGCTTTCATGTTGAATATTCGGGTATGACTTTTGCGGTATTCTTCCTCGCTGAATACGCCAATATGATCTTGATCGCGATGTTGGCTGCTCTGATGTTTTTTGGTGGTTGGTTAAGCCCTTGGCCCTCGTTGATGGGAGATAATATCGTCTGGCTGTTTTTGAAGACGGGTTTCTTTATGCTTTTATTTTTATGGTTCCGGGCAACTTTTCCACGCTATCGTTATGACCAGATTATGCGGTTGGGCTGGAAGGTTTTGATTCCGGTGTCTTTCTTATGGCTTATAGTCTTAGGGTTTTTTGTCTATTTCAAAGTCGGCCCTTGGTTTAATTAGGCTGGATTACTGAATCATATGTTTGCAAATATAAAATATTATCTGAAAAGTTTTCTTTTCCTTGAGTTACTCAAGGGCATGGCCGTGACCGGCAAGTATTTTTTCCGTCGAAAAATCACGGTTCAATATCCAGAAGAGAAGACACCAATCAGTCCGCGCTTTCGCGGTTTACATGCACTTCGACGCTATCCCAATGGAGAAGAGCGTTGTATTGCTTGTAAATTATGCGAAGCAGTTTGTCCTGCTCTAGCGATTACGATTGAATCAGAGCAACGTGAAGATGGTACTAGAAGAACCACTAAATACGATATAGACCTGTTTAAATGTATTTACTGCGGATTTTGCGAAGAAGCCTGTCCGGTTGATTCTATTGTTGAAACTAATATTTTTGAATACCACTTTGAAAATCGCGGCGAAAATATTATGACAAAAGAAAAATTACTTGAAATCGGTGATAAGTATGAATCCCAACTCGCTGCCGATCGTGCAGCTGACGCCCCTTATCGGTAATTTAGCCAGATGACTGAATCGATTATTTTTTATGTTTTTGCTTTGATGACAGTAGTTGCAGCCACGGCTGTTATTACCGTAAGAAACCCGGTACATGCAGCCTTGTTTCTGGTGCTCACATTTTTCTCCAGCGCCATAATCTGGATGACCTTAGAAGCAGAATTTCTGGCTATTAGTCTAGTGCTGGTTTATGTCGGCGCAGTGATGGTGTTGTTTTTGTTTGTCGTGATGATGCTGGATATCAATATTTCACGCTTACGTGAAGGTTTTGTGCGTTATCTACCTCTGGGTATTGCGGTGGCCGTGATTATGTTTGTGATGATGATCAGTGTTATTTCTGGTGGTATTTTTTCTGGGGATAATGTTGTAGAGCCAATAGCCAAAGCCGCTGACTATAGTAATACCAAAGCACTCGGTCGTGTCTTGTATACTGAATACGTCTTTGCATTTGAAATTGCCGCGGTTATCTTATTGGTTGCGATCGTTGCAGCGATATCATTAACAATGAGAAAGCGCACGCACACCAAGTATCAAAATCCATCCGCTCAAATAAGAGTGACTAAGGCAGACAGACTTCGCATTGTTAAAATGCCATCAAGTAATGAACCTTCTCGCAGCGAATCTTTGAGCAACAAATCCTTGGGTAGCGAATAGCCATGACTGTTTCCTTAAGCCATTATCTGATTCTTGCTGCTATTTTGTTCAGCATTAGCATTGCTGGCATTGTTATCAATCGGAAAAATATTATTGTTCTGCTAATGTCGATAGAATTGATGTTGTTGGCTGTGAATTTGAACTTCATTGCTTTTTCACATTATCTTAATGACATCGCTGGCCAGGTTTTTGTGTTTTTTATCTTGACAGTCGCAGCCGCAGAAGCGGCGATAGGCCTGGCTATTCTGGTTGTCTTGTTTCGTAATAAACAGTCAATTAACGTTGCTGATATCAATGAGTTAAAAGGATGAGCATGGAATCTGTCTATCTTGCAATTCCTCTAGCGTCTTTATTAGGCGCCATTATTGCGGGCTTTTTTGGAAAGCAAATTGGCCGTAGCATAGCCCATTGGGTGACTATCCTCGGTGTTGGTACCTCGTTTGTATTGGCCTTAGTGGTATTGAAGGATGTCGCTTTCGATGGTGCAGCTGTTTATAACGAATCTTTATACACCTGGATGGTAAGTGATGGAATTCGGTTTGAAATTGGTTTTTTGATCGATAGCTTGACCGCCATTATGATGGTGGTTGTGACCAGTGTTTCACTGATGGTACATATTTATACTATTGGCTATATGCATGATGACCCAGGGTATCAGCGTTTCTTTAGCTATATCTCACTGTTTACTTTTGCTATGTTGATGCTGGTTATGTCAAATAATTTTCTCCAGCTTTTCTTTGGTTGGGAAGCTGTTGGACTGGTGTCATATTTGTTGATTGGATTCTGGTATAAAAAAGATACCGCTATTTATGCAAACTTAAAAGCCTTTTTGGTTAACCGTGTCGGTGACTTTGGTTTCTTACTTGGCATAGCAGTTATATTAATGTACACCGGGTCTCTCGATTATTACGAAGTATTTGGTAGCGCTAGCAACATGACTAGCGAAACAATGGAACTGATTCCTGGCTTGGAATGGTCAGTGATAACGATTGCCTGTATCTTGCTTTTTGTCGGGGCGATGGGTAAATCGGCACAGGTACCTCTTCATGTCTGGCTGCCTGATTCAATGGAAGGACCAACACCAATTTCGGCTCTTATTCATGCGGCGACTATGGTAACGGCTGGCATCTTTATGGTAGCCCGGATGTCACCTCTATTTGAACTCTCGGAAACAGCGCTCTCATTCGTTATTATCATTGGTGCTACCACGGCATTTTTTATGGGATTAGTTGGTATTGTACAAAACGACATAAAACGCGTGGTTGCCTATTCGACCTTGTCTCAGCTAGGGTACATGACGGTAGCTCTTGGTGCGTCAGCTTATTCAGCGGCTATCTTCCACTTAATGACTCATGCATTTTTTAAAGCACTGTTATTCCTTGCCGCAGGTTCGGTGATTATTGCGATGCACCATCAACAAGATATTCGTAAGATGGGTGGATTGAAGAAATATATGCCGATTACCTATTGGGTGTCTTTGATTGGTTCTTTATCATTGATAGGTTTCCCGGGTTTCTCCGGTTACTTTTCTAAAGATGCGATTATTTCTGCGGTACATCATTCAAATATTCCTGGCTCGGGTTATGCCTACGTCATGGTATTAATGGGTGTTTTTGTAACCGCTTTCTATTCCTTCCGTATGTTCTTTTTGGTTTTCCACGGCAAAGAGCGTATGGATGAGCACACCCGTGAGCACTTGCATGAAACGCCCGCTGTTGTTACGTTGCCATTGATATTGCTTGCCATTCCTTCGGCTATCATCGGTTGGTTAGCAATAGATGGTGTCTTATTTAGTGGTTTTCTAGACCAGGCGATTTTTGTTCTGAGTGAGCACGACTCAATGGCGGCTGTTGCACAGACATTCCATGGCCCGGCTAGTTTTGTCGCCCATGGCTTTTCTGAGCCTGTGCTTTACCTTGCTCTCGCAGGTATTGCCTCGTCTTGGTATATCTACCTGAAGAAACCGTCGATTGCCGACTGGTTTAAAACAAATTTTAGTTTTATTTACAACCTACTTGAACAGAAATACTATTTCGACAAATTCAATCAAATCGTTTTTGCCACTACAAGCCGTGGTATTGGGCATGTATTGTGGCGTATCGGTGATGCTTTGATGATCGATGGTCTGGTTGTCAATGGAAGTGCCAAGCTGGTTGGTTGGGTGTCTGGTGTCGTGCGTCACGTGCAAACGGGTTATCTTAATCATTATGCATTCGCAATGATTTCGGGATTGATTTTGTTACTCGGCTGGTCCATTTTAGGCTAAGCCAATAGGCTGTCATTTCTGATAATTATGAAAGGTAAATGTTAAACTATGTACGCTGATTGGCCATTATTAAGCCTCGTTATTTGGACACCTATCATAGGTGGTCTACTGGTATTGTTCGCGGGTGATAAAAAAGATTCATCGGGTGCTAAAAAGTTAGCCCTTGTCGTATCAATTATTACTTTTTTATTGACCATCCCGCTCTACACCGAATTCAATGCGGATACCCATTTATTGCAGTTTGTCGAACGACATAGCTGGATTCCTGCCTTTAATATCGACTATTTTGTCGGGGTGGATGGTATCTCTATGCCACTTATTCTGTTGACATCGTTTACTACAGTTATTGTTATAATTGCGGCCTGGGAATCTATAGAATATCGCGCTTCACAATATTTAGCGGCTTTCCTAATTATGGAAGGTTTCATGATTGGTACTTTTTCATCACTCGATGCGATCTTGTTTTATATTTTCTTCGAAGCGATGTTAATTCCAATGTTTCTGGTTATCGGTGTTTGGGGCGGCGCGAATCGAGTTTACGCAACGATTAAGTTTTTCCTATATACCTTTGTCGGTTCGGTATTAATGCTGGTTGCTTTGATTTACATGTATAACAAATCAGGCAGCTTTTCAATATTCGATTTCCATGCGCTCCAGCTAGACCTTGACGAGCAGATTTTAATATTTCTTGCTTTCCTGATCGCATTTGCAGTCAAGGTGCCTATGTGGCCCGTTCATACCTGGTTGCCTGACGCGCATGTCGAAGCTCCAACAGGTGGCTCGGTCATTCTAGCGGCAATTATGTTGAAGATCGGTGGTTATGGTTTTCTTCGATTTAGTCTCCCGATAACACCAGATGCTAGCCTAGAGCTTGACTGGCTATTGATTACGATGTCGCTTACCGGAATTGTTTATATTGGTTTTGTCGCGTTGGTTCAGCAGGACATGAAAAAGCTAATTGCCTATTCTTCGATTGCGCATATGGGGTTTGTTACTCTCGGTTTTTTCATTGTTTTCCGTATTATGGACAACGGTAATGGCACTCAGGGCGCCGCTTTAGCACTCGAAGGTGGCATGGTGCAAATGGTCTCTCATGGCTTTATATCTGGCGCTATGTTTCTTTGTGTTGGTGTTATGTATGACCGAATGCACAGTCGGCAAATTGCTGATTATGGTGGGGTGGCGAACACCATGCCGGTTTTTGCAGGGTTTATGGTGTTCTTCGCTATGTCGAATGCAGGTTTACCGGGTACATCGGGTTTTGTGGGAGAATTCATGGTTATTATGGCGAGTCTTCAAGCCAACTTCTGGATTGCATTCCTCGCAGCAACGACCCTTATTCTTGGTGCGGCTTATACCTTATGGATGGTGAAACGAGTGATCTTTGGTGATATCGGTAATGACAACGTGAGAGCGTTGACGGATATTAATCGCCGAGAACTTCTATTCTTGTCTATTCTAGCAGTAGCGGTACTGGCACTTGGACTATGGCCAGATCCTTTAGTCGATGTAATGCATGCCACTATCGATAACTTACTGAACCATATTACGATCTCGAAGATATAAGCAACCTATGCCAGAATTCATCCAACCAAACTTGATACCCGCAATTCCTGAAATGGTAATGCTCGGGATGACCTGCCTAGTGCTTGTGGTCGATCTATTTTTGCCGCAAGAAAAACGCGGATTTACTTTATTTCTTACCGTATTAACGTTATTACTAACGGCTTTAGCAGTGATAGCCGTAGCGCCTGTCGATAGTGTTTCAACGTTTGGTGGGTCGTTTATACTGGATCAGTTGGCGGTAACGTTAAAAGTCGCTATTTGCTTGATCAGTGCTCTCGTGTTTATTTATTCTCGTGATTACCTAAAAGATCATGGCATTTATAAGGGTGAGTATTATGTACTAGGTTTATTCGCTGTACTTGGCATGATGATCATGACTTCGGCTCACAGCTTTTTATTGGTATATTTGGGGCTTGAATTATTATCCCTCTCGCTTTACGCCATGATTGCTTTTAATCGAAAATCGATCCAGGCCTCAGAAGCGGCGATGAAATACTTCGTACTAGGCGCAATGGCTTCTGGTCTCTTGCTGTACGGTATTTCTATTTTTTATGGCATCACTGGGACACTTAACCTGAATGAGCTTGCTGATGTTGTAAGAGTCCAATTGACTGAAAATCCGGTTGCACTATCGTTCGCGTTGACTTTTATTGTTGTTGGGCTTTCATTCAAGCTAGGTGCAGTTCCGTTCCATATGTGGTTGCCTGATATCTATCAGGGAGCGCCAACATCAGTCAGCTTATTTATTGGTACTGCACCAAAAATTGCTGGTTTTGCGATGGCGATTCGACTGTTGGTCGATGGTCTTGCTGATTTGCAGGTAGAGTGGTCCCAAATGCTGTTGGTGCTGGCAATCGCATCGATGGCGCTCGGAAATGTAGTCGCCATTGTACAAACTAATTTTAAACGTATGTTAGCTTATTCCACGGTATCTCATGTTGGCTTTATTATGCTTGGGCTATTGTCCGGCACCGCAACCGGTTATTCAGCCGCTATGTTTTATACGCTGACTTACGCTATTACTGCGTCTGTCGCATTTGGGGTTTTATTGTTACTTAATCGGGAAGGTTTTGAAGCAGAGAATATTGCGGACCTGACTGGCCTAAATAATAAAAATCCCTGGTATGCAGCATTATTGGCAATTGCATTATTTTCAATGGCAGGTGTGCCACCTACAGTTGGATTTTACGCCAAGTTAAGTGTGCTTCAAGCTGTCGTTAGTATTGATATGGTTTGGCTTGCTGTTGTTGCCGTCCTATTGTCGGTTATCGGTCTCTTCTACTATTTACGTGTCGTTAAAGCGATGTATTTTGATCCGTCAGATGAAGAGCGTGTGCTAACGATTAAAGAACCGCTCGATGTCAAAATCCTTTTGAGCTTGAACGGGTTGAGTTTACTTGGGCTCGGTATATTCCCTTCAGGTTTGATGGCCTATTGTATTTTAGCCTTCAGCTAAGAAATATATTATTAATTTATAAAAAGGCTTATTTCGGGTTAGTGAAATAAGCCTTTTGGTTTTAATTCATTACTTTAAAAAACTTCTCAATTACTACTTGTAAATAGTAACCAACATGGCTACTATGCCAACCTTCTGATGCGGGGTGGAGCAGCTTGGTAGCTCGTCGGGCTCATAACCCGAAGGTCGTAGGTTCAAATCCTGCCCCCGCTACCAAATATAAAATCACATTATTTTTTTATAAGTGGTTAAAATATAATTAGTTTTATATTTATTAAAACGCTGATAGTTTTTCGACTATCAGCTTTTTTTTGCCTGCAAAAAGTCCATGGCCCATCTGTGGCCTAGATCTGGTTCTCTACGAGATCCAAGTTTATAAAATTACTTGTTTTTGACGTTCATTCTATTAATTCAATTAAGCCCGTTCTTAAATGGTTTCATCAGGAGCATGCCCTATTAGTTGGTCGATAGGGCAATTGAAGTAAGTACAAAAACTGTTATGTTATCAGTTCCAGTATTGTAGCCACGTTGGTTGATCATTTTAGGTTTTAGATATTAGACCTTTAATCTTAAATCGAATCATGAAACTCACCCTTAAGTATGCGCGTCAATTGATGCGTAAAAGTATTGAGGGGCATTGGGTGACAAGTGGTATATGGATGAGGTTTTCATCCGTATTGGTGGTAAGCGGCACTGCTTGTGGTGGTCTGTAGACCAGGACGGGGATGTTCTTAATATCCTCATGCAAAAAGTAAGGGCAAGCTGGCAGCATTGCGTTTTTTCAAGAAACTGATGAAAGGGCAAGTGCGCTCATAGAGATAGATCGTCACTGACAAGCCCCCCCCCCAGTTATGGCGCGGCAAAAAAAATCATGTCTACTTCAATGCACTGCAGTGATCGGTATGCGAATAACCGTGCAGAAGTATTCCATGAACATACGAGAGCACAAGAACGACAGATGCGGCGATTTAAATCACTGGGCCAAGCACAGCGATTTTTAGCAGTCCACAGTCAGGTACGCAACCTATTTCGTATGGGTCGACAATTACTTCGTGCATCAATTTATCGATTGTTGAGAAGTCGGTCATTTGAAGCATGGAATCAGGAGGCGTGTGCTTGCTGAATAGGGCGGCGTTTATGAACACAATTCCATTTTACCAGCTTCACTTAACTTGACAGTACCTCCGTGATCATACGAATGCGGCCAAGCTAGCCAATGTATTTCATGAAATTAAGGCTGGTGAAGTAAGTGTTGGTACTAATATAGTGTTTATAACCCCCCCAATAGGTCAAGTTTCCGTGCTAAATGCACACATGGCCTGGGCTGGCGTGAGGTTTGGTGGGCAATCGTCTGAAATTCGCATGGTTTTGCACCGTAATGTAACTGATGCAGCTCTAGATGTAGCTATTAACGCCTTTAAGTCGTATTTTCCAGCACCTGAATTGAAGACAAATATGAACGCGATAGATTTCTTGCATGACACTACTTTTAACGGCCTTCCTTCTGAGACAGTCTCTGAGGCTGTACGCTGTTTCGTGGATACTTTGGGCGTGGCAGTATGAGGGTCGAGGATGAAATTGTCTTTGATAATCCACAACCATGCGGTACGCCAATTTTGTGGTAATGATGTAACTCTGTGGCAGGATGGTCGTACCGTCAGCGCTGCAGCTTTGGTAAACGGCATGACCATCGATTCACTCGATGCGCACGATGGACACAAGTTGACTAAGGGGCACGTGGGCTGGGGATTTTTACCCGGTTTGATTGCGCTAATGCAGGCTGAGCGTAATTTTGACGCAAAGGAGTTAATCACCAGTATTGTAATCGGTTATGAAATTGGTACTCGCGCCGGTATCGCGCTTCATGCGAGTGCCTGTGATTACCACACTTCTGGAGCATGGATCGCCTTGGCGACAGCGGCTCTGGGTGCACGCCAGCTCGGCCTGACAAAAGGACAAACTCGTGAAGCTATTGGAATCGCTGAATACCATGGTCCGCGTAGCCAGATGATGCGTTGTATCGATGCGCCTACGATGGTTAAGGATGGCTCTGGTTGGGTTGCGATGGCAGGTGTATCCGCATCCTATCTTGCTCAGGACGGTTTTACTGGTGCACCAGCGATTACAATGGAAGCACCAGAGTTGATTGATTTTTGGTCAGACCTTGGTAATAATTGTTATGTCACGCAGCATTATATAAAGCTCTACCCCGTTTGCCGATGGGCTCAACCTGCGGTCGAGGGTGAACTGGATCTGGTGCGGGATAATGATATCTCTGCGGATCAGATCGATAAAATTAAAGTAGAGATCTTTCATGAAGCGAAGCGCTTGAATGCGATTCCAACCAATACGCAGCAGGCGCAGTACTCGTTACCATTTTCCGTTGCTGCGGCATTTGTGTGCGGTAAAATAGGTGTGCCAGAAGTCACCGCCAATGGCTTAGGCGATGCTCAAATTATGGATGTCGCTCGACGGGTTGAAATCGTGGAAACTGATGCGTTCAACGCGGCTTTTCCGTTGCGCCGATTTGCGCAGGTGGAGGTGTTCCTGAAAGACGGCCGGACATTCAGGTCAGAAGCAACCGAAGCTCAGGAAGATCCGGAAAACAAAGCTTCCGATATTTTTATTTGGAATAAATTTTGTGATTTGATGACACCGGCCATGGGTAAGGATTGGGCAGAAGGTTTTTGACTGATTCACAAGCCCTACCGACTACTCAAAGTGCTGCAGAACTGTTCGATCAGCTTGCTATCAAAGTAGGTCTTGGTGGTTGATAAAAGTGATTTCAGACCAGGTTCTCGTTGGAATGGACTGACGGTTTAGACTTCCGAGCAGTGAAAGCAGTGTTTTCTGGCACTGGTCGAGTCGTATTACTGAAATTCGGTCAAAAATCACCGTGATTCTTTTCAGTACTTTTATAAGCAGGTGCTTAATACGAGTGGCAGTGAGTAAATATCGTCAAGCCACCTTGCTTTCAGCTGTTACTGGATGTGTTGGCAATATGTGAACTTTCCGAGATTATCAATGAGACGCTAAAGTTGATTAACCAAGTATATTTCCTGATCGAAACAGTCTTGGTTTACGATTGACAGAGGCCTTGCAGCTTCTGGTTGCTGGTATTGACGGGACTTTGATGCGGGTCTACTTACGTTATTGTAAGTACAGTAGACATCATTTTATGCCGTTGCCTTTGGCAACTTAGAACGCTTGCGTTGGTACCGCCTTACGCACCGTCATCCGGAGTTATTTTTCTTCGGTAATAAGCCATTGCAATTTAGTCAGGCCAAGACTCTGCACAAGGATAAAGATGGTACGCGAAAAGCGATTAAGATCTTCGAGAACTTATGGAGTATTTCAAAGAACGTGCATATTGATACTTTACGTCACAGTATTGAAGCATATGCTTGAAGCTGATTGCAGCTTGCGGACTATTCAGGTGCTCCTCGGTCTTGCCAGTCCGGTGACAACCGCTCTGTACAATTGGAGGTGGATGGGTAAACGCGGAAAATTTTAAACTAGCTGATCGAGATTTAATTTGGCTATTACAGCGTTCCCCCATTGCGGTATGGTCATAAGTGGCGTTATAATTCGCGCCCTGAGAAGCTCGGACTCCCTCTGTTTTAGATAGTAACGTGCTGATAGTGGCTAGGTTTTAATGATTGATCAAAGTTATTGGCAATTTCGTCGATTTTTTTGGCACTCAAGCCCACTATAAAATACACTGGCTATCGACTATAAAATGTCAGAAAGCAAGTTCACAGTCAGTTAAAAGAGGCCCTTTGAGGGCCTTTTTTATTGGTTTAATTTTAAGGTCCAACAACGTGAAAGATTTATCCGAATTGTTCGAGCCAGTGGTAGAGGCGATGGGTTATGAATTTGTCGGTGTTGAATTCACTGGTGGTTCAGGTCACGGCACACTTTGTATTTATATCGATCGTGAGCAAGGTGTAGATATTGATGACTGCGCTTCAATTAGTCATCAGATTAGCGCTATTCTTGATGTTGAAGAGCCCATTCAGCAGGCGTTTGATTTGCAGGTGTCGTCACCTGGTATTAATCGCCCACTATTTAAGTTAAGTGATTATGATCGGTTTGCAGGGGAGACCATCAAGATTAAATTAGATGTTGCTCTTGTGGGAAGAAAAAATTTCAAAGGCATCTTAAAAGGGGTTGTGCAGTCAAAATTGGTTCAGGTCGATGTTGACGGTGAAAACTTCGAGCTACCGTTTTTAGATATCGGTAAGGCTACTTTGGTAGGTCGATTTTAAATACTTAGAATTTGAAAGTTGAATGTAGAGAGTAAAGTGCTCTTTATAGGGACAGATTAGGGATTCAAATAAAGCATTCTATATATTGCGAGAAACGATGATGGAAAATAAAGAAATTCTGTTAGTAGCAGATACAGTTTCAAATGAAAAAGGTGTTGATCGCGAAGTTATTTTCGAAGCGATTGAAGCAGCTTTAGCGTCCGCTACTAAAAAGAAGCATGGTCAGGATATCGAAGTCCGTGTTGATATCGATCGCAAGACTGGTGACTACGATACTTATCGTCGTTGGGAAGTGGTACTGTCAGGTGATAATGGTCTCGAAGAGCCATTACGTCAGACTAGCCTTGAAGCTGCGCAATACGAACAGCCTGAAATACAGCTAGGCGAATTTATCGAGGAGCAAATTGACTCGGTTGAATTTGGTCGAATTGCAGCCCAAACCGCCAAGCAAGTGATTGTCCAGAAAGTTCGTGAAGCAGAACGTCGCAAAGTAATAGACGCTTACGCTGAAAAAGAAAATAGCCTTATCATGGGTCAAGTTAAGCGAGTAGAGCGTGGTAACGTTTATGTTGACCTGGGCGATAATGCAGAAGGATTCATTCCTCGAGAAGAAATGATTCCGCGTGAATCAATGCGTCCCGGTGATCGGGTACGTGGATTTTTATACAAAATCGCATCTGAAGTTCGAGGCCCTCAGCTATTTATTAGTCGTACCGCGCCTGAATTTCTGATGGAATTATTCAAGCTTGAAGTGCCTGAAGTAGGGCAGGGCTTAATTGAAATCATCGCTGCGGCTCGTGATCCGGGTATGCGAGCGAAAATTGCAGTCAAAAGTAATGAGCCAAGAATGGACCCAGTTGGTGCCTGTGTTGGAATGCGTGGTTCGCGTGTTCAATCTGTCTCTAACGAGTTGGCGGGCGAACGAGTTGATATTATCCTTTGGGATGATAATCCAGCTCAATTTGCTGTTAACGCAATGTCACCTGCTGAAGTAACGTCGATAGTTATTGATGAAGAAAAAGGATCGATGGATATCGCAGTACCTGAAGATAAGCTTTCGCAAGCGATAGGTCGAGGTGGACAAAACATCAAATTGGCTAGTCAGCTGACTGGTTGGACTCTTAACGTAATGGATGAAGCCGCTGCGGAAGAGAAGTCTGAAGGTGAATCTCGGCAGTTGGTTGAAAACTTCATGGAGCAGCTTGATGTTGATGAAGAAGTTGCGATCATCCTGGTACAAGAAGGTTTGACTACGATCGACGAAGTGGCTTATATCCCAGAGGCTGAGTTGGTTGAAATTGATGAATTTGATGAAGATATTGTTCAGGAACTACGTGGACGTGCTCGTGATGCTCTATTGACTTTGGCGATTGCTAAAGAAGAGACAGCAGAGGCAGGTGAGCCACAGGACGACCTGTTGAATATGGAACTTATGACCGAAGAACTGGCGCATCAGCTATCGCGACGTGGTATTTGTACGATGGAAGACCTCGCCGAGCAATCTACCGATGAGCTTGAAGAGAACGAAGGCTTAGAGGCCGAGTTCGCGGGTCAGTTGATCATGAAAGCGCGCGAACCCTGGTTTGCAGAAGAAGGCGCTGAGTAATCTGTAACGAAAAGCTAAAGAAAGTAGCTATCAACCATTTGCATTAGGACAGATAAACATGGCAAACGCGACAGCAAAACAACTCTCGGAAGTGATCGGCATTAGTGTCGATAAACTGCTGGATCAATTGAGTGCGGCCGGTGTAACAGTCGCGGGTGCGGATGATCCCATCTCTGACGAAGATAAATTAAAACTGCTTGAGTCTCTCCGAACCAGTCATGGTAAGGCAGAGGCAGGCGGACCCAAAAAAATCACTTTGAATCGTAAAAGTAAAAGCGAATTGAAAGTGTCTGGTGTATCAGGCCGTAATGCCACCACTAAAACGATTAATGTTGAAGTTCGTAAAAAACGAACTTATGTGCGCCCATCAGAGGTTGAAACTGAAGGAGAAGCGTTAGCGGTAGTTGAAGCCGATACGGCTCCAATCAAAGAGTCAGTCGAAGTTGTTGCCGAAGTTTTAGCAGAGGCTGTTGAAAAAGCAGTCGAGCTGGTTATTGACCCAGTCGCTTTGGCGGCTGCAAAAGAAGCCGAAGAAGCTTCCGCTCGTGAAGCCGAAGAAGCGCGACTAGAAATGGAGAAAGAACATGCGGAAGCCGAAAAGCAGGCCTACTCCAAAAGTCTCCAGGAAGTGGAAGCTGCACAAGAGATCATAGTTAAGAAAATGGCAGAAGCGGCTGCAGCGTCAGCAGCTGAAAATGCCGCTAAGGCAGCTTTAGAAGAAGCTTCTCGAGCAGCTGCTGCAGCAGTCGCGAACGAAGAGAAAAATGGTAAGGGCAAGCGCGGTGATGACAAAGGCACGCGTTATGGTCGTAAAGAATTACATGTTAAGCCTGGCGGCAAGCAAGGTGCTGGTGGCCGTAAGCAAAAATTCAAGAAGAGCCGAAGACAGGTTAGCGATCCTAATAATGCACATGGTTTTGCAATGCCGACTACACCGATCATTCGTAATGTCGAAATTTCTGATTCGATGACGGTTGGTGAATTAGCGCAAAAAATGGCAGTTAAAGCGGGTGATGTTGTTAGGGCCTTGATGCAAATGGGCAGCATGTCGACCATCAATCAAGTTCTTGATGTTGACACCGCTACACTGGTGGTAGAAGAAATGGGTCACAACGTTATTGCTGTTGTGACTGAAGATGACTTCGAAAACAAGTTATTTGAAAATGTCGCCGAAGCGAGTGAAGATAAGGTTTCTCGACCACCGGTTGTGACAATCATGGGCCATGTTGATCATGGTAAAACCTCACTACTGGATTATATTCGTAAGTCACGAGTAACATCAGGAGAGGCAGGTGGTATCACCCAGCATATTGGTGCTTATCATGTAGAGACTGATCACGGCATGATTACTTTTCTGGATACCCCCGGCCACGCAGCGTTTTCTGCAATGCGTGCTCGTGGTGCCCAGGCGACAGATATTGTCGTGCTGGTTGTTGCGGCTGATGATGGTGTAATGCCACAAACCAGAGAAGCGATTGACCATGCTCGCGCAGCTAATGTACCGCTCGTTATTGCAGTCAATAAGATGGATAAAGAAAATGCTGATCCAGATCGTGTTAAGAACGAGCTGGCAGCATTAGAAGTCATTCCTGAAGATTGGGGTGGCGAAAATATGTTTGTTCATGTATCTGCAATTACTGGCGATGGTGTTGAGAAGCTGCTAGAGGCAATTTTATTGCAGTCTGAATTACTCGAATTAAAGTCACCGAATACCGGTAGTGCAAAAGGTATTGTAGTCGAAGCAACGCTTGATAAAGGACGTGGGCCGGTAGCCACTATCCTAGTTCAGTCCGGCGAGTTAAAGAAAGGTCAGCTAGTACTGGCAGGCACTCAATATGGTCGTGTACGAGCCATGTATGACGAATCATCAACAGCTATTACTAGTGCTGGGCCGTCTATACCCGTAGTGGTTCTCGGCCTTTCTGGCGTGCCAAACGCTGGAGACGAAGTCTTTGTTGTTGAGAATGAGCGCAAAGCGAGAGAATTCGCCGAGGCTCGTGAATCTAAGATACGCGAAGCTAAATTAACCGATCAACATAAAACTAAGTTGCAAGGTATGTTTGATGCAATGACGGAAGGTGAAGTATCCGAAGTCAATGTATTGATTAAGGCAGACGTGCAGGGCAGTGCTGAAGCGATTCGTGAAGCGTTGCATAAATTATCTACTGATGAAGTGCGAGCTAATATTATTAGTTGTGGTGTTGGTGGCCTGAGTGAGTCTGACATCAATCTAGCGTCAGCATCATCAGCCATGGTGGTTGGTTTTAATGTGCGGGCCGATACAGCAGCAAAACGCGCAGCGGAAAGTGGTGGTGTTGATATTCGCTACTACAGCATCATCTACGAAGTCATCGATATCGTTAAAGCGGCCATGTCCGGTATGCTTGCACCAGAAGCGCGTGAAAACATTCTGGGTCTGGCAACTGTTAAAGAAGTATACAGTTCACCTAAGTTTGGTGATGTTGCTGGATCGATGGTTATCGAAGGTGTTGTTCGTAAAGGCCAGCCAATTCGAGTGCTACGCAACAATGTCGTAATCTACGAAGGTGAACTTGAGTCACTACGACGCTTTAAAGACGCAGTCGAAGAAGTTCGAATGGGTACTGAGTGTGGTATCGCAGTGAAGAACTACAACGATGTTCGTCCTGGCGATCAAATCGAAGTATTTGAACGAGTTGAAATTGCTCGGTCGCTTGCTTAATTATCAATTCCATCAAATTCGACAACAGTAATGCCTAAGGATTATTCTCGTAGCGACAGGCTGGCCTCACAGATACATCGTGAATTGGCTGGCCTGATTAATAACAGTGTCAAAGATCCGCGGATGTCACCATCGAGTGTGCTTGAGGTGGTGGTGACTAAGGACTTGTCGCAGGCTAAAGTGTACTTCAGTGTATTAGACCAGGAAGCGGCAGAGGAAACTTTGCAGGCCCTGAAACGTGCCAGCGGATTCTTGCAGCGTGAAATTGGACGAGTTTTGAAATCACGGCTAACCCCGAAGTTAGTCTTTGTTTATGATGATACTGATATTCGTGGTCGCAATATGTCGGAACTAATCGATTCTGCGATCGCAAAAGACAATGAAAATTCATCCGAATAATGGGCCGAGGTGCACGTAAACCAGTCGGATTCCGTGATGTCGATGGGATCTTATTGCTGAATAAACCACTCGGTATCAGCTCAAACAAAGCATTACAGATGGCTCGTTTATTGTTTCAAGCCAATAAAGGTGGGCATACAGGCAGTCTCGACCCACTCGCCACAGGCATGCTGCCGATTTGCTTCGGCGAAGCAGCAAAATTCTCATCTTATCTACTCGATGCTAGTAAAAGCTATCGTGCCATTTGTCATTTGGGTCAAACGACTTCGACAGGCGATGCCGAGGGTGAGATAACATCTGAATCTTCGGTTAACGTGAGTGAAGCTGATATTGCTTCAGTGCTTAAATCGTTAACGGGGCCGATCGAGCAAATTCCACCTATGTACTCGGCCTTAAAGCATCAGGGTCAGCCGCTTTACCGACTAGCCAGAAAAGGCAAAGAAGTAGAGCGTGCAGCTAGACCAGTAGTAATTCATAAACTAAGTCAGATAAGTTTCGATGGTATTCAACTGGAAATAGACGTCCATTGCTCTAAAGGAACTTATATTCGTACCCTGGCCGAAGACATTGGGAGCGCCCTTGGTTGTGGTGCTTATGTCAGTTTACTCGAGCGAAAAGCAGTGCATCCTTATTGGCAGCAACCTACTTATACACTTGATTATTTGACCGAATTGGCCGAGCAAGGGCTGGATGTCATGGATCTATGCTTGCTTCCAGTTAATAGCGCGTTATCGGACTTGAAGCAGTTAACAATAAACGCCGCCGCAGTCGATTTACTGAAGAATGGGGTGGCAGTTGAAGTTGATAATGTCGCGCATAGTAGCCTATTGAGTTTAGTCGCGGAAAATGGCGAATTTATCGGCATTGGAAAAACCCTACCGAATGGCTTGATAGCGCCAAAAAGATTAATGAATACAGCAAGATAGACGCTGTATTAAAGGGCTGGAATTTAAACTGGTAGAATTCCATAAAATCCCTTGTTACTACCTGCTCTGCTAGGTAGAATACCACCCTTTTTCGGGCCTACGAGATTTTATCCATGTCAATGACAGCAGAACAAAAGAGTGTGATCGTTGCTGCGCATCAGCAAGCCGAAGGTGATACAGGTTCACCTGAAGTTCAAGTTGCATTACTTTCACATCAAATCAAGCATTTAACTGAGCATTTCAAAGAGCATATCCATGATCATCATTCCCGTCGTGGTCTGCTGAAAATGGTTAATCAGCGTCGTAGCTTACTAGATTATTTGAAATCTAAAAACCAGGGTCGGTACCGTGATTTGATCGGAAAGTTAGGTCTGCGTCGCTAGTAGTACTTAATTTACTGACGACTTTGATTAATCCTAGAGAGATAAAGTGTGAATCCAATTAAAAAGACATTTCAGTATGGCGAGCATGAAGTTACGCTGGAAACCGGTGAGATAGCGCGTCAAGCTGGCGGTGCTGTTCTTGTCAATATGGCGGATACCATCGTTATGGTAACCGTGGTAGGAATGAAAAAGGCCGACCCTAGTCGTGGTTTTTTTCCATTAACAGTCGACTACATCGAAAAGACTTATGCTGCGGGCAAAATCCCAGGTGGTTTTTTCAAGCGTGAAGGCCGTCCTAGCGAGAAGGAGACATTAACCTGTCGTCTAATCGATCGACCCATTCGTCCTTTGTTTCCAAAGGGATTCATGAACGAAGTTCAAGTCGTTGCCACTGTCGTCTCAATGAATACCGATATCGATCCTGATATCCCAGCCTTAATTGGTGCTTCTGCAGCCATCTCTATTTCTGGTATGCCATTCAACGGCCCGATTGGTGCTGCCAGAGTTGGTTACAAAGATGGTGAATACATTTTAAATCCCAGCATTAGCCAACTGGTCGATTCTGACCTTGACCTGGTTGTTGCCGGAACAGACAAAGCGGTACTGATGGTTGAATCTGAAGCCAATCGTTTGTCAGAAGAGGTTATGCTCGGTTCAGTCGTTTTCGGACATGAGCAACTGCAAACAGTCGTACAGGCAATCAAAGAATTCAGTGCTGAAGTTAATACCACTCCTTGGGAATGGGCAGCACCAGAAGCTGATGTTTCTCTGAATGAGTTAGTGAGCAATCAATCAACAGCTGCTATTACCGAAGCTTATGCTATTGCTGACAAGCTAGATCGTCAGGATAAGCTTTCTGCTGTTCGTAGCAGTGCCGTAGCAGCCTTAGTTAGTGATGCAGAAGGTTCACCTAGTGAGTCAGATGTTCGTGGAGCATTTGGCAAGCTAGAAAAGAAAATCGTTCGCGACAGAATTATCTCTGGTGAAAGACGTATAGACGGACGTGATACACGCACAGTCCGCCCGATTGCAATTCGTACTGGTCTATTACCAAGAACTCACGGTTCAGCCCTTTTTACCCGTGGTGAGACTCAGGCGATTGTTGTGACGACTCTGGGTACAGGCCGTGACGCGCAAATCATCGATGCAATCGAAGGTACACGTAAAGAAAATTTCATGATGCACTACAACTTCCCACCATCGAGTGTTGGCGAATGCGGTCGTGTTGGTACACCTAAGCGTCGCGAAATCGGTCATGGCCGTTTAGCCAAGCGTGGCGTGCAAGCAGTTATGCCTGCAGTTGACGATTTTCCTTACGTCATTCGTGTTGTATCAGAAATTACCGAATCTAATGGTTCATCATCAATGGCCAGCGTCTGTGGCGCAAGTCTCTCGATGATGGATGCAGGTGTGCCATTAAAAGCCCCTGTTGCCGGTATCGCCATGGGTTTAATCAAAGAAGACGACGGTTTTGCCGTATTGTCTGATATCTTGGGTGACGAAGATCACCTTGGTGACATGGACTTCAAAGTAGCCGGTACTACCGATGGTATTACTGCTCTACAAATGGACATCAAGATCGACGGTATCACTACTGAGATCATGGAGAAGGCGCTAGAGCAAGCCAAAGATGGTCGCTTGTTTATTCTCGAAGAAATGTCTAAGGTGATTACCGAAGGCCGTGAAGAGATGTCTGAATTCGCACCTCGGCTGGTTACTTTCAAAATTAACCCAGAAAAAATTCGTGATGTTATCGGTAAAGGCGGATCAACTATCCGTGCAATTACTGAAGAAACAGGCGCAAGTATTGAAATTGATGATGATGGCGTAGTTAAAATTGCCTCGGTAGAGAAAGCCGCAGGTGATGAAGCCAGACGTCGAGTCGAGATGGTTATTGCCGAAGTAGAAGTTGGAACAATCTATGAAGGTAAGGTTGCTAAGATTATGGACTTCGGTGCATTCGTCAATATTCTCCCAGGTAAAGACGGACTAGTTCATATCTCACAAATCTCTGATGAGCGTGTAGAGAACGTCAGCGACAAGCTAACTGAAGGCGATATGGTCAAGGTTAAAGTACTCGAAGTAGACCGTCAGGGTCGTATTCGTTTAAGTATGAAAGCTGTGTTTGAAGGTGCTGCAGAGACTACTGAAGAAGCTTAAAACTGATTCGTTAAAGTCAAAACCAAAAGGACGCTTTCAAGCGTCCTTTTTTATGCGATTGATTAATTTTTGAGTTTGACTACGCGGGAAACCCTGAGTAAAAGGATCCTATTTTTAAAGCCTTACTTCCGACTAGAGGTGTTGCTGTATAGCCTAAGGTCGCTTTTATGAGCACGTTTAGTTTGGTATGGAGTTATCTATGCTATATCTACAGATAGCCGGATCAAGCTCTTCACTATACTATTTTCAAATCGATACTACTTGAAATTATTGAGCGTCGTTTTTGGTTCGTTGTAAATTTTTATAGCAACTTAAACATAGTCCCACAATACGGGCACTTTGATTCGCCTCCGTTTTCTGTGACTGGGATATAAACTCTAGGATGTGAGTTCCACAAACTAGTGCCTTCCACAGGACAGTGGACAGGTAGGTCGCTAGCTTTTACTTCTATCGCCGTTTTCGTGTTTGAAGGAGAATAATCGCTTTGATTCGCTGCTGTGTCTGGGTTGACCATTGTATTCTCTGGGTTGAATTAAGCTGGATTCGTAAAAGTTAATAAGTCGAGATGCTTTTCGTTTCGGCCATGAACCAAATCAAAATAATCTTTTTGTAATTGTTCTGTTATTGGGCCTCTACTGCCAGAACCAATTAAACGATTATCAAGTTCACTGATTGGGGTCACTTCGGCTGCCGTACCTGTAAAAAAGGCTTCGTCTGCAATATATACTTCATCACGAGTTAGTCTTTTTTCGACCATTGGGTATCCAGCATCTTTTGCTAATGTAAAAAGGGTCTTACGGGTGATACCGTTTAAGGCTGAGGTAGCCTCAGGCGTATAGATAACACCATCACGAATCACAAAAATATTTTCACCACTACCTTCGGCAACATAGCCTTCGGGGTCGAGCAGTAAGGCTTCATCATAACCATCTTTTAAAGCTTCGCTTAAAGCCATCATCGAGTTGATGTACTGGCCGTTGGCCTTTGCTTTGGTGGCGGCAATATTGACGTGATGGCGGGTGTAGGAAGATGTTTTAATGCGAATGCCTTTTTCTAGCGCTTCTTTGCCGAGATAAGCACCCCATTCCCAGGCGGCTACGATGCAATGTACGGTTAAATTATCAGCCCTTAGGCCCATGCCTTCTGAACCATAGAAACACATAGGACGGATATAGGCGCTATCAAGGTGATTATCGCGCACAGCGGCAATTTGAGCTTCGCTGATTTGCTGTGGCGTGTAGGGTATGTCCATACCCAAAATTTTTGCGGAATCGAACAAGCGCCGAGTATGGGCTTCGAGTGCAAAAATAGCGGTGCCCTGGTCAGCGTGATAAGCGCGTACGCCTTCGAAGCAACCCATGCCATAATGTAATGTGTGCGTTAATACATGGACATTGGCTTCTCGCCAGGGAACCATTTCACCATCAAACCAGATAAGACCATCACGATCGGCCATTGACATTGCGCTTACTCCAGACTTCTTAGCCGAAACATTCGTTCCAGCAATTATTGACATGTTCGACTTCCGCTGCGATTTTTTCGAGAGCGATTTCAGCCGGATTATTTTGTAGTACGGTTCTATGTAACCAACGGTGATATGTTTGATAGATATCCACCAGCTGCGATTGTTGGCTGGAGATAAGGTTTAACCGAAACAGTTCTTTAATAACACTGATGTTATCAGAATATATCGAAATTGAGCTAACTTTATTTGCATGTAGTAGTACCCAATATTGAACCATGAATTCGATATCGACCATGCAGCCTTTGGAACTTTTCAGGTTTCGCTGATCTCCTTCTGTGGGTGACTTACTTTGGTTGATTTTGGCCCTCATTTCTGTGATGTCTTGCTTCAATTTTTGCCCATCACGCTCGATCGAAAGTATGCTCTGACGCATCTCTTGAAAAATTTGTTTGAGCCTGGGGCTACCACCCACATGACGAGCGCGAACCAGTGCCTGGTGTTCCCAGGTCCAGGCCTTGTTTAGTTGATATTGAAGATAAGCGTGATCTGACGTGACGAGTAATCCAGAGGCACCTTCGGGTCGAAGTCGTGAGTCGATTTCGTACAACTTACCGGAGCTTGTCAAAATACTAGTCATCGATATTATTTTTTGTGCGAGGCGGGCGAAGTAGACGCTATTGTCTATACTTTTTTTGCCATTAGTTATTTGTTCATTTCCTGCTGAGTCATGCAGAAAAATCACATCTAAATCAGACTGATAGTGCATTTCGTGGCCGCCCAGTTTTCCATAACCAATAATTGCAAAATTAGCATCTCGGATAACACCATCAACGGTGCACTGCGGGAGGCCATATTGGTTTTGCAATGCATCACTGGCCAATTGATATACAGCGTGTAAGACCACTTCGGCAAGCTCGGTCAAATATTGGCTTACGGCTAACGGGGTAATTTGCTCCGATAATTCGGCGATGGCGATGACGATGGTTTGCTCACGCTTAAACAGGCGCAAAATATCTAGCTCAAGTTCGGTATCCCCTGCGACGTTATCAAGTTGAATTTTTAGGTTATTGGCTATTTTTTCGCGGTCAAATTTGTCGTCGTTGCTATCGGGTTGGATTAGGTACTCCAATAGCATGGGATATTGCGCTACTTCCTGGGCGATCCACTCACTCCTATTGAACAGATGAATGAGCTTATCTAGCAAGTGAGAATTTTGGTGGAGTAATTCGAAATAGACGCTGCGACCGGCGATTGATGAAAACAGGTTAAGCAGCCTGTCGAACAAAATGAGATGGTTTTTAGTTTGGCTAATTGACTTTAGAAGATCAGGCAATAAGTTTGAAAAACGCTGTTTCGCTCTTGCCGACATGAACCCCCAGGCATTTGATGTCAAAAAGCCAGTGAGTTTTTGGCTGATTTCTTCTGTGTGGTTCAGGTTATAAGACTCCAACAGTTCGATTTGCTGGTTATCCGGTTTTTCTTCACTAAAGACATCTGAAATGTTGATATCGTTGTCGGTGCCAGTGTCGCGTTTGAATAGCTCGGTGAAGTGATGGCTGACTTTGGTTCTGTGTTCATCGAGCACTTTTTGCACCGATTGCCAGTCTGAAAAATTCATGCTGTAGGCGATTCGGCTCTGTATCAGTTGATTTTGTGGGCAGCTATGCGATTGCTCATCGGCTATCATCTGTATTTTATTTTCTAACTGGCGCAAGAATACATAGGCTTCACGTAATTCTTCGATGGTTTTTGACGTTACGATATTTTGCGTTTGCAATATGTCAAAACAAGTGAAAATTTGTTGGCTTTGCAGTCGATTATTACGACCACCTTTTAATATCTGGAACGCCTGAACGAAGAATTCAATCTCTCGAATACCACCGTTACCGACCTTTATATTGTCGTGCATGTTTTTCAACTTGGCCTGCCGGTCGATTTGATCTTTGAGGCCAGCCAATCCTTCAAAAACTCGATAATCATGGTATTTGCGATAGACAAAGGGCTTTAAAATTGACTGAATAAATTGCTGGTCATTGTCACTACCGGTAATCATTCTGGCCTTTACCATGGCATATTGCTCCCACTCTCGACCGTGCAGTTGGTAGTAGTGTTCGAGCGCCATGTGATGCAGTGCGACAGGTCCAGAGTTGCCCCATGGCCTGAGTCTGAGATCAACACGGTAGACAAAACCATCTTCAGTTGTGTCGTTCAGTAGTTTGGTAAACAGTTTAACTACGCGTGTAAAAAACTCCTGGTAAGCGAGATGACCGTAACCTGTCAGATCGCCCTCATTGGCGTAACTGCAAATTAAATCGATGTCGGAGGAAAAATTGAGTTCTCGCCCACCCAGTTTTCCCATCGCGATAATGTTGAGTGTTATCGGGTTGCCATCGGGGTCGACCGGTTGGCCGTGTTTTGCGATCAGTTGCATTTCGGCTGCTGTCAGGGCACAGCGAATCAGTTGGTCGGCTAAGTCACTAAGATGGCGTAAGACGAGTTTCAGGGGAATGTTGTCGATGACATCAAGATAAATGATTTCGATCAATTTGGCGTGACGATGTTGTCGTAGAATCTTTTGGGTTTTGGTGACCTCCTGTACCTGTTCACAAGCTTGAGTGAGTTCATGCTGATCAAGATTGATCTGCTTTAGTCGATGAAGATTGTCTAATAGTGCAGGGGTCCGGCAGAGTTGATTCAGTGCATAGGACGATGCGATAGACAGGTTTTCTAGCTGGGTTCGAAATAATTCATCATAACCACACTGATCGAAGCTCGACTCAAGCTGTCGCCATCGAAAAAGATCCTCGGTATCTAGTTGCTGTTCAATCAAAGAAAACTCCTGGGTTGTTATGCTTTCTCATTATAAAGATTTCCTGCGGACGGATTATCATCAATATTATGTTTTTATCAAAGAAATGCTAATCAATTAAATGTTGATCAAGTAGGAGCTGTTTAAGTAATAGAGAATGTTGTTGATGCGAATTCAAATAAGAATCATTTGCATTCATGGTTTTGGTTTGATATTGTCCAGACCCTGTCCACTACCGGTGTCGTGGCATTAATATTTTTTAGTAAATAAGGTTAAAATTAAAATGAAATTACTGTTACCCATTGCTGGTCTGGTTGCCAGTCTCGGCGCAATGAATGTTCAGGCAGCAGATGTTTATGGACCGTTCCCTGTCACCACTCAAAACTATTCTGGCAGCAAGACGAATTCGGTATCGTATAGCGGACAAATCGCACGCCATCTTCTCCACAACTCTCTAAAGAAACTCTCAGGCAAGGGCACAGGCTCAGCTAATCCTGAGCTGAAAGCAGAAATGATGGCTTATTATGCTGGCGAAGATGAAGGCAGAGCGATTATTGATCCTAAAACTAAAGGTGACTTTGTTATTTCGCAAACGGCTATTGATCAGCTATCGAAAAAGAAAAACCTCAAGGGTAAAACCTATAAAGGTACTGTTGCTGGTTGGCCTGGAAACTTTACTGGACCCGAAGTCGTAGAAATGATGATCGACAAGGCCTCTTCAAGCAATAAAGGATTTGATCCGCTAACGGGTTATAACTACCCGCAACTGATATCCAAGTTCCTGATGGGTGCAGTATTCTACAACCAGGCGGTTGATAATTATCTCGATGAGAAGCTAGGCGCTGATAATAAGCCAAATAATAAAGCTTATAAAAAAGGTGCTGCTTATACGGGCAAAGAGCATGTTTGGGACGAGGCTTTTGGTTACTTCGGTGCGCCAGCGCACGCGCTGACACTGAGTGCAAAGCAAGTTTATGGCATTGCCAAGAAAAAGGACCCAGCAACAGCTGACTATAACAAGGATGGCAAGGTCGATCTGTATCACGAAATGACTTATGCGCATGCTTATTATGCAGCTGATTCTGATAAGAGTGGTTCTACTCATTACCTGCATACAATCACGAAAGCATTTATCGATGGACGGCAGTTAATTAGCTCAGCAAAAGGTAAGGCCTTAACCGATGCACAACGTAACGAACTTAAGTCTTATGCAGATACCATTAAAACAAATTGGGAAAAAGTGATTGCCGAGGCTACTTTTAAATACGCTGGGTCAGTCTATAAAGATATACAGAAACTAAAAGCCATTATCGATAGCAATGGTGATGCGAAGGCAGCTTTTGGGGATTACGGTAAGCATTGGAGCGAGATGAAAGGTTTTGCGATGGCGCTTGAAACGGGCAGCAAAAATCTGGGTGAAGTCGGAAGCAAACTTAACCGTCTGATTGGATACGGTCCGATGTTACTCGGTGGTAATCAGGTGAGTGGTGTCGATGCGAAAGGCAATTTTATTACCGGCGGAGCAAATTCACTGGGCGACTATATGGTTAACATGATTAAAGTGCAAAAAGCGCTTGGCGATCATTTTGGC
>CAXMOZ010000197.1:0-33133 GCA_964195315.1 uncultured Acidimicrobiia bacterium | reverse complement strand
GGGTTGACGGCTGGGTCATCCCCGAGGATGCCAAGAATATCGAAAACGCACATTTGTTCTTGAACTACATGATGCGTCCAGACGTTGGTGCAGCTGACAGTAACTACACCTGGTACGCAACAGCAAACGCAGACTCAGTTGATCTCATTGATGAAGCGGTGACTAGTAGTCCAGCAGCCTTCCCTACCGACGAGCAGGTAGCGCAAATGTATACCTCAAAACCATTACCGCCAAAAATGGAACGCATTCGCACTAGAGCATGGACCAGCTTTAAGTCTGGTAACTAAAGTTACTAATGGGCAACGCCCTTAACCCTAACTCTTTCAGCGGTTAAGGCATACAAGTGGGGTGATTGACTCTAATCACGCGTCAATCACCCCAAACTCCCCTGATTTTACTTGACTGGATCACTGAACTGGATCAACAAAATGACTCAACAAGCTAATTACGTCGATCGTCCCTGGATGGACCCCGAAGCAGAGCCTTTTATAAGAGTTCAGGGCATTACCAAAAAATTCGATGATTTTATTGCCGTAGATAATATCGACCTCGATATTTACAAAGGCGAATTGTTCTCTCTATTAGGTGGCTCAGGTTGCGGTAAAACTACCTTACTGCGCATGTTAGCAGGCTTCGAGGCACCCAGTGCTGGACGGATATATATCGACGGTGTCGATATGACTGACATCCCACCTTACCTGCGGCCTGTTAATATGATGTTTCAATCCTATGCTCTATTCCCGCACATGTCAGTTGAAAAAAATATTGCCTACGGATTAAACCGTGATGGCATTGAGAAAAATGAAGTCAAAAAACGAGTAGAAGAGATGCTCGAAATGGTCGAACTCGGCCAATTCAGCAAACGCAAGCCACACCAATTATCAGGTGGTCAGAGACAAAGAGTGGCACTCGCAAGGGCCTTGGTCAAACGACCCAAAGTATTATTACTTGATGAACCGTTAGGCGCACTTGATAAGCGTCTACGTGAGCAAACTCAATTTGAGCTAATGAATCTGCAAGATGAACTTGGCATTACCTTCGTCGTCGTTACGCACGATCAAGAAGAAGCTATGACGCTGTCGACTCGCATCGCGGTTATGGATACCGGACGATTCGTACAGACAGGCACACCAACCGAAATTTACGAATTCCCAGAATCACGATTAATTGCCAGCTTCATTGGTAACACCAATATCTTTGAAGGAAGAATTGAAGAGAACAGTACCGATCACGTCACTGTCAAAGCTAAAAAACCTGAATGTGACATCCGTATCGACAATAGTTTATCCATGCAGGAAGGCACTAAGGTCTGGGTTTCTGTTCGGCCTGAAAAAATCAAACTGTCGAAAACACCACCCGACATCAAGGCACCAAATCAGCTGAAAGGTATCGTGTCAAATATTGCTTACCTCGGCAAGCTTTCTACCTATCATGTTAAAGTTGATGGAGAGACCAATATCGAAGTGACATCACCCAATCAGATCCGACCCAAAAATAGCAATCATGTGATTGACTGGGATGACGAAGTATTTTTAAGCTGGGATGATTCAAGTGCGGCAGTGCTCACCAAATGAGCAATCATAACAGTTCTATGGCCAGCATTAAGACTGACAGCCATGAATTGTCCCGCGCAAGTTTCTGGCACCGATTAAGCCTTAAATTTCAGAAAAATTGGAAAAGCGTTATAATTTTCATTCCTTTTTTCTGGTTACTACTGTTTTTTCTCGCACCATTTTTCATTGTTTTAAAAATCAGTCTGTCAGAAGCCACGATTGCCAGCCCACCCTATCTGCCCATGGTTTCCTGGCTCGACGAAGGCATCATGCAGGTAAAGATCGTCTTTGATAACTTTGCCTACCTTTGGGAAGATGATCTCTACGTTAATACCTATATCAACTCTATTCGTATCGCAGGCATATCCACCATTATATGTTTATTGTTGGGTTACCCCATCGCCTACGCCATCGTAAGAGCCCCACAGACCACAAAAAACATTTTACTACTGATGATCATCCTGCCGTTCTGGACGTCATTTTTATTGCGCGTTTACGCCTGGATGGGGCTACTGGCTGACCAGGGTACTATCAATGACTTGCTTATTTATTTGGGCATTATCGACGACCCTCTTGCTTTGCTATACACGGAATTCGCCGTTTTCGTGGGTATTGTTTATACCTACCTGCCATTTATGATTTTGCCGCTATACGCCAATATGGAAAAGCTCGATCTCACCTTACTCGAAGCCGCTTCCGATCTGGGTGCTAAGCCAACAATGACTTTCATAACAGTCACCTTACCGTTAACTATTCCAGGCATTATCGCTGGCTCGCTGCTGGTATTTATTCCCGCGACTGGTGAATACGTTATTCCTGATTTACTCGGTGGTGGCAATGTGTTGATGATAGGCAGAGTTTTATATAGCGAATTCTCATCCAATTTCGACTGGCCGGTTGCTTCGGCTGTGGCTATTGCCTTGTTACTCGTACTCGTATTGCCGATGATGCTTTATCAACGTATCCAGGCACAGGAAGTGGAAGTCAAACAATGAGTAACAATCATAAGCGCTCACCATTTCTGACCACTATGCTTTGCTTTGGCATGGCATTTTTGTATATCCCCATGTTCATGCTGGTCTTTTACTCGTTTAACCATTCGAAAATAGTGCCCGTGTGGGGTGGATTTTCGACTCGCTGGTACAGCACTCTTTTTGAAAGTGAGGAAGTGTGGGAAGCCGTTATTCTTAGTTTAAAAATAGCCTCGATCAGCGCCACCTTTGCAACAATTCTCGGCACACTCGCTGGCATTGCTCTCGTTAGATTTGGACGATTCAGAGGCCATACATTATTCACTGGCATGATCACTGCGCCATTGGTCATGCCAGAAGTCATTACCGGCTTGTCGTTATTGTTACTTTTTATTGCACTGGATCAACTGTTTGGCTGGCCTGACAAACGTGGTTTCACCACCATTACCCTCGCACACATCACCTTTGCGATGGCTTTTGTCGCCGTTATTGTCCAATCACGGCTGGTCGGTATGGCACAAGACCTTGAAGAAGCAGCCCAGGACCTGGGCGCAAAACCACTTCGTGTATTAATCGACATCACCCTGCCACTGCTAATACCTGGCATGTTAGCCGGTTGGTTACTCGCGTTTACGTTATCTCTCGATGACTTAATTATAGCTAGCTTTGTCTCTGGTCCTGGTGCCGTAACGCTACCCATGTTGATATATTCCAGGGTACGTGTCGGCCTAACACCTGAAATTAATGCACTCGGTACCATTATTATTGTTGTCGTCGCGATTGGCGTTTTGCTCGCAGGCTGGTTGATGTTGCGCCAACAAAAGCAACGTAAACTTGAAGAAACATTGTCTGATGACTAGATTTATCTGACAACCAGGCTCGTAAAGTGACTATTCAGGTTACCAGCCAAGCTTGAAATCAACCTGACAATAAACACCGCATCATCTATAACACTCTAATTACAATCCCAATTGAGCCACCCATGAAAGACTGGATTAAAGCGAATCAGATCAGCGATATCGAGTGTATCGTGCCCGACCTTGCCGGCGCAGCTAGAGGTAAAGTTGTACCCGCATCAAAGGTGGCTGAAGGTGCTGAATTAAGATTACCCCAATCCATTTTTTTACAAGGTATTAACGGCAATTATCCAACGCTGTCAAAAGATAAACTGCCTTGCGATGACGACATGTTATTGAAACCAGATACCAGTACGATCCGTCACTTACCCTGGGCTGAGTCACCATCAGCACAAGTCATCCACGATTGTGTTGACAAGACAGGCAAGCCAATCGCGTTTTCGCCACGATATGTATTACGCAAAGTATTAGACCTTTATCATGCCGAAGGTTGGAAACCGGTTATCGCACCTGAGCTAGAATTTTATTTGGTCGCGAAAAACCCCGATCCAACACAACCGCTGAAGCCACCTGTTGGCCGGACCGGTCGAACTGAAAAAGAAGGGCAGTCCTATAGTGTCGAAGCTCTGCATGAATTTTCAAAGCTCTACAAAACATTAAATGAATATTGTGTTGCACAAGGCTTAAAGATCGATGGTGTCATTCACGAAGAAGGCATGGGCCAAATGGAAATCAACCTGATGCATGGCGACCCACTAGCACTGGCTGACCAAACCTTCCTCTATAAACGCACCATTCGCGAAGCGGCGCTTGCACATGGTATCTGTGCCACTTTCATGGCAAAACCAATAGAGAATCAACCCGGAAATGCGATGCATATTCATCAGAGTATTGTCGATCTGGAAACCGGTAAAAACAGCTTCTCAACCCCTGATGGCAAACCAAACGACTTGCTGCTTTCGCACATTGCGGGTTTACAGAAATACCAACCTGAGGCGATGGCATTGGTAACCCCTTATATCAATTCATACCGACGCATAGTACGCGATATGGCTGCACCCATTAACTTCCATTGGGGCTATGATAATCGAACTACCGGGTTTCGAATTCCAGACAACAAACCGAATTCTATGCGCATAGAAAATCGTCTGGCAGCGGCTGATGTTAACCCCTATATAGCCATCGCAACTTCACTGGCCTGTGGCTTCATTGGTATGAAACAGTCGTTAAAACCATCAGCCCCGCTTCTCGGCAACGCCTACAATGAGCCTTTACAGGTATCCCGCAACTGGTATGGCGCGCTGCAAAGATTATCAGCCTGCGAAGAACTAAACGAGATTCTGGGTGAAGAGTTTATTGAGGTTTATACCGCTGTAAAAGAAACCGAATTTGACGACTTTCTAAACAAGATTAGTCCCTGGGAACGAGAACATTTACTCCTAAAAGTATAATGCCGAAAAAAACCATACTTGACGCAGTAATCTATCGCTCGGCCCGCTGCTAGAACACAACTTAGAATACACTAATGACATTAAAACTCTCACAAGATCGCAGTGATACCAACGACTACCCTGACTCTTATTATCACGCTACGAAGAACCGTGATTTAGGATTAACACCACTCGATGGCTCAACGCAAGCCGACGTTTGTATCATAGGTGGTGGTTATACTGGGCTGTCTTGTGCTTTACATCTGGCTAAACGAGGCTACCGCGTCTTGTTACTAGAAGCCCGGAAAATCGGCTGGGGCGCTTCTGGTCGGAACGGTGGGCAACTCGGTAGTGGACAACGCAAGGGGCAAATTGAGCTATGCGATCGCTTAGGCGATGACGCCGCAAAGCGACTATGGGAATTGGCGGAAGACGCAAAAGCTCTGGCCAAGCAAATCATTGCCGACTATGACATCGATTGTGATTTAAAACCCGGCATAGCTCACCCCGACCACAAACCTGGCTACGCCAAGGAAAGTCGTGAATATGTTGAATTTCTGCAACAAAAATATCAATACGATGACATTCAATATCTTGAACAGGATGAAATGGCCAACCTGACAGGCAGCGATAACTATTACGGTGGCAACTTAGATACCAGTGCTTCACACCTACACCCGCTCAACTATGCACTCGGTCTCGCAGCAGCCGCCATAAAAAATGGGGCTATACTCCATGAGTCAACCGTGGTCGAAAGTTACGAAGAAGGCAAGATTAACCGGGTAGTCACTAATCGCGGCACCGTAGACGCGACTTCGGTCGTCATCGCCTGTAATGGTTATCTTGGAAAACTCGACAAACGAATGTCTGGCAAGATAATGCCTATCAACAATTTCATCATCGCGACCGAACCGTTAGATGAAGAAACTGTCGCCAAAATCAATCCGCGCGATATCGCCATTGCCGATTCTCGATTCGTCGTTAACTACTACCGCCTATCGGCAGATAAACGTTTATTGTTCGGCGGTGGTGAGAATTATGGACGTAACTTCCCAGCCGATATAGTGTCATTTGTGCGAAAGCCTATGACTGAGATATACCCACAACTGACCAATATTCCTGTCGACTATGCCTGGGGTGGTACGCTCGCAGTAACGCTCAACCGTATGCCTCATTTTGGCCGACTCGGAAAAAACAATACTTACTTTGCGCAGGGCTATTCAGGTCACGGTGTGGGTGCAGCAACCTTAGGTGGAAAGCTAATCGCTAATGCTATTGCAGGCGAAGCTGAAGACTTTGATTTGTTTGGCAAGTTACCAACCAGGTCTTTCCCGGGCGGCGATTTATTGCGTTGGCCTGCATTAGTTTTGGGCATGAGTTACTATGCGCTAAGAGACCGCTTTTAGAATAGCGCCATGCTAGTTATGACCCGCTTTCAGGCCTAAATTTTAGGCTGTGCGACTCTGTCTGGAATGAACGGCCTTTGAATGGATAGGCTGTTAATCAATTTGATGACTTCATTGTCAGCATTTGTTCAATCAAAACATCATTCTGCAATTGCAGGTGATAGGCCTGTTCTTTGAGATTTTCCAGCACGGTATTAGTGTCTTCCTTAATTAACTTCTTTTCTACTGACAACTGAAAGCTGAAGCTAAACTCGGGCTCACCAAAAACAGTCATCAAACTTTCAGGCACCATAGAGAAATCATCTTTTTCTGCTAAATACAAATAGGTATCCGGCTTGCGATTGCTGCGGTAAATATGAACCAACATGATGAGTGCCTGCTAAGTGCGAGTAAAGATAAAATATAGCGCTATATGATATCAAATCGATGATGCAGTGAACATCACAACACTAGGCTTCACGAACATAAATAGTTAAACTTAAGGCTAATAAGGTTTAGAGGAAACCCCATGCTAGATAATCAAACCATTAACCGACTCTCCGATAAAATCGGTCAATTATTACCCTCAGGACTTCAACAAGCCAAATCGGATTTTGAAGCTCAGATAAAAACCCTACTGCAACAACAGTTAGCTCAACTCGATTTTGTCAGTCGTGAAGAATTCGATATTCAGTCACGTGTATTGCAGAGAACCCGTTCCAAGCTCGAAGCGCTAGAACAAAAACTCGAGCAATTGGAAAAAACACTAGCAAAGCCGTAATACACTCACCGACGAGGAAAGGAATCCATGTCTCTCACACAACTATCGACACGCGCACAAGAAGGCATTAATGCCCCGGAAGTGAATGTCGAAGTTCATATCTCCAACGGCTTGCCAGCCTTCACCATGGTCGGCTTGCCAGAAGCAGCGGTTCGCGAAGCACGCGATCGAGTTCGGTCAGCTATTATCAATTCAGGGTTCGAATTTCCCGCTAGACGTATCACTGTTAACCTTGCCCCCGCTGATTTACCGAAGGAAGGTGGTCGTTATGACCTGGCCATTGCGTTGGGGGTTTTAGCCGCATCGAGTCAAATAAACGCGTCCACTTTAGATCAGTTCGATTGCTATGGAGAGCTCGCTCTAAGCGGTGAATGCCGTCCAGTAGAGGGGCTTTTACCCGCACTAATATCCAGCAAGCAGCAGCACAAAAAAGTCATCATTCCACAGCAAAATCAATCTGAAGCCTCGCTGATTGAAGGGCTGGCTATTTTCACTAGTCAATCTCTAGCGCAAATTTGCGACAGCCTCAATGGTGGTCAACCATTACCCCAACTCGAGGCGTCTGACGCTAGATACAACCCTCAGTTCGAGTGTGACCTCAACGAAGTATATGGACAATATCAAGCTCGGCGCGCGCTCGAAATTGCAGCCAGCGGAGCACACCATATAATCATGATGGGGCCACCGGGAACAGGCAAAAGTATGTTAGCGCAGCGACTCAACACCATTTTACCATTAATGTCGGAATCCGAGGCAATGAGTAGCGCCAGCATTCGTTCAATTAGTCACAAACCAGTGAATGCCGACAATTGGTTGCAACGCCCATTTCAGTCTCCACATCATACCGTTTCAGGTGTCGCATTAGTTGGCGGCGGCAGTAATCCAAAACCAGGCGAAATTTCACTCGCGCATAATGGTGTTTTATTTCTCGATGAGCTTACTGAATTTGACCGTAAATCGATAGAGGTATTACGCGAACCACTTGAAACGGGCAAAATTCATATTTCTCGAGCGGCGCGTCAAGCTGAGTTCCCCGCACAGTTTCAATTGGTCGCCGCAATGAACCCCTGCCCGAGGGGATGTGATTCGATTGTGAGTTGCGATTGCAGCGCTGAGCAACTCAATCGCTATCGCAATAAGTTGTCAGCACCTTTGATGGATCGTATCGACATTCAAATAGAATTGCCACGGCTCGAAAGCCACGAATTATTGAATCGAAAACAAGTAAGACAGGAATCGAGCGATATCGTACGACTGCGTGTCACTCAAACTAGAGAACGCCAACTGCAGCGCCAACACTGTTTGAATTCAAGGTTAACTAATCATCAAATCGATGACTTTTGCGAACTTGATGAGACTTCAGAAAAGATACTGATGACAGCCATCGACAAACTCAAACTAACCGCACGAAGCTATCATAAACTACTCAAACTGGCGCGCACCATAGCCGACATGGCCGATGAAAAGAACATTCAACAAATGCATTTGCTGGAAGCAATTTCTTATCGTCAACAGGATAAGAGACCATAATTAAGCAAACCATGTGAAAACTTAATTAGACGTCGACAAAATTATTCTGCATCACTTCAATCACTGTGGGTAATTGCCGTGCTGCCGCTGAGATTAATGCCTGCTGCAATTGGTTTAGATCATTAGCAACCTCGGCATGACATCCAAACGCTTTACCTAATCCAATAAAATCAGGCGTATAGATATCAACCCCAATTTGAGGAATATCACCTTCGGCCATAAAACGTTTTATCTCGCCGTAACCGTTGTTATTCCATACCAGAAAGATCACCGCTAATTTCGCTTCGACCGCTGCCGCCATTTCGCCAATCGTAAATTGAGCAGCGCCATCACCGATTAAACCGATAACAGGACTTTCAGGCATGGCCAGCTTTGCCCCAATAGCGGCAGGTATAGCGTAACCCAATGTGCCAAACCCTGATGCAGAATGGAAATAACGCCGTGCCTTTTCGGTTTCGTAATGCAACCAGGCGTAATAAACCGGCTGAGTCGAGTCACCAGCGATAATCACTTCGGGTAAGGCTGTCCTGATTGCTTCGAAGAACTTTTCATAGCCCGTCTCTCGGGTGGCCTGTAATTCATTGCGTATTTTTGCGGCTCGCGCCACGCCGCTACCATTGCTAGTTGACCCTTCAAGCGACTGATTCAATGCCTGCAATGCCTGAGTTGAATCACTGCAGATGGCTAAATCAGACCTGATGTTACGGGTGAGTTGCCTGCTATCGATATCGATACGGATCAACTTACCTTTAATCTCAACACCACCTTCAAAAAAATAGTCGTAATCAGTCTCACCAAACTCGGTACCTATCGCCAATACAACATCGGCTGAGCGCAGAGCATCTCGTACCGCAGGGCAGGAGCTCGAGCCGCCGATCGCCAGTGGGTGGCTATAGGGCAGTACGCCTTTCGCATTCACCGTGTTGATGACTGGCGCATCTATTTTTTCGGCCAACGCTCTAACCTCGTTCGCCGCCTTGACTGAACCACCACCAATAGCAATCAACGGCTGTTTGGCATTTTTTAGCCAGTCGACACCAATAGCGATTGCCTGTGCAGAAGGCCCTGGCGGACTGGGCAGCACGAATGGCGTGATATTCAAATGATCGGCGGGCGACTCAATCACGTCGATTGGAATTTCAATATGCACTGGACCAGGGCGTTCGCTGTTAAAAACGGCAAAAGCGCGCGCTAGCAACATAGGCAACTCATCGGCTCGAAGCAGAGTATGGCTAAATCGAGAGACCCCACTCACCAAATTTCGCTGAGCCGGCATCTCGTGTAGGCGCCCTTCACCAAGCCCAATCTGATGCGTACGATTGACCGAAGAAATAATCAACATAGGGATGGAGTCAGCCAACGCCTGACCCATTGCAGTCGCAATATTAGTCATGCCTGGGCCGGTAATAATAAAGCAGGCAGCAACTTTACCACTGGAGCGGGCATAGCCATCTGCCATAAACCCGGCACCCTGTTCATGCCTGGGGGTAACATGGCTTATTGAGACTTCTTCCAGTCCACGATAAAGCTCAACTGTGTGAACACCTGGAATACCAAATATAGTGTCAACTCCATAGTTTTGTAGAATTTTGACTAGTACTTCGCCACAAGTCGCCATCATGCTCCCCTTTGCTTAACTACTATTAATTTTAGATTGTTACTAACCTGGCCGTTACTGATCTAGCAATACCACCCAAGCTATTGACTGCTAAGCCTAGTCTGCAAGCCTTGCCTGTAAAAAATGTTCGAGGCGATTGCAACCTTCAGTCAAAACATTCTCTGGTTGAACCAACGAGAGTCGAATATGCCCAGTAGTACCCTCACCAAAAGCACTGCCCGGTAATACTGACAGTTTTTCGGCGTCAAGCAGTTTTTGGGCAAACTCTTTATCGTCTTTGTAGATATCACTAATATCGACCATGATAAACATACCTGAGTCTGGCTTGAGGTATTTCAACCTCGGCATTTTCGCCAGTCTCGCACAAACTAGATCTCTGCGTTTTTGGTATTGAGCACGCATTTCTCGTACATAATATTCATCATTATTTAAAGCGAAAGCAGCGGCATCCTGAATAAATTGCGGACAACCAAATATTGACATTGCAGAGAATCGGCCCAAATGCTGGGTCAACTCAACCGGAGCAACAACCCAACCAACCCGCCAACCACTCATCGCATGTGATTTGGACAAACCATCGATAACAACCACATTTTCTAGCTGTTTGGCGGCGCTACGCAAAGAGATATGTGGTTTCTCATAGGTGAACATCGAATAAACTTCGTCACACACCAACCAGATACCTCTATCGAAACAATAACTAGCAAGCCCTTGTAATGTTTCACGCGGAATAATCGCACCCGTAGGGTTACCCGGTGTATTGATAAAAACGACCCGCGTAGCATCGTTAATCGCCGCTTTAAAATCGTCAAGTTGTGGTTCAAAGTTGTGCTCAGGAGAGGCCAAGACAACAGACACCTTGAGGTCTAATGCGGCTAGTATCGGTGTATAACCCACATAGAGCGGGTCAACGATCAAGATTTCATCGCCAGCATTTAACAGGCAACTCATCACACTATAAATGGCGGAGGTAACACCAGGGTAAATAGATACTTCGTTTTCACTGCAGCCGAGCGGCGATATCCGGGACTCATAATCTGCTACGGCACGGCGCAAATTAAGCTCACCTAAGGCAGGTGAGTAATGTGTGCGCCCAACACGCATATGACTTACCGCATTATCGACAATTGGTTCAGGCGTGCGGAAATCGGGGTCGCCAATTGAAAGCAAAACGACATCTTCGCCGGCCTGTTTCATATTAAGCGCTTGCTCATGAACTTGCCAGGCATCACCCGAGTCCAAATTAAGCCTATCACTCAGGTGACTAAATTGATTAAACATGTGCTGTTTACGGCTACTCATATCTACCATTCCACTAGCGATCATTTATCGGGTAAGACTAGTTAAGTTTAATAATCTTAGAGCGCTTCATCCTGAACATCGTCACACCTGTGCATCCATGCACCCGTGACATACCGTTCATCCTGAACATAAAAAAGCGAAGACTTGCTTCGCTTTTTCAGGGTCAATCTCAACTATTCTCGCCAGCAAAAAATCACAACCCTGATTCGGCTAACATATACTCAACCACTGACCGAATCTGATCTTCAGAGTAGGCCGAACCACCATTGGCTGGCATAGCGCCAATGCCATTAATAGCTGAAGTGACTATTGCATCAATACCACCACCAAGACGAGCCTGCCAGGCTGCATTATCGCCAACTATCGGCGCACCAGCAACACCTGAGGCATGACAAGCCAGACAAGCGCCTGCATACAATTGCTTTGGCGTTTTTTCAGCAGAATCATCATCAGAGCCAGCAGTCACACCCGACATGATGTCATCCATTGTCATTACTGGCTTTAAACGCATGGCAATATCTTCAACCGTACCAACACCAACTGAAGCGAGTTCATCCCCGTGCCGAGGAAAAACCACTTCACCTAATATTAAAGCGGTGAACAGTAGCGCACCAAAAACAGTCAGGTTGCGCGGCGAAAATGTTTCGTCTTGAGCGGAACTCACAGATAATCTCCACATACTAATAAGAGGCTAAAAAAGTTTTGGGATTATCCTTGAAAACGTAAGTTTTCGCAAAAGTATATTTAGGGTACAGCTATATAACTATTCTTTAACCTCGAAAGCACTAATCAACCAATCTTATCCGCCAAACTCTATTTAGTTGTGCGAAGCGAAAGTCACGCCGAACAACATTAATAAAGATTTGCGCTAGGACTTTAAATATTAGATACCTCAACGGCGATAAAAACTAAACGTTAGAATGACTAGCACCCCAACTACTGACAGAAAAAGCAGTCATCCTTATTATGGCCGATTACCCTGACACTATAGCTAGGTTGCTTTTCCTAACCCAGACTTAGACGCTATACCGTAGACCCATAAAATAGCTACACTTTAAAAACAACAACAACAAGATTGCAAGCACACCTCTTATTATGTTAAAACTTAAAGAAAAACAAAGCCTGAAATTATTTCCTATATAAATATAACATTCAGGGCTCTATCCAGGCTTTATGACTGACTCAAGTGAGATCGATTAGCTTTTAGCAGCACAATCTTATTTTAAGAGTTTTATATAACAAAAGTGGGCAATAAAGCTTACTACAAAAGGAGTTTTTCCATATGCATCCCGTCATCAAGACTATCTTGCAACGACTAGGGCTCGGTTTTGTTACCCTAATTGTTGTTTCGATGATTATTTTCAGTTCAATCGAATTTTTACCCGGCGACTTTGGCGAAGCAGTACTAGGTCAGGCAGCATTACCTGAGACCGTTGCCGCATTTCGCGAAGAGCTCGGCTTAGACTTACCACTACATGAACGCTACCTCGACTGGCTAGGTGGCATGATGACCGGCGATATGGGTAATTCTTTTTCTGGTCGAGGCGCGTCAACTGGCGGAGATCGGTCTCGCTCAGTCGCTGAATTGATTGGACCCAGGCTAGAGAACACACTCTTCCTGGCCTCCATGGCGGCCGTTATAGCGGTGCCGCTGGCACTATTTCTAGGTATTACAGCCGCACTTTATCGGAACTCTGTTTACGACCGCATGGTAAATGGAATCACATTAACGACTATTTCATTTCCTGAATTCTTTGTTGCTTACATACTAATACTTATCTTCGCATCCCTCTTTAAAGTATTCCCGTCGCTGGCCAATATCTCTTCGGACGCCACCTTTTTAGAACAACTCTATTTGTCCGCGCTACCCGCCATCACGCTAACGCTGGTTATTGTTGCTCATATGATGAGAATGACGCGAGCCGCCATTATTAATTTGATGGCAAGCCCTTATATAGAAATGGCCGATCTTAAGGGCGTATCGAAATCTCAAATCATCATTAGACACGCCCTTCCAAACGCTTGGGCACCTATCGTCAACGTTATCGCATTCAATCTGGCCTATCTGGTAGTTGGTGTTGTTGTTGTTGAAGTCGTCTTTGTTTATCCCGGTGTAGGTCAGTTAATGGTTGACGCAGTCACATCACGCGATGTACCGGTTGTTCAGGGTTGCGCCATCATATTTGCTGCGACTTATATTCTGCTGAACTTGCTGGCGGATGTTATATCGATAGCGACCAACCCACGTTTATTGCACCCACGATAGGAGCTGAATAATGAGTACTACAGATGAAGGTTATTCGGCTGCTAACGAAGTCAGTCAATTAAAATCCCGCAGAACTACGACAGAAAATATCTGGCGCGGCCTTAAGTCAGCACCACCAACCGCTATATTTGGTATGACTGTCATAACCGTTTATTTACTGATCGGTATTTTTGCACCACTGTTAGCACCTTATGGTGAAGCTGAAATTTTTGATGTTGCCTATGCTCCCTGGGGTGGTGATTACTTATTTGGAACAGACCAGCTGGGCAGAGACATTCTTTCGAGGTTAATCTACGGTGCCCGAAATACGATCGGTATCGCTGTCGCCACCACATTCCTGGCATTTTTAATTGGTGGCTCTCTGGGCATAGCAGCGGCTATTAGTCAAAACTGGCTAGATCATTTGCTGAGTCGTTCCGTCGATGTATTGATGGCGATCCCAAGTTTAATATTCGCCCTTATGCTGCTCTCTATGTTTGGATCAACTGCGATAAATCTAATCTTTATCATTGCGGTGCTCGATTCAACCCGAGTTTTTCGAATTACCCGCGCTGTCTCGCTGAATGTCGTGGTGATGGATTATGTAGAAGCCGCTAAATTGCGTGGTGAAGGTTTAGGCTGGATCATGCGCAAGGAAATTCTACCCAATATCTTGCCACCATTAGTCGCCGAATTTGGTTTGCGATTCTGCTTTGTATTCTTAACCATTGCAGCGTTGTCATTCCTCGGTGTCGGTATTCAACCACCTACTGCCGATTGGGGTTCAATGGTACGAGAAACAGCCGGCTTAATTCAGTTTGCTGAATACGATATTACCGCTGCATTAACACCCATGTTACCAGCCGCAGCGATTGCGTTACTTACCGTTGCAGTCAACTTCGTTGTTGATTGGTTCCTACATAAAACTAGTGGTCTAAAGGACTGAGGTATAGATCATGAGTACTCAAAATAAAGGCGAAAAAGGCGAAGTTCTACTCGAAATGCGCGGCATTGTTATCGACGGCTGGAGTGATGATAAATGGCATCCCATCATCAAGGGCGCAGACCTGATACTAAAACGTGGTGAAGTCATGGGGCTTATTGGCGAATCGGGTGCGGGTAAATCGACACTCGGTCTGGCGTCCATGGGCTTTGCTCGACCTGGCTGCGAAATACATGCTGGCTCGATTGTTTTTGATGGTATAGATTTAATTGCGGCAACAGAAGCAGAACGCAGACAATTGCGTGGATCAAGAATTGCCTATGTTGCACAATCAGCAGCGGCATCATTTAACCCAGCCCACAAGTTGATCGATCAAACAATCGAAGCTTGCCTAGGTCACGGCATTAGTTCTGAAGAAGAAGCCAGATCTGACGCAATACAACTGTTTGCCGACCTTCAATTACCTAGCCCCAATACCATCGGTGAACGTTACCCTCACCAGGTTTCAGGTGGTCAGCTACAAAGAGTCATGACCGCCATGGCTATGTCGTCTCGACCTGACTTAATTATCTTTGACGAGCCAACCACCGCATTGGACGTTACCACTCAGGTTGAAGTGCTTGCATCTATGCGCTTGATTGTTGAAAAGTACAATACTGCAGCAATTTACATTACCCACGATCTTGCAGTTGTCGCGCAAATGGCCGATGTTATCAAGGTCTTGCGTTATGGTGAAACTGTCGAAAATGCCGATACCCGCACCATGCTGTCTAACCCTGAAAAAGAGTATACAAAATCCCTCTGGTCAGTGCGTTCGATAGAAAAAGAAGAGGAAGTTTCAAAAGACATCGTACTTAAAGTCGACCAGGTAGACGCAGCATACGGTGGCGGCGTTAAAGTGCTCGATAATGTCTCTATCGAAATTCCACGAGGCCAGACAGTCGCCATCGTTGGAGAATCTGGTTCCGGTAAATCGACTACAGCGCGTGCAATGACAGGTTTACTACCGCCTTCAAAAGGTAAAATATTATTTAACGGCAAACCGTTACCACCGATGCTAAAAGACCGAAGTGTCGAACAGCTAAAAAAGATTCAAATGATTTATCAATCGGCTGATACTGCTATGAATCCACGCCACACAGTGCGTGACGTGATTGGTCGCCCCCTTCAGTTTTATCTTGGATTGTCTGGTAAGGCGCTTGATAACCGATTAATGGAATTGCTTAAACTCATCGAACTGGATGAAAGCTTTATCGATCGATTACCCGCCGAAATGTCTGGTGGACAGAAACAACGCGTTTGTATCGCACGCGCGCTTGCTGCTGAACCCGATGTCATCATTTGTGATGAAGTCACCTCAGCACTTGACCAAATCGTGCAAAAAGGTATTTTGAGTTTATTACTTCGCTTACAAAAAGAACTCGGCATTACCTATATTTTTATTACCCATGATATCGCCACCGTTAAGGCTATTTCAGATCAAATCGTCGTGATGTACCAGGGCAAAGTAGTTGAACAAGGTATGAAGAGTGAAATCTTATCGCCTCCATTTCTAGATTATACTAACTTGTTATTGTCTTCGGTTCCTGAAATGGATCCAGACTGGTTAACCGGCTTATTGACGGATAGGGCAGAAGCTGCAAAGGCGGGCTGACTCTAGCAAAGATGCCTCATTCTATCTGAGGCAAATTTCAGGCAAAAAAAACCCCCTGATCTTACGATCAGGGGGTTAAAAAAGTCAAAACCTGAGGAGGAGGAAAGGGTTTTAACTTGAAGCCTTAAGAAAGTAGCAAATCTTGCTTCTTTCTAACAATCAGATCCGCTTGGAGCTGATTTAAATCTTTCTGCTTGCTGTTTAAGCATAGTGAGATAATAGAGATTTAACTGTTACAATAACAGTTACAATTTTTATTAAATTTGACCATTACAGTTACCAAAAAACCATGGCAGTCTTACCCTCTAAATCTGACTCTTTCAAGTACGACCAAGTATCGCGACATATTAGCGGATTGATCGAAAAAGGGGAATTAAAACCCGGCGACAAAGCCCCCTCTCTGCGTATATTGAGCAAGCAACTCGGCGTTAGCATATCCACCATATCTCAGGCCTATCTTAGCCTGGAAGACCAGGGCGTGCTGAATGCTAAACCTCAGTCTGGCTTTTTCATCACCGCTACCGCCAATCCGACAAACAATATTCCCAAAAAAGCTGGCTCTGCAAGCAAGCCGCGCAAAGTTAAGTTTGGTGAGTTGTTTGAAGAGATCTTTATCAGCGCAAATAATCCACGCATTGTCCCATTTGGCACATCGAAACCCTCGATGGAATTTATGCCGGTTAAATCACTCACCCGTGCGACACGTAGCATCATTAGCCGCCATCCCGAAAAATGCATGGATTACTGCTTCCCACCGGGTGATCGGAAGCTGCGCGAGCAAATTGCGCTACAATATGCCCATACCAGTACTCGCGTATCTGCCGACGATATTGTTGTCACCTCGGGTGCAACCGAAGCACTCTCTTTAAGTATTCAAGCGGTTGCAAAGCGTGGTGATATTATTGCCGTTGAGACACCCACCTATTTTTCAGTATTGCGCCTCATCGAAAAAATGGGGTTGTTGGCGCTTGAAATTGAAACCGATCCGAAAACTGGCATGGAGCTAGAAGCACTCGAAGAGGCTTTCGATACGATGGATATTCGAGCCGTGCTTGCGTCACCCAACATCAGTAACCCGCTGGGCTGCTTAATGCCCGAAGAGAAAAAGCGTGAGCTAGTAAATATGCTGGCCGAGCGCGACGTGCCTCTCATTGAGGACGATGTTTATGGTGATGTCTATTTCGGCGAGCGAGCCCCTCGCTCATCAAAATCCTATGATTTCAATGACTTGGTGCTGAGCTGCTCGTCTTTTTCAAAAACTCTGGCGCCAGGCTATCGCATTGGTTGGGTTTTGCCGGGGCGCTATAAAACCCAGGTCATAGAACTCAAGCAAGCGACATTCTCGGCGACTTCGTCGATCAATCAACTGGCTATGGCAGAATTCCTCAGTAGCGGGCAATATGATCGCCACCTGGTTCGTTTGCGTCAGTCGATGCGTGAACAGGTCGAAAAAGGGCGATTTCTGGTGTCGACTCACTTTCCCAAAGGCACTTGCATATCCAGCCCCCAAGGTGGCAACGTGCTCTGGGTAGAAATGCCTCGTGGTTGCAATTGCATCGAAATTTTCAATCGTGCTCTACAGCAAAATATTGGTGTAACACCAGGCATATTGTTTTCTTCGACCCGGAAATTTAAGAATCATTTGCGTATTAACTGTGGTTTTCCATGGAATGAAACCAACTTAAAAGCCATTGAAACACTTGGAAAAATTGTTTCTGATGTATTAGAAGAGCAACGACCATCAATAATTTAAATACAGTGACTGCTGTGGAAACTCATACCAGGCAAGCAAATCAGCAAGCACTGGATATCCTCAAGTCGAAATATGGTTATGATCAATTTCGGTTTCAGCAAGAGGATATCGTACAGACGCTGGTGAACGGAGAAGACGCGCTAGTTCTAATGCCAACTGGTGGTGGAAAATCACTTTGCTATCAAATTCCGTCTCTTATTCGAGAAGGTGTTGGCATAGTCATTTCACCTTTAATTGCTTTAATGCAAGATCAGGTCAATGCACTCAACCCGCTCGGCATTCGCGCCGCTTTCCTGAATTCGACACTCGACCATCATGATCGAATCGAGGTTGAGCAGCAACTGCTCAACAACCAACTCGACTTGCTTTATATTTCACCCGAGCGACTCAACACCGCCACTTTTTTATCTCTGCTTAATCGCTCAACCATTGCACTCTTTGCGATAGATGAAGCCCATTGTGTATCGCAATGGGGTCATGACTTCCGAAGTGACTACATGCAATTGCAGCAATTGCATGAGCGATTTCCCAGCGTACCGCGAATCGCACTCACCGCCACCGCCGATCAGCGTACACGTAACGAAATTGTCCAACAGCTTGGCTTACAATCGGCACGCGTATTTCTGCATAGTTTTGACCGCCCCAACATTTTTTATCGAATCAGCGAAGGTGACAGTAACCGCGATAGACTGTGGCAGTTTATTCAGGCCAACCACCTGTTAGACGCAGGCATTGTTTATTGCCTGTCACGCAAAAGGGTCGATGCCATCGCCGAATGGTTAAGCAAAAAGGGCTGTGTCGCCCTGCCCTACCATGCCGGCATGAGTGCCGAGCAACGTTCCATCAATCAACATCGTTTCCTGGTTGAAGAAGCGGTTGTTATTGTCGCCACAATTGCCTTTGGCATGGGAATAGACAAACCCGATGTGCGTTACGTTGCTCACTTATGTTTGCCTAAGACTATTGAAGCTTATTATCAGGAAACCGGTCGAGCAGGACGTGACGGACAACCCGCAAACGCCTGGTTAGCCTACGGTATGCAAGACGTCATCAGCATGCGACAGATGAGTCAGCAAAGCGATGCCAACGAGAATCACAAGCTCAACCTGCACCAAAAATTAGAATCGATGCTCGGCCTATGTGAGCAAGTCACTTGCCGCAGACAAACACTACTCAGCTACTTCGATGAAACCCTGGATCAACCTTGTGGCCATTGCGATACCTGCATAAACCCGCCGCCGACCTGGGATGCCACCGAAGCCGCACGCATGGCACTGTCGTGTGTCTACCGAACAGGCCAGCGGTTTGGCGTGAGCTATTTGGTCGATGTCCTAATCGGCAAGCCTCACGACAGAATAGAATCCAATGGTCACGATAAAATCAGTACATGGAATATCGGCAATGACTTATCAGCTGTTGAATGGCGTAGCCTTTTTCGCCAGTTGCTCGTCTATTCCTACGTCGAAAGTGACCCCGACTTACACGGTGGTCTGAAGCTCACCCAACTAGCCAAACCATTACTCGGTGGTGGCGAGACATTGATGCTGCGCAAGGTAGAGCCGCGCAGTAAAAAATCGAGCTTAAAGGCCGCCAGAGTGGCACCCGAAGTTGAAGATCAGCCACTATTCGATGCGTTGCGAGCCCTCCGTAAATCGATCGCCGATGAAGATTCAATACCACCTTATGTTATTTTTCATGACAAGACGCTAATCGAAATGGTGTCGGTGCAGCCGTCCAGCTTGTCTGAAATGGCTAGAATAAGCGGCGTCGGAGAGAAAAAACTTGAGAAGTATGGGGCAGAGTTTCTGGGGGTTATTCGGGATCATCACGCAGACCTTTAAGAGCCCGTCGAATTTTGGCGTCTGAACCACACCTAAATCAAGCTCAAACAAACCCCATTGAGTAGCAGCAGTTGTTGAGTAAATTTTATCAGTTAATGCTTCCCTTGGCACATAACGAAGGAAATACCCCTTCGTGGAAGAAAGCAAGCCAAAAAAGTTTAACTTAGTGCCATTCTTGCTGTCTTCTGTTACCCCTGATAGGGAGTAATTATTTAGCTATTACTACCGATACGAGCTGTCCTTTTTATCCAACCTAACTTTTTTCTGCTCAAAGTGTGCGTATGACTGGCCTAGAAACTGATCGCTGCTTTCAGCAGTTTGCCGGGCTAAATCATGGGTAAGATATTTTGGGGCTGGTCTGAAGAATAAGCCAGCATCATGGTTTTACATGCTTTTTCTAAGTATCACAGCTCTTCAAATTCTTCGGCAGCCGCCTCACCCATAATGATCACGGCATAGTTACCTAATATCAATGCTTTTTACCAGCAAAGGTATCCATGATGCGCCGCCCTTCTTCATCAGTTGAAGCAATGCCACCAAAGTTTACATCATTGGCGATCCGATCAAAGAACCGTCCAATTTTGTTTTCAATTGTCAATATACGAGGACTTTTTAGAGTTGATAGGACTGTAGCATTCGTAGGATGCGCATGCAGAATAACGCTTACTTAAGACAATAACTCATGCACATTGCCATGAACACTTTTATCAGAAGCGTCAGGGGCCTCGTCAGATTGCATGATGCTATCGTCGTCTACTATCAAGCAATTGTAGGTTACTGTCGGTAACATTTACAAAGAGCATCCAATGACGATTCATGAAAACCAGCTTAACGTGTGGGGTACCCATAGTCTGGTTTGTCAGACCGATAGCTTATTAAACACAACGCGCTTTATCCCTTTATCCCTTTACCCCTAGCCAGGCTGGCATAGCTGCTGTCCGCGACGACACTATTGGGAAGTGCCTTCAGGGTTGATTGATGATATTCCAGCAAGGTCAGGAACAGATCTTTGTCAGATGAATTTCTTTCTTCTATCGACAGGTAAATTATAAAACCACTCATTGCACTGCCCAAGTTGATCTTATATTCATATTGTAGGTCGCGAAATTATTTGACGGTTATGTCGGGGTGCGGCTCGAAAAAGCTGACAGGTGTTGCCGAGGAATGAACCTGATCCTTGTGGATAACGCGGCACTCAGTCTGACAGATGACTTTTCAGGAGTTTGCGTTAAATATTCGAAAAGACAGCGACTTAGATCCTCACCTCTGGTCCGTAAATCGGAATTTAATGCCTGTGGTATCTTTACACTTGGCCAATAATCGGCTTAATACTAGGATGCCATCATTCAATAAATGGCTATCGCTGGACGGTGCGGTGTTGATAGCAAAGACCACGCTATCGATGTGAAATTTATCCATAGATAAAACACCTTTCTCAAGCCAGTCCTGAGAAACCATTTCATGCACGGCCTCTAAGGTTTCCGGTTTGATACGGCGTATCGCTGACTTCAAGCCCGATCGACTGGGCGACGAATCGCGGGGTAATTAGGTAAAGCTGCGGTAGCCCTTGGCTTCCGATAAATGAGACGATAATTGCTCGTATCTGACAAGTCGCCGTTGGCGCAGTAACAGGCACCGAAAGATACTTTCAACACTTAAACCACATCTCCTAAAATGAGAGGCTGACTAGCGTTAGTATTTCTGGAAGCCGATCCAAAAAATCAGACAGAATTTGAGTCGAACTCCCTGTTCGTGCTCAGAGTCGTTTTTAAATATGCTTGCCTGGGCTATGCGGATTTCTCGCACCTTAAGTTTAACAAATTCAAGAGAGTTTTTATGTCTAACGGAAATATTGCAATTTATGTCAATGGCTTATTTATTTCTGGATGGGCACTAATTAACTTGTTGTTTCGCGAGTTTTCGAGCAAGTGTTCGGCGATGCATACCCAGTCTTCTAGCCGTCTCTGAGATATTGAATCCGGTGTCAGCTAGTGTTTCGTGAATGTGCTCCCACTCAAGAGTTTTGATTGAGGTAGCGCGGCCGCGAATCTTTACTTCCACATTGCCTTCAGCGCTTTTAAATGCGGCTTCAATGTCATCGGTATTCGAAGGTTTCGCAAGGTAGTAGCAGGCGCCAAGCTTGATTGCTTCAACTGCCGTTGCAATGCTCGCGTAGCCCGTCAGCACCACAATGAGCATATCAGGGTCGTGTTTGTGTAAAGCCTGGACACATGCAAGACCAGAGGCCTCACCATCTAATTTAAGATCCACCACGGCGTAGCCTGGGGAATGATTTTCTAAAATATTCTGCGAACCTTCTAAACTATTGGTACTGAGTACGGTGTAATGGCGCCGCTCAAATGACCGCCTTAGCGTTCTTGCAAATGCTTCATCGTCTTCAATGAGTATGAGGGTTCTAGGAATACTATTTTCGTCATCTGTCATAACTTTAAGCCTCTTTTAGGCGGAGTGCGTCTAGTGGTAAGCAAAGGTTTATTTCAGCGCCTCCTTCCTGACGATTGCGTGCTCCTACTTCGCCACCCAAAATACGCGCAACATTAAAAACAAAAAACAAGCCCAGACCGCTGCCAGAACGACCCTTGGTAGATTGGTAGGGCTGTCCAATGCGATTTAAAATTTCGTTGGAGAAGCCTGGGCCCCGATCAACGATTCTAATAAGTAGCATTTCGTTTTGGCGTAAAACTTCAAGACCGACCCACGCTGGAGAGGCTTCTAGTGCGTTGTCCAGAAGATTGCAAATAGTCTGTTTTAGTACGGTATCTGACGCGATATCGATGTCTTCGCCAACTAAATTTTGAAAACTAAATTCACGAACTTTGCGTGTGCTTTGCCAATCATTGATCAGTTCGTCAAAAAAATCAAATACCGTAGTCTCGCCAGAGGACTCACCTCGGGTCTCACCTGCAGACGTTAGTATGCCGCTAACAATTGTCTTGCAGCGTTGAATTTGGGTTTGCATTTCGGTAACTTCTTCACCAAGGTCAGGATCTGATTTAAGAAAGGGCATGCGTTGCCAATCACCAAGAATAACCGCAATGGTAGACAGCGGCGTGCCTAATTCGTGCGCTGCGCCTGACGCTAGCAAGCCCATCCGAAGAATATGGTCTTCCTCTGCGGCGCGCTGGCGTAATTCGGCTAGACGCGCATCATGTTCGCGGTGGGTGCTGTTTATACGATTGATAAAAATGACCAGTAAAGCGGCATTAAGGATCAAGCAGATCAAAATACCCTCAACATAGTAACTGTGTATGCCGAGGTGATAATCTTGCGCTAAACCAAGTGGTCGAGCCATTTCTGCCAGCCCGAGAAAACAGAGTGTGGCAACGCCTAGTAGCGCCCAGGCATAGGATGGCGCTAAAAGTACTGCAGCAAGGCCAACCTGTAACAAATAAAGGAAAACAAATGGGTTGGTAGCACCGCCACTGAGATACAGCTGAATGGTCAGTGTGGCCATATCGACCAGTAGACCCATAAATAGCTCTGCGGTACGTACTCGGTGTTTAAACCGTAGGGCGAGTTCGTTAAGCGCATTAAACGCGACGAGTCCAGCTAGTACGCTTAACATTACTTGCATTGGCAGGTCTACACCAAAGCCATAGTGGGTAATGACAATAGTTAGCAATTGGCCAAGTACTGCCAACCAGCGAAGCTGCACCAGTTGGCGCATGTGCTTACCGAGCGTGTCAGTATCATTACTGGTAGCGTAGCTGCGCTGCGGTAGGTCGTCGGTCATAATTGGCTACTGGTTGTTATCATTAACTTTCGAGAACGTGCAAACAGTATACCTACGTGTATTGCTAAGTCGCAGCTGGTTTCAGTTTGATTTTGATTTTGATCGACGATCTTCTCGAACAATAATAACACCAGCGCCAATTATCATAATAGCTAAGCCGTACCACGTGGCGGCGTAAACTATGTGGCTATTATAAAAGTTAATTCTGGTAAGCCCACCTACAGGAACTTGCCCGATTTTCGCAGACAAAGGTGGCTGTTCGAGATCTCGTTTTTCTGCGTCAATAAAGTAGGGAGCGGCGATTAGCTTCTGATGGGTAGCAATTGCGCTCACATCCCGTGAATACCAGCGATCCAAAACTGGCTCATTTGTTCTTAATACACTGCCTTCAGGTTCAGTCATTCTCAACAACCCCACCACCTGCTGTAAGCCTGCTAGTGGCAGCGTGGGTTGAACACCTTGATTGATGAAGCCCCGATTGACTAAAACAATACTCTCATCGAGGCGCTGAAAGGGTGTCAGCACCCAGTAGCCACTACCTAGCTCAGTTGCCGCGACGACCAAGGTCTCTTTGTCACTAAGGAATTTACCGATCACCGAGATCCGCCGGTACTCGTCGGCGTCTTTGCTGATAGTTTGCCATTGAGTTATGTCCGGCGCTGCCTCTGGTGATGCGTGAACTCGGGTTTCAACGCGCTGAATAAGATCTAGTTTCCAGATCCGACGATCTAGCTGCCAGTTGCCTAGCAGAATCAAACTGACGAAACAAAATAGCCCGACGACGGCAATTGAACCTTTTATTAGCGCGCTGCGTTCATGCATTGTCTAATTTTCTCACTACATGGGTGACAATATTCAATTGCTACCAGTTACATACCAGGCATCATATTGGCGTTCATGTGGTACATAACCCACAGCGAACCAGCCAAAGTAATGAATACTAGAAGTAGCGTAAAGATCAGCGAAAGCATATTCCACCCACCCTCAGAGTGAAAATTCATGTGCAGAAAGTAAATCATATGCACTACAATTTGCACTAAAGCTAAACCGAGGATAATCACGATGGTCATATTCTGTGAACTAAACACATCGGCCATGACTAACAAAAAAGGAATAACGGTTAAAATGACCGAGGCAATAAAGCCGATCATATAGCCACTAAAGGTACTGTGTGGACCTTCTTCAGTTTGGTGGTTTAGACTCTGTTGATTTTGTTCGCTCATGACATTGACCCCATCAGGTAAACAATGGTAAATACGCCGATCCAAACCACATCAAGAAAATGCCAAAACATTGATAAGCAGAATAGGCGACGACGGTTAGCGCCGGTAAGTCCATACATGCGCAGTTGGACCATCAGTGTCACTAACCAAAGGATACCGAAGACAACGTGAAGACCATGAGTGCCTACCAGTGCAAAGAATGCGGATAAGAAACCACTCGTTTGCGGACCTGCGCCTTGCTGAATTAAATGATAAAACTCATAGAGCTCTAAGCCTAAGAATCCCACACCTAATACGCCTGTAATGGCCAGCCAAAGCATGGTCCCCGACAATTTACCCTGCTGCATTTGTAACATGGCAAAGCCGTAAGTAATCGACGAAACCAGTAGGAAACTGGTGTTTAACGCCACTAGTGGCAGGTCAAACAGGTCAGCGCCAGTTGGCCCACCAGCATAGCTTTGGCTCAACACACCATAAGTTGCAAATAGCGCAGCAAAGATCAGGCAATCACTCATCAGGTAGAGCCAAAAACCCAGCAAAGTACCGTTGGCAACGTGCTCTTCTTCGCGCACTAAAAATTCAAAGTTAGCCGGCTGCGTTACCGGCATTGCTACTGAGTTTTCCATCTTAAACAAGCACCTCGTTTTGTTTAGCCGCAAATTTCGCCTCGGCCTTCTCTACTTCTTCTACGGGTATGTAGTATTCACGATTATAGTTAAACGTATGAATAATAATGGCGATCAGCAGTGCAACAAAAGTTAAACCTGCAATCAACCACATATGCCAAATCATCGCAAAGCCAAACACAGCGCTAATTCCTGCAAGCACAATACCCGCTGCTGTGTTCTTGGGCATATGTATGGGCATAAAGCCATCGGTAGGTCGAACAAAACCATTGGCTTTCATATGCCACCACGCATCGATGTCATATACTCGCGGCGTAAATGCAAAGTTGTATTGAGGTGGTGGTGACGAGGTTGACCACTCAAGGGTGCGGCCATGCCATGGGTCCCCGGTTTCATCGCGGAGTGAATCCCGTTTTTTGTAGCTAACATAAAGTTGGATAATAAAACAAAGAATGCCTAACGCAACTAACAGCGCGCCACCCAGTGCAATCTGGAACCAAATCTGCAGTGACGGATCATCGAAACGACTCATTCGTCGCGTTACACCCATGAAACCCAGTAGATAGAGCGGCATAAATGCGAGGTAAAAGCCAATAAACCAACACCAGAATGACGCTTTACCCCAAAACGGATCGAGCCTGTAACCGGTAACCTTGGGGTACCAATAGGTAACAGCGGCGAAGGTACCAAAGACCACACCGCCGATAATGACGTTATGGAAGTGAGCGATCAGAAACAGGCTGTTATGCAGTACAAAGTCTACCGGTGGTACTGCCAATAACACGCCAGTCATGCCACCAATAATGAATGTAATCATAAAACCGATGGTCCATAACATAGGCACGTCAAAATGTATGCGACCGCGGTACATGGTGAACAACCAGTTGAATAATTTCGCACCTGTCGGTATTGAAATAATCATGGTGGCGATACCAAAGAAACTGTTCACCGTCGCGCCAGCACCCATCGTAAAAAAGTGATGCAGCCATACCATATAAGCCAGCACGGTGATTACTACGGTGGCATAAATCATAGATGAATAGCCAAACAAGCGCTTACGACTGTAAGTAGCGACTATTTCAGAAAACACACCAAAAAGCGGCAGAATTAGAATATAGACCTCTGGATGACCCCAAATCCAAATTAAATTCACATACATCATGGCGTTGCCGCCAAGATCGTTGGTGAAAAAATTCATGCCTAGGTAGCGGTCTAGGGTAAGCATGCCCATTACCGCGGTCAAAACGGGAAAGGCCGCGACAATTAAAATATTGGCACACAGTGAAGTCCAAACAAACACCGGCATTCTCATCATGTTCATACCGGGTGCGCGCATTTTAACAATGGTGACCACTAAATTAATACCGGACAACAGCGTCCCTACCCCGGCTATCTGCAAGGCCCAAATATAATAGTCCACACCCACACCAGGACTTTGTAATATCCCTGATAGAGGCGGGTAAGCGAGCCAACCAGTTTTTGCAAATTTACCAACAAATAGCGAGACCATGACTAGTCCGGCACCCGCAGCGGTCATCCAAAAACTCAAATTATTTAAGAATGGAAAAGCAACGTCGCGCGCACCAATTTGCAGTGGCACAATGTAGTTCATTAGGCCGACAACAAAAGGCATTGCCACGAAGAAAATCATGATCACGCCATGAGCGGTAAAGATTTGGTCGTAATGGTCTGGCGGTAAAAAGCCAGCAGAATCGCCAAAAGCAAACGCTTGGTGAACTCGCATTAAAATGGCGTCAGAAAAACCCCGCATTAACATCACAAAGCCTAAGATCATATACATCACGCCGATGCGTTTGTGATCAATGCTGGTAATCCATTCCCGCCATAAATAGCCCCAAACCTTGTAGTAGCTTAGTGCGGCTACTAAAGTGCCACCGCCGAGCACAACCATAGCGAATGTCGCTATCAGAATAGGATCGTGAAGGGGTATTGCGTCCCAACTGAGACGGCCAAATACAAGCTTGCCTAAATCAAACTGTTCAGTCATGAAAAGTACCAGTGCCCGTGGGCATTGTCAGTGGATGAAATATATTAATGATCATGGCCGGCCTCGCTCTGAGTGCTGGCGCTAGCCGGTTCGTTGTGATTACCTTCATGAGGCGACATCCAGTCCTTCATACACGGCGTGCCGGGTTCGACGCAGCGATTCAGAATGGATTCGTAAAGTTCTGGTTCGACTGCGTTGTAGTATTGCACCGGGTTGTATTGGCTAGGCTTTGCTAACGCTTTGTAGGCGCTACGGCTAAGAACTTCGCCATCGGCTTTTACCTTGGCTACCCACTGCTCAAAATCGTCTTCAGGCATACCAAGAAATTTGAAACGCATACCATTAAAGCCTTCACCAGAATAGTTTGCGGAGAAGCCATCATAGCTCCCAGCCTCATTGATAACGGCGTGTAGCTGGGTTTCCATGCCACCCATTGCATAAATCTGGCCCGCTAGTGCAGGTATAAAAAATGAGTTCATCATAGTCGTTGATGTGATCTTGAACTGGATCGGACGATCGACCGGCGCTGCCAGCTGATTGACCACCGCAATACCATACTCTGGATAAAAGAATAGCCATTTCCAATCCATCGCCACCACTTCTACGACGAGAGTTTCGACGCCCTCTGGAACGGGCCTATTTTCAGCGATACGATCAAGAGGGCGATAGGGATCGAGCTGGTGAGTGCCGACCCAAGTCAGCGCACCCAAGGCGATCACGATTGCCAGCGGCGCAGCCCAAATAAGTAGCTCCAAGCTGGTGGAGTGATCCCAATCGGGCTCATACACGGCTTCTTTGTTTCCAGCGCGATAGCGCCACGCAAACAGTAGGATAAAAAAAATGACCGGAACCACAATAATCAACATCAGTCCCGTCGCCCAGACAAGAAGGTTGGCTTGTTGAGCAGCAATGTCACCCGAGGGAGACATCACGACCGTTTCGCAGCCTGACAGCAGTGCGATGGTGGCGGTAAAAAAAATCTTGCGTAAAGTTCTATGAATCGACATCGTTACTCGCTAATTCAAGCGTAAGAGGAAGTCGTGACTTTAAGCTAAATAGGTGGACGATAGAATTGGACAATTTGTCCTATGGCTGGGTCATCACGATAGGAGTAGTCTCTCCCCCATCACTAAATTTGGATAACATTTGCGCCATGACCAGTTCGACTAAGTCTAATACAACAAGTGGCTCTTCGGCCATAAAAATGCAAGCTCCAGCGAAACATTCTGCTGTAGCTCCGGGTGAAATCGCTATCGGCGTTGTTATTGGCCGCGCGTCAGAACATTTTGACTTCTTTGTATTTGGTATCGCGTGTGTTTTGGTATTTCCCAGCGTGTTTTTCCCTTTTGTTAGCACCCTCGATGGCATGCTATACGGCTTTGCTATTTTCTCAATGGCATTTATCTCCAGACCTTTTGGTACTGCGCTGTTTATGACTATTCAGCGTCGTTGGGGTCGCAGTGTCAAGCTCACCACCTCGTTACTCTTATTAGGTACAGCAACGGCAGGTATTGCATTTTTACCTAACTATAATACCTTGGGCGGCGCTTCAATATTTTTACTTGCCATGTTTCGCGTTTTACAAGGTATTGCGTTAGGCGGCTCATGGGACGGACTGCCTTCCTTGTTGGTACTGAATTCACCAAAATCTAAGCGCAGCTGGTATGCAATGATTGGCCAGCTTGGGGCGCCAATCGGCTTTTTAATTGCTAACTTGTTATTTCTTTATTTGATCAACAACGTGAATAGTGAAGACTTTCAAGCATGGGCGTGGCGCTATCCCTTCTTTGTCGCGTTTGCAATTAACGTTGTCGCGCTCTTTGCTCGCCTGCGCTTAGTAATGACCGAGGAGTATACACTCGCCTTGGAAGAGAGTGAGTTGGAGCCAATCAGCACACGTGAAATGCTAGACAAACAAGGCCCTTATATTTTTCTAGGGGCATTTGCAACAATAGCCAGTTACGCACTCTTTCATATTGTCACCATATTTCCGCTATCTTGGATTCTACTTGGCGAGTCTCAGCTTATTGGCAATGTACTTTTTGTTCAGGTCCTAGGCGCCTGTATTTGTATCGCCGCAACTATGGCCTCTGGAGTGGTCGCTGACCGTATTGGAAAGCGCACTACTATTTCACTGATGGCAGTATTAATTGGAGTTTTTGCGCTGTTTGCACCGATGCTCATGGGCGGAACGCCAGCGATGCAGGATGCCTTTATATTGATTGGTTTTGCGCTTTTAGGGGTATCCTATGGTCAGGCCTCTGGCATCATAACCGAAAAGCTTGAGCGCCGCTTCCGCTACTCTGGCGCAGCGTTAACGTCAGATTTAGCCTGGTTATTTGGGGCGGCTTTCGCCCCGCTACTGGCGCTAGGCTTGTCGGTACAATTTGGCCTGATCGCTGTGAGCTTTTATCTGCTGTCTGGTGTGTTGTTCACACTATTCGCGCTGTGGATTAGTAAACATTTGGAAACGGCTGATTAATATGCAGCAAAGTAAAGTATCGTCCGCACAAACATAGAAACCCAAAGTCTAGGACAAAATCACTAACGTCCTTGAAGAAATTCTGCACTAGGTAATTGTTGAATGATTTAAATAAAATTAGTTTTTCTCAGCCTTCCTTCATTCTTTTGAGCTAAAAATAGACTCCCAATTTTTTAGACCTAAAATTTGTCCCCACATCTGCCACGACCTTCAAGAAAGCTATGCTAGGAAAAATATTTTTTGGGGGCCTATGATATTGGCTCAACTAGACAACGACTTTGAAGATCCTAATGTTCGTTGAAACCTAACCGTACAACACTGCCTATAACAACAGGTGAAAGCCATCAAGCCCACTTTAACGCGGCAATTAAAGCTCAAGCCTTAATTCAACTCAACAGTATTGACGGTACCGGATTAACACTTGCCGTAACAATCATGCTGGGGACTAATAGTATTAACACATTCGATCAAGTGGGTAATTTCAACTCTTACTGCCGCTGTGTTATCGGGGCCAGGCACAGTAATGGAAAAAATAAAAGTAGTACAAACACCAAAAATGAGGATATGTATCTGGCCTAGTTATTCATAGAGGCAACGAACGTTGCTATCCGCTATAACAACACTGTGAAGCGTCACTATCAAAAAACACTCGCCAAGACAAAAGTGGTCATCGCCAGAAAAAAAACGCGCATAAACTTGCGAGAGCCTGTTTTTAGTATTGCATGATAAGGTCGATATTGATGTCAATAAGGCACTTTTATATTCAAAAATATGACAAGATAATCCGTGTACGGATTAAGTGAATGAGTTCGTATAAGAAGTTGGTAAAGCCATTAGACCTGATTAAGCCGCTCACATAAGCATCTAAAAAGTTGTTTGTTAAAAGCTAGTATGTCCGTGCCTTGAGTCAGTCTGGTCTGGTAATACCGTTGGTATAAAATATAGATTTTTCATCGTGTCAGGAAACCCTGACACCAAAGGACTTGGAAAAGTGTACGGTACAAAATTATTTCTGAGGCCTTAGGCCAAGGGCTGTCATTATCGATTCATCGCCACTGGCAAATGTCTTTATTCAGATGGGTTATCGACATGCATGTCGTCTATAGCGTGTGTGCAGAAGCAACATACGATGGCTGGTGCATGTTAGTGTGATGAAAAACCATGAAATTTATAAATGCATGATTTAGTGAAGGAGACAACACGGCCTTATGGTGTAAAATAATTTTGATAAAAAAACCAAAAGAATTTACTTTTCCTGCTTGACCATAAATTTCTAATTATAGTCCTCTAATTTTTCAGGAATCCGAAATATTGGACAGTTTTGGTGAATTTTTCAATTTTCGATAATTGGAAGAGTAATTTTAAAACGTGACCCGCCTTCAACAATCTCTGCAGCAATAGTGCCATTCATATCACGGATGATACCGTAGGATACCGACAACCCAAGCCCCGTTCCTTTGCCCATTGGTTTGCTCGTAATGAAGGGGTCAAAAATATGAGGAAGCAATTTTACTGGAATGCCGCCACCTGTATCTGTGATTGAGATTTCTAATTTGTTATCGTCAATAAGCGCATTCTTGATGGTTATCTTCCGTCCAGTCTTGTCTCCATTTTCCAGGATGGCATCTCGAGCATTACCAATAATGTTAACGAACACCTGCTCAAGTTGAATTTGATGGCCGAGAACCATACGGCACTTGTGGTCACAGTCTATCGTTACTTCAATGCTTTCCAGTCTTAATTGCTCTCCAACTAATTCCATCACACTCTTTATCACAATCATGGGATCCAAATGGCTTGGATTTTCATCTGCCTTGCGCCCAAACATTCGCATATGGTTGATAATTTTTGAAGCCCGTACAACCTGCTCGTCAATCCGCTGTAGTTTCTGAATAAGATACTCTTGAGTGACTGTTTTGAACTCAATCCTATCGGCAATATTACTGACTGCCATCCTGATCGTATTCAGGGGTTGATTTAACTCATGAGCAACCGATGTAGCCATTTCCCCAAGTGATGCTAGTTTCGATGATTGAATAACTTGAGACTGAGTTTGTTTCAATTCTGTAATATCCTGGCCTACACCAACCACACCAATGATTTTCCCGGAGGCATCACGCCGTGTCGTTGAATTCAGTAGAACATCAACTCGGTCTCCAGTTTTGGTAAACAATGGGAACTGATAGTTTTCCGTTTCTTCGCCTTGAAGGGCTCTCTCCAGAACATTGCCTACCGAAACTTTAAAATCATCGGTGATAAAATCGGCCACAAGATCACGTCCTATTACCTCGTCCTTAGTAAAGCCTGTGATCTTTTTTGCCTGCTGGTTCCACTCATTGACCTGCCCTTGATCATCGATACCAAAGATCGGTGCATTCGCCGTATCAATCAGCTGTGTTAGCTCGTTCGCAACACTCTCCTGTTCTACCCGAACTCTATTAAGCTCGGTAATATCCTGGCCAACACCAACCACGCCAGTGATTTTACCGGAGGCATCTCGACGAGTTGTCGAATTTAGTAGAACATCCACTCGATCTCCAGATTTGTTAAACAACGGTAATTCAAAGTTTGCAGTTTCTTCTCCTTTCAGTGCTTTCTCCAGAACCTCTCCTACCGAAACCTTATAATCATCCTTAATAAAATCGGCCACAAGGTCCCGACCCATTACCTCCTTCTTGCTAAAGCCAGTGATCTTTTCTGCCTGCTGGTTCCACTCATTAACCTTTCCTTGCGCATCTATACCAAAGATAGGTGCATTAGCAGTATCAATCAGTAGCGTCAAATCCTGTGCTACACGCTCCATTTCCGAGCGATAACCATCAAGCTCGGTTTGAAAGGCAAGTTCTTTATTGGCAAGGATTAGTTCATCTGCTCGCTTTTTTTTCTCTTTGTTGGCAAGGACTAATTCATCTGCTCGTTGTTCTTTTTCTTTGTTAGCAAGGACTAATTCGTCAGCACGCTTATCTTTCTCTACGTTTTGAAAGGCAAGTTCTTTGTTGGCAAGGATTAATTCATCTGCTCGTTGTTCTTTTTCTTTGTTAGCAAGGACTAATTCGTCAGCGCGTTTATCTTTCTCTTCGTTTTGAAAGGCAAGTTCTTTGTTGGCAAGGATTAATTCATCTGCTCGTTGTTCTTTTTCTTTGTTAGCAAGGACTAATTCGTCAGCTCGTTTATCTT
>CAXMOZ010000196.1:0-1958 GCA_964195315.1 uncultured Acidimicrobiia bacterium | reverse complement strand
TGCGTGGTTGCTGATAAAGGGATTGGTTAGCAGATTATTGTACCGCTTAATTGCTTGCTCTAGGCAGTGCTAATTTGCCGGCATGATTAATTATTGGTTGCTGATTGTTTAACGCTTAATGGCCTTGACTATGGCCAAGTTTTGCTGAAAAGAGCTGTAACAATCGAAGCGCAGCAAAGCTATCATTCAATTATTAATGCGCTTGATCCAGCTTCATAAATGTATCTAATACTGGAACAGGGTCAGCCATTAGCAGTTCTCGGTCAATAGGCAATAGTTATTTTTTACAACTTAAAGCAGTAAAAAATATCGTCATGCTGCTTCGTTCAATAAAAATGTATGCGCCTAAAATTTCATGCTTGGTGTCAGGATAAGTCTGCACCAGTCAGCCATATGGATCTAGGCAAGGTAATCCTCGCTCACGTTCACCAGAATATGCACCTCACCCCAGACAAATATTATTGTCCCAGAAAATCTTTAGTGCCGAGCCAATATCCAGACATTTTGCGCCAATTGGCACAGGACAGGTTTGTGGCTACTGATCACTCAGTTCCAGACCCCAGGTGGCTTACCGCTCAGGCATACTTATGTTTACTACTTGTTACAACAAGGGTTAAAAGGTCAGAAGAGCCGCCAATCAGGCCTAGTGGTTATTAGCCAACCCCCATACGAGCTTTCTCTCCCAACCTTGTTCTTTGCTTTACGCGAAAGCTTTATTTACCTCGAATGGAACCTGATTCTTGATGATGTGATAACAGGCTCTTGCGAGTTTATGCGCGACTGCTTTGATGGCAATAATGCCATTCGTTTTCGATTTCTTTTTCTGATAAAACGATTTAATCACGTCGTTGTAGCGGACTGCAAAATTGGCCGCTTCAATAAACGCCCAAGCCAGGTATCGATTGCCGTTCTTGCGGTTATTTTCACCTTTCTTTTTGCCATTGCTGAGCCGCTCGCTTTTCACGCAGCGGCAATACGAGGCGTAATTGCCCACTTTGGCAAAGCGATTCATATCACCACTTTCCAACATGATCGTCAGTCCCAGTATCGGCCCGATGCCAGACACACTCAGCAACTGTTGGAATTCCTGGCGTAGGCGGGTTTGATTGAGTACACAGGCTTCTATTTCTTTGATCGCTGTTTGTAAGCATCTGATGACGGTTATGTTGCTTTTTAACGCCAGCACAATATTGGCGTCGTCCGATAGTGCCGCTACCTGCTCATCCTGAAGCTTTTTGATACTATAAACGCTCAGTGATGGTGCCGCATTTCGCGTCAATATATTCTGAGCACTTAATATATTGGTGGTGCTTTGCTGAACCAACTGGCTGCGCTTTCTGAGCAAGTCTCGCACCGCGCGTTCTGTTTTAGGGTAAATGTATCCCGTGGGTAAAATATTTAATCGCAGCAGGTGCGCCAACCACCGGGCATCGTGCTTATCATCGGTGAATTTTAATCCACTGTAGGTTTGGACTGCTGCGGTATTCACTAATTTGACCTGGTAACCCGCTGCCTGTAATCCATCAACTAACCAGTACCAGTTAAAGGTCGATTCTATAGCGATGGCGACAATGCCTTCGGCAAAGACCGACAACTGCTGAAGTATGGTATCCAGATCATTATTCAGCTTCTTCTGATAGATCACTTTGTCTGCCTCATCTAGTATAACAATGACACTATTATTTGAATGCAAATCGATTCCACAATATAGTTTCATGGTGAGTTCCTCTTTTAGGTTCGTTTAGTCAGAAACCAAACGGTAACGCCTATCGGGGGAACTCGCTAGATGATTATCAGGTCTAACATTCAAACATTCAACATTCAGATAAATGTCCCCCCGTCGATCATCATGTGAACTGGTACGATAGAGCCCTACGACGTATTCTATTCTGATAGGTCTGTCCATCCAGGAAAGGTTACAGGAATATGTTGGAATGTTAGACCTGACCCCTTTTACT
>CAXMOZ010000195.1:0-39600 GCA_964195315.1 uncultured Acidimicrobiia bacterium | reverse complement strand
CGGTATAACTTTTAATGGTGGACATCGTCTTATCACAATTAAATTTAGTACAATTGGCCGTAGCTATTTCTGCAATCGTGATTGCGTACACTATTAAAGGCTTGTCGGGATTTGGGGCGGGTTTAATTGCGATTCCAATTCTATCGCTTGTCCTGTCCGTGGCAATTGTCGTTCCAGCAGTGAGCCTTCTCAGTTACGGTGCTAATGTATTTCAGGGGTTTAAACTAAGGCGGGACAGCTGCTGGCCTGAACTATGGTCTTTAATTCCTTTTTGTTTATTCGGCGTAGTTTTAGCTGTGTGGTTGATTATGAACATCAACTCTAAACAGCTAGCGCTGGCAATGGTTCTTTTTATTATGGTGTATGCCTTATATTCATTGTTACCAATAAATAAATTAACGGGCTCTCGTTTTTGGGCTATACCTTTTGGTGGACTGGGTGGGTTTATTGGTGCGCTGTTAGGCTCAAGCGGTTTTATTTACGTAATCTATTTGAAGCTGAGGCCTTTGAAGAAAGCTGAATTTAGAGCGACTGTTGCAATGGCGCTTGCCCTAGATGGTACGTTTCGAATTTCTGGTTAGGTCGCTAGTGGGCTATTCACAGTAGATGTTTTAGCTTTGGTCGGTATCTTGTTTCCCATTTTATTATTATCGATGAGGCTAGGTAACCACTTACATTTGAGCATTAGCTCCTATCGTTTTAATCAGGTGATTAGCACGTTACTTTTGGTGAGTGGGGCTGTGCTTGTAAATAAATCGATATGAATTTGAACTGACTATATTGTTGTTATACGAGATGTTGTAGTGCTCAAAAACTCATCGGCAATAAATAACACCAATGAGTTTTTGAGTGATTTATTTGTTGAGTATTATTGGTTTAATCTACTCTTAATTAGATCTTCCACAACAGAAGGATCAGCTAGCGTCGAGATATCACCCAAACTGTCTATTTCGTTAGCGGCTACTTTACGTAAAATACGCCGCATAATTTTACCAGAACGTGTTTTAGGTAAACCTGGTGCCCATTGAATGATATTCACTTTTGCAATAGGACCAATTTCCTTACGTACCAATGCAACTAGCTCAGCTCTTAAATCATCGCTTCCCTGCTCTCCAACCATCAGAGTGACATAGGCGTAAATGCCCTGACCGGTAATATCGTGAGGATATCCAACGACTGCGGACTCAGAAACTTTTTCATGTTTGACCAGTGCCGATTCAATTTCAGCGGTGCCTAAACGGTGACCAGATACATTGAGCACGTCATCTACCCTGCCAGTAATCCAGTAGTAACCATCTTCATCGCGGCGAGCACCATCACCGGTAAAGTAATATCCTTTAAACAACGCGAAATAAGTTTCGAAGAAACGCTTATGGTCACCATAAATAGTTCGCATCATTGAAGGCCATGGTGCTTTCATCGCTAGGTTACCTGATGCGGGACTACCTTCGATTACCATGCCTTCATCATCCAGCAACACTGGCTGCGCGCCAAAAAATGGGACAGTTGCAGACCCTGGCTTAGTTGCGATAGCGCCCGGTAAAGGTGTCAGCATGTGCGCACCCGTTTCGGTTTGCCACCAGGTATCAACTATTGGGCAGCGTTCATCGCCAACGACTTTGTGATACCACTCCCAGGCTTCAGGATTGATTGGTTCACCCACTGTACCCAGTAATCTCAGACTAGCACGTGATGTCTTTTTAACTGGTTCATCACCAGCTCCCATTAAGGCTCTGATAGCGGTCGGGGCGGTGTAGAAAATTGAGACATTATGCTTGTCGCAGACTTGCCAGAACCGGGAAATATCTGGGTAGGTTGGAATGCCTTCAAACATTAACGTAGTCGCGCCATTGGCGAGAGGACCGTAAACAATATAAGTATGACCCGTAACCCAGCCAACATCAGCTGTACACCAGTATGTTTCACCATCTTTATAATCGAATACCAGCTTGTGGGTCATGGCTGCCTGCAAAAGATAACCAGCAGTGGTGTGTAATACACCCTTTGGTTTGCCGGTTGAGCCTGAGGTATATAGAATAAATAGCGGGTCTTCTGCAGCCATCATTTCAGGCTCGCAGTACTCTGATGCATGTGCCATCGCTTCGTGATACCAGATATCACGATCGCCATTCCATTCGACAGGGTCGCCACCACGTTTAATGACTACGACGGTATTAACATTGGGACAGGCACTGACGGCTTCGTCAGCATTGGCTTTGAGTGGTATGCGTTTACCGCCACGGACTGATTGGTCAGCGGTAATTACAACACGACAGTCTGAATCGAGGATTCTGTCTTTCAACGCATCCGGTGAGAATCCACCAAACACTACGGAGTGCATCGCACCAATTCGGGTACAGGCGAGCATGGCAATTGCAGCTTCTGGCACCATTGGCATATAGATCGATACACAATCGCCTTTTTTAACGCCCCGGTCTTTTAGCACATTGGCAAATTTACAAACTTCTTTATGTAGCTCGTTATAGGTGATTTTTCGATCTTCATTTGGGTCATCGCTTTCCCAAATAATAGCTACCTGATCGCCTCTGGTTTCAAGGTGGCGATCAATACAGTTGTAAGAGACGTTTAGCTCTGCGCCTTCGAACCAATTGATGTGGACGTCTTCGCCAAAACTCCAGTTGCTAACAGAATTCCAGGGCTTAAACCAGGATATATATTTTTCTGCTTGCTCTGACCAAAAACCTTCAGGATCATCAACCGATTGCTGATACATATCCGTATATTCAGCAGCATTAATATTCGCCTGAGCGGCAAAATTAGCCGGTACTGGATAGGTTTTAGATTCTGACATCTGGCTTCCCCTGACTCTTAATTATTCTGTGGTACTTTTTAATGAATTTATCGAATTATTTTACCGGACGTTTCTGTTGAAACAAGGCTCTATATCTGTCCTAAGTCCAATTTCTGCTAGTGCTCAGCATTATATAGCGAGATATTCATGGCGTAAATCTTCGTTATCAAGAACTTCCTGTGCCGTTCCATCAAAAACAATCTGGCCCATATCAAGGATTAACGCTCGATCTGCAAGGTGTAATGCGGCAACAGCATTTTGCTCAACAATAATTGTGGTCATGCCCAGTGTTTTTATTTGTTGAAGCGTTTTTTCGATCTCCTGAACAATAACTGGTGCCAGGCCTTCATAAGGCTCATCGAGTAAAAGCAATTTGATGTCACGAACCAGAGCTCTAGCTACTGCTAACATTTGTTGCTCTCCACCAGACAGGGTTGTTCCTTCCTGTTTACGACGCTCGCCTAATCGAGGAAATAAATCATAAACACGTTCAATCGACCAACCTATAGGTGGTGCTATTTGAGCCAACTGTAAATTCTCTTCTACAGTTAAACCCTGGATAATTCGTCGATCTTCTGGTACTAGACCAAGGCCATTACGGGCAGCTTCGTGCGAGCTCATATCGTGCAAAGGTTTATGATCTAACCATATTTCCCCATGACGCACTTCGGGAGAATCGACTCTGGCAATAGCACGCAGAGTCGAAGTTTTTCCTGCGCCGTTACGTCCTAGCAAAGCAACAATCTCGCCTTCACGAATATCGAAACTCACACCCTGAACAATATAGCTTTCGTCATAATAAGCATGTAAATCCCAGACTGAAAAAAAGGCTGGTTGGCCACCTTTTGTCTTTTGTGGTGCAACACCTGTCGCCTTGCCATCCTTAAAGGGTGCATCACCCAAAAGCTCTTCAGTGGTTTTACTTTCGTTTTGGTCGTTAGAACTCACAGATGTGCTCCTCCTAAATAAGCTTCCTGAACCTTTGGATGCCCTTTAATTTCTTCAGGTAACCCTTCCGCAATAACAGTTCCTTGTGCAAGCACGGAAATTTTCTCGGCTAGAGAAAAAACCACATGCATATCGTGCTCGATTATCATCATGGTAATGCCTTTATCAGCAATTTCTTTTAACAAGTCGATTGTATTATTGGTATCGGCGCGTGCCATACCTGCCGTAGGCTCATCTAATAATAGTAACTTTGGTTGTTGGACCAAACACATTGCCAGTTCAAGCCGACGTTTATCGCCTCGTGATAACTGACTGGATATTACCATTGCACTATCAACCAATCCCACATCTTCGAGTAACCCCATAGCTTGATCTTTAATACTGGTTTCATTTTCTACCGATGACCAAGCGTTAACTCGAAAAGCACCATCTCGACTCGCAAAAGTCGGAATCATCACATTTTCGAGTAAATTCAATTCACCAAAAATTTCAGGTGTTTGAAAAACTCGACTGACACCCGCCTGATTAATTTCATGAGGTTTTTTTCCTAACAATGAAATACCATCAAAATCAACCAACCCTGAGTCTGGTATTAATTTTCCAATAAAGCAATTGAGTAAGGTTGATTTACCCGCACCATTAGGCCCGATAATGGCATGAACAGTGCCCGCTTCAATCTCCAGATTGACATCATCAAGTGCCTGAAGGCCTCCAAAACGTTTACTGACGTTTTTGACTGTAAGAATGGGCATGACTATGTCTCCTCCACTGGCAGGCCTTTTTGGGTTCGTGGTGACCCTTTAGAACCTCGAAATAACTTTTTAATTCGCGTAACGCCTTCCATTAATCCCCCAGGAAGAAAAATTACGATAAACATAAATAGCAAGCCTAACGTTAGATGCCAACCTTCGCCCACAAACAAACCAAAAAATGAGGCTGCTGCCTGTTGAAGGCTTTCAGGAAGGAAAGAAAAGACATTTAATAAAACACCTTCGTTGAAGGACGAAAATATATTTTCAAAATACTTAATAACAGCCGAACCAATAATGGGACCTAATAGCGAGCCTGCACCGCCAAGGATGGTCATTAACACAACTTCACCACTCGCTGTCCATTGCATTCGCTCAGCGCCAGCTAAAGGATCGGTGACAGCTAGAAGCCCCCCGGCTAAACCGGCGTACATGCCAGAAATAACAAAAGCAGCCAGCGTATACGGCCTAGTATTTAACCCAGTATAAGACAAGCGATGTTGATTCGATTTAACGGCTCGTAACATCAAGCCGAACGGAGATCGAAAAATCCTAAGCGAGATGAAAAACATAACAACTAGTATAAAACCGCAAAAATAGTATCCACTCCAACCCGACATGGCGAGACCAAACAGTTCAGTCGTTGGCAAGCCGGCAGTGCGCTCGACGCCAAATAACCCGTCGACCACCCGAGCATCCCCTAGTCTTAGCTGCAAACCAGTTTCACCATTGGTAATTGGCGTTAGCACCGAATAAGCCAGGTTATAAGACATTTGAGCAAAAGCCAGGGTGAGAATTGAGAAATAGATACCTGATCTTCTCAATGCGATGAAACCTATGATTAAAGCAAAGATACCTCCCAGTAAAGTAGCCAATATAATCGCAGGAATAACGTTCATAGTTAACAATTTAAAGGACCAGACAGCGGTATAGGAACCAATGCCTAGAAAGGCAGCATGTCCAAAAGATAGATATCCTGTTAATCCAAATAAAATATTAAAACCAATCGCGAAGATTCCGAATATCGCAAATTTCTGCAGTAAATCAGGGTAGCCTCCGCCGATCGGTTCCATAATTAGCGGACCCAATAAGACCGCAATAATGAACCCAATAAGTAAATTTCGATCTTTTTTATTAATATTTAACCAATTCATATCTTAATCCTCCATCACGCCTTTACGGCCCATCAGACCGCGCGGTCTTACTAGCAGAACAACGACCGCTACCAAATAAATAATGACCTGATCAATACCTGGGAGTATCGATTTGACCTCATTCATTGAAGCAAAAGATTGCAATATGCCGAGCAGGAAACCAGCCGCTACAGCCCCTCCCAAACTACCCATTCCGCCCACCACTACAACCACGAAACTAAGTACTAGAAAATCCATACCCATATGATAATCCGGTGAAAGAATCGGTGTATACATAACGCCTGCAACACCTGCGACAACTGCAGCAAGACCAAAAACAATTGTAAATTTTCGGTCAATATCAATTCCGAGTAAACCCACCGTTTCACGGTCGGCCATTCCTGCGCGAACAACCATGCCGAAGGTTGTAAATTGTAAAAAAGCAAACACAGCGCTCAAAATAATAGCGGCAAAAAACAAGTAGATAATACGCCACCAGGGATAGACAACTGCATTTTCTGCAAAGCCAAGTAAGACTCCGAAATCAGCAGAGCCAGCAAACATATCAGGAGCGGGCTGGGGAATAGGATTAGCACCAAATTGAGCCTTAACAATCTCCTGTATAACGATAGCCAAGCCGAAAGTGACTAGGATTTGGTCGGCATGCGGGCGCTTATAGAAATGTCGGATAAGGCCACGTTCCATAGCAACACCCAGTATGAGCATAATGGGGATTGCTAAGATGATCGAAGCTGGAACCGAAAAGTCGATCAATAATGTTCCAAAATCACCCCACCATTCTTCAATGTAATGGGTGCGAATTTCCATGGGTGTGCCCCATGCCGTCAATTCATTTGGATCTAATACGACTCTTTCAAGCGTCAGTGCCTTCTTTACAATTACGGCACAAAATGCGCCCAACATAAAAATTGCACCATGTGCAAAATTGACTACGCCAAGGGTACCAAATACTAATGTAAGTCCCAGCGCTATAAGCGCATAGGCAGCACCTTTATCGAGACCATTTAATACCTGTAGAAGAAATGCGTCCATCAAGTAATCCCCGTGATACTGAATATAAGCAGATTAGAAGTTATCGGTCCTGAACGGGCCGATAATAAAGTTTATTAATCCATAATTATTTTGATAACAGACACTTCCCTGTGTCTTTTAAAGCAAAGCAAATTAACCGTTGTTATAAGGGCCTAAGTCGCCACCTAACAATGAAGCAGGATACTCAACCTGTGCACGAGGTGTAACCTCAACCACTTCGAGAACGTCAAACTTCGAGCTTGGGTTTTCTTTACCTTTCACAACCAATACATCTTTGAAACACTGATGATCTTCAGCACGGTATTCAGTAGGACCATTACCTAGACCATCAAACTTGAAGCCTTCTAATGCAGCACCAACCGCACTTGGCTTGAAGCTACCAGCACGTTGACAAGCATCGGCATAAAGAATTGCCTGACAGTAAGTTGTGTGCGCGGCCTGACTAGGTGGGAAGCCATAAGCTTTACCGAAAGACTTAACAAACGCTTTAGAACCTTCATCCTGCAAAGACCAATGCCAGTTTGTTGATCCAAAAATTCCCTTAACATTTTCACCGGCTCCTTGAGCCATCAAACGAGAATATAAAGGCACGATGATTTCAAACTTTTTCCCATTAACCATCTTATCTTTCAAGCCGAACTGAACAGCCTGAGTCAACGAGTTAACCATGTCTTTACCATAATGATTCAGAACCAGAACGTCAGCACCTGAATTCAAAACAGGTGTAATGTACTGAGAGAAGTCTCCTGCGCCCAATGGTGTACGAACGGCTGCTGCCGTATTCCAACCTAATTTTTCAGTATATTTCTTGATCGAACCTTCCTGTGACCAGCCCCAAGTATAATCGGCGGTTAAATGGTAGGCAGTACGGTCGCTGCCGTAGTTATTTTTCAACACAGGCGCTAATGCAGCACCTGTCATTTCTGTATTAAAAAAGTGACGAAAGCCATTTGCTTTTTTATCTTTACCAGTCGTATCATTCGAATGAGTCAGACCAGCCATAAAAATAACACCTGCTTCCTGACATAGCCCCTGAACCGCTATCGCAACACCCGAAGAAGAACCACCAGTAATCATGATTGCGCCATCTTTTTCAATCATACGCTTGGCAGAAGCACGTGCTGCATCAGACTTAGTTTGTGTATCACCTGTTACATAAACAACTTTTTTACCGTTAATACCGTTACCCATGAGGGCTTTCGATGAAAAGGTATTCATCATTCCGCCATCACCTTCACCATTGATGTGTTGAACAGCTAGCTGGTATGCACGCAATTCATCTGCACCTTCGTCGGCGTAAGCACCCGTCTGTGGTACGTTAAAACCAAAAGTTACAGTTGAACCTGTTGGTTCGTTACGGTAACTGGCGGCAAATGCTTTATTACTAAAAATTAATGGCATTGTACTGGAAGCCGCAATTGCGGCCGTACCTTGGAGTACTTTTCTTCTTGAATGGTTTGTCGGTTTATCGTTGCTCATTTAGCTTTCCTCTTCGTTTTATATTGTTAATTATTAGCGCTTTAAAAATGGCGTTATTATAGCCATAAAATATTATAGCGAATTTCGTGCCAAAAATATAATCCATTATAAAACAGCGATTTAGATAACTGGCGCTATTTCGATCGGTAGATGTGTTACGTTTCGTGACATAGGCAAAAGCGAGCAGGTTACTTTTAGTAACGCGTGAATAATCTGCATAGTCGAGGACTTCAACCGTTTTATTTTGACGTAATGTGTTCAACCTGATTAAGCCCCTCACCTGTGAGTTCAAATGCTTGAGCAAAGCCTTTAATGTAACGGCCTTTATGAACGTTGATTTGGAATAGATTGAAATCCTGGAGAGGCTCAATGACATCGATAAAGACACCAAACCTTTCTCGAAATCGCGCCATTACCGACTCATAGCGAGAGGTATCTCGTTGAATAATAACAGCTTCACCTTGCAATATTGCACGCCGCCTCGAAAAATAGTTTCGGCTGTTTGCTTCATCTTCAATGAACAACAGGCTAATCGATACGTTTTGTTTGAGGTTGATAGTATGTTTAGCCAGGTCGCTAATAAATAAGTAGTAGGCCGATTCAAACACCACAAAAGGCGTATAGCTGGCCTCGGGTTGATTGCTATTATCTATGGTGGCGAGGTGAACTGTTTTTAGGCTAGCCAGTAGTTCATGAAGTTCATTTTGAATAGATTCTAGATTTTTTAGTTTGCTCACAAATTTTAGAGGGCGTATCAGCGGAAGGGTTTGTATTTTGCCATAGCCCTATCCAATTTCAGCATTTAAATTTACTATTTATGCCATCTATCCGTTCATCTTCATTAATTGCGCACTGGCCTGATCGTTTTCACTGGCGAGGTTCATTAGCTTAATCTGAGTTTCGTAGTGGCGGGCATACTCCATCATCCGAACCATTGAACTTATAGTATTAACATTACTCGATTCCAGAGAGCCAGAAGTCACCGATAGCGTGGCATCGGGGATCGCTGGCAAGCCGTCTCTAGTTCGAAATAAGCCATCCTCACCTCGATCAAGTTGATTGGTATCAGGACCTACTAGCCTGAGGCGATCAACCGCAACCAGTGTATTTGCACTTTGTCCTGCACCTCGAATGCTGATGGTGCCATCACGCCCAATGACCAGAGATTCAAATTGAGGAATAGTAATTGGACCGCCATCGCCGAGTACAATTTGATTCGCACCATTTAGAAGTAATCCATTAGCATCAAGATGAAAGTCGCCTCTGCGTGAATAAGCTTCTGTGCCATCCTTCGCCTGTACCGCAAACCAACCTTCACCATCGATAGTGACGTCAAGGTTTCTGCCGGTTGTCATCAGCGCACCCTGACTAAAATCGGCGCCAGCGCCTTTATCAATTGAATAAGCCCTATCTGGATGGCCTGGGCCATAAACAGGTTTCGCCTGAAAATGATCCAGAGTTGCCTTAAAGCCGACGGTGCTAGCATTTGCCAGGTTATTGGCGTTAGTGGCCTGAGCCAACATCGATTGTGATGCACCGTTCATTGCGAGATAGAGAAACTTATCCATGCGCTATACCTGTAATCTTTACTTATCAATAATGGCTATAAACAATAGTTAGCGGTAATAACTACCGAATCTGAATAATGGTGTCGGTGATCGAGTTCGATGTTTCTATGGACCGCGCGTTAGCCTGAAAATTACGTTGTGCAGTAATTAGATTAACTAGTTCGGCCGTCAGATCAACATTGGATGCCTCGATGGCGCCTGATTGGATTACACCAAAACGACCGGTGCCGGCTAGACCCGTAACAGGGCTGCCAGAATCTGAAGTTTGTTGCCAGGACGCGTTGCCAACCCCTTTTAACCCTTGGCTATTAGGGAAATCAGCCAGTGCCACCTGCCCGACTGGCGATGATACGCCATTACTAAATGTGGCACGTATCAAACCAGTATCTGAAATATCAAGTCCGGTAAGCCTACCAGTTGAAAAGCCATCCGGATTCAATCGACTAACCGCAAAGTTGGACGAAAACTGAGTCGTTGTATTATTGACGAAGTCATGTATAAGCGTCAGCGGGTTAGAGCCATTGGTCTGCGGAAGTGCGGTATTTAGCACTGGAGCGGGTGTACTGCTAGCAAAAGTACCATCGCTATTAAATTGAAGCGTAGCGGGACTTTGCGTGACAGGGCCTGTTGTTCCATTGGGATGAATAATAGCAGGACCGCCAGTAATATCGGTCGGCTCGCCATCAAGATAAGTAAATACGAGCCATCTATTGGGGTCGTTGGCGGTTGCCGGTGCAACAATTGGGTTCGTCGTAGTATTAGGTCCGTCATGCACGAAATAATAGCTAGATACATGTGACCCGCCCAATGAGTCAAAAACCGTAGATGACGTTGAGTGTGCATAGGTGTCACTGACTGATGGATTGAAATTAGCTGGATCAGTTTGGGCCGCATTCGAGTTCAAATTTAAACCCACTTCAACCTCAGTGGTAGCCTGTGGCGCACCGGTGGTTGCCGGCAGTTGAATCGGGTTAGTTGTGTTCAAACTAGTAGAAGTCGCTGTGCCGTTCACATCAACCGGAAAGGTTTGTAAAAACTGACCAGCACTATTAGTGATGAATCCGTCAGCATTTATTTGAAATTGGCCTGCTCGCGTATAGGAAATTTCACTAGTAGTTGCGTCTTCTCTAGTAATGTAAAACCCTTGACCGTTAATAGCGAGGTCGAGGCTAGCATCCGTGAATTCTAGATTACCCTGTGAAAATTGTTGGGTTACACTGCTCACACGAACACCACTGCCAACTGCATTAGGGCTATTTCCAAAGGGTGATACAGCAAACAAGTCGCCAAATTCAGCTCGTGAATTTTTAAATCCAGTGGTCGATACATTGGCAATGTTGTTACTCGTAACACTTAAGTCGACGGTTGCTGCCTGCAAGCCGCTCAGTGATGTATTAAATGACATATTGATATCCTCTTTGCTTAACTATGATGACTTAACTAGATAACTTAATTAGTTGCATTACAATATTTGCCGAACATCGCCCATGCTGATATTCCCAAGGCCTGAAATACTCAACGTCAGATCTTGCCCTGCAGTGCCAATGGTGACGCTTTCAACATCGACAACCGCTAACATGGCGCCAGCCGAGACTGATGTACCTCGGCCTATTTCAGCTGAAATAGCATACTTACCTTCTGGAAATGGCGCACCTGTGCTATCTAACCCATCCCAAGTAAAGTTTGATAAACCTTTGGGCTGTGCGCCTAATAACTGCTGGTGTACCAGTTGCCCTGCTTCGTTAGTTATTCGTACAGTTACCTCTTGGGCCGACTGCTCGAGTTCAACTGAACCACTGAGCCCACCAGTGGCGCCAAGATAACCAGCCTCGGATGGAATAAGTACCTGACGCCCGACCAGAGTAGATGCCTGCAAGGCTTGATTAGATTGAAATGATGAATTCAGCGAGTTAAAAGTGGTATTCAATTCGTTGATACCACTGACCGTACCGAACTGAGCAATCTGTCCAAGGAAGTCGCCATTCTCCATCGGTTCCAATGGGTCTTGAAAGCGAAGCTGAGCAGTCATGAGCTCTAAAAACTCCGCTTGGCCTAGTTCATCATTCTCCTTGGCATTAGGTCCACTAGTATTACTAAGGCCCAATTGGGCAAATGGGTTTTTAGTATCAATTTCATTCATGAGAGATAACCTTTTGAATGTTCTGAGCTATTAAATTCATAGTTAGTTTAGTTACCCAACGACAATGCGCGTAACAATAAGTCACGAGAGGTGCTGAGTACTTCCACGTTATTTTGATAGGAGCGTGACGCAGAGATCATATTGGCCATTTCCTCTACCGCATTGACATTGCTTCCGAATACGTAGCCTTCTTCATTCGCTAACGCATGTCCAGGATCATAAATCGGTTTGGCGTCACCCTTACTTTCGATAATGCCGAGCATACGCACACCAACTGTTTCAGGTCTAGATCGATCGTCCAACATAGCTTGAAATACAGGATGTCGAGAGTGGTACGCTTCTTTAGCTGAAGAGGCGACCGTTTCAGTATTGGCCAAATTGCTAGCAGTAGTATTCAAGCGTATAGATTGAGCGCTGATTGCGCTGCCTGATATGTCAAAGTTTGCGAAAAGTCCCATGATTATTCTCCTTTTAGGGCTTTCATTATGCCCTTAATGCTACTATTCAAAAATGAAAAACTAGTTTGATATTGCAGAGCATTTTCTGAGAATTTAGATTGCTCGACATGAGAATCAACTGTATTACCGTCTAATGACGCATGTAATGGATTGCGATATTTAAGCGATAAGCCGCCGTTAATACCGGAGTTAAGATCGATGTGATCGCGATGAGTGCTGGCCATTTTCAGGCTGTTAGTCTGTTGGTTATCCGCTTGTTTTAACATTGAGTGGAAGTCAATGTCGCGTGCTTTGAAATTAGGAGTATCGGCATTGGCTATGTTGGATGCCAGAATACTCGCTCGCTTGCCTCGCATGATCATTGCATCGTCATGTATTGAGAAAGCTCTTTCAAAGTTTATTGGCATCGTAATGTCTCGTCACTATTAAGTTCAGGTAACAACAATGCATGGTCAATGCCATTCGATTATTTATTAATTATTTCAATCACTTAAATTATATTTCGGTAATTTAAAATAGGCAGTAGCGGCAAGTGCTATGGCAACTTGCCGCTATTGCCGCATCAAGATCAAGCAGAATTCGCTTTCATTGCATCAATCACTGCCTGCCCTAATATGTCAGGATCAAACTTTGCGATAAATTTATTTGCACCCACTTTATCGACCATAGTTTGATTGAATACACCACTCATGGAAGTGTGCAAAACGATGTATAAGTCTTTCAGTCGTTCGTCAGCTCTGACTTCGGTAGTGAAGGTGTAACCATCCATTTCGGGCATTTCAATATCCGAAATCACCATCGCCAAACGGTCAAGTTGTGGATCGTTGGTATCAGCCCAACCTTTAAGTAGATCGATCGCCTCCTTGCCATCTTTTGTCGTAATCGTTTCTATCGACATATCGATTTCTAATGTTTTACACACTTGTTTGCGAGCCACCATAGAGTCGTCGGAAACCAATATTAGGTTTTTCTCAGCATTGGGTTGCTCTACCACCTGGTCTCTAATGGATTGAGACAGATCTTCTTTTGCACCAACCACTTCAGACATGACACGCTCAACATCGATCACTTCGACCATTTTGCCATCGACATGCGTCACCGCTGTCAAATAACTAGAACCTGCGGCTGTGCCACTCGGTGGCGCCAGTATATCTTGCCAATTTAGGTTAACGATGCGATCGACTTCCTGAACTAGAAAACCTTGCACACTGCGGTTATATTCAGAAATGATAACAAACGAATTTTCAATATCCTGTATCGGGGGACCACCTACAGCCATACTAAGATCCATGATACTGATCGTTTGACCACGAATATTCGAAATACCCCTAACAACGGGGTGAGACTGTGGCACTACCGAAAGCACCGGACACTGCAACACTTCTCGAACTTTAAAAACATTAATACCGTAAAGTTGTCGACCACCCAGTCGAAACATTAGCAGCTCTAATCGGTTTCGCCCTGCTAGCTGAGTACGCTGATCAACCGACGCCATTACACCGGACATATTCTGCTCCTATTCATATTGAGTGAATTTTAAATTGAGTCATTAATAAAACCTGTATCGGCCATAGATACGAGGACTGTAATAATTGTTAGTGGCTCGTTAATTGCTTGTAAACCAATAACACTCTCTAATATCGCTAAAATAACGTAAATGTAGTCTTTTGTAGTCACTAAACGTCATGATTTTGGCCATCTTTATTCAGTTAAATAATTTTAGCAGGCATTGAAGGAAACAAATTGAATACCCGCAGACTATTAAGACCTATACTTTTAAGCTTGGCTTGTCTAAGCACAATTATAGTCGCTGATGAGGTAAAAGCTGATAAATATCAAAGTCTTGAATCGATTCGGTTTCAGGCTGAAGAATATATCATGCAATTTGACTATAAAACGCCCTATCTACCTGAATTTAAAGCGAATTCTCTCGATTCTCGATTAAAGCTTGCGATCTGTAATGCACCTCTTCACATAGAATTTTCTAACCTTCAGAAAACTCATGGACGCACGTCTCTTAACATTGGTTGTCAGCATTCACCCAATTGGAGTATCCATTTACCTGTAAGAGTTGATGTTTTTGATGATGTACTTGTCGCTCAACAGCCTTTCAGCCGCGGTCAAAAAATTGGCAGTAGCATGTTTAAATATGGAAAAGTCAATATTTCGTTGTTAAATCGAGGTTATTTCACTCAAGCCAATGATTTGAAACATATGGAATCGAGTCAAAACTTAAAACGAGGCAGTGTTTTAACACCAAACAATACTCGTCCATCAGAGATGGTGAAATCAGGTCAAAATGTGACTTTGATCCTCAATTACAAAGGCATCACCATTAGAACCTCAGGTATGGCTCTACAGTCAGCAAGAATAGGCCAGCTGGTTAAGGTTAGAAACACGCAGTCTCGAAAAATAGTGCAGGGCATCGTCTCTGGTGAAGGCCTGGTAAAGATCAATATATGATCTTCTCGCAACCAGTTTTGCTGATAAGCGATACGCTTAAACCAGCCGCTAGTTTGTTAGTCTCTTCGGGTGCTACCAATAGTAACCAATTCATTTAAAATAATTGTAAATTTAAGTTAAACTTTTCTCAAATGGAGCCGATCAATACAATGAGTACTTACATAAAGGAGCGTTTGAAATGACAGATGCCATCAATACACAGAATAGATTACAGTCGACAATAGTAAAACCAGAGTCGCAATCAGGTGTTAAGCCCTCTTCTAGCCAAGTTTCTACTGGTGGAAACAGCGCAAGCGCAAAATCTGGTGCAGCTGCTATTGTCGATTTGAGCAGTTCGAATGTTTTACAGGACTTGAATGCCTCGGTCCGAGAGCTGCCAGAGGTAAATGCCGCTAAAGTTGAATCGATAAAACTGGCATTGTCACAGGGAGAGTACCAGCCCAATGCAGAAGTGATTGCCAAAAAGTTCAGTGAAATAGAAAAATTACTGCCATGAGTTCGACTTCGCTTAATCAATGTCGACAAGCATTAAGTAAACTAATCCTAGCGCAACTAGCGAAAGTTGATGAAGTAAATAATTATTTGATCGAGTTAAAGACCTCATTAGCTCAAAATAATATCGAGGCTATTAACGGCGCTTTGTCTGAGAATAATTTACCGATAGGTGAGATTGAAAGTCTTGAAAATCATCGCAATCAACTATTAAGCCAATATGAATTTGAGGCTAATAGAGAAGGCCAAGTAGCGTGTATTAAATGGTGTGATGATGAAGAAGGAAATTTATCTAAACAATATCAACTTTTGTCCGAGTCGTTAGTTCAGTTACAACGATCGATTCAAATCAATGCGTTACTCGTTAATAAAGGACAGGACCGTATTAGGCGTTCGGTCAGCCTGCTCACAGGACAAGTAAATAATGAAAAATCGAGTACTTATTCTAAGTATGGCCAGACTCTGGGTGTTACTAACAAACGTAGTATTTCTCAAGCTTAAGTTTTAAATTCTTTCTCGATTCTAGTTTAAATAAAAATTCTAAGTCTCTGTTTTATAAGTTATTAACCCGGATATTTAGTTAGGAATAAATGATCTCAACTACTTGAAACAAGGTCGTTATTGATCGGCTATAAAATTCAGGCAAAAAAAACCTCATTAAATCAATGAGGCCAACACTAACTTAAGTGCAAAAGGGTAATAATTAAGTATAGAACTTAATATTTTTTTAACTGAGACCTCCCTCACAAAGTGTTATTTATTCAACTCAATTCAGGTAAACCTAATGGGTTTTCGATATCAACACCTTCCATAAAAGGTTTTGTTCTGTCTTTGTGAGTCACTTGATAAATTAACCCCATCCAGTTACCAACCACTGCACTGGCCGTATCATGCCAGGTATTATTGAGTTTTGATAACACGAGAGATTCTGGAAAATCGGGCACATCTGAACGATTGCTGAAGGCAAATTTCACTCTTGACTCATACTCTCGCAGCAAAGCAGATTCAAATACACCAAAATACCCTGTCGGCAATGGGGGGTAAGTCATTAGCTCACCAGAGATATATCGTGTTACTTCCCTCTTATATTCCTTCAACAATGAAATAGTGTCGTATTCGGGGTGTCCTTGAAAAAACACGGTGCGAAAACCATCGGTACTGGTTGCAAGATGAATACATCCATCCCCCCCAACCACTAGTGCTTTTAATCCAGCCGCCTCAAATTGCTGCGAATCAACGTTATTCCAACGAGAATGGGGTACATCAAATCGTGTATTAATATCGGCAACCAACGGGTGAGCCTGGTCGATCACGCTATGATTGAAAACACCCCACTTTTTATGTGATTTTTGTTCTCGTTTTTGTCCATATCGAAACTCAAGTACGGCATGGGTTGCAAGGCAAGAACATAAGGTTGATGTCACATTTTCATGTGCCCAATCAGCCACCTCGATGAGAGAGCTCCAGAACACTTCAGCTGAAAGCTCTGCCTCAGTAACATTCGCACCGGTTATGATCAATGCATCTAGTCCCTGAGTTCGAACTTGCTCGAAGCTTTCGTAATACTGGTCTATATGCGCCTGAGCTTCTTTACCTCTAGGTAACTTATCTAGTGTAAATGGATGAACATAAAATTGAGCAATTGGATTGCTCTCTCCTATGAGACGGAAAAACTGTCGTTCAGTCGCCCCTAAAGCAGGATCTGGCATCATGTTTAACAGACCAATATGCAACTCGCGAATATCCTGATGCCGAGCAATACTGGGTTTTAATACTTTGACACCTTCGGCAAATAGCTTGTCGAAGGCGGGTAAGTTATTGTGAGCAACCAATGGCATTAGCTTTTCCTCTCTTCATTTTGTCTGGCGATGGCTAATTCTATCAAAATAAGAAAATCTTCTTCGTCCTTCACTTGTGCCACCTCATCCGATGTCACGGTGTAACCATGCGGTCGAGCAATAGCCTCGTATCTTGGTTTACGAGAATGGAACAGGTGTGGAAACACCCACCGTGCAAATTCATCTGGGTCTATTTGAGCCGCATACTCTATTCCTGTTTCTTGGAAATACATTTGAAGGTGTTGCTGCAAAAACTCTGAGCGATAAAACAGGGGTTTTGGCGAGCTTTGGGCTCTTTGAAGGAGTGTATCTTCCTGACCTTGATTGGTAACTTGAATATAAAGTATCAAACTACAGTCAATTAAAGATTCAATCACTCCAGGTTCGTCAAGCTCGCACAAGCTACCACCCACATCATTAATGAAATTTGGGTAACCGTAAATGTCCTGCGCTTTTTTAATGAATTCTGGCACTTCAAGCATGGTATCAATCTCAGCCTGACGATAAATAGCTTGTCGTCTGATAAATTCATCTAGCTCAACGCCGCCTAACGCTGGATTACCCAGTTTGCCCACAAAGCTTAATACTGGGCCCAGGTCATCGACCTTGATATTGTTTCGTATGTGAATCCAGTCTTTACGCAACAAGTCTTTTAGAAAAGGTACTTGCATAGCCTGTTGCTTGATCATATCGAGGATATGCTCATCAAGATAACGAGTCCCAATACGATAATCACCCGAGTAATGAAACCAGTTCTTACCTTGTAACATGCTCGACAGGTGAGACTTGCCAACACCCGACATGCCAAGCAATGTGACGTTTTTATTCGTCCAGTGACGGAATTCTTCAACGGTAAACTTCAAGACTAACTCCGAAAAAAATGAGGTGCTAATTATGCAATATCGTTAAGCGCTGTGGAACCATCAGTTTTCATTTTACTTCACTATCGTTCGTCGTTATATTCCGCCTAAATTGTTTATAGGTGGACGCCAATGGCTTCGTCATTTGATTATATTATTGTCGGTGCTGGATCAGCGGGTTGCGTATTAGCTAACCGGCTGAGTGCCAGTGGCAAATATTCGGTACTGGTATTAGAGGCTGGGGGCAGTGATCGAAAATTTTGGATACAAACACCAATTGGCTACGGTAAGTCGTTTTATGATCCCAAGGTTAATTGGATGTACACCACTGAAAAAGCTCCTGGTCTAAATAATCAAGCCAACTACTGGCCACGGGGCAAGGTTGTTGGTGGGTCGAGTTCGATCAATGCTTTGGTGTATATTCGTGGACAGGCTGAGGATTATGACCACTGGCAAGCATTGGGTAACCCTGGATGGGGTTGGGATGAAGTACTACCTTATTTTAAGAAATCAGAAACTAATTCAGATGGTGGTAACGATTATCGAGGTGATAGCGGCCCGTTGTATGTTAATAATGTGAGCAAGCAATACCACCCTTTAACTAAGACTTTTATACAAGCTGGCGAACAATTGGGTTTTAATTACAACGCTGATTTTAACGGGAAAAGTCAGGAAGGCCTGGGCTACTACCAAATCACGACTAAAAACGGACTGCGTATGTCAGCCGCTCGCGCTTATCTACACCCTGCCCTCAAACGTGACAACTGCCAGATGGTGACTGATGCTCAGGTCAATCGCATTTTATTTCGTAATAATGTGGCTTATGGTGTCGAGTATAAAAGGCAGGGTGAAATTCACGTTTTATCAGCCAACCGAGAAGTCATAGTGTGCGCTGGTGCGATCAATTCGCCACAGTTATTGCAACTATCAGGCATAGGCCCTTCAAAGTTATTGAAAGATTTTGGTATCTCGGTTGTACACGCCGCCGAAGCGGTTGGACGTAACTTGCAAGACCACTTAGGGTACTCCCATTTTTACAAATCCAAAGTACCTACTATAAATAATCAACTTTATCCTTGGTGGGGAAAGCTATTGGCTGGAATGAAGTATGTATTGCTGCGCAAAGGGTTATTGTCACTCAGCGTGAATCAGGCTGGTGGTTTTATTCGGAGTAATCCGAATAGACTCCAGCCAAATTTACAAATGTATTTTGCGGCGATTACTTATTCTATGGCACCACCAGATGAACGTCCGCTTATGCAACCAGATCCCTACCCTGGTTTTTTGAATTCGGTTGGACAATTAAGGCCAGTCAGTCGAGGATATCTGGAAATTAATTCAACTGATCCAACCACTCATCCGAAAATTTACCCCAACTACTATTCCGCAGAGGAAGACGTGATTGAAATGCTCGAAGGTGTCAGGACAATACGCGCATTAGCACAAACGCCAGCGTTGAGTAGCATTATCGAACATGAGATGACGCCTGGACTTAACATAGATTCTGATGATGAGTTGATCGACGATATACGCCAACGTAGCAGCACTATTTACCACCCTACCAGTACTTGCATGATGGGGTCCAATTTGAGTAATTCAGTGGTCGATTCGCAGGGGCTAGTGCATGGTGTACGACAATTACGGGTTGTCGATGCTTCGATATTCCCCTCCGTTATTTCGGGCAATACCAATGCGCCAGTGATCATGGTCGCAGAGAAAATTGCTGATCAAATTTTAACCTAGATCAGTTTTGTTTTCATGGCAGCCATTAGAGGTTCATGCCATACTAAGATGTGGTTTGATCTTGAGTTACATCGTTTATTTAAGCTTTTTTTGCTCCAATCAATGGCACTATTAAATTCATCAATACCATCATCATACCCGCCTGACTCACCCATTTTTGGAATAGATTAGGTGCTCATTAGCATGGTTCTATTTTCGGTGATGGATGCAATGGTTAGGTGGTAGTTATCCTGCTCATTAAATCTTGTTCAATCGTTGCTTGTTGGACAACACTGCAATTGGATTTGCGTTTTATGCACCTTGTGGTTTTTATTGCCATTGTCGCCGGCTATGGTCCTAATACATTGCACATAGAGTTATACCAAAACCGGAAAAGAAAGCATGCCTCATAAATCAAATTCGCAAGCTTATGTAATGTTGACCTTTGTTACCTGGGGTTGGGGTTGTAATGCGATCCTTAGCAAGGTCGCCGTGGATCAAATTTCTCCCATGATGCTAGTCAGTCTGCGCTGGTTAGTGGTATTAATTTTATTGCTAATTGTATCTCACCGGCAGGTGGTTAAAGACTGGTTAGTGATTCGTCAGCATCTGGTTTATTTGGCAGTGATGGGCACGCTTGGATTTACGTTTTTCAATGCCTTGTACTATGCTGCCGCTCATACTACCTCGGCCATTAATATCGGCATTATCCAGGGGTCCATACCAGTCTTTGTTTTTCTGGGCAGTTATTTGTTTTTGCGTAAAGGCATGACGACTTTACAGATATTGGGCACAAGCGTTACGCTCATTGGTGTGATCGTGGTTGCCACTAAAGGAGAAATCAATCAATTACAGGGATTGGTTTTCAATCTTGGTGATTTATTTATGCTTATAGCCTGCTTTTTTTATGCTATTTATTCTATTGGTTTATCTCGGCGTCCTAATATTGCCCCCCTGTCGTTGTTCACTCTTTTTGCTGGATTTGCGTTTTTAGCATCTTTACCCTTATGGATAATTGAAATTCAATATCAAGGGCTTCAGGCCCCTACTACCACTGGTTGGATCATTGTGGCCCTGGTGGCACTAATACCTTCGCTGATATCACAGCTACTGTTTATCCATGCTGTTGGGCTAGTGGGACCTGGCAGGTCTGGCATGTTTGTTAACCTGGTGCCTATTTTTGCTTCAGTGATGGCAGTTTTTTATCTAGGCGAGCGCTTTGAAAATTTTCATGCAGTATCATTAATGTTGGTGTTATGTGGGATTTTCTTAGCTGAGTTCGGCAAAAAACATACAGTTGAAACGACCACTCGATAGTTGACGTTACCCAATAAGATTTCGTAATAACCTTACAACAACTGATTATGCCCGCCTCCTTAAATTCCAACGATAGCGCTGCTGCTCTTCCACAATATACCTGGCAACTTTTGCTTCGTATTTTTATACCTTTTGCACTTGGTTATTTTCTTTCCTATCTGTACCGTGTTGTCAATTCGATTATTGCAGGTGACCTTAGTACCGACCTGAATTTAAATGCAACTGAACTCGGTTTTTTAACGAGCGCTTATCTTATTACTTTTGCTGTCATTCAATTACCACTGGGGGTGCTGCTTGATAAATATGGTCCGCGAAGAATCGAAGCGTTTTTATTGTTGTTCGCCGCACTAGGTGCCGCTATTTTTGCGACAGCGACTAGCTTTAACATGCTGGTGATTGGACGCGCCTTGATAGGCCTGGGTGTCTCGGCTTGTTTGATGGCAGCATTTAAGTCATTCGTCCAATGGTTCCCAGCCGACAGATTGCCATTGGCTAATGGGTTGCATATGACAGCGGGTGGATTGGGCGTTCTTTTCGCTTCATCACCAACGGCCTGGTTGTTGGAAACCTTAGTTTGGCGAGATTTATTCTGGATATTGGCTATAGCAACCTTGCTGGTAGCGATTATTATCTTTTTCGCTGTGCCTGATAAACCTTTACCGGCTGAGCAAGTAGACCTGACTAGCCATATTGGAGGCATATTTCATATTTTTAGCGACCGCTATTTCTGGCGAATTATCCCTGTGGCGGTGTCGACACAAGCAGCAGCCCTTGCCTTGATTGGGTTGTGGACTGGTCCATGGTTTAGAGATATTGCTGGGTTTAATGAGACTGAGGTAGCAAGTTCACTGCTATTGATTGCGGTATCGATGATTATTGGCTACGTCGTGATTGGAAATATCGCTTACTATTTTAGCAAGCGTGGCATCAATAGTATGACTGTCGCATTGGTCGGTATGACCGCGTTTATCTTGACCCAGGTAATACTCGCGTTTCACCCTGTTTACTTTGCTCGATCAATCTGGATGTTATTTGGTTTTTTTAGTACTAGTTCGATTCTCACATACGCTGCACTTTCACAGCGCTTCTCGTCACATTATGCAGGGCGCGCAAACACCGCTTTAAATTTTTTAGTCTTTGTCGTTGGTTTTTTTACACAATGGGGAATTGGTGCGGTTATTGACGCCTTCCCCTCCGAAAATGTTGGCAGTTATGCCTCAGAGGGTTACCAACATGTGTTCATTTACTTGATTGTGGTGCAGGCTATCTGCCTGGGATGGTATGCACTTAATCGGCGCTAATTTCCATATTGACCATTCCGAGCGACTCCATGACCTCAAATACTAAATCATCGGCTAGCTGACAGGCAATACTGATTTGCCCGGGTTGGCGCGCGGCATTCTCCCAATGCGGGATATTTGATAGTATCTCTTGTGTCTCATTTTCGTCAATCGGTGGTATGTATTGGCTCAGTTGATTTGATAGGTAAACAAGTCGTGCAGCCTGAGCGAATTCGCCTGAATGCTCTAGCTTGTGATGATCGTCGGTACAGCTCACCAAAAGATCCGGAAAACCCCACTGACGCATTAGTGCGGCGCCGAGTTCAGCATGGGTAAAGCCTAATATTATGAATTCAGCCTGTGCTCTATCGATACGATTGCGTTCTGATAGTTCATCAATTTGACAATTTATATTGGGTAGGTTGTCGGCAATCACTAATCGACCTATATCGTGCAATAATCCGGCTGTAAACATTGCATCAGGCTCTTCAATATCATGACCCTGATTGGCTAGTTCTCGTGCAATAATCGCTGTTTTAATACTATGTTCCCAAAATGACTGCATCGAGAAAGCTTCATTATTGATGCTGGTAAATATGCTACCTAATACCGAACCAATCAGAATTTGTTTTAATCGCTCTCTGCCTAAGATGATAATCGCCTTCGAAATAGACGACACCTTATTGGGTATCCCATAGTAGGCGCTATTCACCATTTTCAATATTCTGGATGAAATGGCAGGATCAGTCTGAATCGTTTCACCAATTTGTGTCGCAGTTGCATTTGGGTTATCGAGCATCTCGGATACACGAATGTAAATTTCGGGCAAGGAACAAAGATCTTGACCTTGCTCTAATAGCGATTCGATAGTGATGTTGCGTTGTTCCATTAAGTCTCCATATTAATGTCCACTTGACATTAAGCATAATAAATAATGGCAATTCTGCCTGGCTCAAATTAAAGCGTAAATCAAATTAATTTAAGGCGAATCAACCTTTTTATCTGTTTCATCGGCACCTGTTTCATTGTTATTTTCTCCACTGAGCGCGTCTACAACAACTTCACCTTCAGGCTCCGTCACTGGGGCAGCAAACCTATCCGCTACCTCGCTACTATCTAGATCATTGTCTTCACCTCCACCAAACATGTTGCCAAATTCGGAAATCATGCCCGACATGGTTTCACGCGTTATTTTCAATTCTTCAGTCAGGTTTGCATTTTCAGTTCTTAGTGCTTCTAAATCATCAGCACTATTGTCTGCCTCACCAGGTTTGGCAACTTCTTCAATTGGTTTTGGCTTCAAACTTTTATAAGTATCGACCAATTCGGCGACTGAGGCATCAAGGCTGGTTATCTGGCTAGGTTCAGAACGACTCAGGACATCGACCAGCTTCTGAAAAAAACGTCTCTCTTGTTTGTCGATATTCTTAACCGCAACGGTCAGTTCCGTATCACTCAGATCATAAGCTTCCTGCAAGAAAGACCCAGTTTCCTCAGTTCGCGCTTGTGATTGTTTTTTGATTTGGGAAACTAGTTGTTCAACTGCTTTTTTTTGTTTACTTTTAGCCTTGATTTGCAACCAGAGCACTACTATAAGCGTAACTAATAAGATAAAACTGGCTTCCGCGAGCAAAATCAGCGTGAGTGAGTTCATATCAGACATTGAGGGACTTTTCTTCTTTTGATTTATTCTCGTCGCTCAGTTCGTCATCCAGAGAAAATTTCGACTGATTAGAACTTCGTCGAATTACAAAAAATATGCCACCCGCAATTAAGACAAGCAGTAGGTTGGATGCACCTACAATAATCATTACTTTCGTCCAGTCTGTCTTTTCTTCAGGCATTGTCGCACCATCATCAATGGAATCTAAACTTTCCATTTCGTTTAGTTCAGATTCAGACACAATTTCGATCTCAGGTAGAGTATAGACACCCACCATCGAAAACGCACCGAGGTCATGTTTTTGTTTTTCGCCGTTAACAGATTGCGCTGAAACTTCGATGAGAGCCTGATAAAGCCCCGCTTGATTAGTATTGACCTCAGCCTCCCAAACACCTAAATTATTCTCTAGTTTGAGCACCAGTTGCTCACCATCAGGTGCTTTTATCTGCACATTTGGCTGCAAAGTATCAGGCTTTAGGTATTCTTCACGCGCTTGAATTGTAAGGTGGTAGTTTCCTGGTGCGGCTTTAGGTTTGATTTCAACTTTAACTGGCCATTGGACCTCGATGTCGATCCGTTTGCTTCGATTAAATGTCCTGCTATCAATAGTGACAATAAAACTATGTTTCCCCTCAGCTAAATTGCCTTCAAGTAAATGCTGATATTGCCCTTTGTCTTTACGTACTTTGCTATGGGTTAGCGCTAATACGTTTTCTGTGTCACTTTCATCAATGTGCATTAATCCAAAGTCAACGAACCTTAAAAAACTATTTTTACTGATTTTCTTATCTTTATTATGCAATTCCACAGCAATACTCAAAGGCTGCGAAGGTGTCATGTAAGCTGGGACCTTAAGCACTTTCAACTTCAGATCAGTAACAACCATCAGTCGATTGTCTGGGTCACTGTAGGCATCGATCTTCCAAACACCCACTAGCGGTTTTTTGATTGTTATTAAGTCGTAGCCTTCTTCGCTACGCCAGATCGATTTACCCTGTTTTTTAAAGTTAACTAATGCGGAGCCAGGCGGGTATAACTGTGTCAATTGGCTCCCTTTTGGTCGGAATATGAGCAGTGTCATCTCCTTGATACTCTTATCAACGGTGAATTCATTTCCATCTATCTCGATCATATCGGGATCAGTTGCACGTTCGAATAATTTGAGGAATATTTTTTGTAGTTCTTTAGCTGACCCAGCAGTTTCGAATGATCCACCTGTCTCGAGTGCCAATTGTTTGAGTAGCGTGCCATCGGCGTCTTTAGACAAAGCAATGGCGTGAACTTTGACACCCGATTTTTTCAATGCCTGAACGCTATTAGTTAAAATAGATTTGCGCGAAGCTTTGTTCTTTTCTTTATCTTTGGAAACATCGACCCGCCCATCGGTGAGTAAAATAATACTGCGCTGTGTTTTAGCATCTGCTTTTTCCCAACCACGAGTGGCTCGTGTCAACGCACTTTCGATATTGGTGTAGAGTCCATTTGAGTGTATTTTAGCGGCACCGATATCGGCTTTTTTACGCCAGGCTTTGTCTACTTTCCCCCACTTAACGGTCATGTCGACATAACGCCCAAAGTTCCAGACGCCTGCAGACGAGCCAGCAGGTATCAACCCATTGAGCATTTTCATTGCTGGAATACGAAGGTTGAGAGGATCAGTTTTTTTCATGCTGCCCGATACATCAATTACGACTCGAATGTCATTAGGATTGGTGACGGCAATAGCGTTCTGAGCAATGACCGTAATCATAAGCAAAAAAACGATGATAAGACGTTGCTTCATGGCATTGAGGTAACCTGTTGAATATAAGACTTTTGTCGGCTGCTGGTTAATAATCTGAAACCTTATCTAATTTACGTTGACCATACTTCCTATAAAGATAGTTCAAGCTGCTACTTATACAACTTTATCTTGATAAACAGCGGTATAATCGACTAATTTTTCAATCCCAACGCTAGATACCAACCTATGCTAGACAAAAACCCAGCCCTCACGATAAATAAATCAACTTATAATCTGTGTGTGCGGGCGTTTCGAACTTCAAAAAAAATGTTGAAGCTCAATATTAAGTTACACGAAGAGGAACAGGACACCAGGAAAGCGTCTGAGACAGGCGATATTTTTCTGTTTAACCATTTTGCAAGATTCGAGACCTTTATCCCACAGTATCTTCTGCATGAAGCAACCGGTGCCTATTGTCGTTCAGTCGCCTCTGCTGAGTTTTTTGACGGTGATGATCGATTTAGTCAGTTTTTGTACTCTATCGGTGTTGTGCCAAACGATCTTCCTAACCTGTTCCCTTTTTTGGCTAAGGAGATATTGCATGGCAGGAAGCTCATCGTATTCCCTGAAGGCGGCATGGTAAAAGATAAGCAGGTGGTCGATCAGCATGGTCAATATAATATATTTTCGAGAACCGCAAACAGCCGTCGTAAGCATCACCGGGGTGCGGCTGTTATTGCTATGGCACTTGATGCGTTTAAAACTGCATTGCTACGCGACTTTTCGAAAGGTAATTATACCCAGGTTGAACGTTGGGCGGAGCAACTGGAGTTTAATTCTAGCGAAGAGTTGATGGTAAAGGCACTTAAACCGACGGTCATTGTGCCTAGTAATATTACCTTTTACCCGATTCGCGTCAGCGACAATATTTTACATAAAGCGGTTAAACTTTTTAGCAAAGGTGTCAATAAGCGCTTTGCGGAAGAACTCATCATCGAAGGGAATTTACTATTTAAAGACACGGATATGGACATCCACTTCGCAAAACCCATTGTAGCCGGAGACTATTGGCGCTGGTGGGAAAAAATGCTTTTGCCCAACGTGGTGCATCAATTCGATTCATTATCGGAGCTATTCAAACTTGAACCAGACAAAGGACATTTGGGTGGCAAGCTACACTCACTCGGTATGAAAGCGAAAAGTAACAAGGTTCGCGATGACTATATGCATTCGATGTATGAAGCTGTCACCATTAATTTAAGCCATATCGCCTCTTATCTCATCTTGGCGCTATTCAACCAGGGATTACGCCAGCTCAATTGTGCACAATTCCACAAAATGTTGTATTTAAGCATCAAAAAATTACAGGGCACGGATTATCGCCTACATCGAAGTCTGCGTAACCCTAAAGAATATAGTGCGCTCGTTAGTGGAGGTACTAGCCGACTAGATCAGTTTTTAAAAACAGCTAAATCATTAGCATTGGTGCATGTTGATAAAGGTTGTTATGTACTTGATAAAAAATTAATCCAAGAGTTTCAAATTGACGAAATCAGAACAGAAAACTTGATTACGGTTTATGCAAATGAGATATCACCACTGACACAGGTGACTAGCCTAATCGAATCGAGTATCAGGCACGTGGATGACATTAGCGCCAGACAGTTCGCTCTATTTCGATTCAATGATCAAGAAATCACGACTGAATGGGACAAAAAAGAATACAGCAAACCAAAATTTAAGGACATCAATCAGCAGCAAACAGCAACAGCCAACCCTAACTGGTTTTTTCTTAAAGCCCCTAAAGAGCCAGCCACTGCAATATTACTAATACATGGTTTTTTATCGGGTCCAGCCGAAATGCGCAGCCTGGGTGATCGACTGCATAAACAAGGGCACCATGTATTAGGCGTTCGATTAAAAGGCCATGGGACATCACCTTGGGATCTGCGGGATCGTGATTGGCATGAGTGGCTGGATTCTGTTAACTGTGGTTACGACATTATTAAAGCCTTTAGTCAAAGTATTCACCTTGTTGGTTTTTCTACCGGCGGCTTGTTAGCTTTAATGCAGGCATCACTGCATCCTCACAGAAAAATAAAATCGGTGATTAGCGTTTGTGCTCCGGTCGACTTCAAAAACAAAAATTTGAAGTTTTTACCATTGCTACATCATGCGAATAGGTTTGCCCGACTCATCAAATCGGATGGCATTATGCCATTTCAGGCCAATGATACTGAGCACCCTGAGGTCAATTATCAACACATACCGGTTCGGGCGTTGTATCAATTGCAACAACTGGTCAATCAGTTAATGAGTGAACCACTAAAGATAAAAGCCGAACTGCACTTATTCCAGTCTAATAATGATCCTGTGGTAGAACCTTCCAGCGTAGAAAGCTTGTATCAACATATAGAAGCGAAAGAAAAGTCAATTACGATGATTGAAGCCGATGTCCATGGTATTGTTTACGAAAATATCAATGACGTTCAACAGAAAATAGCCGACCTAGTTAAAATATAAGCAATACTAATAGTTGCGCCTTTAAACTATTATCTTGGCTGAGTAAAATTGGTTGGTAAAATCCTCCCTGTCTAACCCTTTAATAGTATATTCAGCCCAATCACCGACACCAATAAAGCCTAATGTCTTCATCCGAATCATAACGCCTGATTTAACAAGCCAAGCGTATATCGAAGGATTAGTTGCATTCAATACGACACAGCCTACTCTGAACTAAAAGATTCAGTGGTTCGTTACCGATTAAAACCCTACTAATAAAGTGCATTTTATTTTATGCCATAATGACACTATTAACTTCAACTTTTATGCGTCAACCCTCTGAATTAAAAGATAAAACGTTCGAATAAACTATAGGGTGTTTGTTATGACATACGAGGGCCTTTAATAGGTCAAGCAAAACAACTTGAAGATGAAGGCCACAAAATTTTCAAGTTAAATATAGGTAATCCAGCATCTTTTGGATTTGATGCACCCGATGATATTTTAAGAAATGTCATTCACAATTTTCCACGGGCGCAAGGATATGGTCCTTCTAATGGACTATATTCAGCAAAAATTGCGATACAGCAGTATTACCAAAAACTGGGATTTCGCAATACATTGGTCGACGATATCTATATTGAGAACGGTGTTAGTGAGTTGATCGTGATAGCTATGCAAGCGCTATTAAATAATGGTGATGAGGTTTCGTTACCCTCCCCTGATTACCCACTATGGACAGCCACAGTAACCCTCTCAGGTGGTAAGCCTGTCCATTACGTATGTTATGAAAGCAACGACTGGCAGCCTAATATTGATGATATCAAGTCAAAGATTAGCAAAAAAACTAGCGCAATCGTCATCATTAACCCAAACAACCCGACAGGTGCTGTTTATTTGAAAGAAACATTAGAGGCGATCACAGCCGTTGCGCTTGAGAATGGCCTCATTATTTACAGGGATGAAATCTACGACAAAATTCTATATGACCAGGCAATCAATATCTCAATTGCTGGTTTAAGCGGCGATGTCTTTTGCGGTACTTTTGGCGGATTGTCGAAGAACTATCGAGTAGCGGGTTTTCGGGCGGGGGATGCTTCTGAGCGGGCCAAAAAATCAGGCCATAGATTACTTCAATGGTCTCAATATACTGTCATCGATGCGCTTGTGCGCCTACGTACCATCACAACATGCGATTCAAACAGCCCTAGGTGGTTATCAAAGCATTAATGACCTCTCCAGGTCAGAGAAGCGCCTGTATCAACAAATGGAGTTGACTTTCAAATGGTTAATGATATTCCAGGTCTAAGTTGTACGCGTCCACAAGGTGCTATGTACCTCTTTCACAAAATAGGTTTGAAAAATTTAATATCCATAATGATGAAACATTTGTACTAGATTTTTTGACCAAAAAACATGTTATCCTGTTTCATGGAACAGCGTTTAACTGGAAAAAACCTGATCATTTCAGGATTGTATTTTCGCCTCATCTAGATGAATTGAAAGCTGCCATTCAGGCTTTAGGGGGGGCGATGGTTACCGACAGAGCTAAATAGTGGTATCTATATTACTAGGCGCCCGGCCTGATTATGCATTCGGGCGCTGATCTAAAGCCAAGCATCCTTAACCAGGTAGATATCTCTGGAATAAAAATTTAGGACATCGTCACTTCAACGCATACATGCGTTGGTGACATACCGTTCATCCTGGACAAAAAAAAAGGCGCCTAATTCGGCGCCTTTTCATCCCTCGCTGCTATATTTTTTTTGATGCTGCAGCTTCTCCTCCAGTACTCGGTTTTAGTCCGAACCTTCGAACCCAAAACAAAATTGCTTTAGAAATAAATAATGAAGAGTAAATCACAATCGATTCGAACTTACCACCAAAATCTTAGCTTTTTTCACCTATTAATTATGTTAAAAGTTGTCCACAAGGTTTTGCAAAATAGTCATTTATTGTCTGCCAAACACTGATTTCCCATTGACCTAATCGTAACAATCGGTAACACTTTAGGCTGACGATTTGATATCAGCGAACATCATTCATGCCAGCATCAACATCTGAATCTAGGCCAACTGAAATTACCATAATTGTCGCTCTTATAGCGCTACTAATTTTATTACCGCCATTGATAGGCTTATGGGCCTTTGAGGGTAGTTACTGGTTAATACCTTATCTGATTTGGTCAGCTATTATCTTACTCAGCTATTTATTACAACGGCATCTAAAAAAACATGCAGTTTGAGCTGTGGCAGCTATTCCTTATAAGCATTCTTTATCTTGGACTGCTTTTCCTCATAGCCACGGCAACCGATCGCCAATGGATACCTGCTTCTATTGTCCGACACCCACTGGTATACACACTCTCGCTGGGGGTATATGCAACGTCATGGAGCTTCTATGGCAGTGTAGGATTCGCCCAAAAGGAAGGTTTTAGTTTTCTGGCCATTTATCTTGGAGCCACAATCGCCTTTATTGCATCACCGATTTTATTGCGCCCTATTCTTAAATTAACAGAGAGCTACAGGCTGTCATCATTAGCCGATTTGTTTGCCTTTAGATATCACAGCCAGGCAGCTGGGATTTTGGTAACGCTATTCATGCTAGCTGGCACTTTGCCTTATATGTCGCTACAAATTCACGCAATCACTAGTACTTTGAAAATAATGACTCAAAGTACTCAAAATAGTGATATGGCGCTCGGGTTTTGTATCACTATTGGCCTGTTCTCAATCTTGTTTGGAGCACGCCATATCTCACCACGCGAGAAACATCATGGCCTAGTTGTGGCAATCGCATTTGAATCACTGGTGAAACTAGTGACATTATTAATGGTTGGTTTATTCGCAGTTTTCGGCATATTCGGTGGTTTTTCAGAACTCAACCAGTACCTTGAACTCAATCCTGAAGCGAATGCTGCTTTATTTAAACCTGTCACGGAAGGTCCATGGGCAACATTATTGATGCTTTCCTTTGCTGCTGCCTTTTTGTTACCGCGCCAGTTTCATATGATTTTTGTTGAAAATACCGATCCAAAGGCGATGAATACGGCAAGCTGGGCTTTTCCACTATTTCTACTGCTGCTCAATATATCAATCCCTCCAATTTTGTGGGCTGGAGAGTCTCTCAACCTGAATATCCCAGCCGATCTATATGTATTAGGAATTACTTTAAAAAGCGACTCTAGCGTTTTACCAGTGCTCACTTTTCTGGGTGGTTTATCAGCGGCCAGTGCGATGATTATTGTGACAACTCTGGCACTAGCCTCAATGTGTATGAACCATCTTGTTTTGCCGGCAAGCTTCCCTTCAAAATTATCCAGCGGTACCAATATGTATTATTGGCTACTTTGGGGACGACGACTAGTCATAGTGCTTATCATTGCTGCTGGTTATGGCTTCTACCTTGTTCAGCAATATAATCAGGGGTTAGCTGGGCTTGGACTTATTTCGTTTGTTGCCGTGGCACAATGTTTACCAGGCATTGTTGGCTTGCTTTACTGGCAACGAGCCAGTAAAGCGGGTTTTATTGCCGGCTTACTGGTTGGTATTTCTATCTGGGGAATTACCTTATTACTACCGTTGTTCGAACGGGCAGGTATTATAGTATTGCCATTTTTAACGACGCCTAATCTGGCGATTAGCACGACTGATAGTGCTTTATGGTCGCTGGCATTTAATAGTTTGGCATTCGTTCTATTTTCATTTTTAATGCCACAATCAGACGAAGAACGAGAGGTATCCAATGCCTGCTTTAGAAAAGGTTTTTTAGTACCTGAAGGCAAAGTACGGGCAACTTCAATTGATGAATTCGAAAATCAATTAACCAAGGTTATTGGTATTGACATTGCCCGTAGTGAAATCAAACGGGCCCTATCAGATCTAGGGGTGAATCATGAAACAGTGGACACTGCTGCCCTGCCTTTGTTACGAGCACAAATAAACCGTAATTTATCCGGATTAGTCGGCCCAGTTTTATCTCGCATGATCGTCAATGAACATTTACAGATTGACAGAGCCACCAAGACAGCACTCGCTGACACCATTCAGTTTGTGGAAGACAAAGATGAAAAGACTCGTTCAAAACTCGAAGGCGTTTCGAGCGAGCTAGATGCGTTACGACGATTTCACTTTCAGGTCTTACAAGACTTGCCATTGGGTGTGGTATCAGTCAGCGAGGACAACCATATTGTCAGTTGGAATAATGCGATGGCTCGATTAACGGGTATTGAACAAACTACAATTATTGGTCAGTCTGTCGATCATATCGAACCACCCTGGCAAAATTTATTAGTATCTTTTGTTTCCAGTAAAGACTTTCAAATCAGTAAGTTAAAGATAATAGTTAATAAAGAACCTTATATACTGAACTTGTTCAAAGCGGTTGTTAGTCACGACCAAAAACAGCGCAACGGTATTGTCATTCTGATAGAAGATCATAGTGAGCGCTACTCACTGGAAGAAAAACTCGCACACAGTGAACGATTGGCTTCTATCGGGCAGCTCGCGACAGGCGTGGCCCATGAAATAGGCAATCCAGTTACAGGTATTGCCTGTCTGGCCCAGGATTTACAATCCGAACCTGATAATACCTTGGTATTGCAGCAAGGCCTGGAACAAATACTGAAACAAACAGAACGTATCGATAACATTGTCCGAGCCCTAGTCAATTTCAGCCATACCGACAGGATCGACCATCACTCTGTCGGTCCCCTGAGTCTTCATCATACGATTGATCAGGCAATAGAATTAGTATCACTGAACCATTCTAACCTGCAATTAATCTATCAGAATCAATGTGATGAATCCCTTTATGTTGCAGGTTACTCACAAAAACTGATTCAGGTTTTTGTCAATTTACTGAGTAATGCAACTGATGTTTCTGATCTAGGTGACACTATAGAAATTCAAGCATTGGCCTACGATAATACGATAACAACAACCGTTCGAGATTATGGCAAAGGCATTGAAGAAAGCCATTTAGCCAAAATTTTCGAGCCTTTCTTCACCACTAAACCTGTGGGTGAAGGCACCGGTCTTGGACTATCACTGAGCTATAACATTATCCAGGAACATGGCGGTAGTATTTGTGCAAGCAACAGGAGCGATAAAGGCTGCCAGTTTGAGGTATCTCTGCCCAGATTCAGACCAACGGATAACAGTCTTAACAACCTAGCCAACAATAGATCAGATAGTTGATTATCTCGCTAATATCAAGATGAAAAGCAAACTATGAGCCATATATTAATCGTCGAAGACGAACCCATTATTCGTGGCAGCCTATTGCGTTTACTCGAAAAACAAGGCCATAGCGTAACAGCCGTTGGTTGTGTTGCCGACGCTATTGAGAAGTCAATACACGATTATGACTTAATCATTTCGGATATCCGCTTACCGGGCGAACCCGGAACGGTCTTAATTGCAAAAGCAGCACCTATTCCGGTTTTGATCATGACCAGCTATTCGACTGTACAATCAGCCGTCGATGCCATGAAACAGGGGGCAGTCGACTATATATCCAAACCGTTCAACCATGACGAAATGGTTCTAACGGTCAGCCGGGCGCTAGAAAAAACAAATATTGAACGACAAAATAAAATTCTCAAGCAAGAAGTTGCTAGAGACTACCCGATAAATGGAATGATCGGTAACTGCGAACCGATGAAAAAAGTAATTGACCTCATTCATCGTGTCGCGCCAACCGATGCCACTGTGTTAATTCTAGGTGAAACAGGCACAGGCAAAGAGCTTGTTGCACGGGCGATCCATTCGCAAAGTAACCGTAAGAACAACCCACTCATCAGTGTAAATTGTGCCGCATTTGCCGACAACTTAATTGAATCGGAATTATTTGGCCACGAAAAAGGGGCATTTACTGGGGCACAGCAATTAAAAAAAGGATTAATCGAAGCCGCTAATGATGGCACTCTGTTTCTAGATGAAATTGGTGAGTTGCCACTAGAAGCACAGGCGAACTTATTGCGAGTATTGCAGGAGAACGAAATACGTCGCGTTGGCTCCATTAAAACGATTAAAGTTAACGTTAGGGTCTTGATTGCTACACACAAAGACTTAAAGCAAATGGTCGCTGACAATTTGTTTCGTGAAGACCTTTATTATCGGCTGAATGTATTTGAATTAAATTTGCCGCCATTACGTGAGCGCACTTCGGACACAGAACAATTAGCCAACGCTATATTAACCAAAATGTGTCGCCGGATTCACCGCAAAGCGATCAACTTTAGTGAAGAGGCCTATCAAAAACTGAACCAGTATCATTGGCCTGGCAATGTGCGTGAATTAGAAAATGTAATCGAACGTGCCGTCATTCTCTGTACTGATAAAGTAATACAGGTTAGTGACTTAGGATTCACCACAACGCCTACAATAGACACTGCCAATTCAAAAACTCTCGGCAAGCTAGAACATCCATTGTCACTTGATGATTATTTCATCGAAGTCGTGAAGAAGTTTCAACCTCAATTTAATGAAACCGAGCTATCAAAAATTTTAGGTATCAGTCGTAAAAATTTATGGGAACGCCGGCTCCGGCTGAATATTCCTTCACGCGAATAAAATGTAAAACGTGAATATATCCAGTTGAATCAAAATCAACACCAACCCAAGCTAGCAGAGATCTTTTACAATTATATGTGACTGTGGTTTGTTTCATTTCCAGGTCATCAGCACTGTTTTTTATCGCAATAAGGACCGTTACATCGTTGGTAAATGCATTAATCCTTACACAAATACCTTTCGACATTCCACTACTACATAACGGTAAAGGGCGAATCGAATCGCATTTTATGACTACAACGATAGTAAGCTGCCTAACCCAATGTAATTTTCAGAAAAAATCCATCGCAGTGTTATCGAGAACAAGAATTTTAGCTGAACCCTCGTACAGGATTGCATCGAATGATGTTTTCCCCGAGGAATTTATGACCTTTATATTTGCCGGCAATCGAGTACGAAAGGTATTTTTAAAACATCATCAATGCTGACTAGATACCGATTTCTAGATTCAGAAGTAGCTAAATATTAAAGCGAGCACTCATAAAAATGTGTTTCAATATCCGTTTCTGTGTTTCTGACTCATCCTGTAAAATACTAATATAATCCTAATCTACAGACAGGTATGATGCTGCTTCTTTTAAATCATTGGCAGATTAAAATCTAATGGCTGAATTCTTTTTTGACTATGGGCTTTTTGCACTTAAATTATTGACCATTGTTATTGGCATAGTCGCCATAGTGGTTGTTTCGGTAGCAGCTAGTATGAAATCAAAAGGTGCTTCCGAAGGTCACATTGAAGTCACCCGAGTGAATGATGAAATGGAGCTGCTTCGAGATACCCTTAGTGCAGCTGTGATCGATGAAGATGAATTCAAAATTGAATTTAAAAAACGCGCTAAAGAAGAAAAGGCCGATCGCAAAGCGCATCTCAAAGCATTGAAGAAAAATGCAAAAAAGAGTGATGAAATAAGCCCAGACAGCAGACCAGAAGCTGACAGAAAAAGTCGTGTCTTTGTGCTCGACTTTGATGGTGATATAAAAGCCTCGGCAGTATCAAGCCTACGCCAGGAAATAACCGCAGTGCTCTCACTGGCAGGGAAAACAGACGAAGTCTTAGTTCGACTCGAAAGCGGTGGTGGCATGGTTCATGCTTATGGCCTGGCATCCTCACAGCTACAACGCATCAAAGATCGTGATATCGCACTGACAATTTGTGTCGATAAAGTAGCGGCAAGTGGTGGTTATATGATGGCCTGTATCGCGAGCAAACTGTTAGCCGCCCCTTTTGCAATTATCGGTTCTATTGGTGTTGTCGCCCAGATCCCTAACTTTCACCGGTTGCTTAAAAAGAATGACATCGATTTTGAAATGATCACTGCAGGTGAACACAAACGAACACTCACCATGTTTGGCGAAAATACCGATAAAGGCCGTGAAAAATTCGCCGAAGATATCGAAGACATCCATGTCCTTTTTAAAGAATTTGTCTCATCACACCGACCACAGCTCAATATTGAAGAAGTAGCGACAGGCGAAATTTGGTTTGGACAAAGAGCATTAAGCAAGTCATTAGTCGATGAACTCATGACCAGTGACGAATACATCACCAACGCTTGTGAAAAGTCTGACGTATTTGAAGTCAAATACAAAATCAAGAAAACACTGCCCGAAAAACTGGGTATTGGAGTTCAAACTGCACTCGATAACACTTTGTTAAAATGGTGGGATCGCGGAACAAAAAACCAATATTACAGCTGATTAACGATTGAGTGGTTTATCGACCAGGCAATATGAATAAGGTATGAAAAAGCCATTGCCTAACTACTCGAAATCTGATCGACCATTTGTTGCACTGACGTTAGTGCTAACTGCCGCTTTCGTACTCGCTTTCCAAGATTCGTTAGTCAAATTAATGTCATCTGACACATCATTTTGGCAATTCCAAGCCTTACGCTCCTTTGGTAATTTGAGTTTTACGGTGATATTGGCAATGTTTGGCGGAGGCATTAGCCTCCTGGTGCCGAAAAACTGGAAAGCAGTCTATTTACGATCCTTTTTTTTATTAATCTGCATGTTTTTCTTCTTTTCTGGGGCACCATTTTTAACTGTCGCACAGATGGCAGCCGGACTATATACCTATCCACTTTTTGTATCACTGCTGGCTGGGCCTGTATTAGGCGAAAAAGTCGGAGTATGGCGATATGGAGCGCTGACCTTAGGCGCTGTCGGTTCAAGCTTAGTACTCTCTCCCTGGAGCAGTGAATTTTCAACCGTGCAAGTACTACCCATCATTGCTGGTTTTTTCTACGCTGCGAATATTTTGACGATACGTAAATCCTGTCGCAATGAAAGCCCACTTGCCCTTGCTTTTGCGGCTGGGCTTGGATTTCTAATCGTCGGACTTGCCGGTATTACATTACTATCAGTATTCCCCTTGTCCAACAGCATACAAGTATCAATGCCTTTCGTTGCTATCGGCTGGCCCGAGTTAACATTAATGGTTGCTGGGTTCGCGCTACTGTCCTCCTTATTAAACTTGACAGGCAACCTCTGCATTAGTCGCGCTTATCAAACCGCCGATGCCAGTTGGTTGGCACCTATGGACTACAGTTATTTAATATTTGCGGCTATCTGGAGTCGAATTATTTTTGATCGTTGGCCGAGTGAGCAAGCACTCATTGGAATGGCTATGATTGGATTAGCAGGCGGCGTCACTGCCTGGCGAGAGAAAGTAGCATCAGTGTAAACCAATCTTTCGGAGTTCGAAGCCAGGCTTATATGTAGTTTCTCAATAACCCGTGGAAAGTGCGGCCCGTTCAGTGATGATCTCGCGTAATGGCGCAATCGTCTTTTTGCCAATACCCGATCGATCCATTAAGAAATGCCAGAATGAAATTCCCAGCTTACGACAGGTTTTTTTTCAGGCTGGCAAAGGTATCTCGGCAACGCCTTCCTTCATCACTGCGCGTATCTCCACTGACTTTTCGTTTCTTTACGTAATCACGGATGTCGGTTTCACTCCCATTGGTGTGCAAAGGGATTTCCAGTCGATCAAGCGCTATTAGTAATTCAGCCTTGTTTTTATAAATTCGTTTTAAGTCCTGATTTAAGGTGGCATAGCTGGTTTTTTGGGTAAAGATTTCATCAAAGCGATCATGGAGTCTTTTATGATGCGGTTTGTTCGGTTTTCTTTTATAGCCTTTCAGTTGTGCATAAAAGTCCCATATCTGACACCTGATTTGCGCTATTTCCTGCCGATGCGTTTCGTTGAGTGGCAGCATTTTATGGATGAGTCGTTTGGTATGTATCCAGCATAAGGCATGTAATAAGAGATTTAACTGGCCTGCATCATCACTCACGATGACCAGATCAGCAGGCAGGCAATGGCGTAAGGCACTAGCCAGCAAGGCCCCTTCTATCGCAAAGCGTTGGTGACGCGAATTGGTTATTAATAAGCGATCCAGTAATGTCTGCCAGCTCTCTTTATCGGCAAAGGTTTCTCCTTTTAACTCAAAAAGTAACTTAAGGGGCTTTTCAGGCAACTGTTGCTTTTTCATATACAGTAACGCGGGTTCACTTAAACAATAATCTGTTTTCCCTGCGCGCAGCAGTTCCAGAAAGTTAATCCGGCTATTTGAACCGACACTTTGAAACCAGCCAAACAAGTCATTGCCAATGTGAGTCAAAAACCCGTTTTTACCCTGATGGCGCGCACCGCTATCTTCCACAGTCACGCACAATGAGGTGGCCAGGCCGGCCTGTAATACCGCGTATTTTTCGGCGTCAAACGCGTCTTTCCCTTGCAGCAGTATCTGATTGATCTGTCCGCGAGATAGTTCAATACCCCACTCACGCAGTTGCTCCAGTAATAAGGGCTGGGAGGTATGTGTCCCTATACTCAGATTCTGTACCACAAAATTCCGGTAGCCTTTAAATCGTGAACCCGGTGGAACGGGAGCATCCGGTTTAATTACTTGATCTTGATGGTTGGTCCAGTTCCGTTTTTTTATCCAGTTTACTGCCTACAAAGACGGGACGTTTTTTCTCACCCTTGAGTATATTGATGTCATTTTTCAGCAAAGTGATTTCTTCATACTGCTGCTGCACTCGTTCAATTAACTGCTCAACCAGACCGAGTAATGCCTCAACAATAGGATTTTTTTCATGTCAGGTAAAACAGGCAGAGAGCGCACTTTCTTCACAGGCTTATAAAGTAAGCACTGGGTAGTGAGCTTATTCTACCACCGGTTTTTAAACCTGATGTAAGGTAATGCAAACAAGTTTAGGTGTTTTACACGATGACTATCATTATAAATATAGATTCCTAGATTCATCCTGCTCTATATAAAAAACCAACATCTTTTATAAAACATTTGGGAAGATAAAAATGGATTACAATTTTCAATTCCTCAAGATGGGTAATAATTTCGCATTCAATCATAAGTCTCAAGTAGATGCTTTTAAGTGAATTTAAAACAGTGTCATGTTTCCTGCTCTACATCAAATATACAAAACAGCCGTCTAAAAATTCAGACTAATTAAGCCACTATCTATGAAACCAACAATCCTAGTCCTTGATGATGACCCTGGTATTCTCTATGAGATAGCTGAAACGCTTATTGATGATGGAGTTGATGTGCTAACGGTTAGCTCGGGAGCTGAACTCTGGGCTGCTGCGGACAAGCAGTCAATTGACCTTTTCATTCTTGATTTAATATTAAACGGTGAGAGCGGTCTCAGTATTGCAAAGGAACTCCGGAGCAAATCAGATGTAGGGATTGTGATTGTGACGGGGAAGTCCAGTGAAACTGATAAGGTTCTTAGATTGGAACTGGGTGCCGATGATTATATAATCAAACCGTTCGGCCATTTAGAGCTATTGGCC
>CAXMOZ010000194.1:0-4122 GCA_964195315.1 uncultured Acidimicrobiia bacterium | reverse complement strand
GTACTTCCCTTGGGTGAGTTTTTGATCGCATGCATGGCTCTTGGAAATACCATGAAAAGCATTGCAATAAGGAATAATGCCGATCCAATTTTTAGCCAGTCCATAAATTTCTGCCAGTTAATAATTAAGCCCCGAATTCGGGGCTTATCAGTAACACAAATAGAGACCTTTGTTTTAGTCGTTGATCCTAATCATCGCTAAAAGCACCCAGCAAATGTAACAGGGCTTGAAACAGGTTCAATATAGACAGAAATAACCCGGCTGTTGCCATGATGTAGTTTGTCTCACCACCATGTATAAGGGCAGAGGTTTGATACAGTATCAAGCCGCTCATGATCATCACGATGGCTGCATTTACTGCAAGAAACAATGCCGGCATTGCGAAGAAGATATTTAACACGGCAGCGCCAATGACTACCACCAGGCCGACCATCAAAAACCCACCCATGAAGCTGAAATCTTTGCGTGTGGTCAAAGCGTAGCCGGAAAGGCCAAGGAATATCGCGCCGGTACCACCGAGAGCAGTCATAACAATGCTTGGATTTACAGTCAGGTAGTAGCTGATCAGAGGTCCGAGGCCAAAACCCAGCAGGCCGGTAATGCCGAATAACACCGGAATACCGGTTGCCGAGTTCGCAGTGCGGGGAAGCACGAACCAAAGCAGGGCAATGGCGACGATATTAACCACCAGCGCGATACCGAACGGCGTCTGTAAAACGATGCTTATAAATGCGGCGACCGCACTAAAGCCAAGTGTCATCGATAATAAAATATAAGTATTTTTTATCAGTTTGTTGGTTTGTAGAATCGCTCCTTCAGGACGTGCTACAGCGGTATTCAATTGCATTACTATCTCCAATAATTTAAATGGCCTTATGACCAACTTGCGCCATTTTAAGTTCCAACTCACTTGATATCAAGTAAATATCAATCCTATTAATCATAATGGTTATTGGGTTCTTCAGATGGAATTACGCAAGTTGCTTTATAGTTTATTTAGATGGGGTTGATGTATTTGCTTTCAAGGCCGTCCTCATGCTAACGCGAAGGCGAAATATTTGGCGGAGAGCGATTTCGCCGAACTACCCTTCAAAGACCCTTATAAACTCTGGTCATTATCAATTAGCATCAACTAAACCATCACATATAGCCATTTTAGGTAGTATCAGGAGTTATTAGTTAGTTTCACTGAGTTTCAGTATAATGGGTAGGCTAGGGTGTAGGCTACCTATCTAAGGGTGAGAAATGGTGAAACAAACCAAGGTCCTGCCCCAACAGGCAATCCAGAAGAAGCGGAAATACCAGGTTTCTGGAAGATATCACGATGGTGATGGTCTCTACCTGCAAGTCTGCCCTGAACCCAAGTCCTGGCTATACTGCTACAACCGTTCAAGATTCGAGGCTTAACGACAGCCATTCGACAAACATATAGAATCCCACTCGTATCTGCTCCTTTCTCTCGTGGTGTGAAGCTCCAAATTCCAACAAAGTTTGGCTTACTCTCGACTTCGTTAAAACATGCCGCGAAGCTCTCATAATCTCGTTATCACTGCGGCGATCGAAAAATTAATTTTCCTGTCTTTCGCCCGTTGTCTCATCGGGACAGTGTTGGATCAAACATTCATGACACATGCGGCACGAGAATTCGGCTTTGGTCTGGGCAGTAATAAACTTCTCAGGGGAAAGCCATTCGCCCTCATGATTACGGATCTTCTTGCACGAAACGCAGGTTAGAAAGTTACCCCTTATAGTATTCGAAAGAGCATTTTTAAGAAGCCATGCTGCATCTACATTTATCTTCTCAGCAGCTCGAATGCGAGCGTGAATTTTGTGTAAATAAAGCCCAAGACCAATGAAAAATACCGAAATAAGGCTCCGCATCCAAAGTTCATTTTGATCTGAGGGAAACAATCGCATCGCAAAGGACGCATTTTCTATAAACAAAGTATCAATGTACGCCTCGATCACCCAATAGCCAGTGGCTAACCAAATGCCTATCAAGATAAAAGGCGGGATTTCTAACGTGTCGGGTTTGACCGTAGTATTTGCCATTGCTATTCAATTCCCTTGAAAAATAACCTTAGGGTCGGCAAAGCTGCATAACTCAGTTTAGACTGGCAGTACATAGCATTATTCTACACAATTTGGCTAGAATCACTCTAGTAGAAGAGAGGAAGAATAAACGCTCTTTCCCCGTTGGTCTAGTAATTTCTGGCAGCCATCCATCCTTGCGGCTGGGACAATAGAGTCCTGATAGTAACCTCGTGTAAGGGAAGAAAAAGAATCAATATTCAAAATGTCCCACTAAACATTTCCACATATAGATCTGCTACCCGATCCAAATTCACCGACTAAGTTAGCCGGATTAAAGCGTCATGCAAATATATTACAAATTTGGATCAATATTGGATGCCATTCAACAGAAACTCGCTTTGGTTTTCACTTGATACAACTACTGGAAAGAAAGCCGCCGGTACAATACGAAGAAAAGGACCAGGCCGATAAAATTCAAATTTACTTAACAGTGTGTGCCGTGAGCTGACTGTAGGCTAGATGAAGTCTGGCTCAGTGAAACAGCGTTGGCCGCTACGAGACTGGGTTGGGAATAGCAACCGACCGAGATAGTGGCCAGCCAAGGCCTGCAGCCTCGGCACGTTTCAGGTAATCGGCAACCGTGCCATAGCCAATGTTCAGGGCTAAAGCGATACCCCGCAGACTGAGTCCTACCTCATATCGATACCGTAATATGTCTTTTATTTTGCGCATTGTTAACCTCTGCTTTGCCACTTTTTGTATTCCTGTCAAAAAAAGGATGGAATCGTAGTAGTTCTAGAGTAAATTCAATGCGTTAGGATAGACTCTGGATTTATCTGATCATTGATTTTGGAAATCCGCAAAAAATGATCGGATAAAATCAGAATCTATGATCGGAATGTTCCAGAATAGCTGATCGGTTTAAACCGGAATTAGTGATCGGAATGAGCCAGAATATGCAAAAATCCAGTGAAGGCCCATCGAATAACTGCTTCTTCAAAGAAATATTGATTCTACCACCACTCAAACAAGGCTCAGTCAAATCAATGTGGTGGGTAAATTGGTGGGTGAATATTAATATAATAATAATCAAGCCTTAACTATTAATTAGTTAAGGCTTGATCATGGCGGAGAGCGAGGAATTCGAACTGAAAGTAGGGACGCAGATATACTTAATAACAAATACCTACCCCTAGGCAGACATTAGCAACACAATACTTTAGCCAAACTTGAGCGAAAACTACTACGTCTGAATATTAAGTTTTCCAGATGGGATTTTGCGGGAGTGAGTCCTGCATTGTTATGCACTGTAGTGAAATATCAAGCAACGGACGTCCACTAAGTTATTGAAATATAATCACTTTCGATTCACAAGGCGGACTCATAATCCATTGGTCGGAGGTTCAAATCCTCCCGGGCCCACCATCTTTCTCTTTTTAAATCAATCGGTTACGCCGTTTTTCGGCGATGGAACCGTGGACTAATAGCGCATTGGTCCCACTAACTACGCGGCTTTCAGCCATTTCCTTCCAGCAAAAAACCCCCGATCTTACTAAATTATTTTCCAGTCTAAGGTGGAATCCTTAGACTGGCTTTTACCGACGGAAATCACCCCATTCCTGAGCCCGCAGTTTGTAAGGGCTCTACCATCGTACCGATAATCGTGTAGGTTCCGATAAATTCCCTATTTTGTAATAATTGGCATTTGATATTACGGACGTTGTGATATTTGCCCTCGCCTGACTGGCTGCTTAAGATTAGGGAGCTGCCGACTGTACGCTTGGATAACGATAGGCGGCAAAGTTCCCAAAACAGCCTTTTCGGCCCTTCGTTTCCTTGTCACCATCGTTTCCTCTCCAGGTTAACGATGAACTAAAACTGTCTCTTAGGCAATCAGGCTAAAATGTCCAACTGGGGCTGACGGGGTACAGCCAGCAAGTTGATTCTTGACTACTGCTATCTCATCTTTGGCCACTTTTTTAGCCAGTTTTAGTTCTTTCCTGGCGGTCATTTTTACGGACTTAAGCGCTTCTTTTGTCGCCTTCAAATCTTGTCTCAATTGAGACAGCAATTCCTGTCTGCTAGAGG
>CAXMOZ010000193.1:0-10346 GCA_964195315.1 uncultured Acidimicrobiia bacterium | reverse complement strand
TGTCTGAACTCACCATAGGACCCTCGACGTCGATGAACACCTATGTCATGGCGCAGGCCATCGGTGCGTCATGGAAAGCTGGTGATGAAATCATCGTTACCAACCAGGATCACGAAGCCAACAGTGGGTCCTGGCGTCGGAAAGCGCTGGAACAAGGCGTCACCATAAAACAGTGGGAAGTGGACAAACAAACCGGGCTGCTCGATCCAGACGAACTATTTGCATTGCTCAGCGCTAAAACTAAATGGGTTTTCTTTACGCACTGCTCCAACATTGTCGGCACCACTAATCCTGTCGCCGATATTACGCGCCAGATTAAAGCTCAATCAAACGCCAACGTTTTTGTCGACGCAGTTGCCCATGCGCCTCATCATATTGCCGATTTAAAACAACTCGGTGTCGATGCTTATAGCTTTAGTTTGTACAAAGTCTTTGGGCCACACCAGAGTATTTTATATGTCAGTCAGACAATCCATGCCGAACTCGAATCACAGGCCCATTATTTCAATCGCGGTCACCCAGAATATGACTTTAACCCAGCCGGTCCTCAGCATGCACAAGTGGCCGCTTGCGCGGGTGTCATCGATTACTTTGATGCTTTACACCAGCATCATTTTGGGAAGACTGAAGTCAGCCAAGCGCAAAAAATGGCCGACATACATCCGCTAATTCAAGTTCACGAAAATGCATTAACCCAGCCTCTGCTCAGCTACCTGGACAATCACAGCAAAGTACAGTTAATTGGCAAAACACATGTAAAAGACAATGACCGAGCACCTACCGTTGCATTTAAACCATTAAAACAAAGCTCAGCATCAATAGCAGCAGACTTGCAAAAAGCTGGCATCGGGACCGAAAACGGCAACTTCTATGCGCATCGGCTGATAACCGACCTTGGTTTCGATGCCGATGACGGCGTAGTTAGAATCTCTCTGGTTCACTACGATAGAAGTCAGGACGTTGAAAAAATTCTACTTGAACTAGATCGAGCGCTGGGCTGAGTCAGGTAGTACCAGGGTGAAGAGTGCCCTCATCAAAGGGCCTCTCATGTTTAAATTGAGTGGCCACAAGATTGGGGGGCATTCTTCGCCCACAGCCTACCCAACCTTGCCTAATAACAGTGCAAACCTTTCAACAGGCTGCGCTTGTATCACTGTATGGGTTTGCAAAGACGACTTCCATAATGGTTTTGATCCTTCTTCTATTGCCTGTCTTCGCGTAATTCCAACATCATGAAGTGACGCTTCATCCAGTTTCAATAGCTGTCGTCGAGTGCGACGGCGAGTCATTAACTGCTGAACTCGTTGCGAGGTTTGTTTGATTATGTCTCGATATTTCATTGCATTTCCATTTCCTTGTTTGTAGGAGGATATGCTATGGTTATTCTTGTCACCGGTACAGATTCAGAATTTATTTATATTACCAAGCACAGTTTAAAATTTATTATATTTGTAATGTTCATGTAGTTTTAATCTGTACTGCTTTTACCGACTGTATTGGAAGGTTATGATGAAACTGTATGAACAAGTCGCTCAAAGCTTAATCGCTCGAATCGAACAGAACTATTACCAGGAAGATGACAAACTACCGTCAATCAGAGCGTTAAGTCAGTCACATGACGTCAGCATATCAACTGCTCAGGAAGCTTATCGTTTACTCGAAGACGACGGCTATGCAGAGTCCAAACCAAAATCAGGTTATTACGTACTAAAACAATACAAAACGACACTACAGCTACCAGAAATTGCTCGCCCAGCACAGAAACCACTAGAAATAGCGCAATGGGATAATATTATTAACCTGGTGCACGCCAATACTCAGGGCAATGTCATCCACTTAGGCAGGGGTAGCCCTGATATCTCTGCACCAACTTTGAAACCATTGATTCGAATTCAGTCTGAGATACTCAAACACTCAGCGTCTAGCATGCTTGGATACGGCTCTCTGAATGGATTCCCTGAATTGCGCCTACAAATTGCTCGACTTGCAGTCGACTCTGGATGCCGGTTACATCAGGATGACATCATTACCACCACCGGTTGCCAGGAGGCACTTTCCGTCGCCCTTAGAGCAACAACTAAATCTGGAGATGTCGTCGTCGTGGACTCACCTAGTTACTATGGTTTGATGCAGGCTTTTAAAGTTCAGGGACTCAAAGTGCTGGAGATTCCGACTCATCCTGAGACAGGCATCAGCCTCGAAGCCCTCGAACTGGCCTTAGAACAATGGCCCGTCAGAGTGATTCAGCTAACACCAACCTGCAACGGCCCACTTGGATACAATATGCCCGTTGCAAATAAAAAGCGCCTGATTGAATTAGCGGTTCGGTATGATATCCCAATCATTGAAGATGACATCTACGGTGACCTGGCCTATCAATCACCCAGACCTCCTACAATCAAATCTTTCGATACAGATGGCCGCGTTTTATTGTGCTCATCTTTTTCAAAAACCCTCGCGCCTGGTTTCCGAGTGGGTTGGATGGCGCCAGGCCGATACTTAAATCAGGCATTACACTTAAAGTACGTCGTAACAGCCTGTAACTCAACCTTACCGCAATCTGCCATTGCTGAATTTATAGCGCAGGGTGATTACGAGCGGCATCTTCGAAAAATACGCAAACAGTATCAACAGAATCGTGACTCAATGATTAACTGGATAGAAAAATATTTCCCAGAAGACACTCGAATTAGTCACCCCCTGGGAGGGTTCCTGCTGTGGATTGAATTGCCAACTGACATCGACACCGTTGCGTTAAACGAGAGATGCCTGGAACAAGGCGTCAGAATCGCGCCAGGCATACTGTTTTCTGCCTCAGACAAATACAACCGTTGCTTACGTTTAAATTATGCCGTTAAACCCTGTGATGCAAATGAAAATGCGGTGAAGTTAGTTGGCAATGCTATTCTGCAGATGATGCCTTAGACGGTTGCAGTAAATTTAATTGAGGTCTGCAAGGTCTGTGTTGCTTGACATCGAAGAACCCGAGTTTGAATCGCTTAGATGCGACTATGCCAATTATGCTAGCATCAGTTATGAAAAAATATAATTTATTGAAAGCGGGTATCACTGGCTCAATCGTTACCGCTATTTGCTGCTTTACACCATTCTTAGTGATTGTTTTCGGTCTAGCGGGACTATCGTCTGTTGTTCCTCAAATTGATGTCGTTCTATTTCCGTTATTGGCTATTTTTCTCTGCATTACAATTTTTGCGCTATGGAAAAAATCAAAGGCATAATTTCAGTTCCAAATCCAGGCATAGGCAAGACTCAATCTAACTGCAATTCTGGCAGCGACTTAATCACATCATCCACAGCTTTCATCTCAGTCAAAAAAGCTTCCAGCGATGACAATCGCAGGGCAGAAGGCCCATCACACTTCGCATTGTCAGGGTCAGGGTGGGCCTCTAGGAACAACCCTGCAAGTCCAACCGCTATACCTGCTCGCCCAAGCTCAGCCACTTGATGACGTCGACCACCAGAGGCTGCGCCCATCGGGTCACGACATTGCAGTGCATGAGTGACATCAAAAATAAGTGGTGCGCCACCACTGACTTCCTTCATGGTTCGAAATCCGAGCATATCGACGACTAAATTGTCATAGCCCATACAACTGCCGCGCTCGCATAACATCACCTTGTCATTACCACATTCGGCAAACTTAGCAACGATATTACCCATTTGGGCAGGGCTTAAAAACTGAGGCTTTTTAATATTGATGACCGCGTTTGTCTCTGCCATTGCCTGTACCAAATCAGTTTGGCGAGCCAGAAAAGCAGGCAGCTGAATGATGTCACACACCTCGGCGACTGGCGCACATTGTGATATTTCATGTACGTCGGTTATCACTGGAATATTGAAGCTCTGTTTAATTTCTTCAAAAATCCTCAAACCTTCATCCATTCCAGGTCCACGATAAGAATGAATCGACGACCGATTCGCCTTATCAAAAGACGCTTTAAAAACATAGGGGATTCCAAGTTTTTGCGTTACTTCGACATAATGTTCGGCAATCTGCATAGCCAAATCGCGTGACTCAAGCACGTTCATGCCGCCCATCAAAACAAAAGGGTTATTGTTGGCGACTTCAATATTGGCGACTTTGATTGTTTTTGTCATAGCATTAAGAGTTTACAATTAAAAATGAATTTAGCTTGGATGTGTTTCACCCAGAGGCATTTCAGGTGAATATTGAAACGATTCAGACGCCATCGCCTGAAAAGAAAACCAGACCAGACTGACAAGCCCCCAACTCAAACCGACCACGACTCCAACATCCAGAATGCCACGCCAGGGTTGACTGAACTGTTGATAGATTAAAATCAAAACAAAAATACCAAAAAGCACTGAATAGGCCACGATGAGCCGCTTACGAGTGGTATGGAAATATCCCATGCAAAATAATGGTGCCAAAAGCACATGTAATAGTCTAGGATGATTTCGTAAATACCGAGCTCTGGCCGCAACCCTCGGCGCTAACGCCAGTTGAAAGCCTCTATAACCCTCGCTATAAGCCATAAAAACAACATTTGCAATCAATACCAACCAATGGTACCAATGAAAATCGACCTCAAATGCATTCACCGCCATACCAGAAAGCCGATACACCGCAAACAACATTAACAGGCAAACACCACTAATGCCCCAGGCTGCGCCAAATCGTCCAAACAATGTCATACTTTCCATCCAGTTGTTATTAGGCCATTCATTAGCGAGCACACATTGGTCTATATTCTTGGCTATTATTGAAAATTAGGGAGAGACTATACAGGGCGTACCTGAAAGGTTCTTGTTGTAAATCAAATATTCGACATTGTCTTGCAGCGATGTTCAATCTGCTATCTCGAGCTTACTGGCCGATAACTTTGACTGCCTTCGAACAAAAATAAATAACCCACTGGATGCAATCACAGCGGCTCCGATCCAGGTCGTCAAAACAGGTATTTCGTCCCACAAAAAATAGCCAAAAATCGCGGCAAATATCATTGCCATATACTCAAACGGCGCCAGTAAACTAGCCTCGGCATAACGAAACGAGATGGTCAGCAACCATTGTTGCGCCGCACAAATAACACCGAAGACACAAAACAGTAACAAATCCTCGTCCCGAGGTAGAACCCAGCCTACCGCCAAAACCCAAATAATACAGACCAGGGCGCCGCTACTATTGTAATAAAGCCCAATTGTAACTGACCTTTCAGAGCGGCTTAAACGTCGTAGCCAAATAGCCACCAATGCGCCGGTAATCGCCGAAGCAATGCCAGCAGCTACGCCAATACTCCAACCTGCACCGCCTGGCTGAGCAATCAGCAGCACTCCGATAAAGCCTACAAAAATAGCCAGCCAACGGCGCAGACCGATCGTCTCTTTGAGCATAAATGCAGATAATAATGTAATGAAGATGGGTGCCGAATAAGATAATGCAGTCGCATCGGCTATCGGAATTCTAGAAATCGCAAAGAACATTAAAGACAAACTAGTAATGCCACTCACAGTTCGAATCGCATGCCCGAAAGGCCGGCTTGTCGACAGTCCCGACAGCCCTATTGTCGACAACAAGAGCAACCAGAAAAACAGCGCTGCAAATGCAAAACGAAACATTAGTATTTCACCCAGCGGGTAATCATCAGATAAGGCTTTAACCGATGCGCTGATCAATGCCATTAATACCAAGTTTCCAATAAATGTCGCAATGCCAAGTACGGGGTGGTCTTTTCTTTGTGATAATTCGACTGCAGTATCTGTCATGAGGCAATAGTTATTCGGGCTTTTATCAGAAAATAATGGCACTGCTAATTGATCAGGCTAGTGGCCAGAGCCTAGGGGAATCACAACTCATTGGCAAATCAATTGAACCATCATACTATTCGGCTCTGCCCCATTCAAAAAACTATCCTACTTCTCCTGGAGTTTAATCAATGCTTAAAATTAGAACTACCTGTATCGGCGCTTATCCAAAACCCGAATGTGTACCCATTATCGATTGGTTTGATAAAAGCGAGGGCGATCAGAACATGACTACGGCTCGCGCCACTCAAAGTTACGAAGAACGTTTGGTCGAAGCCGGTGAAGAGGCAGAAGCGTTGTTCGTTCGCGCCGCAAAGGAAGTCATTGCCGATCAAATTGAATGTGGTATTGATATTCCAACCGATGGTGAGGTACGGCGTGAAAATTATATCCATTATCACTGCCGACATTTCGATGGTATTGAGTTCGATAAGCTCACTCGAGTGCTCGCGCGTGATGGTGCGGCAACTATGGAGTTACCAACCATAACAGCCGATATCAACGCTCAACCAGAACATTTTCTACCACATGATTTTAAAGTCGCACAAGCCAATTCTGAGCACCCCATAAAAATCACCATACCCGGCCCAATCACGATCGCAGACACCACTGCCGACCAGCACTATGGTGACAAGAAAACACTATGCATGGATCTGGCAAAGGCAATTAACTATGAAGTTCGCGCATTGTCTGATGCGGGCTGTCGTTACATCCAGATCGACGAACCCCTATTCGCTCGCAACCCCAATGACGCTCTGGCCTATGGCATAGAAAATCTTGAACGTTGCTTTCATGGCATAGGCAAACACACAACCGCTGTCATGCACATGTGTTGTGGTTATCCGAACTTTCTCGATGAAGAGGGCTATCATAAGGCCGAACGAAAAACCTATTTCGACCTCGCTGACAATCTAGATGACTCCATTATCCAGCAAATATCAATAGAGGATGCTCACCAGCACAATGACTTGAAACTACTCGAACGATTTGCCAAAAGCACCATCATATTCGGCAGCTTTGCGGTAGCCAATAGTGAGGTAGAAAGTAGTGAAGAAATCCGCGAGCGCCTTCGAGCCGCACTGAACCATATTGATATCGAACGTTTGATCGCAGGCCCAGATTGTGGGTTGGGGTTACTCGGAAGAGAGCTTGCGATGCAAAAGCTGAAAAACATGTGTGAAGCCGCGAAGAACCTATAGCTGGTGTAAAAAACTATTTAGCAGCGTAACGACACGGATTGGCACGGATAAAAACAATATGGAGTATTGATTGGCTTAGAGACCGTGAAAGCACTCCAATTTATAGCTATGGTAAAGATATATTCCACAATAATGCACTTTATTCGGCCTATAATTACTCTGTAATCCCAACACGGGAAGATGAATTAACCTAGAAGAGCGGCAGATAACCATAGAGAGTTCGGCAATAATACTTTCACAGTCTATTAGCGCTTTACTCTTTGCTCCTCCACCCCATTTGTCCATCCGTGTATTTCCGTATAAATCCATGGTTAAATAATCTTTGTAATTAAGTAGACCGGAAAAGCGAAGCGCCTTCCGGCCTACTCTCAACAACATTGCGTTCAGAAGCAGGGTCAGGTAAAGCTTAACTCCAGGGAAAAGGGCTGCTCGATACCGGGTGTAATTTACCCTCTGCGTAGCGCGAGTAACGAAAAGGTTCAAGCAACGCACTTTTCTTACCGCAAAGCTCTTCCGCAACTAGCTTACCAACGCCTAACATTTTATAACCATGGTTCGAATCTGCAATCATGTAGCAGTTCTCACGGAATACATCGATGACTGGAAAGCTATCGGGGGTGAACGAACCAATGCCACCTGAAGCTTCATTTTTATAAAATTCAAATTGACCTTCGAAACGTTTTTGACAATGCGCCAAAGCCGAAGTCCACATGTGAGCGAAGTCTTCGCCCACAATGAAGTCAGGTGAGTCGACACCATAAGGGTCCACTGCTACTTTATCGGGGTCAGTTTCAATAGCATAAGGTGCCGCACCACCCTGGATGCCGCCAAAATGAAAATCTGGCTTGTAGTAAATGCCCCACATCTCATCGGTAATCAGCGAGCCATCGTAGTTTGAATACAAAGGCTCATTACTATCAACGTGAATAACTGGTGGAAATTTGCCATCATTGGTTTTTTGTAGATCAGGATCAACACCCAACGTACCTTCTTGTAACGACCAATAAATCCACATTGGAATATCGGTATGAATCTGCCCATCTGCGGCTTTGATACTAACGTTCTTCGGCAGCTCAAGCATATCCCAAATAGTTTTTGCCCAGGGGCCTGCACCGATGACAACCATGTCGCATGCTATATCACCCTTATCGGTTTCAACCGCTTTTATAGCGCCACCGGCTGAGTCACTCTTGAAGCCTGTGACCGTGCAACCCGTAAGAATTCTAACACCTTCGTTTTCTGCTTTGGTTGCAAGTGCATACATGGCTTTAGTGTTATTGGCATAACCACCACGCTTTTCATGCAGTACCGAGGTTATGCCTGTCGCTTGCCAGTCATGGAATAAGCTTTTCATATAATCAGACGATTCTTTCTCACCTTCGATGAAAGTTGACTCATAACCAATGTCTTTTTGTTGTTGCGCAATAGTAGCAACATCTGCGTGCATGCTTTCTGGGCTGACCTGCATATATCCGACAGGATGGTAGCTGTAACCTTCTGGGTCGGTTTCCCAAACATCAACACTATGTGCCATTAATTCACGCATCGCGGGTTGAAAGTAATTATTTCGGACAACGCCACAGGCAATGCCGGACGCGCCAGCGGCTATGCCACTTTTGTCTACAATGAGGATATCGCGCCCATCGCCTTTGCCTTCAGATTTCAGTTGCAATGCAAGATGATAAGCTGTGCTGAGCCCGTGAATTCCGGCGCCTACAATGAGATATTTAACCTGCGATGGTATAGCCAATTTAGTTCACCTGATTAATTTATTAAAAAGTTGTCCTTACTTCCCCCAAAATACTTATCATATTGAGGTTCCCTGATAATAAGACTATCTGAATTGAAACTATCAGCTCTGGACAATAACGACCAATCGAAACATTATTTCGACATATTTTTGGCAAAAGAACACTAAATAACAGCTTTTATTACCTCGCCTCTTACTTTTTAATGATGAAATAAGGAGATCAATGAGATGAATATTTTGGTTAAAATTTGGACTATTCTTTTGCTTGGCTTACTCGCTTCAAACACCACTCATGCCGGTGAAGTATTAGATCAAATCAACGCGACCAAAACGCTTAAAGTTGCCACTAACGCTAACTGGCCGCCGCAATCATTCACTAATGAAAACAATGAGCTCGATGGTTTTTATGTCGATGTCGCACGGGAAATTGAGAAGCGAATGAAAGTAAAAATCAAGCTCGTCACACCAAATTGGGATATTGTCACCGCCGGCAATTGGCATCGCCGTTGGGATATGCATATAGGCTCTATGACGCCAACCAAAAACGTGCCGAAGTGTTAGCTTTCCCTGCCATTTATTATTACACCCCAGCGCGGTTCGCTGTTCATAAAGACTCGACTGTATCATCCATAAATCAGCTTAATGGCAAACATATCGGTATTGGTTATGGCATTACTCTATGAGCTTTATTTATAAAATAATCTGACAATTGACGCAAAAGGTGCGCCAGCATTTAGCTATCTAATCGATAAGCCGATCATTAAAACAAACGAGACGGGCACATTGAAGCTAGACGATTTACGCCTCGGTGACAGTCTGCGGGTTGATGCGGTGCTGAGCAGTATTCCAAGCATTTTGGATGCCATCGAAAATGGCTATCCCATTAAATTAGTCGGCAAGCCTATTTGTTATGAACCATTGGCAGTCACCACCGACTATGGCGACCTAGAGTTTGGCAATAAGCTTCAAACTATCGTACATGCTATGCGCACCGACGGCACATTGTAGACACTATCGAATAAATGGTTCGGGGTAGATTACGCGACCACGCGATGATTATGCCGGCTAACGGGGCTTTCATTCAGGCGATAATTCTTTTTCCATAAACAGGCTCAGCGGATCAAACTGGTAATCGCCATATAAGTCGCATTGCTGATAACCAAGACGCTGATACAAGCCGATCGACTCTAACTGACTGGGCCCTGTTTCGAGTCGACAAAGACTAATGCCTCCATCGACTAGGTGGTTCTCCAGTGCAGCCATTATTACTTTCGCGGCGCCTAACCCTCGATGTTGCGGTGAAATAAACAGGTTCTTGATTTCACCATAGGCGGGCGCTGCACCCATCAGCTTCACCGCACCAATACCCAGTAACGTCTGCTCTCGATAGGCACCAATGAAATAAACACTGTCAGACATCAGGCCATCTGTGTCGTCCTGATGCACGCTTTCAGGTGGGTAAAGTTCGTTTTGATAATCACGAGACTGTTGCAATAGTGATTCAATGTCACCGGTCACCGTTCTGATACGTTTTATTTGCATAACCGTTAAAATCGAAGTGACAGGCAACTCAAACCACCATCTAATTTACGAAATTCGGACACATCCAG
>CAXMOZ010000192.1:0-2446 GCA_964195315.1 uncultured Acidimicrobiia bacterium | reverse complement strand
CGTAGAAATCATTCACCGGAATTTAAATCCAAAGTAGCACTGGCTGCTGTCAAGGGTGACCAGACACTGTCGGAGTTATCACGGCAATATGGCATCAATAGTAATTTAATTGTGAAGTGGAAAAAGCAGTTGATTGAACAGAGCAGTGAAGTCTTTGCCTCCGGTCATGGCTTAGCCCCGGATCGAGAATCAGAGATTCAGTCGTTGCAGGCGAAGATTGGTCAGTTGACGATGGAAAATGATTTTTTATCCAAAGTGCTCGGACGTTAGAGCGAGCACGGAGAATAAAGATGATTCAAACAAAGCATACCTTACCACGCACCCGGCAATGCCAGTTGCTGTCTATTCACCGCTCCGGTACCTATTACCACCCGAAGCCGGTATCAGACGCCGATCAGGCACTGATGAAGCAGATCGATCGGATCCATATGGCAAAACCCTTTTTAGGATCCCGCCGTATTGTCGATAGATTCGCTGATTTAGGACAAACGGTTAACCGTAAGCGCGTGTCCCGACTCATGCGCTTAATGGGCATACAGGCCATACACCCGGGGCCGAAGACCTCGCAGCCCAATCCACAGCACAAAATCTATCCCTATTTGTTGAGGAGCCTACCGATTGATCGAGCCAACCAGGTCTGGGCCAGCGACATCACCTATATTCCGATGGAGACTGGTTTTATTTACCTCACCGTGATCATGGACTGGTATAGCCGCAAAGTACTGAGCTGGCGACTGTCGAACAGCCTGGATAGCAGTTTTTGCGTGGACGCCCTGGAGGAAGCGATACACCGTTATGGCAGACCGGATATATTCAACTCGGATCAAGGCAGTCAATTTACCAGTACGGCATTTACCGAAACGCTGTTGAACCAGGACATTCGTATCAGCATGGATGGTAAGGGTGCCTGGCGGGATAATGTTTTTGTCGAACGGTTGTGGCGTAGTGTGAAATATGAAGAAGTCTATCTCAAGGCTTACGAATCAATGGCCGATGCGAAACAGTCCTTGAAAAACTACTTTGAATATTACAACCAACAGCGTAAACATCAGACCTTGAAATCAAAACCGGATCAGGTCTACTATGAGTCCATCAAGCTAGCTGAGGCTGCCTGATGTCGTGGAAAATAACTCCTAAGGGTGTTGTCCTAAAATTGGGGTCCACTTCTTACCTAAGTCCGACAAACTCCTAGTTATTTTTCTAATTTTTAGCAGAATAATATTCTTCCAACCAATTTGGAACAGGTTTTAAAACAATTGAGATTATCCTAGAAACCGCAGTTGGGCGTGAAAAAGACACGTTAGGCAGCTCCTTTGCATCCTGCAAACACTGCATTAGTGCATCCATGCACGTCATATTGGCGCATAGTGAAATCGAATAATTCGTGGTTACCTACACGGATGTAGGGTATGCAGATAATGCAGGAGCTATTACCTGTCACCTTATTGGTGATGAGAGGTTTTTCAAATTTCCCAGTGATGCGGCACCCCGATGCATCAAGAGCTTGTACATACTTTCGGGATCCAACTGCGGTTTCTAGGATTATATGCCATTAGTATTGGAGGCCTCGATCATGCCAATATAATAGGCTCAATAGAATCCTGCCTTCGCAGGAATGACAGTGCTATGATTAAATAAATTAGAAAAACCAGACGAAGCCCAAATGCCACACTCTAAATTCCTCCCCGAGAAAATGGGAACCGCCGCTGTTGTACCGACCGGTAAATTCGAAGCAGGTTCCTATCAGTCATTCAAACTGACATACACGGCTGGTTATTACGGTATCGACGATACGGGCTCGATTAAAATCGTGCATCGCTTTGCCAGTGACATGGGTAAACCGCAGTTTGATGATCCCACGGCGCCTAATTACGTTTCGGTGAAGGCCTCAAACGGCGCTGTACTGCATGTCGAATATGATATGAAGCGCAATATTCGCCCCTGGGACAAGACTCTTTATATTAAAGTGGTGCGCGGGTTTTTACGCGAGGGCGATCAAATTATCATGGTATTCGGAGATCGCGTCGGAGGCAGCCCTGGTATACGAATTCAAACCTTCTGCGAGGATAGTTTCGAGTTTCGCGTACTGGTTGACGCTATTGCCACCTATAACTATGTCGAGCTACCACAGCAGCCGGAAATTAAGATTGTTCCTGGAAAACCTCATTTATGGAAGGCGATTCTGCCTACCACGCGTAGACCAAAGGAAAAATTCCGGCTGTCGATAAAGGCAGAAGATCGCTGGGGCAATCCGAGTAATCAGTGCGATCAAACCATTGTTTTACGTGCGAACGTACCGGTATCAGGCCTGCCGGAGACAATTAAAATTAAGCCTGGACAACGCGCAGTGGTGAAAGATGATCTGTCTGTGATGGTTGCAACAAAAGTTTTATTAATCGAATTGCTGGACGAAGATAATCAGTTACTGGCAACTTCAAACCCGTTA
>CAXMOZ010000191.1:0-84432 GCA_964195315.1 uncultured Acidimicrobiia bacterium | reverse complement strand
ATAATTTTGTCACCGTCCTTACTGGCATCTACTTCGGCCAACTCCACTTTTGCTGGCTGTAGCTTTCCATCAGCGGCACCTCGGGCTCTGCGCACTTCCCAAAAAGCGCGGTAGCGTTTTTGTTGCCCTTCATGTTTTACTTCAAACTCTACTTCTGCCAAACATTCACCGGTGTGGCGTGTCATCACTTTGTCGGCAGGTGACGGTTCATTTAAGCGTGGCGTGCGGTGATACAGGGCTAAACAGATGGCATCCAGCAATGTGGTTTTACCCGCACCTGTTGCGCCTGTGATGGCAAATAGACCACTGCTGGCAAAAGGTTCTTGAGAGAAGTCTATTTTCCACTCGCCTTTGAGTGAATTGATATTTTTGAGTCTAAGACTGATGATTTTCATGATTCAGCCACATTGGTTAAATCATCTAGCACTTCATCGAATGCCTGGGTGATCCTGATTTTTTTAGCTGCCTGTGTATCGTCTTGCCAGTCTTCTAATGCTAGTCGTCTTTCGAAGACATCTTTGGGTGATAGTTCTTGTAGGGTCTCTTTGGTTTCAGACTCAATACTGTGTAAAGTTTGTTTTCTTTCCCTTCTCAGTAACAACACTTCCAGCGGTAAGTCATCAATCATGGTTTGAATACGCTGCTGTAAATCATTTAGATAGTCTTGAGTGCTCACTTCAATATCCAACCAGGCGGGTTGTGATGAATCATATTGAGTCGCTAGATTTTTTATTTCGGCCTCTATCTTATCCAGGTCACCTTTAATGAGATGCATTGGCTGAAACCGAGGTACTTCTATTGGGTTTGCGGCTATGAATTGATCGTTATTAAATTCAACGAGTAAAATGGTTTTATGGTTATTCAATTCGTCAAAACTTAATGGTATCGGTGAACCACAGTAACGAATATGCGCTGCACCACCCACTAGTTGCGGGCGGTGAATATGACCTAATGCAATGTATGCTGCCGCTGGAAATGAGGATGACGGGAAGGCATCTAAACTACCGATATAGATATCACGCACCGATTCTGAACTTTTAGCGCCGACTGTCGTTAAGTGGCCTGTTGCTATGATAGGCACACGATGGCCCGAGTCTTTCTTTATGTCAGCTTGCCGTGTCTGTGCTAAGGCAAAAATGCTTTGATAATGATCACTGATGGCCTGCTGAAGGCTTTGTTGTTTTTCTGATCCGCTCTGCCCTGCCTCACTATGCAATATATCCCTAGGCCTTAAAAAAGGGATGGCACATACTATCGCTTGAGGCTCATGATCGGCATTGCTGAGAGTAATCACTTGATTATTAATGTCAGACAATGCACCGGGAATAACATGGGTATTTAAACAGGCCAGCAGTTCTTTGGATTCGCCTAGTGTTGCCACAGAGTCATGATTGCCACCCAGAATAATAAGGTGAATGCCGGTGGCCTGTAGTTTTACGATGAACTGGTTATACAGTTGGCGCGCGTAACTGGGTGGTGAGCCTGTATCAAAAATATCACCCGCTACGATGATCGCCTGCACGTCTTGTTCAATCGCGGTTTCAATCAACCAATGTAAGAATTTTTGGTGCTCGGCCTGACGGCTTTTGCCCATGAAATATTGGCCGAGATGCCAGTCAGAGGTGTGGATTATTTTAAAAAAACTCTCTTCCATAAGAAGCAACAGTACCTTATATTTTCGTCAGGCTGTAATCCTACACGGTTTTTAGATAGGAAATACTACCCATCTATTGTCTCGATACATGGACTCTCACTGAAGCATTGCAAACTCTATCGATTGCGAAAGGTAATGACATTTTCAGGTTGAACTGAGCACGCAAAAGAATTGGTTTAATCGATATATATCTAAACCAATTCCCTTAATAGTTTAGCTATGTATTGACCTATATTAATATTAAGTATACTTTAAACTAAATTAATAACGTTCTAAATTATAGGTTAGGGTTATCCGATGGGCATTGAGGTCATTGTTTTAAAGCAATATCAAAATAAAGTGAACCAGGCTTTAAAGCAGTTGAGTGGTTATTCTATGCCCAGCACTGAGGGATGGATTAAAACCGTTCGTAAAGCGCTTGGTATGTCAGGCTCGCAATTGGCGAAACGCCTGGGCGTAACCAAAGGACGAGTTTCACAGGCCGAATCTGCAGAATTATCAGGAGGAAGCACTATTAAGAGTATGCAAAATATGGCGCAAGCGATGGATTGCCGTTTTGTTTATGCCATTATTCCTAAAAAAGAAATTGATAGCATAATCAGAGATCGTGCGATTTTAAAGGCGAAAGAACAGATCAAGGCCGCATCCACACAGATGGCACTTGAAGCACAATCCTTGAATCATGAGCAATTGGCTTTTGAAGTAGATCGCCTTGCGTCTGACATCATCAAAAACATGCCCTCTGATTTATGGAATGATGAATGAGCTATGCTTTTTTTAACAATAAGTCATGACAACTCGTTATGAAAACAAGCGATGAGCTCGATGGCGCAACAGCCCTTGACCCTGATGAAATTGAAGGGCTTCGCTTTAAACATATTACCTCCAGAAGTGAGCTTGACCAGTTAGAGCAAGCCAATATCGTTGAAGGATTACAGTGGCTTAAAAAGCGGAAGAATGCAGATATCTTAAGCGAAGGGTTTGTGTGCGATCTGCATAAACGGTTATTTGGGCAAGTGTGGAAATGGGCCGGAAGCTTTAGAAGGACAGAGAAAAACATTGGCGTTGACCCGATTCAAATTGCTATTCAATTGCGACAGCTATTAGATGACGCTCAATTTTGGATCGATAATAGTACATACCCACCCAAAGAATTGGCGGCACGGTTTCATCACAAACTTGTTTTTATACATCCTTTCCCCAATGGAAATGGCCGTCATGCTCGGCTATTGGCAGATGTTGTATTGACCAAACTCATGAATGAGCCTGCAATTGATTGGGCAGGCGGTTATCGCTTAGAAAGAATGGGCGAGCGCCGTGATCAATATATCCTGGCATTGAGAGCTGCCGACAAGCACGATTACAGTGATTTGCTCAAATTTGTCGGGGCATAATTTTACTGTTTAGGTAGAATAGCGCGCCTGTTGGCGAAAGCTGAACACATCGTTTAACAAACAAGTACACATTAGGTTTTAGGGCATGGCAGATAGTAATTCAATTGAAGAAATGAAGCGCAGGCGAACCTTCGCTATCATTTCGCATCCAGATGCCGGTAAGACTACCGTCACCGAAAAGCTGTTGCTTTTTGGTAATGCGATTCAGATGGCTGGCACGGTCAAGGGACGTAAGGCGTCACGGCATGCGACATCCGACTGGATGGAGATGGAAAAGCAACGTGGTATTTCTATTACATCCTCTGTGATGCAGTTTCCGTATAAGGACTGCATCATCAACCTACTCGACACACCGGGCCATGAAGACTTTTCGGAAGATACTTACCGCACCCTAACCGCGGTTGATTCGGCGTTAATGGTGATCGATTGCGCGAAGGGTGTCGAGGAACGAACGATCAAATTGATGGAAGTCTGTCGCTTGCGTGATACGCCCATTATTACCTTCATCAATAAGCTCGATCGGGAAGGTCGTGATCCGATTGACTTACTCGACGAAGTTGAAAGCGTTCTAAAAATAAGCTGTGCGCCTATCACCTGGCCAATCGGTATGGGTAAGCGACTCAAGGGTGTATTCCACCTGCAAAATGATTCGGTGCATTTATTCTCACCGGGCGATAATGAAAAAGTCACTTCTGGCGAAGTTATCCAAGGCCTGAATAATCCAAGGTTAGATGAAATACTGGGCTCTATGGCGGAAGAATTTCGAGAGGAAATCGAACTAGTGCGCGGCGCGTCTACTGAGTTCGATTTGGAAAGTTATTTAAAGGGCGAATTAACCCCTGTATTTTTTGGCTCGGCGATCAATAACTTTGGCATGGCTGAATTACTCGATGCCTTCAACTTTTTTGCACCTGCGCCGATGCCACGACCTACCCGTACTCGCGTGGTTGAACCTGATGAAAACAAGCTGACTGGTTTTGTTTTTAAAATACAGGCCAACATGGATAAACAGCACCGAGATCGTATTGCTTTCATGCGCATCTGCTCAGGAAAATATACTCGGGGTATGAAGGTAAAACATGTTCGTATTGGTAAGGACATGAAGATCCCTGAAGCGGTTACCTTTATGGCGTCTGATCGAGGCAATGTGGAAGAAGCCCATACCGGTGATATTATCGGCATCCATAATCACGGCACCATTCGCATTGGCGATACTTTTACGATGGGTGAAGACCTGGCATTTACCGGCATACCGAATTTCGCCCCAGAACTATTCAGACGTGCTCAGTTAAAAGATCCATTAAAAATGAAAGCCTTGCAAAAAGGTTTATCCCAGTTATGCGAAGAAGGTGCAACACAGTTATTTAAACCGCTCGCCAATAACAACTTAATTCTCGGTGCGGTCGGTGTTTTACAGTTTGAAGTAGTCGCTCATCGGCTAAAAGATGAATATGGCGTCGAGTGCCTGTTTGAGCACGTTAATGTCAATACCGCTCGTTGGGTTACCTGTAGTGATGAAAAGAAACTTAACGACTTCAAAATTAAACTACGCGATCATTTAGCAGTAGATCACGCTGGGGATTTAACTTACGTCGCGCCTTCAAGAGTCAACCTGACCATGACCCAGGAGCGCTGGCCTGAGGTTGAGTTTCTGTCGACACGTGAACATGGCATTTACGACTAAGGGCACCCTTGGATTGGTTAGGTTGGGGATTCTCATGGGTGTGAGTTCTGTGCTGGCGGCACCTGTTGGATTAAACACTCGTAATCAAAACCCAATGTTTCAGGCTTATTACTTGCCGAGTATTAATTTAAATTCGGATCAAGGCTGGCAAGTCTCTCATTCAGTTTATCTCACCAGCGCGTTTCAAAATAATCAAGAGGCGAACGAAACACTCATACTCGATGCGGAAAACTATCGGTACGATTTTTCTATCGCCTACCAGCAGAATAAACTCCGATTATCTGCCACTGTGCCCTTTATATTTAACGAAGGCGGCAGTTTCGATGGCGCCATAGGAGACTGGCACGATTTCTTCGGCCTGCCACAAGGGGGGCGAACGTCTCGTCCAAACAATAAACTAGATATCATCTACAGCAGAAATGGCCAAACATTTTTTAGCCAAACTAAGGCGACAAATGATATTGGTGATATTGCTGTATCGTTATCTTATTCGTTAGCTAACTCAAATAAAAACCTCAGCGCAATTTCGATTGCACTTGATCTACCCACTGGATCAGAAAAAAATATTTCAGGCAATGAAGCCGTCGATGCTGCGCTGTGGTTAAGCCGGGCCTACAGAGCATCAAAGCGGACCCACTTATATAGCCTTTTCGGTGTCAGTTTGCCTGGCAAAGGTGGGCAATTAGAGCGACTTCAAGAATCAGCCGTTTGGGTTGGTCAAATAGGCCTTCAGTACACATTCTATCCAGACTGGAGCGCTATCCTTCAATTCGATGCTCATACGGCTTTTATTGAAGGTAGTGAGTTAGACGCGCTGGGCAATTCACTCCAGGTTCAAATTGGGGTACGTGTGGAGAAAATAACGCAACATCATGATATTGATTTGTTTTTCTCTGAAGATATCCTAGTGGGTTCCGCACCTGATATTACTGCCGGGGTCAGGCTTTACCGACGTTATTAGGTAGTTAGATTCAGACGCTACTTTCCAAAACACTATTTAAAGAGAAAATCGTTCAACCAGCTTACTTAAACTATTTGCTGTTTCAGTCAGCTTATTAATTGACGACGCATGTTCTTGAGCTGTGTTTTCGGTTTGCTCCGCCAGGTTTCGTATGTTTCGAACATTCGAATTAAGTGACTCAACAGTCGATTGCTGTCGAAGACTTGAATCTACAATCTGTTGATTCATTTTATTTATCATCTCAACTGATTCGGTAACACTGGTAAGCGCTTGTTCTGAACTTTGTGACGCCTTTACATTTAAATCAACCTGTTTACGGCCTTCTTCAATTGATTGCGCTCCCTGTTTAGTACTGGCTTGCAATCGATCGATTAGCTTTTCGATTTCGTCTACCGACTCTCTGGTATTATTCGCCAAATTCCGAACTTCATCAGCGACCACAGCAAATCCCCGTCCACTTTCACCGGCTCGTGCTGCTTCAATTGCTGCATTCAAGGCGAGCAAGTTAGTTTGCTCTGCAATGTTTCTTATGACATCAATCACCGAACCGATATTGTCGCTATCACTTTTAAGTAATTCCATTGTTTCAAAAGTCGCCTCTATTTTTTCAGATAACTGGCTTGAAACTACCCTTGATTCTGCCACCGTTTTCTGGCCCATTTCGACCGCTATGCTCGCAGTCTGGGCGGCTTGTGCGGCAGAGTCTGCACTGCTCGCCATTTCTGTTGTAGCACTTGCTAATGCCTCAGTGGCTAATGCCATTGTCTCGGTTTCACTTTTTTGTGTTTCTAATGCCTGACAGGTTTGCTGAGAAGTATTATTAAAGAAGTCAGCATTAGCAGAGATATTCTTGCCTGCTTTCGACATGTCGTTGACATTATCACGCAAGGTTTCGATTAAATTATTCAGCCCATGGATAACATTCTGAAGCTCACCCAAAGACCCCACGTCATTGACCCTTTCGGTCAAATCATTATTCGCAACTTTTTTAACACCCAGTATAAAACGCGACAAGGGTTTAACTAATCGCCGATAGACAAACAGTGCCGACATGATAGACAGTAAGATAGAAAAAATAGAAACCCCTAATAAAATTAACGGCACTATCTTTGCTTCTTGCTCAGCATCTTTTGCTCGGGTCTCAGCTTCTTCGAGCCGGCTAATATCTTTGCTGGAAACAAATGACTGCATTTTTTCTACTGAGTGACCTACACTTTTAGACACTTCTGGAATCATACTGAGTGAGGCGCCTAGTTCGGCGAGTACTGTCGATAACTGTTGCGTAAACACAGTCATTTTTTGGTTTGAGCTGCTCACCAATTCGAGTGAATGATCGAGGACATTTTTTGCTTCGATGCTCACTGCACTGCTTTTAGCAACCGCTTTTCCAGCACTATGCGCAGTATCATTTGCCTGCTGTGATATATTGCTCACCAAAACTTTGATAGCGTCCTGAAGCTGGTTCGACATCCCTAGCAATGCTCGTCCTGCAGTAACGACTTCTTTATTTAACTCATCCGGAATATCTGCGCCTTTCAACTCGGCTAATTTTTGAAATAATTTTCTATAAGCTCGAATTAATTTTTTAATATCAACCGGTAGCCTTCGTATTTCGGTTGGAGCCTTTACTTTTGCCAGGGATTTTGTAATTGACGCGATTTTTCTAAACACAATCTGGGTATCTTCTTTTGCGGTTTTAAGCGCATCCTCTGAACCATTGATGTATTCGAAATAGGATAGATAGGAATGCAGCGTATAATATTGCGCCTCCTTTGCATCGTACTGCAATTTTTGTAGATGGTTAGTGAGTAGCTTCAGTTGGCTCGCTAGCGAATGGGTTGTCTCACCCAACAAGATGAGGCTATCGCTTTGCTCACTATTGGTTTCAGTCAACTTTCCCAGGCCACTGTCTATATCTTTACTGGCACTTGAAACCGCTTTTAATTCATTTTCCAGATTGCGTAGCTTAGAAAATAGAACCTCTGACTTACCCAGTGCTTGAACCTGACTCTCAATTTCACCCAGTGCATCGACTGACTGATTGATACCTACTCGTATATCATTAGATTCAGAGCGCAGGAAATCGAGGCTATCAGCCATACGATTCGTTCCAAATAAGCCGATTGATGCTGTAATTAACAGTAACAGTATCATCAAACCTATACATGAGTTGATGATCAGGCTAATACTAATTGGTTTTTTCAACTTAATTTCCTCTTGCGGCCATTACTTTAGGTTCGTTATCGACCAAGGATAGATATACTTGAATACTTTTGAATCATGCAAAAGCATGTTAGTTTCAAAAAAGTGAATGATGGAGCACTAATATGAAAAAAATACTGGGCACGATGACGTTTAGTGATCAGGTCAATCAGACCGAAGCTCTGTCGATGATGGCGCAATTCTCCAAGTCTGGCGGTGATGAACTGGACACCGCTTATGTTTATTGCGATGGACGAACTGAAGCCATGCTGGGCGCTCTATTACCCCCTCAACAGCGCGACCTGGTATTTCTAGCATCGAAGGTCCATCCCTGGAACGGTCAGGGGTTACAACCCGATCAAGTTGAATTTCAATTAAATGAAACGCTTAACAGACTAGGTACAGACACTCTTGATTTGCTTTATCTGCACTCTCCCGATCTCGATACAGCCGTCGAGTTAACCCTAAAGCGATGTTTCAAGTTGTATCAACAGGGGAAATTCAAAACATTTGGCCTCAGTAACTTCGCCTCGTGGCAGGTGGCAGAGGTAGTTGAAATTTGCCGTCGAAATGGCTGGATGCAACCGACTGTTTATCAAGGCATGTATAACGCAATGACACGGGATGTGGAAACTGAATTATTTCCCTGTCTGCGCCATTACGGCATGCATTTTTATGCCTACAATCCGCTCGCTGGAGGGTTATTCACTGGGAAACATCAATCAATCGAGTCGATACCAGATACTGGCCGCTTCAGAGAAGATTACGGTTATCGATCGCGCTATTGGAAGGATGACTATTTTGCAGTGATAAATGATTTCCAACGCATTTGTGCTGAGCTCGAAATAAACCCGGTTAACGCTGCGTTTAGCTGGCTTATTAATCATTCAAAACTTTCTGCCGAACTGGGAGATGGCATTATTCTAGGTGCGAGCAAAATTTCACAATTGACTGATAATTTGAGTGCGTTTAGTCAAGGCCCATTAGATGAGTCGATACTCGAGGTACTCGACCGAGGTTGGGAAGTGATTAAGCCTAATTGCTTTCGGTATTTTCGTCCGTAGCATCATTATTATTTTGCCACCATTGTTCGAAGGCAGTCTCTTCAAAATTCAGTACATCGCCGAGTCCACCACTCAGCTCCCGCCAGGCTGGTAACGCGGATTGTGACATTGAAACCACGAGTGGGATGCCTTCGGCTATGGTTTGCAGAATATCATCGATTATGCCTTTCCCATCTTGCTCCAACTCACCAAATTTTTCGACTACGACTAAATCTAGTTGATTGTCGATAGCATCACGAATTATGCTCGAAGTACCAGCCAGTGCAGAAACATCGAGACCGCAATCGCCAGCATTATTACCGGGTCGAGAAATGGCTAACCGCTCATTGGTCACTATATTGATGGCATCAAGGCCTGCCATATTGCCTTCGGCATCGAAAATGGCTTTTTGTAAAATACCGCCTATACGGGTCTTGCTGGCTTTTTGCTTTTGTGCAAATTTGAATAATGCCATCCTATCAGGAGTATCTGAGGAATAGACAGCGGCAGCAAATCGAGCAGTGGTTTGTTCAGTCATCATAGCTGTCAAATTATCATAACCGATGACTCACGTGCATGACCTGCGTCAATTGAAGCAGAGTTGCGATTAGCTTGCGACTTTTCGTAGGGACCCAGCCTAAATTGGGTTTTTGAAGTTAAAACTAGATTTGCGGTTGAAGTCATTCGAGAAATTATTGTGTATCTTTCTAATCGCCTCAAAAGATGCAATTTGTTAATTTATTGCAATGGCTGCGTGGTTAAGGGCAAAGTAGCGGACGTTCCAGTTACCCAGAAAAAGCACTCAAATCAGTGAAGAAGTGATAAATAGCAAAAAAATCTCCAGTAACTACGGGATTTGAAATAAATTTCATGCTATAGATGCTGGTACGTAAAGCATCAATACAGGCCAAAACATGACTTTGGGCAATAACTTAAAGGTGGATACCCAGATATAATTCCCCACGTTCGATTCTGGGCTTAATGGTGGAATGCATCGTAGCAATTGATTCTACAAAAAAAAGGGCTCCGAACCACTGCCTAAAACCATATCAACAATACTGGTACTGCTGACTTGAACTTTGAGTAGAGGACGAAATTATCATGAAGTCGACCACGACAGATGAACTACGCAAAATCACCGAAGCACGCCTGAAAGACAAAGGTACTCCGGAAGCTGCGCTGTCGGTGGAGGATACTCAGAAGTTGCTGCACGAACTGCAAGTTCACCAGATCGAGTTAGAGGTGCAAAACGAGGAATTACACGAGGCTAGGGACTCAGAGGATCGCGCGTTGTATCGCTACACCGAGTTATTTGATTTTGCGCCGATCGGTTATTTTATTCTTGACCACAGCAGCAAGATCACGCTGGTCAACTTTCGGGGGGCAAGCCTGCTAGGGCTTGAAAGATTAAATTTAACTGGGCAGAAGTTTTTAAGTCACGTGCCCCATGAGCATCGAGCTACGTTCAGTGACTGTCTGGCAAAAGTATTCGAGACGGATGGCAAGCAAAACTGTGAGATATCGGTGCAGGTTGGCAAGCAAACTTTGTGGCTTAGCCTCGAAGCGAATATTGGAGTAGCCGATACGGACTGCCTCGTCGTGGTGTCTGACATTACCAAATTAAGGCAGGAAGAAGAGGCCCTTCATGCGAGCGAGCAACAAATAAGTCTCATATTAAATTCTCTATCCGACCTAGTCTGGCTAAAAAATAACAAAGGTGTCTATCTGAATTGCAATCCAATGTTTGAGCGATTTTTCGGAGCAAGTAAAACTGAAATCATTGGCAAGACTGATTATGATTTCGTCGATGCAGAGATTGCCGATTCTTTCCGTCAGCACGACATTAAAGCGATGGAAGTAGATCATCCATTGATTAACGAGAAATGGATTACCTTTGCCGATGGTGGCCACAGCGCCTTAATGGAAACAACAAAGACCGCATTAAAAAAGGAAGACGGAACCATTGTTGGTGTTCTTGGCATAGGCCATGACATTACCGCGCGCAAAAAATCGGAAAATACAAATCGAACAATGGCGATAACCGATTCGCTCACTGGCCTCGCTAACCGAGCGCAGTTTGAGCAGCGTTTATTGCAGAGCATTGAATTGGCCAAGAGAGAAAACAAACCTTTAGCTTTGATGATGCTCGACTTAGATAAGTTTAAACCAGTAAACGACACCTATGGCCATCCAGTAGGTGATGTGGTTTTGCGGGCGGTGGCTACCACTCTAACCAAATTAACAAGAGAGACCGATGTTGTCGCTCGATTCGGTGGCGACGAGTTCGCGATCCTTGTCGTTCATCCAGAGGGTAAGGTGGGTGTGGTCCAGAGTGCTCAGCGGATAATAAACGAAATTAGAAAACCCATGCTGGTAGAGGGTCACGACATTACCATAGGCATTAGCATTGGTATTTCACTTTATCCTGAGGATGCGAATACAGAAAGCGAGTTGATTAAGAACTCTGACCTTGCGCTATACGAAGTTAAAGAACAGGGACGCGGCAGTTTCCTTTTCTATCAGCCAAAGATGAATACGTAACGCTGCTTAACATTCATAAAACTTCCGCTATGGGCAGGTACTCACCGCCCAATTAAGCATACCCACGCGAATGACTCCTTTGTCACAGCTGCCGTTCGGCAAATCTACTTTTTAATATCAATTAACAGTGTAAATCTAAATTTAACGCCCATTTCAATCCAGTTTTACCTGGATGAAAATAATCTAACTCATTGATATTATTAGGCCTGAAATCTAGTGATATCTAAGTCTTTATGCTTTTCACTGGCCCACCAAAATGGAGACGATTTGCGGGTCCGATTCCAGTGTCCGGTGTACCGGGCACATATCAGCTATTTCCAGTAGTCGCTGCCTTTGCTCATCAGATAAATCGCCAGTTAATGTGATTTTTCTAGTTAATCGTTCAATTTTGTTTGTGCAGCCATCACAATCCTCGGCGTGATCACGTTCGTGTTCGAGCGTTACGTGGATATCATCTAACGGTAATTGCTTATGATTTGCATACATCCGTAACGTCATCGAGGTGCAGGCTCCCAGGCTCATAAGCAGCAAGTCATAGGGGGTTGGACCAAGGTTTGACCCGCCGTATTTAACCGGTTCATCGGCCATCAGTTGGTGATTATCACTGAATAAACCACGCAGAAATTTTTTATCCAGTTCACTCACCAAAACCTCACCAGATCTGAGTGCTGGTTTTTTTGCCTCGTTAGTTTGTTGATCAGTGCTATCTATATCAAGGTAACGACTAGCCCAGGCGGCTAGCGTTTTACCCACATATTCGGCGTCTGCTGCTTTGCTCAGTAAATGGTCAGCATTATCCAAAGAGATAAAGCTCTTGGGATGTTTGGCTGCCTGATAAATTTTGGCCGCCTGGTCGATTGAAACAATCGTATCGACAGGCGAATGAAATACGACTAGTGCCGCATCGAGCTTGGCGATCTGTTCGGTTGAATTGTACTTATCGATATCGTCTAACATTTGATTCTTAATCAGGAACTGACGCCCACCGATTCCGACTAACGCTTCCCCCTGTTGCGCTATTATTTCGGATTTTGACTCAAATAGGTGTTCGACATGTTTAGCTGTTGCTGGGGCTCCTATTGTAGCTACGGCTTTGATCGATTCGATTTGATGTGCCGCACTCAGAACCGCTGCACCGCCAAGGCTGTGTCCAATCAGCAATTGAGGTGCCTGGAATTGTTGTTTGAGCTTTTCAGCCGCTGCTATCAAGTCTTGTACGTTGGATGAAAAATTAGTGTTTGAAAAATCACCATCACTATTACCTAGCCCAGTAAAGTCAAACCGAAGAACCGCAATTCCCTCAGCAGCTAGCGCGCGACTAATCCGTGAAGCCGCTGCTATATCTTTACCACACGTGAAGCAATGCGCGAACAATGCATAACGAGCTATGGCGATAGGCTGAGGGGGCATTTCCAACAGACCTGCTAATGTATGGCCCTCGGCATTAACAAATTCAAGTTTTACTTTACTCATAGATTAGGCTCATAAATATGGAACATAGGTCTGGCTCATACGGGTGCCTCGTTGATATAGTGCAAACAAGATTGATGCCGTTTGAGACTATCCAGTTATTAAAGAGTTCATCAGGGCTGCCAGTTTGTCAATTCCATCGGAATTGCGAGTGATAGCCTATTAGTTTAATCCAAAAAAAGGTCGTTGCTTTAATGTCTTTTAGACTTCATACATTTTTCCGTTGGTTACTATTTTTGTGGGTCAAGGTGGAAGTATTCCCAAAGGAACCTTTGCCTTTAGAATCCTATGGCAGCCAACCTGTTCTCTATGTTTTGGCTGATCGCGGCTTGAGCGATCTGCTGGTGTTGAGCCACACGGCCGATTCACTCGACTTACCTAGCCCCCTTGAAGCTCTATCCATTACACCTGATCATTCCTATCCATCTCTGTATTGCGTAACCTCACGCAATACCATGATCGAGTGGTTACAACGTGGAAATCGTCAGGTGGATTTGTTGCTGGACGTGTTAAACGCCTATCAGTCAGGTGAACAACAGGATCTTCTAGTGGTACCTGTTTCGGTTTACTGGGGACGACCGCTAGCGAAACAAAAACACTGGTTGCAGGCTTTGTTTGCGGATACATGGGCCGTGGGGGGACGGACTCGAAAATTTTTCACCTTACTAATCCATGGTCGTTCGAGCCGGTTAATATTTTCCGAACCTTTGAGCTTTCAAACTATCTCTCAGCAAAACAATCATTCGGCCGAAAAAATTCAGTCCTACCTAACAACGCAGTTATTACAACAACGAGAGGCAACATTCGGACCTCAGGTGACCAGTCAAAAAATTCTCACCGCACAAGTGCTTGAGACTGAAATTGTGCAGCAGACGATTTCAAAAATGGCCCAGGATGGCTCAACAAGGAAGGCGACTAACCCAGACAAGATTCTGGCTAAAACGAAAGGTTACTGCAATGAAATGTTCGCTGACTGTACTCAAATTAGTATTGAATTAATGTTGCGCCTATTACCCATATTCTGGCGCCGTTTCTATACCGGTATGAACACATACAATATTGAAACTGTCAAACAAACCGCACTTACCCATCAAATTGTCTATGTGCCCTGTCATCGCAGCCATGTCGATTACCTATTGTTGTCTTATGTGATTTACTTTGAAAATCTGGCAATCCCTTATATTGCGGCAGGCAATAACCTCAATGTACCGATAATTGGTCGAATTTTACGTGGTGGCGGTGCATTTTTTATTCGCCGCAGTTTCAAGAATAATCCACTTTATGCGTCAGTCATGCGCGCTTATATCCAACAATTAATGGCGCAGGGTACCCCACTGGAATATTTTATTGAAGGTGGCCGCAGTAGAACCGGACGCATGCTTAAGCCAAAATTAGGCATGCTTGATATGAGTATAGAGGGCTATATGAAAACTCAGGCTCGACCCCTGGCCTTTGTCCCTGTTTATATAGGTTACGAAAAACTATTGGAAGGTAAGTCTTATTTGGGTGAGTTATACGGCGAGCAAAAACAGGGCGAATCCTTGTTTGGTATTATTGGCGCTATTCTCAGGTTAAAAGGTAGTTTTGGAGAGGTCACCACCAGTTTTGGTCGCCCTATTATTCTCGACCAACTACTCGATGAAAAAAAGCCCGATTGGCAGCAACGTATCACCGAGATTGAGCAACGCCCACAATGGTATCGCGACATGGTTGCCACGCTAGGGCAGCGCATTATGTTTGGTATCAACCGTGCCTGCGTGATTAATCCTGTCAACTTGATAGCCACTATTGTTTTGGCGACACCTCGCCAAAGTATTGATATCCAAGAACTGATTGAGCAAAGCGCTTTTTTTACAAGGCTGATTCATGCATCGCCAGAGGCATCTGATTTTAAAACACCCAAGCCAGTTGACCTTCAGCAAATCAAACGAATGGCGAAGCAAAAGTTGCTTCATATTCGTCAGCATCCGCTGGGTGATATGGTTTATCTAAAACCCAAAGACTCAGTTTTAATGGGATATTATCGAAACAATAGCCTGCACTCGTTGATTATTCCAGCGGTGATTGCTTGCTGTTTTATTAATACTCGACAACTCGAAATATCTCGTTTGACGAATATTGTTTTACTAATCTACCCTTTCTTACAATCAGAGTTGCAGCTTGAGTGGACGGATGAAACGCTACAACCCTTACTTTTAGAGAGTATTTCAGCTCTGGCCGCTGAGGGTGTTTTGATTCGGTGTGAGAACTTGCTAAAACGTCCCGAGCGCAGCGATCGCATTTATACCCATTTGAATCGACTGGGGATGGTTGTGCAACCCATATTAGAGCGTTATTACATGACTTTCATCGTGTTGTGGAAGTCCACCGAAGCCCCAATGAAGGAAACAGAACTTGAACAAAGGTGTCATTTGCTTGCACAGAAGATTTCGATGTTGCATGGTATTAATTCACCCGATTTTTTCGACCGGCTGCTATTTAGAGACTTCATCAAGTGCATGATTAAACTCAATTACCTGATAAAAAATGAGCAAGGCGCTCTGATTTTCTCTGAGGATTTTGAGATAATCGATCTGGACTCTCGAAGTTTGCTGAGCCCTGATGTACGAAACAGCATTTTAACCTTGGTCAGTCATCATTAGTGACTTGCCATTGATTCGATAATATCAAGTAGTAGCAGTAAAGCGTATGTTTCATACGCTCTTATTAAAACTTTCTGTATTTAATCTTTTCCTGTGAACGACCGAATTTTTCGTCGCTCCTGTTTATTGGGTTTATGGTCACTTTGTGGCCGTGCCAAAGCCGCTAGCTTGCGTTGTTGGACCTGATGCTGGCGTAAGACCTTACTGGCTTCAGTCTCAAGGTAGAGTAGTTGGGCGATTTGAGCCGAGCTTCGTTTGTCACCCAGTTGCTTTACGATGACCTCGAAACGTTCGACGCCACGAATAATTTCATAGCAATCGTCAACTTTTACAGATCGTGATGATTTGACTCTCTGCCCAGCCAAATGAACTTTTCCACCACTCACCGCTGCACTCGCCAATGCGCGTGTTTTGTAGAAACGTGCGGCCCAGAGCCATCGATCTAACCTGGTTTTATTTTCGAAGTTTGGCATGTTGGTGTGCTTAAGTCCTTAGTAGTCGCTGCATATCATCAATTTCAAACTGAGCCTGTTCAAAGAAGTAAAGCCCTGCATCATCGACTTCGAACAGTTTTAGTTTCTTCACAATCGGTAAGCTTTCGAAGTTAACTGCGTTGTTTAATAACTCGTCTTTATTTAAGTAAATGAGTCGAGAAGCGATCACAATATCGGCATAATCGATGGCTTCACTGGTATCACGGTTCCAGTTTTCGGCTTGCTCTACTACTTTTAAAAAGTCTTCTCCAAAATTCCATTGGTCCAGTAATAATGTACTTATGGGCATGCGCAGGTTAACCAGGCTTTTATCTAGCATCTCAATATTTTTAACGAGCTGAGGATTTTCATCGACATATTTTAATATCGGAATAATACCCAGGTTTTGTACTAGTCCAGCTAATAATGCCTGCTCAGGATCGAGATGATCGGCTCGATGTTGTGTAATGACATAGGCGAAGGCAGAGACGCTAATGCTTTCATCATAAACACGCTTGAGTTGGTTTTTTATGAATGAAGTTTTTGCATTAAATAATTGTTTTATCGACAGACTAAAGCTCATGTTTCGAGTATTTTCAAGACCGAGACGCCGAACCGCATCCCCGACTGTTTTTGTCTCCCGCCAAGTACCATATAGCGGGCTATTAGCGACCTTGATTAATCGCGCACTTAATACTGGGTCAGTCTGGGCGATTTGGATAATTTCAGTGCTGCCGATTTCAGGCGAATTGATAAGCCGTCTTATTTTTAATGCGGCATCAGGCAATGTTGGCAGGGGTAGCTTTCCGTTTTGGAAAGCGACCAGTAAGTGCTGAAATAGCTCGGCTTCGCTGTTTTCCAATAAAACTTCACCAGATTCAGCCGAAGCAGCGAGGTGTTGAGAATAAAGGCCATCAAACAGTCTTCGGTCAACGTTTAATAATGCGCCGTGACTAGTAGTAATACCCGAGTCTTCTTCTGCACTTTCGTTAAACAGCGGTTGCAATGCACGATTGTCGCTATGATTAAATTTTTCAACGACGAAACCACCTGACAAAATACTGACCTCGCCTTCAAGCAGGTACAAAATAGCGTCTGTTTCAAGTGTTATCAGGGTACGAGGTTCTAGAGTTACAACGGTAGATTGGTCGAATAAATAGCTTAGGTCTGACCGATTAAGCTCACACAGGGGCTCGAGTTGATTTCGACGAGAATAAATATTGAGCGTTTTATTCATTCTTTAGAGATGACCTGTAGTTGATTCATGTGTATCTGGACATCTCCAAAAAATAGACTTTTTCGACAATTGCAGCCATGGCTTCGTGGGCCCTACTTTTGGCAGCACCTTGCTGCTGTGCCAGCCTAGTCGATCCTCATCAAACCATACACTGCCGTTTTCAACGCGTTGCTGCCTTACACTCACGAAAAAATCACTATCTTTAGAAGTACCCATCTGTAAAAGAATATCAGATTTTTGACTTATGAATAAACTTCATAACACGATCGGCCATCGAAAAACCACTCAGTACAGCCCCTTCAACCCGTGGCGCCGTGCACCAGTCGCCGCAGGCACCGATAGTTTTTGACTCAACAAACAGTGAATCCTGGCTAATCGGATTGATCGGTACCGCATGTTTCCAACAATAAACAGATGATGCAACTGACTTCACTTCGGGTAAGTCGGTTGCTTCCCAAAATGAATCTAGCAAGGCATGCATGACTCTACCTCGAAAACTGGCAGCATATTGCTGTGACCATTCGGGTGATGCATGGAATAGCCAACAGTCTGCATCGTTTCGCTCATCGTTGCCTTGCTGACGCGATATCCACGATAAAGGAGAATCAAGTACATGAGCAGCATCAAAAGGCAGGTCGATTCGGGTTTCAAAGGCAAACATGCCGCTCCAGCAAACAGTCATCGAAACATTATCTGCTCGTTCACTAATCTCGGGAATACTGCGACACAAACTAGCCACCTGATGTGCGGCTGTCGCGATAATGACGATATCAAATGCACCGAGATAATCACCACGTTCGTTAAAAAGACACCATCCACCGTCTTCCTGGGCTTCTATTTCGCTAATATCGGTGGAAGTAACCAGATCACAATTAGTGCTTAAATGTTCGACTATAGTTTGCATTCGTGGCTCGCCAACAAAACGTTGCGTCACAACATCACTATTATTAATCTGACCTTTGTGTAACTCGGCTATCCAGCCTTTCCAGGGCCTAACTAAGCCCTCATTTTGCCAGGCTGACACGATGTTCCAAAATAATGGGTTACTGACAGTGAAATATTGCGCACCATGGTTAAACTCATATTCACCTGTCCGTAAACGACTGACTCGGCCACCCGCAAAAGCACTTTTTTCGAATAGTTTAACCTGAGATACAAGCCCTTTCAGTGCGCTAGCACAGGTAAGCCCTGCGAGCCCCGCACCAATGACTGCAACTGTGGGTTGACCTCGTAAAACGCGATTATTGAACGACAAATTGATTACGCTGGTATTATTTATGCAGGGATCGATTATGCAGGAAAGTCACCCGCATATCGCGATATCCATTCTTTCGCTGCCTCATTAGTAGTGAGTTCACGATCTTCAGTTAACTTGACTTCATTGCGGTAGTGCTCGATGTGGCATATTTGCTCGATCATGCGTAAGCGAAATATTTCTTTTGAGCTTTCAAATTGAAGTCCAATTTCGAATCCTGTTTTGGATGATTCACACCAAACCACAGTACCCTCCAAACTGTTATCGCTTTTTAAGACCGGCACACTGACACGTACCCGCTGACCTATTTCTAATGCATATGACGATTGAAACAACAATCCACCCAAACTTACGTTAGTCAGCGTTGTATCGTCTAAATCGTCGTCGAGATCATTCTCCGCCCAATCCAATGTGACCTGAATGGGCACATCGGACGGGTGGCGAATAAACTCACGAGTAGTCGTGTTATTTAGCAATAGATACCAGCATTTTATTGAGTTTGGCAACGAAACTGGCTGGGTCATCAAGCTGCCCCCCTTCTGCCAATAACGCCTGATCAAATAATATATCAGACCAGTCATCAAATTTTTTCTTCGATTTTTCAGAATCCATTTTTTTCACAAGCGGATGATCAGGGTTAATTTCCAAAATCGGCTTCGAAGATGGCATCGCATGACCCGCTTCTTTCATGATACGTTGCATGTGCATCGCCATGTCCTGCTCATTAAGAACAATACAGGCAGGCGAGTCAGTTAAACGGTTCGAAACACGGACTTCTTCGACTTTTTCATCGAGGGATTTTTTCATTCGCTTAACAAGTTTTTCTGATGCTTTTGTCTTTTCTTCCAGCTCTTTTTCGGAATCTTCGTCCTTGCCTAAATCGAGCTCACCTTTTGCGACAGATTGAAGCTTCTTACCATCAAATTCCATTAAGTGGGATGTTAACCATTCGTCAACCCGGTCTGATAGCAAAATAACTTCAATACCTTTCTTTTTAAATATTTCAAGATGCGGGCTATTTTTAGCTGCTGAGTATGTATCTGCAGCGATGAAGTAAATTTTGTCCTGACCTTCTTGCATGCGAGAAATATAATCATCCAGCGAGACAGTCTGATCATCAGAATCATTATGGGTGGTAGCAAAACGTAACAGTTTAGCGATTCTTTCACGATTAGAGGTATCTTCAGCAGGACCTTCCTTCAATGCTTTGCCGAATTCAGTCCAGAGCTTTTGGTATTTTTCAGGATCGTTCTTGGCCACTTTTTCTAACATGCCCAGTACTTTTTTGACTGATCCAGTGCGAATGCTATCAATCACCTTGCTACCTTGCAGAATCTCTCGCGAAACGTTGAGCGGTAAGTCATTAGAGTCGATTAAACCACGCACAAAACGAAGATAACGCGGCATTAACTGCTCGGTATCTTCGAGGATGAAAACGCGTTGTACATACAATTTGATACCGTTACGAGTTTCACGGTCGTATAGGTCAAACGGTGCGCGAGCCGGGATATACAATAATGAGGTGTACTCGTTAGTACCTTCTACGCGGTTATGGCTCCAGTCGATTGGATCTTCATAGTCGTGCGCAACATGCTTGTAAAATTCTTTGTACTCTTCATCGGTAATCTCTGACTTGGCACGAATCCATAATGCTGATGCCTGATTGACGGTCTCTTCTTCGACGACAGTCTCGCCACCCTCTTCCGCTGCTACAGTTGTTTTGTCCATCACAACGGGGAAATCGATATGGTCAGAATATGATGTAATAATTGAACGCAGTTTCCAGTCATTCAAAAATTCGTCTTCACCTTCACGCAGCTTAAGCACAATTTCTGTGCCTCGTGTCGACTTGTCGATAGACTTAATATCGTATTCACCCTTACCTTTTGAAATCCACTCAACACCATTTTCAGTCGAGTCGGCAGCCTTTCTAGTTCTTAATGTTACTTCTTCAGCAACAATAAATGAGGAGTAAAAACCAACACCAAACTGACCGATTAAGTTGGCATCACTTTTTTGATCACCCGTAATCGACGCCAGGAATGCCTTAGTGCCTGATTTGGCGATAGTCCCTATATTCTCGATGACTTCTTCCCGAGTCATACCAATACCATTATCACTAATAGTGATGGTGCCTTGCTCTTTATCAAAGCTGACTTTGACCTTTAATTCAATATCATCTTCATACAGGCTGGCATCTGATACCGCTGTAAATCGTAGCTTGTCACAAGCATCGGATGCATTTGAAATGAGTTCGCGCAGGAAGATTTCTTTATTCGAATATAGCGAGTGAATCATTAGATCCAATAGCTGGTTTACTTCAGTTTCGAAACCGCGAGTTTCTGCATTGGCTGTTACTGACATGCTTAAATTTCTCCAGAAATATTATAGATGGCGACAATATGAGGTTGGTAATGGTTAGTTTCAAGGCTTATAGACAGTAAAACCCTATTTTTTATCGGACTATTGGCTTGATAAACATCATCGATGGATCTGCACGGCTCGTTTGAGTGGATTTCTATTGTTTTATCATTGCTGGGTATAGGTTTGAAAAGTACTAGAATACAAATATAGCCTTGTTTTTGTCCCTATTTACCAGCTCACTCAATCTTGCTAAATCTATGGGAGATCAATTCGAGATAAACGCCTACTGCTCGATCTTTACGTCTACTTATTGTGCAGTAGGTTTAAGCCACAATTGCTGGATACTACGGTTTAATAAAGCTCTGCGAGCTGGGTCTTGTGTGATTTTCAGTAAGCCTTCATATATTCGTCTGGCGTCGTCTGTAAGACCAGATTGCTGTAGGCTTTCGGCGGCGTTAAAGCGGGCAGTTTGCGCCCAGGGGTCCATCGTTGCTGAGCCTGGAAGCATGGCTGACTGCAAATAGAGTAATGCAGCCTGGTCAAATTTTTTCATTCCTTTGTACGAATCGGCAATCCAAAATAGTATTTCACGATGTTGCCGCGGATCTATTGAGGCGCCTAGTAATTGATTGAGAAGTTGTATCGCTTGAGTGTGCAGGCCAACTGTCTGCATATCAAATAGAACTTGTAATATGCGGTCGGTATTTTGAGTGCTGGTTTCTTTATACTCAGTGATCAAGCCTTGCATGATTCGGCTGCCTTCATCATATCGGCCACCAAGAATAAGTACCCTGGACTGTCGTAACTGCCAACTAAAACGGCTTGTACCTTCGGGATAACTCGTGAGGCCTGACATCAACCGGGTTGCTTCATCGATATCTGCTTTCTTTAATGCCAGGTCAACTAGTTGATATCTAATATTAGGTGGAATTTTTCCGGCATTGGCAAAGGTTTTACTTTGGTTAAAAAGTTGATCGAGTAAGTTTTGTTTTGTTTCGGCTAGTTCACCAAAGCTATTAAGATAACCTTCCGCAGCCTTTCGAATCAATGTTGCATCTGAGCTATTGACAATCAAAGTTGCGAACAATGATCGAGACTTAATGGGCGTTACCTTAACCGCATTGTCAGCTAGCTCTAACCACTTTGCGTCGTCGCCATTTAATAGCTCTGCTCGGTTGCCTACTAGCTGTGCATATTCAATATAGGCATCCCATAAATAGTCGGGGGATAGCTTAAACAGCTCTAACGATGAACCATGCCCGGTTTGGAATAAACCTTCGAGGGCGACCACTCGATCAACCAATGACAATTGTTCTGCCGCGAAATATCCCAGCGCCGCTAGTGTCGTTGACTCGTCATCACTAGTGCCAGGATGTTTCATTTTAGTGGCAATCAACTGCCTTAATTCTTTAGCTGTTATTTGTTCAGCTTTCAGCTGGGCTAATCGATAGGTGGTTTTTGCCTGCCAGCTATCCAGCCCTTTCAACAGCTGCATTGCTGTTTCATAACGTTCGGCCTGGATAAGAACCGAGGCCCGTAATATTAGCCAGTCAGGGGTACCTACTTTGAAGTCCTGGTCAAACCGCAGCAATGCCACCTGAGCATCTGCTAGTCGATTATCTTTAATGTAACTAATAATGATCTGACGTCGCCAGGTCTGTTCGTCGACATTAGAATCTGAGGTAGGTTGCCATAGCTGTTGTCGCAGTATTTTGCGCGCAGTTACCGTTTGATCGAGTTCCAAATAGGCTTTTATTCGATGCGTGGTGGCCTGGTTTTTAAATTGGATGGGTAAATCATCTGGTAAGCGTTCGATTCTGATTATGAGCTCGCCCCATTGTTGCCATTTGCTTAATATGGCGTATCGCTCCTGTTCCCACAGAATCCATTCGTAAAGATCAACATCAACCTTGGGTTGAGTCTGATCGAGCATCTTCAATGTTAGTGTGGGAGCACCGGATGAGGAAATACTTTTTAATAATTCCAGACGTTCATTTGCCCAACTGGTGCTGATGCAACAAAACAGTAGTGCAAGAATAAGTGCAATTGATCTAAACATGCGCATAATCACTTGTACGTAACGGTAGGTCCTGAGCATTGCCACACCTACGCATCCGTGACATACGACCACCATGGATGGCGGAAGTGCCGTTTTTGCAGGAGCATAAAAACGGCCCATTCATCCTGAACATCGTCACTCCTGCGCATCCATGCGCCCATGACATACCGTTCATCCTGAACATAAAAAAGGCGCGATGCTAAAAGCATGCGCGCCTTTCCATATAAAATCGGATTCAAGAAACCCGATGTTATAGTTTTTCTTTGATACGAGCAGCCTTACCAGTCAAACCACGTAGATAATACAACTTAGCACGACGGACTTTTCCACGACGCTTTACTTTAATTTCAGCGATCATCGGGCTGTGAGTTTGGAAAACTCGCTCAACACCTTCGCCGTGTGAAATTTTACGAACGGTAAACGCAGAGTTGATTCCACGACTGCGCATTGCAATAACGACACCTTCGTATGCCTGTAAACGCTCACGTTCGCCTTCTTTAATTTTTACCTGCACGATGACGGTGTCGCCTGGCGCAAAATCAGGGATATCTGACCTTAGTTGCTCAGAGTCCAGTTGTGCAATTATGTTACTCATGGTGCTTCCTCTAGATATGTCTATCATTAACAGCCTGTTATGGCTGCTGACTAGCTCACTTGAACTCGTCTTTAAAATCGTTTAACAGGGCTATTTGGCGATCATCCAGAACCTTGTGTTCGAGTAGATCAGGCCTTCTTTGCCATGTCCTGCCTAGTGATTGACGCTCACGCCAATCCTCAATGTGTCGATGATTTCCATTCATCAATACTTCAGGAACTTTCATTCCTTTATATTCTTCTGGCCTTGTGTAGTGAGGATAATCAAGCAAACCATCACTAAACGAATCTTGCTGCGCCGATTTTTCATGCCCCAGTGCACCTGGAATCAATCGAGTCATTGCATCTATACAGACCATTGCGGCTAATTCACCACCACTGATGACATAGTCACCTATCGACCATTCCTGATCCACTTCCCGTTGAATCAAGCGTTCATCTATGCCTTCATATCGACCGCATAAAAAAATAACCGATTGTGCATCGACCTGTTTTGCAAGCATGTCTTGGTCAACAGGTTTTCCCTGCGGACTCAAATAAACCAACTGAGCCTTTGGGCTCTTTTCTCGTACCGCCTGGATCGTCTCTTCCAGCGGCTGCACTTTCATTAACATGCCAGGTCCACCACCATAAGGGCGGTCGTCCACTGTGCGATGTTTATCTACAGTGTAATCTCTAGGGTTCCAGCACTGTAGATCAAGTAAATTTTGATCTGCTGCTCGCCCTATTACGCCATAATTAACCACCTGCTCAACCATCTCTGGGAACAATGTGATGACGTCGATACGCACCTTAATCAATTAGCCTTTTTATCATAAGATCTATTAATAATCGGCTTGCCAGTCGACTATCATTTGCTTTTTGGCTAAATCTATCTCCTGAACAATATCCTTCATGACAAAAGGGATCAATCGCTCTCTATCACCCTTTACAACCATAACGTCACTAGCACCAGTTTCCATCATTGAATCAACGATCCCTAAAGCTTCAGCCTGCATTGAGCTGACTTCCATACCAATCAAATCAGACCAGTAATATTCTTCACTCTCCAACGCGGGCAATTGATCGGGCAATATATATATTTTGCTGCCAGATAACGCTGTAGCCTGATTCCTGTCATCAACGCCACTCAAATTAGCAATGACGTTTTTCCCCTGAAGTCGACCATTGACCTCAAGTGTCTCTAGCTGACCATCAATTTCTACTTGCCAAGGACTATAAGCAACGATATTTTCACGAGGGTCAGTATTCGAAAACACTCTGACTTCACCTTTGATACCTTGGGCACCGAGTATGTGTCCAACACAAACTGCTTCATCACATTCTTGTCGGGCAGGAGGCATATTCGACTATAACGACTTTACGCCGCTTTAAGGGATTCTTTAATCAAGCTAGATACTCGATCACTAGGTTGTGCGCCTTGCGAAACCCAGTAATCGATGCGTTCACTATCTAAACGCAAAGCTTCTTCCTGTCCACGTGCTTGTGGATTAAAAAAGCCTAAACGCTCGATATAACGACCATCTCTAGGACTACGGCTATCACTAACTACAACATGATAGAAAGGACGCCTTTTTGAGCCGCCACGAGCCAAACGAATTGAAACCATAAAAAAACCTTTTACTTACTGGATAAAAATATCATCAAACAACAGTATGCCTCTGACACTAAGTCAGAAGACCGCGTATTGTACCTAAAAATATTGGACTGTGAAGAGCTGAAACGTTCTTTTTAATGGGTATTGGGTACTAAAATTGCATTCCTGGCGGCAAATTCCCCTTTAGGCCTCGCATCATGTTTGCCATACCACCTTTACTGCTCATTTTCTTCATCATTTTTTGCATTTGTTTGTGCTGCTTGAGCAATCGATTCACATCTTGTATCTGCGTGCCAGAGCCAACTGCCACTCGCCTTTTTCGAGAACCGTTGATCACTTCAGGCTTTCGTCGTTCTTGTGGTGTCATAGAATCGATTATGGCGACCATGCGTTTCATTTGTTTTGTATGCGCGGGGTTTTGCATTGCCTGCGATACACCGGCTCCCATACCTGGCAATTTATCCATCATACTGCCAATACCACCCATTTTATCCATTTGAACGAATTGGTCTCGTAAGTCGTCCAGATCGAAACCCTTACCTTTTTTTACCTTTTTGGCTAACTTCTTCGCCTTATCCAGGTCAACTTTTTCATGCGCTTGCTCAACCAGCGACAGAATATCACCCATACCCAGAATTCTTGACGCCATTCGATCTGGATGAAACGCCTCTAATGCATCCGTTTTCTCACCCGAGCCAATGTATTTGATGGGCTTCCCAGTGATTTGACGAACTGATAATGCAGCACCTCCTCTGGCGTCACCATCTGTCTTGGTCAGCACTACGCCAGTTAATGGTAATGCTTCGCCAAAAACCTTTGCCGTATTAGCGGCGTCCTGACCCGTCATACTATCAACCACAAACAACGTTTCTGTTGGTTCTAGCGCGCTATGAATGGACTTAATTTCATCCATCATCTGCTCATCGATACTTAATCGGCCAGCGGTATCGACAATTAGTACATCTGCATTACTTTTCTTTGCTGAGTCCAATGCCTGGCGCGCAATATTGACGGGGCTTTGGCTGATATCACTTGGGTGAAAGATAGCACTGACTTCACCAGCCAATGTTTGCAACTGAGCGATCGCCGCAGGCCGATAGATATCCGCACTCGCAACCATCACTGTTTTTTTATCTACTTCGATCAATCGTCTAGCAAGCTTGGCAACTGTAGTCGTTTTACCCGCGCCTTGTAGACCAGCCATCAAGATGACGACGGGGGGCTTTATATCGAGATTAATGGCGTCATGTTGGTGCCCCATGATGGCGACCAGCTCATCATTAACGACCTTAATGAGAGCCTGCCCAGGAGAAACACTACCAATAACTGTCTGGCCAAGTGCTTTTTCTTTTACACCTTCAATAAAGTCTCTTACGACAGGCAGGGCGACGTCTGCCTCTAACAGCGCTTGGCGGACTTCCCGTAAGCTGTCCTTAATATTTTCTTCGCTCAATCGACCCTGTCCACGAAGGTTTTTAAGGGTGACGGATAGTCGGTCTGTTAAATTTTCAAACATAACATTGGCTCAATTGCGGCGGCAAATTGTGATTGGATCAGGTAACTGGATCAGTAACCGGATCATTAAAGGCGACTGATTATAGCAGCGTGGGCGACAGAATAAACCAGTAGGTTAGGGTGTATTGAAAAACCAACCGGATGTTAAAGCTTAAAAACTTCTCCGCCACTGAGCTGACTGACATTAAAATCTGGCAATGCCTGCTGACATTCCTTGAATATCAAGTCTTCTTCACCTGGCTTAAAGTGAGTAAGCCAAATATCAGGGCGATGTTTCAACTTGAGAATATCTTCTCCTAGTAGCTGAGGGCAGTAGTGCTTCGATATTTTGCTAATTTCCAGATCGTGATTTGCAAAGGCCGATTCGACAAACAACATATCGATATTGTCATACTGATTTAGCGCATCCCACAAAGAGTCATTGGTTGTTGTATCACCACTGAACGCGACGGTTGATCTCGCTGTCGATACACAATACCCCACACCGGGTACGGTATGATTGACAGCTATCATTTCGATTTCCCTGGATCGGATTGTCACTTTTTCACCCGGCGTCATAACTTCAAATCGAATGGATGGCTTTTCTTTTGAAGGCAGCTCCGAAAAGTCAGGCCAGATGACCCAGTTAAAAATATGCGCCTTTATTGCCTTGATAGTTTTCTCCAACGCATGGACAACAACCGGTTCGTCGTGCACACCAAACATGCTATCGGCCAATAGCGGCAGACCAACGATATGATCCATGTGCGAATGAGTCAGGAAAATATGGCGAATGCCAGTCATATCGTTCAATGGCATATCACCCAGACCAGTACCTGCGTCAATTAGCATGTCATCGTCAATTAAGAATGAGGTGGTTCTCAGGTTTGCTCCGATACCACCAGCCCAGCCCAGTATTTTTATTTGCATCATCTTTAATTCTAGCTGTTTATCCATCACCAGTTGCATTTCCCTCAACAGAATCTGTCAGTACTGAATTGTTAATATAGTAACTCCTGAGGAAATATCTGGATCTATTTTATACAATAACCAAAAATCCACGCTCTTATATCTAGCCTATAACAAGGTTTAGTTAAATTAACTACTCTTTGTATCATAACGTGATGGCCATCACATACAACTCACTAATAAACTCCAAAACCATTGTATATTTTAAGACATCCATGAGTAGTGCGGCTTATAAAAATATCGGTTACAATCCGACATCTAGACCATAGATTAATGATGATGTCCTCCACCATAGTAAGCGCTTTAAGCATAGCTTTATATTGTTTGTCTGCGTTTTTAATTTTCAGTCAACTTAAGCATTCATCAAATAGAGCAACTCGACAGCGCTGGCTCTCGCTTACACCTGCGCTTATCGGGTTAGCATTGCATTCAGCTGCGCTTTATCAGTTGATTGGACACACCGATGGTCTTTATCTTGACTTCTTCACTGCTTTTTCGCTAATCACCTGGCTTATATCTATTCAAATAATAATAAGCTGTATCTTTCGCCATATTGAGACTTTGGGAATTTTCATGTTCCCGATGGCTGGTTTGGCGAGTTTAGTGTCGAGCATGATCCCCACTACACAAGAGGAGTTAATCTTAGTCAGCAATGGCATGATACAAAGTCATATTATGATATCCGTTATTGCCTATAGCCTTATTATGTTGGGCTCAGTGCAAGCCCTATTATTATCCTACCAGGATCATGCCATTCGATTTCATAACCCAGGTGGGTTTATTCGATACCTTCCACCTATATATGATATGGAAACATTATTGTTTCAGTTTCTTGGCTTTGGATTTGCCTTCCTCAGCGGCTCACTTATGACAGGCTTCTTCTTTCTAGACGATATTTTTGCTCTGAATCAAGCCCATAAAACAATATTATCGCTTGTCGCCTGGTTAATTCTTGGCACATTGCTATTTGGTCGGTTTCAGTTCGGTTGGCGTGGTCAAACCGCCGTCAGATGGACTTTATCGGCATTTGCATTGTTATTGATCGGTTTTTTCGGCACTAAGCTTGTCTACGAATTTATTATTTAACTGCTTACAGATCATTAGCTAACGTCAACTAAAAGCTCATAATCAATCTATTTCAATCAACCCTACTTACATAAACTAACTAAATATCGGCACATGCCTTGAACGAAATCCCTCTTTACATGCTATTTCTAATATTAGCGCTGCTGATTCTATTGTCGGCTTTTTTCTCTGGTTCTGAGACAGGCCTGATGAGCTTGAATCGTTATCGGCTCAAACACCTGGCCGATAAGAACCACGGTGGCGCGAAACGCGCAGCCGAACTACTGGCCGAACCTAACCGGCTAATCAGTTTAATACTGCTCGGCAATAACTTCATAAATATTATAATTACACAGCTCGCAACCTATATTGGATACCTGATGTTTGGTGATGCGGGTATTGCTATCGCGACCGGTGCGTTAACCATTATTTTATTGATTTTTGCAGAGGTAACACCAAAGACTCTCGCTGCCAATAAGCCAGAATCAATCGCCTTTCCAGCAGCTTATGTGTACAAACCACTGCTAAAACTATTACTGCCACTAGTGACAGTCATTAACTGGCTAGCAAAAATGATATTAGTGTTATTTCAAGTGTCGAATAAGACCACTGGAAATGACGCTCTAACAGCAGATGAACTGCGGGTCGCTGTCAACGAAACCAGCGGTTTAATTCCCGATTCTCATCGTGACATGCTGATTAGTATTCTCGACCTGGAACGAGTCAGTGTTAATGACATTATGGTACCGCGTAATGATATTATCGGAATTGATCTTGAAGACAGCTGGAACGACACGCTCAAACAAATCACAAAGCTTTCTCACACTAGAATTCCGATTTATTCAGGCAATATCGACAATTTACTTGGTATAACCCAGTTACGTAAAATTTTGCCATTGCTAATGAACAACGAATTCAGCCCTGAGACACTAGCAAAACTGACCCGTCAAAGCTATTTCATACCGGAGGGCACTCCATTGACAACACAGCTCATCAATTTCCGCAAAAATAAACGTCGCATGGGCTTTGTAGTAGATGAGTATGGTGATATTCAAGGCTTGGTGACCATCGAAGATATCCTGGAAGAAATCGTCGGAGAGTTCACCACTGACCCAACGGCACTGCATCAAGACTTTTACGAGGATTCGGACGGTACCTATCTAGTCGATGGCTCTACCCATGTCAGAGTAATCAATAGAAACCTCGAGATCGATCTTCCAATTCAGGGCCCGAAAACAATTAACGGTTTGATTCTGGAGCATATGGAATTTATCCCCGAAGCAGGCACCAGCCTAAAAATTAACGATTACCCTATCGAAATAATGCAAGTCAAAAACAATATGGTAAAAACAGTGCGGTTGTCGACTGATCAAATCACCCAGATTCGTCAAATTCAAACTGAGCTGCCTCTCAATGGCTAACTATAATGAGCAGCTTTAATGTCTAAGAATCAAACACAGTATCAATGCCGTGAATGCGCCTGCACTTTGCCAAAATGGCAAGGTCAATGCCCTGACTGTAAAAGCTGGAACAGTGTCGAAGAATTACCTACTATCGCCGGTGTAAGCCAATCGAATACCAACTGGCATGGCAAGGCGACTACCAGCAATGCCATTTTACTCAGCGAAGTACCCGTCACCGATACACCTCGTTTTAGTAGCGAAATTTCAGAACTTGACCGCGTATTAGGCGGCGGCCTGGTACGAGGGTCAGTTATTTTACTAGGCGGTGACCCCGGCATTGGTAAGTCGACTATATTGCTGCAATGCCTGGCCAAAATTAGCGTGAATCAAAATGCACTTTACGTTACTGGTGAAGAGTCTCCCCAGCAAGTGAGCATGCGCGCCCAACGCCTTGGGTTGCCAAATGAACATTTAAAACTATTAAGCTCTACCTGCGTTGAAGAAATCATTGCACAAACAGCGATCAATAAGCCGGTTGTGATGGTCATTGATTCAATCCAGACCATTTATACCAATAGCCTGCAATCAGCAGCCGGCTCGGTCAGCCAGATACGGGAAAGCACCGCTATACTGGTTCGTCTTGCCAAGCAAAGTAATATCGCTATTTTCCTGGTTGGCCATGTCACTAAAGAAGGACAATTGGCTGGACCACGAGTACTCGAGCACATGGTCGATACCGTACTCTACTTCGAAGGGGACAGCTCAACTCGATACCGTGTCATTCGTGCCGTCAAAAATCGTTTCGGCGCAGTTAATGAAATTGGTATTTTCGCAATGACTGACGAAGGTATTAAGCAGGTCAACAATCCCTCCGCAATATTTTTATCGCAACACGACAAACCAGTCTCAGGCAGTATTATCATGGTGTCTCGTGAAGGCACTCGCCCTATTTTAGTAGAAATACAGGCATTGGTCACCGAGAGCCATTCGGGTCATCCTCGCCGTATTAGCGTAGGACTGGAGGCTAATCGACTAGCCATGTTACTCGCTATTTTACAGCGCCACGGTGGCATTCCACTGTATGATCAGGATGTTTTTATCAATGCCGTTGGTGGCGTACGTATTGCTGAAACAGGCGCTGACCTGGCCGTCATCCTCGCCATATTATCGAGCTATCGCGACCGCGCAGTTAGCAACCGTCTACTAGTATTTGGTGAAGTCGGCCTATCGGGGGAAATCAGGCCAGTACCCAATGGTGAAGAGCGATTGCGTGAAGCAGGCAAACATGGATTTGAGACAGCAATTATTCCCAAAGCAAACATGCCTAAACGTAATTCTATAAAAAATATGAAATTGATTCCCGTCAACCATTTGGCTGACACACTGGATGCATTATAATAACCCATCGCAATCATCCCAAACCTGAGCTTATTGGCATGCCAAAAACAACGGATAAACTGAAAGACTTTGAAAAGTCTTTGACTCAACTAGAACAAATTGTAAATCAGATGGAAGGGGGTGAATTGGGTCTTGAAGAGTCACTCGATCAATTTGAGAAAGGCATCAAGCTTGCCAAAAACTGCCAGGACACATTATCTAATGCAAAGATAAGAGTAGAAAAACTGATCGAAAAAAATGGTTTGCAACAAACGCTATCGTTCGATGACCATGATGAGGATTGACGCTCAAAGTTTTGAAGCACTTGTTCTGAGTCACCAAAACCGAGTCAATCAAACACTCGATCATTGGTTGCCACCCGAATCAATTAATCCAATAGAACTTCATAAAGCGATGCGCTATTCAGTTTTGGCACCGGGCAAGAGAGTTCGCCCCGTGCTTGTTTACGCGACCGCCTCAACGTTAGGATTAGACCTGTCACTGGTTGATGGCATAGCGGCTGCCCTCGAAATTATTCACGCTTACTCTCTTATTCATGACGACTTACCGGCGATGGATGACGACGATTTGCGACGTGGTCGACCGACCTGCCACTGCGCGTTCGATGAAGCAACGGCAATATTGGCAGGCGATGCGCTACAGGCACTGGCTTTCTATGTGTTAAGTCATGATCAAACTATGACCGGTGATAGCCGCTCACGGCTCAAAATGATTGAAAAGTTATCTTTATTTTCAGGTTCTCGCGGAATGGCTGGGGGCCAGGCAATTGATTTAGCGGCTGTCGGGCGCACGCTTAACATCGTCGAATTAGAAACCATGCACATTCATAAAACGGGTGCGTTAATCAGAACCTGCATTCAGCTCGCCGCGCTCAGTTCACCGGATCTATCAACTGAAAATTTCGATGCGCTCGATACCTACGCCAAGAGCATTGGCTTATCTTTTCAAATTCAGGACGACATACTAGATGTTGTCGGCGATACCCAAACCCTCGGTAAACCGCAAGGATCAGACATAGAACGTAACAAACCGACCTTTCCATCTATCATTGGTCTCGACGCCTCGCGTGAGAAAGCGCAAGACCTGCATCAAAATGCAATCAATGCTTTGTCGATATTTGGTGAGGAAGCTGATATTTTAAGGTATATTTCTGCCTGGTTTGTTGAGCGCACCCATTAGATCTAATGACAACTAATAACTTTCCCATTCTGAGTCAAATCGAGTCTCCCTCTGACTTACGTTTACTTGACGAAGAGCAACTACCCGAACTTGCCGAAGAGTTACGGGCTTTCATCATTGAAAGTCTATCGAAGACGGGTGGACATCTGGCTTCTGGTTTGGGGTCGATTGAAATCACTATCGCCCTGCACTATCTATTTGACACACCCAATGACCGATTAGTTTGGGACGTTGGGCACCAATGCTACCCGCACAAGATACTCACAGGCCGTCGTGATCAAATGTCAGGACTTCGCCAAAAAGGTGGCTTGTCAGGCTTTCCAAAAATAACAGAATCAGAGCATGATCACTTTGGTGCTGGCCACTCTAGCACCTCAATTAGTGCCGCTTTAGGTATGGCCATTGCAGCAGCAGCGCAAGACAAAGACCGTAAAGCGGTTGCTATTATTGGTGACGGTGGCATGACTGCCGGCATGGCTTATGAAGCACTTAATCATGCCGGTGCTATCGATACTGACTTGCTCGTGATTCTAAACGATAACGAAATGTCGATATCACCCAATGTTGGTGCTATGTCAAAATATCTGTCGCGTATCTGGTCGGGGAAAATCTATTCCAATATGCGCGCTGGCAGCAAAAAAATGCTGCAACAAATTCCGTCAGCATGGGAGCTTGCGCGCCGCGCCGAAGAACACGTCAAGGGTATGATAGTGCCAGGCACATTATTTGAAGAACTTGGATTTTCATATTTTGGCCCAATTGATGGTCATAACCTGCCTGAAGTTATACGCCTAATTAAAAACCTGCAAAACATTCCTGGCCCACGAATATTGCATATAGTCACCAAAAAGGGCAAAGGCTATGAGCCAGCTGAAGCTGACCCTTGTACATTTCATGGCGTCGGTGCTTTCGACCCCGCAACAGGGTTGATTAAGTCATCCAGCAAACCAGGAATGCAGGGATACACTAAGGTATTTTCAGACTGGATCGTTAAAAAAGGCAGTGAAAACAATCTATTACATGCGGTTACACCGGCCATGCGAGAAGGCTCAGGCCTGGTCGAGTTTTCACAGAAGATTCCAGAGCGATATCACGATGTTGGTATTGCCGAGCAGCACGCCGTTACGGTAGCTGCTGGAATGGCTATAGATGGGTTAAAACCGGTCGTTGCCATTTATTCAACCTTCCTGCAAAGAGCCTATGATCAGCTCATTCATGATGTAGCAATACAGAACCTTGACATTACCTTCGCTGTCGACCGAGCGGGTATCGTGGGCGCTGATGGCGCGACTCATACTGGCAGTTTTGACACTAATTTTTGTCGCTGTATTCCCGACATGATCATAATGGCGCCTGCGAATGGGCAAGACATGTTTGAATTACTCAACACCGCTTATCAATACCCTGGGCCAGCGTTGGTCCGTTATCCTCGTGACAGCACGGCTAAGCCAGAAAAAATAGATACCGTTAACTGCATCGAACTGGGTAAGGCTATTCAGGTTCGGAAAGGATCAAATACTGCATTATTAGTATTTGGAACATTGCTCAATGTAGCCCTCGAAGTTGCTGAAGAGCTTGATTGCAGTGTCATCAACATGCGTTTTATTAAACCCATTGATGAATCAATCATTATCGAAATGGCATCCACTCACTCTCACTTAGTAACGATAGAAGACAGTGCGATCGCAGGTGGGGCTGGGAGCGCTGTACTTGAAGTGCTCAATGAAAATCGACTCAGTACGTCTTGTTTACGCCTTGGTTTATCAGATACCTTTCCCTCTCACGGTACCCGTGAACAGGTATTTGAAGAGTACGGCCTAGATAAATTAGGCATCCTCAATTCAATAAAAAACTTTATTTTGTGATAAATCTGACCTGTCAGCTTGCCTTAAAGCACCAAAATCGTCATGAAGCGTTAAAGATGGCGGTTTTTTGCGGTTTCACATACAATGTTTTTTAGTTAAGTTCATAATAAACTTGACTAGGGTTCATTAATCATAATTTTCAAAAAAGTGAAGAGTATTGATATGTCTGATTTAGTAAATGGTACAGTCAAGTGGTTTAACGACGCCAAAGGGTATGGTTTTATTTCACAAGAAGGTGGAAAAGATGTTTTTGTTCATTTCAGTGTCATTCAATCTGATGGCCATAAAACATTACAAGAAGGTCAAAGCGTTACGATGAAAGTAACGGACGGTGCAAAAGGCCCGCAGGCTGAAGATGTAACGCCTGTTTAATCTCTCTACTTAAGGCCCTGCTCTAATAGACTTAGAGCTAGAAAAAGCCGCGCCTAACCAGTGCAGTGACAGGTGAATCGTCCGTTTGAGCCGGCTTGTGTTACCACGACGCTAGTGCCCATTTGTAAAAATGAGCAAAAAATTAACTTTTATCCTGCCTATAGGCAAAATAAAAAGATGATTGATTGCCTAAATAAGTCGCCTCAGTATAATTACCTACCATTTCAGTCAGCTATTATTATGTCCGTTTACTCAAGCAACTTAAGTATTTTGAGTATTCGATTTATTTTTGAAAGCCATCTCCATATTATTCAGCGATAGCATAGGTACTACTATGAGCACTTCAGACACCTCGGCGACCGCCATACCCGATGTACAAGGTTCGGCAGACACCCGCCAACTTGCCATTAATAAGGTTGGCATAAAAGATATTAGACATCCCGTGATCGTAAAAGACCGGTCAGATGGTGTGCAACACACAATAGCCAACTTCAATATGTTTGTATTCTTGCCCCAGCAGTTTAAGGGCACACATATGTCGCGATTTGTTAAAATCCTTAATGACCATGAGAAAGAAATCACTGTCGCCTCGTTCCGTGACATGTTGACCGAAATGGCCGAATTATTAGAAGCGGACTCCGGTTATATCGAAATGCGCTTCCCTTATTTCGTCAATAAAAAGGCGCCTATTTCGGGAGTTCAATCCTTACTTGATTATGATGTAACACTCATTGGTGAAATAGATAAGGGTGTTACACACACCCGAACAAAAGTTCTAGTGCCGGTGACAAGCCTTTGCCCTTGTTCAAAATCAATCTCAGACTATGGCGCTCACAATCAGCGATCACACGTCACCGTCAACGCTAAAACTAACGGCTTTGTTTGGATCGAAGAAATTATTGATATAGTTGAAAAGCAAGCGTCTTGCGAACTATACGGACTGCTTAAACGTCCTGATGAAAAGTACGTCACCGAGCGTGCCTACGACAACCCAAAATTTGTAGAAGATATAGTGCGTGATATCGCGGGTAAACTAAATGAGGATGATCGTATTCGCCAGTATATTCTCGAATCTGAAAATTTTGAATCGATACATAATCACTCTGCCTATGCGCTCATAGAACATGACAAGGATCTTTAAGAATAGATTTCGGTCTCTCTAAAATTGATTGCTACCAGGCTTCAAGAGCCTGGCTAGCGATTTTTTTTGATGGTCAGGAAATTAATCCGGCCTGAGTGATAGAGAATTTATACCGAGCCAAATTCTACATACGCATAAAACACTTTGTGCAAAGGAGGCTCTAGCACACAGCTAGGCTGATGGGCCCACTCAAGCAATCTAACTGAAAAAAGCTACCCAACCCTAATAAGTTAGTCCAGCCTTTCCATTTGATTATTCTGTCGTCGACTTGCCATTCGTTTTCGTTAATAATGAAACAGTTAGATTGAACTGAATCAAAAGTCACTTTGACCTCATACTGCTTAACATCAAAAGTACTCACTTCAATATCAGCAATATCTTTGTCAGCGGTAAGCCGGCCCAAGATTTTAGGTTTGAAGAAGGGAGAGTCGTAACCCCGAATAGAAACAGTATAAACAACACCTAAAGCCCGAAAATACAGCTAATGAGTATTAAATTCTGCCTGAATTTCTTTATGGTAAGCAAGATCATTGCTATTGCTATGACACCCAATGAGCATTCATAGATAGCCGATCGGAGTCATCAGTGTTAAAGGTCAAATTAGCCGAACCAGCTAGATATTAATCCAGTCAAAACCTGCGTCCTGACTCGCCAATATGGGCTGAGGTATCTGCTCTAGCGAGTCTAAATGATTTTCAACAATGGCAGGAGAATTATTTTTTTCAGAAATATGCGCTGCTATTAAGCACCTTAATTGAGCTGTATTTATTGCTTTCAATAAGCCTATTGATTGATCATTTGATAGATGCCCTAGCTCACCCGATACGCGTTGCTTTAAGGTATAGGGATAGGGTCCATTTTGGAGCATTTCTTGATCATAGTTGAATTCCAACAGAAGTCCGTCCAGGTTTTCATAGGCATCAATGATATGACGGGTAATATGACCCACATCCGTCAATATACCAAATTTCTCACCACTGGCGTTGTCACAAAAAACAAACTGCACGGGTTCACCAGCATCATGCGGCACCGTCACGGGCAACACATCAAAACTGCCGATAGTAAATGATTTGCCGCCAGACAATTTATTAAAGTCAGCGCTACTTTCAAATACCGACCTGCCAGTGCCAAAGGTTGTCCATACTGGAATATCAAATTTTTTGGCGATGCGAACCACACCGCCACAATGATCTGAATGCTCATGGGTAATGAGTATGGCGTCAATATCCTCAGGTGGCATATTCAGCAAAGAAAGTCGTTTCTCGAATTGGCGCAGAGAAAATCCGCAGTCAATCAGTATATTGGTACCCTCACTACTGACGATGGTAGCGTTACCTTTACTACCGCTACCTAGCGATGCAATTTTCACCTTATTTCAAAAACTGCTGAAGTAGCGTTATAAGTTCAACACCTGCGCTGGAATCTTCAATTTCGCCATCAGGCGTTATCATACTAATCCTGGTGACGTTATGCGACTCCTTGGTCAGTACTAGTATCACCTGTCTTTTTACCACTTTAGTTTCACTACCGAATGAAAAGAAACCACCTTCGGTTATTTCTTCCTCTACATTTGTTTTCACTCTAATCACACCTCTAATTCTAATTCCACCATCGATATTCGAGCTAACCACCTCTATCCCCATACGATCAAGCTGATGCAAAGTTCGGTAAAAAGTTTTAGAGTAAATATCTTTCACCAGTAGGTAAGTTTCATTCTGTGCATAATCGGCATGGATTGAAGTGATCGGAGCAAAAAACTTTGCACGATCTAACTGCTGATCAATTTCGGCTTGTTGCACCCCAAGATAAAGCATCAGGCGAGATAACATTTCGACTTCAAATTCGCTATTTGGCGGAATCAGTTCCCAGTTATTTTGTTCTTCATTTTCGCTCTGCCTTGTCTGTAAGACATGTTTGTAAGAAGTCCCTCGATGTGCAATATAAATGCGATTTTTACCAGTTTCCGTATCACGTTCAATTCGCGTTCTAAATTGATTTTGGGTGGCCGACAAATTATCAGAGAAAAAGAGTCTCGCCAGGAAATTAGTATCTGACTTATCTTCCCCTTCTTCCTTATAAACCCATGCCGTCTGTAACACACCAATAGCTGGCTCATCCATTTCGACTAAAAAACCTTCAGATGACCAAAAGTTTTTAACCGCCTGAAAAAGATCATCCACCGGATAATCAACGGAAAGCCAATGAAAATCGGCTTGCCCCTCTAGCTGAAGAGAATCAACTTTCAGTAAAACAGGCAGACTTGTTAGTGGTTTTGAATCGTCAGTATCACTCGAAAAGTTAGATGGCAAAACGATTTCATTGCCTTGATTTGTAACAGTTAAATCAGGTGGAATCTCTAATTGCTCGGCCGCTCGACTATCAAGATAACGTAAATCTTGTGTCGTACCACAACCGACTATCACCAAAGCAACAATGGTCGATAGGATTGCCATTAAAAAGAATTTCATAATGCATTACTCACAGTAAAGCTTGTTTTAAAAGTATCTGGAATTCAGGTCGCGCACAGTTCAAACAGAATTGGTGAACCTATTTAGTCAAACCGTGATTGTAAATTTATTATTTGCCGGCCACTTTAAACTCTATTCGTCTAATTATTTACGCAAGGAGTTATGGACTAGCAAAAATCTCTTTGATTCACACTTTGGTCTAATTTTATATTAATATCTAGCTCGAGTGTCTGCCCACCAATGTCGAGCTACTCCTAACCAGTCGTGATAATCACACCTAACACACACGGCCTAAAAATTATCAGCCGAGCATACTATAAAGACTGAGGTCAATGTACAAGCATCAATCCTCAAGTGGGCCTGAGTATCGCTAGTATTCTGGTAGTAATTTTATTGCTCGAGAATAATTAAGAATCGAATATTTACTCAGCCATAATTTCCTGGGTTGGCCAGGCTTTTAAAATTGCCTGAATCAACGTCGCTAGTGGGATTGCAAAGAACACGCCCCAAACTCCCCATAAACTGCCAAAAAACACCACTGCCACAATGATCGCAACTGGATGTAGATTTACAACTTCTGAGAATAGTAATGGTACCAATAGATTACCGTCCAAGATCTGTATGACGGCGTAGATAGCCATTAAATATCCAAATTCAGAACCGCTACCCCATTGAAAGAATGCGATCAATGCCACTGGGATAGTGACCACAGTAGCGCCGACGTAGGGCACGATAACCGACAGGCCGACCAACAAACTGAGTAGCATCGCATAATTAAGACCCATAAATGCAAAGCCAATGTAAGTTGCAAGCCAAACAACTATTATTTCAATAAACTTGCCGCGAATATAACTCGCAATTTTAATATCTAAATCTGCCCATACCCGGTGCACCAGTGTGCGCTCTTCTGGTAAGAAATGACCCAACCAGGCCAATATCAAATGTTTATCCTTAAGGAAGAAAAACACCATCAAAGGCATCAAAATTAAATAAACTAAAAAAGTAATGATACTCACAACAGAGTCATACGACACACTCACAACACGCTGTCCAAGTGCATTGAGTTCGGTTCGAATAAAGGAAAATATTTCTTCGACTTGCTGAACCGTGAGGTAATCTGGGTATTTTTCGGGCAATCCCGACAATAAGTGTTGCCCTTGACTAAACATATTAGGCATTTCTCGAATTAAATCACTCACTTGTCGAGATAAAAGTGGCAATAATACGAATAACGTTAATACGATCGCACCAAGAATAATCAAGGTAACGAAACTTGCCGCCACGGTTCGATTTAGATTAACTCGGTCTAACTGAGAAACTAATCCTTCGAACAGGTAAGCAATAATAATACCGATCAAAATCGGCATCAAATGTGCGTTCATAACAAGGATGAGCAAGCTCCCAAAAATGAGTATAAATGCAAATATCACTGTCTGGGGGTCGGTAAAATAGCGGAGGTACCACTGTTTAAGTACGCTAATCATTATCTATAGTTTTTCTATAATAAAATTGAAAACACAATTGCAGCTCATCGATAACCATCGTAGCTTCCAATCCTTGCAAGATATGCTTGCCCATTAATGCTGCCACATCATTTAACAAATCATCTGTATCTAGCATAAAGTATGATCGTTTCAATCGATCAATAGCCTCTAACACCGTTTCCTTCGATGGTCGATCGATCAAACTAGGCAGAGCATCGATGACAGCAGTTTGCTGGGTTTCCGATTGATGTACCAAAAAACTCGCATAGTCGATAATATTTTGTTGCTTCTCACCATTTAGCTGCAACATTAAACTGCCTAGTATTTCTAACTGACCAACCGCTAACTGACTATCCATCGTATCTAAATATTGCCTTAAAGAGCTACTTTCTATTGCAATAGGCATGGGCGAACTCCAGTAGCTCTTCCATTACCGTCACTCGAAACTTCTGTCGCTGACGTACAAACGAAAATGGCCTGCTCAGCGGCGGATCTAGCTGCAAAGCCACCAGAGTGTTGAGCTTCAACTCTTTAGCAATTGTAGAACGAGAGATGATTGAGATGCCCATCCCTGCTTCCACCGCGCCTTTTAAAGCTTCTGGACTGCCTAGCTCAAGACAGATGTTCATATCGAGAGGATTAATGCCTTCGTCAATAAGATATTGTAAAATAACTTCACGAGTACCTGACCCCTCCTCCCGACTGACAAACGGATAGTGTTTAATATCGACAGGTTTAACAGTTGAGCCGCGTTTGACTAATTCGTGGTCAGGCGCGGCAACAACAACGAGATCATCCTCGTGACAAACTTCTACAATTAGGTTTTTATTGGTGACAGGCGCCTCGACGACGCCTAAATCGATAACGCTATCCTCAACCATAGACACTATGCCATCAGTATTTGAGACCTTTAAACGCAAGTTTATTTCTGGATGTTGTGTTTTAAACTCACCTAACAAGGCTGGCAACATGTACTCGGCTATCGTAGTACTCGCTCCAATCGTCAAAACACCACTAATTTCGCCCGTCAACTCTCGGACAGAACTCTCCATTTCGGCGTAAAGGTCAAAAATTTTCTCTGCGAATTCCGTTACTTTCTCACCTGCCGGTGTCAGAGTCACTTTATTATGAGCTCGGTCGAATAATCGTGTATTAAAATCCTCTTCCAGCTGACGAACCTGAAATGTCACCGCTGGTTGCGTCATATGCAATGACTCTGCAGCCTTGGTAAAACTCAAATACTTCGCAACAGATTGGAAAACTTTCAGACGTCGATCACTCATAGACCCATCTTCATGGTAGGTAATAAAATTGTATTATATATTGTTTTTATACGTCTCTATAGTAGTTATAAATTGAAATAATTTGCGAAGCCAGCCATATTTATCATCACGATCAGGCAATAATTATTCAGCTGGCCATGATAATAAATGATGAAAAAATTTCCTTTCGCTCGTAAACTATGCTTAATAGCAAAAAAGTGATAACTATGAAGGTTTTAATAATATTATCCGTTCTGTTTTCAGCGAGTTTATCAGCAAGCGGCATCCACAAATGGGTAGATTCAGAAGGTAACACTCACTATGGAGACACACCACCTGTATCGAGCAAGACTGAACAAGTTCGTGTCCAAGCCGTACCTAGCGACCCCGGTAAAACACTTCCCAGGTTAGCAAAAGACAAGCAAGATAAGGCGGGTGGCAGCGAAGAACCAGCTGATCAGGCTGCTATTGCCTGCCAGCAAGCTCGTGAAGATCAGGCGATCATCAACAGTAGTAGCAGGATCCAAGCAAAATCAGCGGATGGCAGCTTACGCTATATGACGACTGTGGAGATCGCTAACCGCAAAGAAAAATCTGAGGCTGATATTGAGCAATTTTGCTAACCAGTTTTTTCTCATTAAAACGTTTATTTGTACTCACTCTACTTTATGATAAGCTCATTTTTTGATAATCCCACCGATTATTAGCGTACTCCATTCCGTCTAATTATTCTGCTTACCTAACTTACGTTACTTAACTCACATTTAATAAATCTATGAAAGCCTCTTGCTTCCACCTTGCAACACTAAAAGAAACTCCTGTAGACGCTGAAATTATCAGTCACCAACTCATGTTGCGAGCCGGACTCATTCGTCGCCTCGCATCTGGGATCTACAGCTGGATGCCACTCGGATTAAGAGTTTTGCGTAAGGTTGAAAATATAGTACGCGAAGAAATGAATAATGCAGGTGCCCTGGAAGTACTTTTGCCATCCTGCCAACCCGCCGAGCTATGGCAGGAGACAGGTCGATGGGAGCAGTTTGGTCCCGAGCTCTTAAGAATGAAGGATAGGCATCAACGAGAATACTGCATTGGCCCGACCCACGAAGAAGTAATTGTAGATATATTTAGACGTGAGTTCAAAAGCTATAAACAACTACCAGTCAATTTCTATCAAATTCAAACTAAATTTCGAGATGAGATTCGCCCCAGATTTGGCGTGATGCGCTCGCGAGAGTTCATCATGAAAGATGCTTATTCATTCCATTTGAATCAAGCATCATTGCAACAAACTTACGAAATCATGTACCAGGCCTACAGCAATATATTTGACCGTTTCGGCTTATCTTATAGAGCAGTCAAGGCTGACTCCGGTTCGATTGGTGGAAGCACTTCTCATGAGTTCCATGTTCTAGCCGACTCAGGTGAAGATGCCATTGCCTTCTCAGATAAAAGTCAATATGCAGCTAACGTAGAGATGGCCGAAGCTTTACCAGGCGAACAGACACGAGCAGAGCCTGGTCAGGGCATGCAAGTCATCGACACACCCAATCTAAACACCATTGCTGACCTTGCGATCGAACTAAATCTCGACACCACAAAGTGCCTAAAAACCCTGATTGCTTCGGGTCAAAACGGTAACCTAGTTGCCTTCGTAATTAGGGGTGATCACGAACTTAACCCATTGAAAGCAGAAAAACTAGACGGTGTTGCAAGCCCATTTGCTTTAGCCGACAGAGAACAAATAAAAACTGAACTTGGCACCGACTTAGGTTCAATTGGCCCCATAGACCTTAAAATTCTAACTTATGTTGACCATAGCGCCGCACTCGTTAGTGACTTTGTTTGTGGTGCAAACAGTGTTGATCAGCACTATATAAATGCTAACTGGGCTCGCGATTGTGATGACCCAGTTTCGGTTGATATCAGAAACGTATTAGACGGCGACCCAAGTCCAGATGGCGAAGGCCATTTAAAAATTCTTCGAGGTATTGAAGTTGGGCACGTTTTCCAGTTGGGCGAAAAATATAGCGAAGCCATGCAAGCCACGGTATTAGATGAAAATGGCAAAAACAAAGTAACATCGATGGGCTGCTATGGTATTGGCATTACACGTATTGTTGCCGCCGCAATCGAACAAAGCAATGATGAAAAAGGGATCTTATGGCCTGATTCACTAGCGCCATTCCAACTAGTAATTTGTCCGCTTAATTACAACAAATCAGACATTGTAAAACAGGCTGCAGATCAGCTTTACCAAAATTGCCAAAAGCAAGGCATCGATGTTCTACTAGATGATCGACCACTGCGTCCTGGTGCAATTTTTTCTGACATGGAGTTAATTGGTATACCACACCGAATCGTTCTAAGTGAACGTGGATTGAAATCTGAACAGTTCGAATACAAGGGTAGACGCGATGATGAATCTCAAGATTTAGCATTGGCTGAATTATCCAACTTCCTAACAAAACTATTCAATCCGGTATGCCAATCGGCTTAAAAATAGGCTATTGCCTTGCGTTGCTGACAGTTATCTTGCTGTCGGTAACGCCAGTTTATTCGCAAACTGATCCACAGATAGCTCAGACTGACCCTAAGCTTCGTGCATTATTGCAAGAAGCGATATCGTCCGAACATAGTTTTCAGGATCGATTTGAGGCTGAAGTATGGCTTCTTGACATGTCTAATCGATTGACCAAATTTGTCAAAGACCCGGAAAAACGAATAACCATATTAAAATTCGTCCACTATGAAGCAACAAGAGCAGACCTGGCGCCTGAACTGGTATTAGCTCTGATAGAAGTTGAAAGCCACTTTGATCAATTTGCAATATCAGTTGCTGGCGCTCGTGGATTAATGCAAATCATGCCGTTCTGGCTAGATGAAATCAATTTGCCAGATAAAAATTTATTTAAAATCAGAACCAACCTGAGAATGGGCTGTACGATACTACGCTATTATCTTGATATTGAATCGGGCAATTTAACACGTGCCTTAGCGCGCTATAATGGCAGCCTTGGTAAATTCGTCTACCCAAACAAAGTCATCAAGGCGCTTAATAAGCATTGGTTCAAGCAATAGTAACTTTTCGCTAATCGCTTTATCATTTACCCTTTGCCTTACCTATCCGTCGTACCGTGGTGGCGCAACTTTTAAAACTTCTCCGATCGTGGTAACTCCTTTGGCAACTTTTTGTGCACCTGCAAGATTTAATGGTTTCATCCCCTGCTTTATTGCCGAACGTCTAAAACTTGCAAGATCAAAGCCTTTACCTATTTCTTTTTTCAATGGATCACTTATTGGCATCATTTCATAAATACCAACTCGACCCCGGAACCCTGTTTGACGACATTCAAGGCAACCTTCCGCATTAGAAATAGATTCCGGTGCCGACGTAGTCCATGGCTTTATCAACGCACCCCACTCGTGAGAATCAACCTTGCTAGTTTTTTTGCAAAATGGACATAGGGTTCGGACTAATCGCTGCGCTACCACGCCTATCAACGTCGCACTAATTAAATAAGGTGGCACTCCTATTTCAGTCAGTCGAGCTATCGCGGAAGGTGCATCATTTGTATGTAATGTTGACAGCACTAAATGGCCTGTCAAAGCAGCTTGTATAGCCATTTCGGCCGTCTCTCTATCACGTATTTCACCGATCATGATGATATCTGGATCTTGTCTAAGTAGCGTTTTCACTCCATTGGCAAAATCCAGCCCAATATTGTGCTGCACCTGCATCTGATTGAAACTTGGCTCGACCAGTTCGATTGGATCTTCGACAGAGCAAACGTTAACTTCAGGTGTTGCCAGGTGTTTTAAGCTGGTATACAAAGTCGTGGTTTTTCCTGAGCCCGTTGGACCAGTCACCAAAATAATGCCATGGGGCTGCGTGATCATTCGATTCCAGATATCTGACTCTCTTTTTTCAAAGCCAAGCGCCGAAAAGTCTTTTACTAAGACCTCCGGATCAAAAATTCTGAGCACCAGTTTTTCACCAAAAGCAGTTGGCATACTGGATAATCTAAGCTCTATTTCAGCACCATCGGGCGATCGTGTCTTAATCCGACCATCCTGCGGTTTACGCTTTTCCGCCACATCAAGTCGACCCATGATTTTTATCCGACTTATCACAGCAGCAGTAATATTCGCAGGAATTTCATACACTTGATGCATCGAACCATCAATACGAAATCGAACATTACCCTGTTCTCGCCTAGGCTCAATATGGATATCACTGGCTCGTTGATTAAATGCATATTGCAACAACCAATCAACAATACTAACAATATGTTGGTCGTCTGCATCAACCGTTCCTAGCTGTCCTAGCTCGATTAATTGCTCCAGGTTTTGAAGCGTACTCGACCCCTGACCTTGATTAGCACCAGCATTATCCATCGCCTTGCTAATACTATAAAACTCAAGTAAATATGATTTTATTTCTTTTGGATTACCCAATACTAAACTAATTGGCTGAGACACAATTCGGCTCAATTCGTCGAGCCATTCAGCATTAAAGGGGTCACTAACAGCGATAACTACCTCACTTGACGATACCTTAACTGCAATAATCCCAAATCGAGAAGCGTAAGCATAAGACATAATGGAAGTGCAGGAAGCGACATCCATTTTTAGTGGATCAAAGTAATATCGAGTAACACCTGAATGATTAGCAAGCCACTCGGTTAAAAAATCAAGGGTTAATATTTGATTAGCTTGAGACCGATGTATCCATTGCCGGCTAGCTATCAATTCGAGGGGATGTAAAGCTTTACGATCTTTAGCTGACACCAATGAAGACACCATACTTGCCTTCTCTTGCTCTACAATCTTTTGATCGACCAATAGCTCGAGTATATAATCTAGACTACATTCTTTAAGTTTTGCCATTAATGCGTCGCATATTGAATTTCAAAAATAGTTTAGCAGGAAATAATTCGTTTGTGCCACAAGCGTGATCGATTCTCACTCCTATAACAACTGATTCTAGAGCATTTTCTGACTAGAGCGACATTAAAAAATAACAGGCAAAAAAAAGCCCGCTAATGCGGGCTTTTAAACATAACTAGCTAATCATCTTACTGAGCAAGATAATCCAAATCTGATGCTTCAGTTTGACCTAGTGTCCATGCACCGCGATTCTTCGCGTGTTCAATGGCAGCTGCGATTTCAGCAGACTTTGCTTTAGGAATATTAAATGACTGACCAGCGTAAATTAAGTCTGCATCTTCAATTTGACCCAAATTAGCTTTATAAATCAAAGGCCACTGATAAGGGTTGCCGTAGACAGAATCTTGTCCAGCGATATTCCACAGATTATCACCACTTTCTACCAAATAACTACCAATATACATCGACTCTACAACTACAGGTTCTTCGACTACAGCAGCTTGATTAGCATGATACTTAGCAATGAATTTATCAGCTTCACTTTCAGCCCTCTTTGCCAGGCTCATAGCACGAACATTGTCGCAGTCTGCAGCAGCTTGCTCAGACGCTTTGATCAACTTTTCATTCTCTACGGAATCGAAACCAAGATTTCTGGCGCGTGCATTTTTTAGCTTGGCAGCATAAATTGCATTCTTTGCTTCTGGACTTGCGCCTTCACATTCTTCTGCAACTACTTCTGGCTCTACTGTTGATTCGCTTCCACCACTGGCGCAACCAACTGCAAATCCTGTAGTAAATACTGCAACAGCAGTGAGTTTTAATAATTCTTTTGCATTCATCTGTTCAATTCTCCGAGAACCGTATCGATTGAGATAAGTTTTTGATAGTTTTTTGTGCCAATTCTGTTGGGAGGTTACCTTGAACATATAAGCAGAGCAAGCCTTTATATACAAATTAATCCTCTTGCATACCTGATCTTTCTAGTTAAAAAACGATCTATCGTCACAGATTATCGCGCTGTTTGATGCATTGCAAAGGTTGCTTCATTATTGTAAAACACGTTGTTCCACCTTCAAAATTGAACCCTATATTGATATGACTAGTGAAAAATTAACAATCTACCATAATCCATGTTGCAGCAAATCTAGAGAAACGTTACAAATTCTGGAGCAACATAACACCCAATTCCAGGTCATCGAATACCTCGACACTCCGCCATCCAAAAGTGACATTAGACAAATAGTCAAAAAGTTGGGGGTGGCACCCATAGATTTGTTGCGCACGGCAGAAAAGGCTTATATAGAAGCGAGATATCAAGCCGACTTAATGAGTGATGAAGAGATTATTGAAGCGATCGCCACACACCCTTCATTGTTACAACGTCCTATCGTTATCTGCGGAAAAAAAGCTATAATTGGCAGACCTCCGATTAAAGTGTTAGATATCATCCCATCTAAATCGGTATAAACTTTATCCGTATTACTTAACTTTTAACGTCAGTCATACTCATTGAATAAAATACTCGTACTTTACTATAGTCAACATGGCTCAACCGCTTCAATGGCTCAACAGATCAGTCTGGGTGTCGACGCAAATACATCATGCGAGGCGGTTGTTCGTTGCCTTCCATCAGTATCTTTTGCCACCGAACAGTCAGCGCCCTCAGTTCCTTCAAGCGGCGTGCCCCATGTAGAGGTTAGTGATTTAGAGTCTTGTCAGGGCCTTATTATTGGCAGTCCTGGTTACTTTGGTAATATGGCCGCCCCTTTAAAATATTTTTTCGACCTAACAAGCCCTATGTGGCTTTCTGGTGCTTTAATTGGAAAACCGGCGGGTGTGTTTACTTCAACTTCTAGTATGCACGGCGGACAGGAAAGTGTTCTATTGAGTATGATGCTGCCATTACTACATCATGGCATGCTGATTAGCGGTATTCCCTACTCGGAAAACTCACTTCATCAAACAAGCACCGGGGGAACACCCTATGGTGCCAGTCATGTCGCCACGCCGCAGGGAAAACCTCTGAGTCAAGATGAAATTGCGGTTTGCCATGCGCTAGGTAAGCGCATAGCCTCTCTTGCCGTTCGACTGAACACCGATATTTCTTAAGGTGAATATGCCGCATCCACTAAAACTGATTTGCCTGGTTTGCTTGCCGGGATTGCTGCTGACTCAGGCCAGCCTGCTCTTAATTAAAGACAACCCAATCAATCTGTATTGGATAATATTCGTCACTGTACCTTTATTGTTTCCGCTTAAAGGTTTCTTTTTAGATACGCTTTACACTTATCGCTGGGCTGGGTTTCTAACGCTATTTTATTTTTGCATTGGCATAAGTGAATTATTTTCGAGCCCTGAACTAAATACTTATGCACTGCTTACGTCTGTGTTCAGTACCTTTTTGTTTTTAGCTTGCATTTATTACGCTCGGTATCTGGCAATGATCAAACAACAAAGCCAGACGAACTGATGGCGTCACTAAAAATAGTGATTTTTTGATGATCTGCTTTTTGCTCCTGTAACAACTTTAGGTGCTACAAGGCGAAACAGATATACATGCCATCCATAGCAACAAGGTCAAGGAGCCGGAGTGTACGGTGGTGCATGGGGATCGACCGGATGGCCTGCTATTGGGCTCGCACACCAGCACTGGCCTGCTAAAAGTAGAGGCCACGATGGTAATCGTGGAAAAGTGCATTTGAAGAGCTGCCCCTAAGGCTCATAGCCACTTAAGGCTTGCTTGATAAAAGGAACTGTCACTCTTTTTTTGGCCGATAGTGACATTTCATCCAACTGCCTCAATATTTCCATTTGTGCAGATAAGTGTCTGGGGTAGCGAGTCAGTAAATAGCTGATCACTTCCTTAGATAATGCGATCCCGAGCAATTCTGCGCGGAATTTTAAAACCACGCCGATATCAGTATCAACAACTATCGGCAGCTGCAGCAGCAACCCCCAACTGAGTCTAGATTGAAAGTCAGGCAATGTGCAATCGAGAAACTGAGGGTTAACCGACACCGTAAACAACAGAGTCATCTCACCCTGCTTGCAATCATTAATCAACTGATAAAACTTCTGCTCCCATTGTTGATGTCCACAAATCGCATCAAGGTTGTCGACAAGAAGTATTTCGCTATTGGCAAAGTCATCGAACTGCGCAGGGTCACACTCCATTAACTGGAAACCGTCATAAAACTGAAAGCGAGTGGATTGCTGTCGAGCATAATGAGCAGTCGCGTTAATGAGGTGCGTTTTCCCGCTATCATGGCTACCCCAAATACCGATGAGTGATTCACCATCAAAATTGACAGCAGATTTCAGACTACTGGTAAAAAACTCAGCCCGCTCAGACAGAAAGTTATCGAAACTGAACTGCTTATCGAATGTGAGGGGGAGCGCTATTTGCACAGCGTTAATTGGATATGCCTCGCCCTATATAGTCATAGCTAATCACGACGCCACCATTAGATTGTGCGTTGACCTGCGGTAAATCCTGTTGTTCCAATACATTTCCTATGTCTATTAGCCGTTGCAAGTCTTCGGCACTATTTCTAAGCTTTAGATAAAACGTAACTTCTTCATTTGAAATCAATGAGACTTGCACTGATTCCACGACATTGAGTGACCCGAGATATTTTTGCACTGATATCAGATGATTAATGTTCTGCATAGACGAGATTTTTAGCAATAACTCCTGCTCATTGCTCTGATGGTCTTCCAGTGCATATTCAAGTGCCAGAACACTGGCCAGGCGGGCTATCAATTGATCGATAACTAACTCCTGGGTGGCCGCTTTGTGCTGCCATTTGAAAGCCTGATCAGAAAACCGAACTTCCCAGGCACCCTGCCAGTTGCCTGAATCGAGTTCGAGTATTTCACCCACAACGACAGCATCAGGCGCGTACCTGGAAGCCATGTTATTAATGACTTTAAAGTTACGTGATGTCACGTCTGCAACATCTACTAGTCCAATATCTTCCAGATCCATTAACGGTAGCAGCGTCGGCACCGCTAAATTTAATGCGGCGGCATCTAATAGCTCGACAATTTCAGGAGCACTATCGCCCGTCACTATCTCGATAGCCCCACCAGACTTGCTATTGATAACTAACAAACTACTAGGTCGCTCACGCCCCCAAACAGGGAAATTATGTTTGCGTAGCAATCTCTCGATCAGTTGCTGGTCAAAATTAACCTTCAAATATAATAATTTAATCGCCCCCCCTTCTGCATCAACGCTTGGCCGGCCCTCATAACTAAATTGTTTGACATAACGCGAACTTCTTTTCGCCAGCCTCGAAATATCGGGGTTCTTTTGAGCCTCGTTCGAGCCACTAACCTTAATGAGTACCAAACCGAATGCGGCCTCGAATGCCTGCAGACGTAATCCAGTGGTCTGATCAGACACTGGCAATGCAACCGTATACAACTCATCAACCACAACCGCATTAACAGATTGCAATGGTGACAAAAACAACAACACTAATAACAACGAAAAAATCTTAACTTTCATGCTTTCTCTCGAGCATAACTCGGACATTTATTTTCAAGGCGTGTAAAATAACACACCCCAAATATTTCCTGAACAAGAAACCATGAATTCTGAAGCATCCCTCAGCTATCGTGACTCGGGAGTCGATATTGACGCCGGTAACGAACTGGTAGAACGTATCAAGCCTGCAATCAAATCAACTTACCGAAAAGGCTGCGTTGGCAGCATTGGCGGCTTTGGCGGGTTATTCGAACTGCCACTTGATCGTTACAGCCATCCACTTTTGGTTTCAGGTACTGATGGCGTTGGAACCAAGCTCAAACTAGCCATCGAACTTGAACAATATGACACCATTGGTATCGATCTGGTCGCCATGTGCGCAAACGACATTGCGGTACTCGGCGCCGAAGCACTATTCTTTCTCGACTATTACGCCACTGGGAAGCTTTCACTTGAAGTAGCTGAACAAGTCATCACAGGTATAGCCGATGGCTGTGTGCTCGCGGGTTGTGCCCTAATCGGTGGAGAAACAGCCGAAATGCCTGGCGTTTATTCTGAGGGCGATTTTGACCTCGCTGGCTTTTGTGTCGGTATCGTAGAAAAAGACCGCGTCATCAATGGCGAAAACATCGAGGCTGGCAATATCTTAATCGCACTGGCTTCGTCTGGCCCTCATTCCAATGGATACTCCCTAATTCGCAAGGTAATTGAAGTCTCTGGTGTTGATCTAACACAAGACTGTGGCGATGAATCGCTGGCAGATGCACTCATAAAACCAACCCGTATTTATGTCAAAAATTTACTCGAACTAACCCAAAATAACCCTGTGCTGGCGATGGCACATATCACTGGTGGCGGGCTAACTGAAAACATCCCACGCGTATTACCCGATCATTTAAGTGCCAAAATCAACAGTTCGAGCTGGGCACTACCGCCTGTATTTAAATGGCTGCAACAGGCAGGAAACATCGAAACCAGCGAAATGCAGCGCACATTCAATTGTGGCGTCGGTATGGTTCTGGTAGTTGACAAAGAGCACCAGCAAGCCTGTCTTAACAAGCTCACCGAATTAGGTGAAAATGCCTGGGTTATTGGAGAAATAGTCGACAAAGGTCAATCTGAGCCTGTTATTTTCTTCTAAAGACATGGGCATGAAAAAACTATCTATCGTTGTCCTGATTTCAGGCAATGGGAGTAATTTACAGTCGATCATTGATGCCGTGGAAGCGAAACAAATTAATGGTCAGATAACCGCTGTGATATCGAACAATGCTGATGCGTATGGCCTGGAACGGGCCAAAAACCACAACATCGATCAACAGGTGATTAGTCACAAATCCTTCACCTGTCGTGAAGACTTTGATCACGCTTTATCCCAAAAGCTAACCCATTTAAATCCAGACATCATTGTACTCGCTGGCTTCATGCGGATACTTGGTTCAGCTTTGATTCAGGCTTTCGAGCGTAAAATCCTAAATATCCACCCATCAATATTACCCAGCTACAAAGGCTTAAATACATTTCAGCGAGCCATCGATAACGATGAAAAGGAACATGGCGTTAGTATCCACATCGTCACCCCAGAACTCGATGATGGCCCCGTTATTTTAAGAGGCCGATATCCGATTTTAACGGGTGACACGGCATCTAGCCTGCAAGGTAAGGGTCATAGACTAGAGCACAAGATGTATTCAAAGGTGTTGAGATGGTTAGGCCAAGGTGATCTGCAAATAAATGCAGATACAATGATTTTTCAGGGTAAGCTACTAGAGAGACCTATTGAGTTTGAAGATAACGAAACGTCGTAATAAACTTTTATCAAAGTGGTTCATTGGGCTATTTTTACTTATTTTGAATATCGCGCCAGGCATTGCCGATGAACTGAAATTACGAGCTTTTGATGCCAGCTACTCGCTTTATATCGCCGGTCTGCACGTTGGTTACACCCAATTATCATTAAGCCAGTCAGGTGATTTATGGCGTTGGCAAACTAGCAGTAAACCACGCGGTGTTTACAGTCTATTGAGCAATAAAAAACCATACTCTGAAACCAGATTTTCATTAAGTGAGGGGCGCTACCTCATTCAAAACATACTCATATCTGACGAAGGTGATAATAACCTTTACGAAACTGCACATTTCAATTGGCCAAACAAACAGGCGAAAATTCTTCGTAAAAAAGTAACACGTTCAGCCTCAATCAGTGACGATGTTTACGACTACCACAGCATTAATTGGCTCGTCGCGAACATGATGAAGACAGAAAAAACAGAACTTGAAGTCGACTTTTATGTGAAAGGCGAAATAGTAAAATCTATCGTCAAACGAATCGATAATCAAAATATAGAGGCTGCAGGACAAAAAGTCTCTGCCTGGGTATACCAGCAAAAAACTGCCAACAGCAGCTCAACACTTAATTATTATTTTGATCCAGTGAAACCACTACTTCCAATCAAAATTGAAAAGTTAAAGCCTGGCAAGAAGACCTCCATTTTATTATTGAAATCAGCTACCTGGAATTAGACACCAGACTTTCATCGCCGGTTGTGACCACATAGTACCCCATTAAAACTGAGTTACATTAGGTGTGATTTCGGTGAAGTTGTGATCATTCTTCAATCTAAATATTTCTACTGGCGCGTAGGGCACCTGCTCGATAAAACTCGGCAATTCACTTTGAGCTATATTAAGAGTACGCATCATCGTCTGACAAGCTTTAATATCGATAATATTCTCTCGGTCGAGCAACCTGGCCCTATCGACTAATGATTGATTAGCTGAATAGTTGCCTTTCTGAAAAAGCTGCAACTCATCACCATGTAAAACAATCGAAATACGGCCATGCTGTTGTGGGTCAAACAATTTCCTTAAACTATCAGCCCTATTTAAAACCACATCTAACTCGTGAGCGGTACTGACGGTCACATCAAATACGTAACCCGATGCCGATGCTGCTGGGTTGGTTAGCTCTGGCATTGTAAGGTCGTCCACTGGCTCAATAGTCAGCGAGACTGCTTTCTCCTCAGCGCCCACCGCCGACAGCCAAAACCCTGTCAGCAATATAAAAATAGCCGATAATCGAACCATGACAAATCGCCTGTTAATCCGAACCAGCGATGGTCATATTTTCTATCAATATCGACCCTGTGCGAATATTGCCAAGTTTATCGATGTCATTGCCCACTTCTGCGATTCCCATAAACATATCTTTCAAATTCGCTGCAATCGTAATTTCTTCTACAGGGTAAAGCATTTCACCATTCTCTACCCAAAAGCCGGCAGCACCGCGCGAATAGTCTCCGGTGACAGTATTCGCACCATGCCCCATTAATTCAGTGACGAGCAAGCCGGTATGCATTGTTTTCATACATTCATGAAAAGACTTGCCTGTGTTGTTGAGTGTCAAATTGTGTATTCCACTGCCATGGCCTGTCGATTTTAAATTAAGTTTTCTTGCTGCATAAGAGTCGAGTAAATAATTTTGAATAACACCATCAGTCACTAAGCTGGCCGCCTTTATTGCTACCCCTTCTGAATCAAAATTCGCAGAGCCTAGCGATTGTTTTTCGAATGGTACTTCAATCAACTGCACAAACTCAGGGAAAACCTGACTGCCAACTGCATCAAGCAAAAAACTCGCTTTTCGATACTGAGCCGAACCACTAACGGCAGATGTAAAGTGCCCAATAATGCTTCGTGCAACCTCAGGAACAAACAATATTGGAGCGGATTGAGTCTTCAATTTTCGAGCACCAAGCCTTCTCACAGTGCGCTCAGCGGCTTTCTCACCTATCGCCTTTGCACTGGCCAAATGAGCAGAATTGCGGCTAATATCGTACCAATAGTCACGCTGCATATTGCCATCTGACTCACCAATCACTGAGCAACTCAAGCTATGCCTGGTTTTGTGCTGCGCCTGCAAGAAGTCATGCGTATTACCATAAACAGAAACACCGGCACTCATATCGACCGACGCGCCATCCGAATTGACAACTCTTGGATCAAAATCTAAAGCCGATGCTTCACACTCAAGTGCCAGCTCTATAGCGGCCTCAGGCGTAATATCCCAAGGATGATAAAGGTCGAGTTCTTTAAACTCTGTCGCAATCAAATCTTTCTCGGCCAAACCAGCGCAAGGGTCTTGCGAGGTATATTTAGCAATATTACACGCCGCTTCAACCGTTTTTCGAATCGCTTCTGGGTCTAAATTTGAAGTGCTGGCAGTCCCTTTATGCTGTCCAAAATAGACGCTAATGCCAAGTCCATTGTCTTGCTGATGTTCAATTGTTTCGACTTCACGCATGCGAGCCGCAATCGACAAGCCTTGAGAAACAGACAATCCGGCCTCAGCCTGGGTCGCACCTTTACCAAGAGCCATTTTAAGTGTGTCAGCGACAATGTTTTTAAATGATTCTGCATCGGGAAATGCTAATATATCAGAGTGTATTTTATTCATCGCGGCATTCTAGCCTATCCCCTTATGGAAAACGAAACAAAGTTTGACGATCCTCTTGACGATTCTGACGAGATCGAAATTGTAAGTAAGACCCAACTCAAACGTGAGAGCATCGACATTCAGAAGCTCGGCAAGCGTCTGTGTGAAATGTCCGCTGCGCAGTTAACAAAGATACCGCTCGACGAGCACGTATTAGAAGCAATTGCCGTCTCCAAGAAAATCAAGAGTAAAACTAGTGCGCTAAAACGTCACTATCAATTTCTCGGTAAACTATTGCGCGCGCGCGACATAGAGCCAATCATCGAAGCCCTGAGAATTATCGAAGAAGCCAACCACGGCCATATTCAGCGATTCCACCAAGCTGAAATGTGGCGGGACGAAATCATTGCTAGAGGTAACGAAGCAATTGAGTCGTTGGTAAGCCAACAAACCGGTGCCGACAGACAAAAACTGCGTCAATTATCGCGAAATTACGCCAGTGCTAGCAAAGCTGAAAAACAAACTCAAGTTGCTCGATTGATTTACAAGGAAGTTTTACTTGGGATTGACAATAGTTAAAGCCAGCCGGGCTTAGGACAAACTTTCTCTCGCCCTCGCGATTTCAACCCGACTGTCTAATAAGACTGACTCCTGGTTAGTCAACACTGGATGGTATGATGGGTGTACTGCATTCGACGTCGGCATTTTGACCTCTGTTGCGAAGAAAGTGATCCATCAAAACTATCGCCATCATCGCTTCTGCAATGGGTGTTGCTCGTATGCCTACACAAGGGTCGTGACGACCCTTGGTCCTGATTTCGACTGGCTCCGCATTGAGGTCAACTGATTGCCCTCGTAGGTGCAAACTCGACGTTGGCTTGAGTGCTATATTCACTAAAATGTCCTGCCCTGAAGTAATGCCACCCAACGTACCGCCAGAATGATTAGATAAAAATCCCTGCGGAGTGATTTCGTCTCGATGTACACTGCCTTTTTGTTCGATACTGTCAAAGCCGGCGCCAATTTCAACACCTTTTACGGCATTAATGCTCATCATTGCGTGCGCAATATCGGCATCAATGCGGTCAAAAATCGGCTCGCCCAGACCGACCGGAACGCCACTCGCCACCACTGTTATCTTGGCACCAATTGACTCGCCTTCTTTTCTCAACGCATCCATATATTTTGCCATCTCTGGCACTCTGTCTGGGTCGGGACAAAAGAACGGGTTATTATTGACTTCGTTCCAGTCAACATTATCGACTTTTAGTGGGCCAAGTTGAGATAAATAACCACGAACTTGAATACCACATTGCTCATAAAGATACTTTTTTGCTATGCCACCGGCGGCCACTCGCATCGCTGTTTCTCTTGCGGATGATCGTCCTCCACCCCGATAATCTCGAAAACCATATTTTTGAGTGTAGGTATAGTCGGCATGGCCCGGGCGAAATTGATCTTTAATATTGCCGTAATCTTTTGACCGCTGATCCTGGTTATTAATCAATAACGCTATCGGTGTACCCGTGGTTTTACCCTCGAAAGTGCCCGACAGAATTTGAACTTCGTCATCTTCACGGCGTTGTGTCGTATGGCGAGAAGTGCCTGGTTTGCGGCGATCAAGATCACCTTGCAAATCAGCAGCGGTCAAACTGAGTCCCGGAGGACAACCGTCAACAATACAACCGATCGCTGCACCGTGGCTTTCGCCGAACGAAGTCACTACAAAAAGTTTGCCAAAACTGTTACCTGACATAATGAACTAGCCTTAATGATTGAATTTGAATTTGTCGCCCAAAGTTAGAATAGTTAAACTTAGGCAATACTATGACGCATTCTACTAAAAAAATCGGCATGATGTTCACCCTCGGAGGCTGGATATTAGGTTTTTTATTACTCGCCTTTGGCTTTTCTAAAATTCTAGGGCATCAGGCTAATCCAAACCAGTCAGTTGCCTCTACAGACAGTAGTCAATTTAAGCAAATCACACTGATACGAAACCGCCAGGGGCATTATGTCTTTGACGGTGAGATTAACCAGAAACCAGTGACTTTCCTGGTTGATACTGGCGCGACTATCACCAGTATCCCGGCTCATTTTCAGGATCAATTAAAACTCAATGCGGGTGCTGCTTTTTTGGTTTCGACTGCGAATGGATCAGCCACCGCTTATCAAACCAGGCTAAACGAGTTGAAGATGGGTAATATTGTTTTGAATAACGTAAAGGCGAGTTTAAATCCAGGCCTGTCGGATATTTTGCTGGGTATGAATGTTTTGAAAAATATGGAACTGATTCAAAGAGGTAACGAATTAGTTATTCGCCAATATCAATGACTTACCCGGATTAGTGATTATATAGTGAATTAGGGTGTCTCTAAAAATAGTGATTTTTTCGTGACCTGTTTTTGCTCCTGCAAAACAGACATACATGCCCTCCATGGCAATAAGTGCAAGGTAGCACCGCGCGAACGACTGCATGGATGCAGAAGGTAGAGCGACGCAGGAAGCCAAAGCCGAGAACCGAAGTGTACGTTAATACATGAGGAGGCCTGCCACGTGAGCCTTGCGAATGCTTTGGGTATCGACCGGGTGGCGTGCCACTGGGCTGGCACACCAGCACGGAGCTAACGCAGCAATCGCGGAAAAAGTGCATTTTTAGAGATGCCATTAACTACTGCCACCATAATGCAAGCCTATATATTCGGCGAGCTTTCGGGAAGCTGTCGATGCCTTAACCGAGTCGTAATGCATACCGAGCTCTACCTGCGGCAGTCGGCGCATTCTTTCTGCGCTGCCCATTATAATCATGTCTTCTCCTACCGTGTTGCGCGCCAGGGCAGTGACACCAAGACCGGCCATTACGCCGGCACGAATACCACCATAGTTTTGACTGGTATAAACAATATGCCACTTACGTTGCGATACATCGAGTGTTTCGATCATGCGTTTTCGATAAAAACAACCCTCGGGTGCGACGATAAGCGGTAAAGGGTCGCGTGAATTCACGTTCGAGTCCGGCCCACAAACCCAGACGATTTCTTCTTGCCAATTTTCGTTGTAATAACCCTTCTCGGAGCCATCGTGCAAGGCCAATACCAAATCAAACTCACCATGCTTCATACCGTTAAGTAAATTAACAGACAGATCACAGGTGACTTTTATTTGCACATCAGGATAAGCCTGGGCAAAACGTCTCAATACAGCTGGAAATAAACGTGAAGCAGCAAACTCATTCGGTATTCCCAAATGAACTGAACCCTGTATGCCTGGTTGCAATAACTTAACCACCGCCTCATCGTTCATCGCCAAAATTTTTCGAGCATAACCAACCAGTTGTTTACCCCCGCTACTAAGCACCATTTCACGACTGTTACGATCATATAATCTGACTTGTAAAAGGCTCTCGAGACGCTTTATTTGTAGGCTAATCGCGGGTTGAGACCGGCCAAGCTTATCGCCAGCACGGGTAAAACTGCCAAGGTCTGCGATTGTCACGAATGTTCTTAAAAGTTCAGTAGGTAAGTTCATTTCTCAATCATTTGAATTATTAATGATTACATTGTAACTATAAAATAATGAAATGCACAATTTAATCTAGAATCCACCTAAATTCAGCCATTAGCGGAGCATAATCAACATGTCAGACTTGGATCTTAAATTAGCCGACCTGGACATCCACACCGACTTTATTCGTCGTCATATAGGCCCAGGCCCAGTTGATGAACCATCAATGCTTGAAGAACTTGGGCTCAATAGCCTAGATGAGTTGCTGGACAAGGTAGTGCCAGCCTCCATTCGGCGCGACAAACCATTGGCTGTCAAAGGCAGTATGACTGAACGCCAGGTGCTGGATCGACTCTATGAGATTTCGACTCGTAACCAGCTGTACAAATCCTTCATTGGTATGGGCTATCACAACACCCAAACACCCACTGTCATCGAACGAAACCTGTTACGTAACCCTGCCTGGTACACCGCTTATACACCTTATCAAGCTGAAATTTCTCAGGGCCGTCTCGAGGCACTACTGAATTTCCAGACCATGGTAAGCAATCTGACAGGTATGGAGATTGCCAATGCATCGATGCTCGACGAAGCAACCTCAGCTGCGGAGGCGATGACACTTTGCCAACGCATGTCAAAAAGCAAGAGCAATACCTTCTTCATGGCCGATAGCTGTCACCCCCAGACACTTGCAGTCATTAAAAATCGGGCTAATCACATGGAGATCGACATTGTCATTGGCGACCCATTCACTGAATTAGCCGATCTTGATGTGTTTGGTGTACTACTCCAATACCCCTGCTCAACGGGCGAAATTTATGACTATCGAGAGTTGGTCGACTCAGTTCATGAAAAGAAGGCTTTAGTTGCCGTCGCCGCAGATCTTTTAAGCCTGACCCTATTGACACCGCCGGGTGAGTTTGACGCCGATGTTGTTATCGGTACGACACAACGATTTGGTGTGCCACTTGGTTATGGTGGTCCGCATGCCGCTTATATGGCAACTCGTGAATCGTTCAAACGATCCATGCCAGGCCGACTCATTGGTGTTTCTATTGACACTCGCGGTAAACCAGCAATGAGACTGGCCTTGCAAACCCGTGAGCAACATATCCGCCGCGAAAAGGCGACCAGTAATATCTGTACAGCTCAGGCCTTGCTAGCGGTGATGGCCAGTATGTACGCGGTATATCACGGTCCAGATGAACTAAAGCGCATCGCTTTGCGTATTCATCGACTGACTGTTTTACTGGTAGATGGTTTACGCGAACTCGGCCACGAAGTTCCCACCAAACACTTTTTTGACACCATCACGGTTAACACCGGTAACGCCACCGAATTTATTATGGCGGCAGCACGTGCCGAGAAAATTAACCTGAGACAGGTCGATGACAGCACCGTCGGCATTGCACTTGATGAAGTCGCGACCAAGGATGATATTGAAACACTCTTCAATATATTCACGCATGATCATGGTGACTTAGCGCAGATGGACCAACTAGATGCCAAGGCGACCTCTGCACTGCATCCAGACTTGATTCGCAGCAGTGAAATCCTAGATCACCCTGTGTTTCACAAGTACCACTCAGAAACCGATCTAATGCGCTATATGCGTAAGCTGGCTGACAAAGATCTAGCCCTGGATCGCAGCATGATCCCACTCGGTTCTTGCACCATGAAGCTCAATGCGGCCACTCAGTTGATACCAGTTACTTGGCCTGGTTTTAGTCGCATCCATCCCTTCGTGCCGCTCGATCAGGCTCAGGGATATCGCCAGTTATTTATCGAACTAGAGCAAATGTTGTGTGCTTGTACTGGTTATGATGCCGTCTCATTGCAACCCAATTCTGGTGCACAAGGCGAGTATGCAGGTCTGTTAACGATCAAGGCTTATCATCAAAGCCAGGGCCAAGGCCATCGAAACATTTGTTTAATTCCAGCCTCCGCTCATGGCACTAACCCTGCCTCAGCTCAAATGGCGGGCATGAAAGTGGTCGTTGTCAGTATTGCCAAATCAGGCAATATCGATATGGATGATCTGAAGGCAAAGGCAGAGAAACATAGCGATAATCTTGCTGCAATCATGATTACCTATCCATCGACTCATGGTGTATTTGAAGACGATGTAACCGATGTATGCGCGCTCATCCATGATCACGGTGGTCAGGTTTATATCGACGGTGCCAACATGAATGCCATGGTTGGTGTCTGTGCGCCAGGTAAATTTGGTGGCGATGTCTCGCATTTGAATCTGCACAAAACCTTCAGTATTCCGCATGGTGGCGGAGGCCCAGGTGTTGGCCCAATTGGTGTGCGTGCGCATCTCAAGCCATTTTTACCATCGACCACGCTCGCCAATCATCATGGTCATACCGAACCAGTGTCGGCGGCGCCTTATGGTAGTGCGAGTATATTGCCCATCAGTTGGGCCTATGTCGCCCTGCTAGGACGTGAGGGTTTACCAAAAGCAACCTCGATAGCAATACTCAATGCCAATTACATCGCCCATCGATTGAATGACCATTTCCCCGTTTTGTATACCGGCACCAATGGCATGGTTGCGCACGAATGTATTATCGATACACGTATCATCAAGCAAACCAGCGGCATTACAGTTGACGACATTGCCAAGCGCCTGATCGACTATGGATTCCACGCACCTACCATGTCATTTCCAGTACCAGGAACATTAATGATCGAACCAACAGAAAGTGAATCAAAAGAAGAGATTGACCGCTTTTGTGATGCGATGATTACGATACGCCAGGAAATTCAAGCCATAGAAGATGGCGCTATGGATAGGGAAGACAATCCACTGAAAAATGCACCGCATACTGCCGATATGGTCTGTTCCGATACTTGGGATCATCCTTATAGCCGTGATCAAGCCGCCTATCCTGTGGCTTCATTGCGCGCTAACAAGTTTTGGGCTTCAGTCTCACGGGTGGATAACGTGCATGGCGATACAAACTTAATTTGCTCCTGTCCGCCACTCACCGATTATATGGATTCGGATAGTTAGTTTTAGTAATCCACTACACGGCTTCCCCCAAATAGTTGAGGGGGGGGCTGGGTATGCCATTGACAGGCACCTGAACCGTTTCGAAAACCGCGACCTCATATTAGGTATCACAAAAGGCTTTTTTCTTTATCTACAAAGTTACAAAAATGGTCATATTAATTTGCTGTCATGCAAGAGCTCAATAGAGGTGATTCTCCAAGCGCGTTTTTTGATAGATCCAGGGCGCAAATAGACCCTATTCAATATTGCATTGAGTTATGATGCGCCACTTCTAACGATAGAACAAAAAGGCTTTTTCAGTCATGGCAATTAGTGTTTTCGATTTATTTTCTGTCGGTATCGGCCCTTCAAGCTCCCATACGGTGGGGCCAATGCGTGCTGCTAATCAGTTCATACAGGGCTTGCATGACGACGGATTAATACCACAGGTGACTCGAGTAAAAACAGATCTATTCGGATCTCTCGGTGCGACGGGTAAAGGGCATGGCAGTGATAAGGCCGTTATATTTGGTCTCGAAGGTGACCTACCCGAAACAATCGACACCGCTACTGTTGACTCTCGTTTAGACAGCATTCGTAGCAAAAGCCAAATCCACTTAATGGGCGAGCACCCCATCAAATTTTGCGAAAAAATCGATGTCATCATGCATCGTCGCAAGTCCTTACCTTTTCATCCCAATGGCATGACATTTATCGCATTCAATCAAGCCGGCGACGAACTGCTCAATGCCACCTTTTATTCAGTTGGTGGTGGTTTTATCGTCGACGAAACAGCTGCCGGCAGCGATAGAATTAAGGAAGATGATACAAAACAACCCTACCCTTTCAGGTCCGCCGTCAATCTGTTGATTCACTGTGCCAATAACGATATGCGTATTAGTGATGTGATGATGGAAAACGAAAAGGCCTGGCGAAGTGAAAAAGAAATACGCAGCGGGTTACTGAATATCTGGAGCGTCATGCAAACCTGTGTCAACAACGGTTGTTTGAACGAAGGCATTCTACCCGGTGGCCTCAAAGTAAAACGTCGTGCGGCTGAGTTATATCGCAAGCTGACTACCCATCCGGAAATAACTGAAAGAGATCCACTCACCTCGCTAGACTGGGTCAACCTTTATGCACTAGCTGTTAACGAAGAAAACGCTGCCGGTGGTCGAGTTGTCACTGCCCCCACTAACGGCGCAGCTGGCATCATTCCGGCCGTCATGCATTACTACTACCATTTTTATCCCAATGCCAATGATGACGGTATTGTGCGATTTCTATTAACTGCCGGGGCTATCGGCATCTTGTATAAAGAGAATGCATCGATATCTGGTGCCGAAGTGGGCTGTCAGGGTGAAGTTGGCAGTGCCTGTTCGATGGCCGCTGGCGCGCTAACCGAAGTACTCGGCGGCACTCCCGAGCAGGCCGAAAACGCGGCAGAAATTGGCATGGAACATAACCTTGGATTAACCTGTGACCCCATTGGCGGGCTGGTACAAGTCCCCTGTATCGAACGCAACGCCATGGCATCGGTAAAAGCGATTAACGCAGCTCGTATTTCAATGCGAGGCGATGGCAAACATTTTGTATCGCTCGATAAAGTCATCAAAACCATGCGAGAAACTGGGGCGGATATGAAGACGAAATATAAGGAAACATCTCGTGGTGGCCTGGCAGTTAATATTATTGAGTGTTAGTCGACGGCACGTCGGACACAATCCAGCGTGCCTTACCGAGTTTACAACCAGAAAAACGGCTCATTTTGACAATCTCGCGTCCCATCGGCAAACTGAAGTGATTGGTTTTTTCACCTCGTAGACATAAATGAGACCTACATGCTAAGTGACCTACAGAATTCGATTCGCCCTTATCTGGGGTATTTTGGTGATCATCAATGGTTAAAGGCATTGTTTATTATCTTCGCATCATTTTTAATTGCCTGGGTATTTAAACGCTTCATCATCACCACGCTAAGGGGTTTGGCGGCAAAAACAAAAGTAGACATCGACGACCATCTCATCGATCTACTGCAAAATCCAATTTACAGCAGTGTCATATTGCTTGGACTAGCACTTGCAATAAACATCCTCAACCTGGGTGATACTGTTAACTTCATTGCCTTCTCAGTGTTGAAGAGTATTGCACTCATCATCTGGTCATTACTGTTATTGCGGGCCACTCGGTTAGTGCTGCGCCATATTGCGCAAAACGATTCTCATATCAACATGCTGCACTCGAAGACCTTGCCTCTGTTCGAAAACTTGGCGAATATCACCATCTTCATTTTTGCCATTTATATTATATTTTCCGCTTGGACTGTCGATATGACAGCCTGGCTCGCCTCCGCTGGCATTGTCGGTATCGCGGTTGGTTTTGCTGCGAAAGACACTTTAGCCAATTTATTTTCTGGTGTTTTCATACTGGCCGATGCGCCCTATAAAATAGGTGATTTTGTGGTGCTCGATTCGGGCGAACGCGGCGAAGTCACTCATATCGGCATTCGAAGCACGCGTATATTAACCCGTGATGATGTTGAAGTGACTATTCCAAATTCGGTGATGGGCAATACCAAGATCATCAATGAGTCTGGCGGGCCAAACGAAAAATATCGAATTCGAATCGCAATCGGTGTTGCCTATGGCAGTGATATTGATCTGGTACGAACCATACTGATGGATATTGCGATCGAGGACGGGGCTATCTGTAGCGACCCCGAACCTCGTGTTCGATTTCGAACCTTCGGTGCCTCGAGTCTCGACTTTGAACTACTAGGCTGGATCGATGAACCGGTGTTGCGAGGACGGGTGATTGACTCAATTAACTGCCAGATTTACAAACGCTTCATCGAAGAAAAAATCGAGATCCCTTACAGCAAGCAAGATATATATATTAAGGAGTTACCAAAGTCGTCTGGCTTGAAAGCTACATTATAATATTAGCGCCGAGACCAATAAAACTTGAGCTTAACTAAATATTTGTTGCGCCCACAACGACAGCTGATTGAGTAACTTCTGTTCACGTTCCCCCTGCTCGCGTTGCGCTAGCGTCAATAATTGCTGCTGGAATTGCTCGGCAGTCAACCCACCAGCAGCATCTCCATCTAACAGGCGACTTTGGCAAAAACGTTGCCAGCGTAATGACTCGTCCGGCGTTAAAGACTGCGGGAAGTTACGAGCCCTGTAGCGAAAAAAAAGCGTTTGTAAGCGTAGATCCTGAAAGCAATCCGATGACCAGCTAGCCAGTTCGTCAGGGTTTGCAGATAACAATTGATTGCACACTAGCCGGTCCTGTTGATTGATAAAACCTTCATATAGCGCACTATCGGCATCACCTGACTGATAGTCTCTTGGCTCACTATAAACACAGGTTAAGCGATTTATCAGATCAGGGTCAGATAGCAGTAGATCTCGGTTTTGGTGGATTTCAATCCAGTCAATTTGCCACTTTTCTGCCTGTGCTTGATTTAATGTCGAGACCGGTGCCAGTGCGGGTGACTTGTTGATATGCACACCTTTCAGAGGCAATCGCTGCTCACCTTCAGCCAGATCGACTGTTCGGGTATACAGTTTTTTCTGAATATCTTCTGCATTTAACTGCAATAAAGCATGAGGATTGAATCGCAGGTTATAACAAATGATTTCATTGGAGTTCGTTGGATTCGCCAACAATGGAAGTATCGGCGCAAGACAGCCTTGATCGGCAGGGAACATCCCGCTCACATGCAACATAATGTCAGGCTTGACGAGGTTAAGCAGCCTAGCCGCCTGGTGTTTGTTTCGCAGATTGAAATAGAAATCGAACAACTTAGGCTGCTTTTGCTTGACCAACTTCGCCAGAGCAATGGTGGCCTTAACATCAACCAGGGCATCGTGAGCACCTTGCTGCTCGATATCATTGGCTTCTGTCAAATCGGTTAACTTAAAGCTAGCAACGCCCTTGTCATTTATCGGCCAGTTGATTCCTTCCGGTCGAAGCGCCCGCGTGATTCGCAGTAAATCCAGCACATCCCATCGGCTACTGCCGTTTTGCCAACTATAGGCATATGGGTCACGGAAATTTCGATAAAAACCAAACCGTGTCACTTCATCGTCGAACCGGAGATTGTTATACCCCACTATACAACTATTCGGTTGATTGAATTCGGTATGTATCAGCCTGAAAAAATCGGCCTCAGGAATACCCTCACTGCTCGCCAGTTGTGGCGTAATACCAGTAACCAATACGGCCTCTGGATTCGGTAAAAAATCACTCGTGGGTTGGGCGTAAATCATCAAGGGTTCGCCAATAATATCTAGATTTTTATCGGTTCGAATACCAGCGAACTGCGCAACCCGATCGACTCGTGGGTTCGCCCCCCAGGTTTCATAGTCATGCCAATAAAAACTTGCGTCAGCCATGTCGCCCTCTTTAATAATTTCGATTCATGATAATGCTAGTGAGTTTACAATTTTACCGACCTAGCGTCTCGAAAAATACAGTTTTCATGATTTGGGTTCTGGTTGATATCGGACAAAGAAACACACTTGGAAAGTGCTACTTTTGAACTACACTCTGAATAACTAAAATATCCAATAACTTGCTATGGCCAATTTTTTGCGACTGACACTGCTAGTCTTGGCCGCTTTTCACTTTATGCCTGTTAATGCCCAGGATGGACTCCGAGTCTTTACATCGGGTGACGCCGAGAGTAACGCGGCGCTTTCCTTTGTGGTTGTGCCAAACAAAGTTGAGATCCCTGAAGGCATTACATCTCAGGCCAAGAAAGGTTTTTTAAAAAAGCAATTACCATTCAAGATCGAAATTACGGACGAGATCGATGATGGCCATCAAGTGCAATGGAAGGTAACCATACGCCAAAATAGTTTTGGCCGAATCAGGGTTAAATCCGACTACTCGGGTAAAAAAGTAGTCGGGTCTTCATCAACAACCTGGACATCATTCAAGCTCGACAAAAAAATATCTGATCGACATATCCTGATTTTTGAACCTCGCGCCCAAAAACATAAGTCCTCTGTCTATAAAAAAGGCAAACCTGTGTCTAGTAAAGGTGTCTATCGTGGTGGCGGCACAGAGTCAGTTGCAGTCATGGATCGAAACCCAAGGCTGGCTTACCAAGTTGACGCCACTATCATCAACTCAGCGGGTAAAACCATCAAGCGTTACTCGGCGTCGATGGAAATGGATAACAAGGATTTAATTCGACAGGAGTACATCAATCATTACGGTATTCCACGTGCCACCGCAGGTGCCGCAGGTAAGCTCCCCGTGCCGACTCGTGCCGATATAAAAACCATCCCCTCTAAGCCTCAGGGATACGCCGGCCCACCATTAACAGAAAGCGAGTACGAACTCATTATCGAAGATGGTGCTGTCAAACTCGCCTCTGAAATACTCAAAGCTTTTGAGGACATGAAGAGCTATTACCGTCAACCAGGCAGCAAACTGAAAGACCTTAATGGTAAAGTCGTTACTATTCCCAATAGCAAACTTTGGCTTAGCAGCGGCTGGCGAAACCCCGAACGTAACGAATGGTTTAGCGATGCACTAAATGGCGCTCATCAATTAGGCGCTGCTCTCGACTTAATGCCCAATGAAATACCCCGTCAAAGAAAAGCCGCAATTGTATATTGGGTATTGTGGAAATCGATAAAGTCTATTCCAGATCAGCATCGCATATTTGCCCAACTCGAAGCCCTCACCGTACCCATGCGAGACTCTAGTTTTATGATTGATATAGAACCTAGAAATGGCATACCTGACGCCTTCGACACCGCGGATCATTTACATATCAATTTACTCAATGAATAATTGGAGCGCTCTAAAAATGCACTTTTTCCGCGATTGCCGCCGTGGCATCGTGGCCCTTACTTTTGGTGCATCGTTAAATGGATGTAACCAATTAGAACAATCAAGGAGCAATTGTCGAGGCGCAAAAAAACAGATTACGACAAAAACGCCACTTTTAAAACCATCCAGACGCTTTATGTTAGCGACACTACTGATGTGCCAGTTATCAAGTGCGTGGGCACTTACCCAGTTCGAGAGCATCTATGCCATACCGGCTGATGATTTAACCCCAATTGCAGACCAAATTGTCACCAGTCGCTTTGAAGACTCTTTGTTTACGAATGAACAAAAATATCTACACCTTGAAGAACTGCAAAAAAAGCTCCAAAGTTATCAGCCTCTTCATCAAGATAGCCCCTTACTCTGGTTTTTGACCGGCCTCAATCAAAGCAATTTGGCCGAAGTCAGATATATCATCTTACTCAACCAAAAAGGTCAAAAAACTGCTGATCAAGACATCGTAATTTCAGACCACAACATCACTCGTAGCCGCGCCTACGAGAAAGCTATCAGCCTCGATGAAGCCAAGCCACATCTTCTGTCCTCTAGCATTTACGCCACAATGGGCTATGGCTTAAGTAACAAGCAAAAAATTAAAACCTATTCACGTGAGCTCGAAATCGGTATTGCTAGCGAAAACGAAAGCAATCAATGGTTTTTGCACTGGGCAAAAATAGACGCTCTGGTTCACGACAAAAAGCTAGTAGAAGCGCAACAGGCACTAGCCGAATTACAAAGCCTACTGGCGAATAAAAAGCACGGTGCCGAACACTACTCAGACATTGTTAAACAGGCAAAATCCCAGGTAAAAGACGTCACCCAGAAAGCGAATCTACGCAAACAAAAAAAAGCGGAAATATTAAAAGGGCGCGCACTCGAAAAACACGAACAAAAGTGGACATGGAAAACCTGGCTGCTAATCGCTTTTGCCGTGTTTACGTTTAGTTTTATCCTCATCTCTTCCATTTTTTATCATATTAGACAGCGTAATCATCGATACTTGATAGACAACTGAATCAACGCCTGAGTAAAACGTGCGTTTAATGTTTCTCCCTATCCTCTTGCATCTTAAGATCGGTTATAAATTCTGTCTGGTTAGACGGGGCTAAAGCTTTCTGCCATTATCACGGGGGTGAAAAATACATGATGGGAGATCCATCATAAGGACACACTATGAGCGACTTACCCAACCGCCCCCCCCCTGCGACTCAACATACACTTATCAAGACAGGGACCAGTTGATTTGCCCTGAATGCGCGCATGAGTGGTCACCGAATGCAGCCAATGAGGCACATGCTATAACAGCCATCAAAGACTCTAATGGCAATTTGCTAGCCGATGGCGATACCGTCAGTGTGATTAAAGATTTAAATGTTAAGGGTTCATCTTCAGTCGTTAAAGTAGGCACTAGGGTAAAGAACATTCGTCTCGTTGATGGAGACCATGATATTGACTGCAAAATAGATGGCATTGGCGCGATGAAACTGAAATCAATTTTTGTAAAGCAAAGTCTGATGTGCCTGGCAAAACTGGTACTGTTCAGCATTTTCACGAGCGGCATCTGGTTTCCTGCTTTTGCCAGCACGCCTGTCTGGAAGGTCGAAAAGGACGGTTCTCATATTTTTATTGGTGGCACGGTACATTTATTAACACCAGCCGACTTTCCGTTGCCAGAGGCATTCGATGTCGCCTACCAGCAATCTGACAAAATTATTTTTGAAGCCAATAGTGACGATATGGCAACCCCTGAGTTCATGCTTTCTATGATGCAAAGCCTTAGCTACCCAAAAGGTCAAAATCTAAAACTAGCACTCAGTGCCGAAACCTATCAAACACTAAGTCGCTATTGCGAGGAGCGCAACATACCAATCGAAACACTATTGCCATTCAAAGCTGGCATGGTATCCATCATGCTCTCAATGACAGAATTACAGAAACTAGGTTTTACCAGTGAAGGTGTCGATACCTTCTACAACCAGAAAGCCAAGCAAGACAAAAAACCAATCGCTGTATTAGAAACAGTTGAACAGCAACTCACTTTCATCTCCAATATGGCAAGAGGACAGGAAGATGACCTAATCATCTACACCCTAAAAGAAATGGAAACACTGCCACAACAAATGGATTGATTATGGTGGCCTAGCGTAACGGTGATCTAAATCTACTAGACAATGTCACATCGAATAACCTGAGGGAAGACTTCCCCAGCATTCATAATGAATTGATTGTGAATCGAAACAATGCCTGGATGCCAAAAATAGAAGCCCTGTTCGATACCACCAAGGTTGAATTTATATTGGTAGGCAGCCTGCATCTATCTGGCAAAACAGGCCTCTTAGAACAACTAAAAACACGTGGATATAACGTTGAAATGCTAGGTCAGCCGAATTGAAAATGATAAGCTCCCGCTTTTATTTATATCATTGCCTTCAATCACCACTCCTAATCACTAATCTTAACTACTTTCTGGAAAAACCATGTCACTAACCATTACCGACAACCTAGTTGTCAGCATCACCTACACCCTAACCAATGACGACGCAGTCGTACTCGATAGCACCGAAGAATCCGGCCCAATGGACTATCTACACGGCGCAGAAAACATCATCCCAGGCCTGGAAGATGGGCTCGAAGGCAAGAAAGTAGGCGACAAATTAAAAGTACGAGTCGATCCCGAAGATGGTTATGGCGAAGTCTTTACCGAACTCATGCAAGTCGTCGACATCGATGCCTTCGAAGGCGTCGAATCAATAGAAGCAGGCATGCAGTTTGAATCTGAAACAGATGAAGGTGAGTTAGAAATAGTCACCATAAAAAGCGTCGATGGCAAAGAAGTTACCATTGATGCTAACCATCCTTTAGCCGGTATTACGCTTAATTTTGATGTTGAGATTGTCGGTGTTCGAGAAGCAACGACTGAAGAAATTGAACATGAGCATGTTCATTAGAATTAATTGACGCACAACTTTTAAGACTGGGCTTTCAATCACCCTCTTTGGGTGCCTGAAATTATTGGATTTTAGTTGTTCTGTGGACAAGGATGTCGGTAAAGAAAAATGTGCTCACCTTTAGTGGCTTTCTTTGCATAAACAAAGAAAGCCACTCGGGCTAAAATCTACGCCTGTTTCGCTCTAGGACTATTATTTCCAGAATTTCCGTTCCCAGACCGTTGGTTACCATTCACAGAGTTCCCCGATCGTTGATTGCCAGACCGTTGATTTTCCTGGGGTCGATTACCACCACCGGTTCTTCCACCACCATTATTCCAAACCTTAGGCTTTTTAGGTTTATTCGAAACTGATTTCGGACTTAATCGAGTCTCTGGCACGCTATGATCGGGTTCAAACCCGTCTACTAATTTGCGCGGCAATAATTGCTGAATCAACCGCTCGATATCAGACAGTTGCTTCACTTCATCCGCGCTCACTAAAGAAACCGCCTGACCACTCGCGCCTGCTCGTCCAGTTCGACCAATACGATGCACGTAGTCCTCAGGCACATTGGGTAAGTCAAAATTGACCACATGAGGCAATTGCTCGATATCAAGACCACGGGCCGCAATATCGGTTGCTACTAAAATTGGCGTTGAACCATTTTTAAACTCCAACAATGCCTTCGTTCGAGCAGCCTGACTTTTATTACCATGGATTGCCGCGGAACGAATACCTCGACTCTCGAGCTGCTTAACCAGCTTGTTGGCACCATGCTTTGTGCGCATAAAGACTAGAACCTGTTGCCAGTCACCATCTTGAATTAAGTGCGTGAGTAGCGCCGATTTTTGCCCTTTATCAACGGGGTATATCCATTGTTCAACCGACTCTACCGTGGTATTAGGCGGACTAACTGAAATTTCGACAGGATTGTTAACCATACCTTTGGCAAGGCTTCGAATCTCGCTTGAAAAAGTCGCCGAAAACAGCAAGTTTTGACGTTTAGCGGGTAATTTTGCCAGTATTTTTTTAATGTCGTGAATAAAGCCCATGTCGAGCATACGATCTGCTTCGTCTAATACTAGCACTTCGACCTGGCTAAAATTGACGGCGTTCTGATTGTGCAGGTCGAGTAATCGACCTGGCGTTGCTACCAGTATATCCACACCTCTGCGCAGCTTCATCATTTGTGGATTGATCTTTACTCCACCAAAAACTACCGCGGAACTCAATGAAAGGTTCTTGCCGTAGGTGGTAACACTCTCATGCACCTGCGCTGCCAGTTCACGGGTCGGGGTTAAAATTAAGGCGCGTATATGGTTAGATTTTGCCCTTTCGCCTTGAGATAATCGCTCAAGAATTGGCAAAGTGAAACCAGCTGTTTTGCCGGTGCCAGTTTGCGCTGCTCCCATGACATCCTTGCCCTCGATAACAGCAGGGATAGCTTGCGCCTGAATCGGTGTTGGTGTGTCGTAGCCATTGGCGGTGACAGCTTGGAGAATTGGGTCTGATAACCCAAGTGAAGCAAAACTCATATTGTAAACTCTAGAATTATTAATTAAGAAAATTGATTAAGAAAATTGATTAAGCAAATTGACTAAAAAATCATCTTAAAAATAGTAGCTGAACGGTATTGATATCGTGCGGCAAAAAAAATCGTGGGTAGCAGCTATAATGCTGCGAGTATGTAGCTTACAGCAACTTAGGCTAAGGTGCTATTAACTCCGCACGGAAAACCAAATTAGCGTAGTATTTATCGCACATTCTTAAGTTAATAAGATCAACCAGTAGCTCAATATACTAATCAGCATGCATTCAAATGCCCCATTATAAAGACTTACTAGCACAGGTTCGTGCTTGCGAACTATGTGTCGATCACTTGCCACTCGGCACACGACCGGTGCTTCAGCTCGATCCTAAAGCAAGGATATTAGTCGTCGGTCAGGCGCCAGGTAGAAAGGTCCACGAGTCAGGCATTCCATTCGATGATGCCAGCGGCAAGCGGCTGCGCGAGTGGATGGGGATTAGCAATGAGAGTTTCTATAACCCTCAACAGGTCGCTATTTTACCCATGGGGTTTTGCTTTCCAGGCACGGGTAAATCGGGCGACTTACCACCGAGGCCAGAATGCAGTCCAGCCTGGAGAGAGGCTTTGCTAGCAGAGCTTCCGAATCTCGAAATGACACTGGTATTGGGACAATACGCGCAGGCCTATCACTTTGGTGATAAATTCAAGTCAGTGACTAAACTGGTAGAGTGCTGGGAAGAATACTGGCCACGCCTAGTACCGTTACCACACCCAAGTCCACGCAATAACTTATGGCTTCGGCGTAACCCCTGGTTTGAAGTAGAGCATATTCCTAGAATTCAGGCACAGATCTCAACGTTACTGACTACATCTTAATGAATACCCAATCAGGATAGCTTTGATTTGGCTATTGTTAATTAAGCTAGCACTGATCAAAGAAGATCAACTATGAATTCCTGTTGTGCATAACCATGTACACTATCCTTAGCGCGAACCTTCACTTGTTTGACGCCCTCAGGAATAGCCACACCATATAATGACCGCGTAAACGGTTGCTCATTCACATGCGGGTGATGTAACACTCTAGACTTCAACACCTTGCCATCTAGCGTCATTACATCCCATTGATTAGCATAATGATCCCATCCATAATCGGCATGTTCGAGCGTCACTGTAAATGAACAGATTTGTGTACACTCGACCTTAACCTGCAAAATACTAGTCTCCCCTGCCAGTGAAATCGTTGATATCAAACTGACAAATAACAATACAAATATTTTCATGCTAAACGTCCCTTTATTTATTAACCCGGCTCACTCGATCGATCGACAGCAATTCCAACATAACTTAAACGCCACATCATTTTTTTCCTGACAACCGCGGCAATACCAAAAGTCGTCGCTGGTATTGAATACGATTTGATTCAATAGTGCTTCAGCGCGTTCAAACTGAGATTCGTTTTCTACCCAAATTTCTGGCCAGGTATCAAAAGTCGCTAAATCTCCCGCACCACCGGATGAATACTCATTCATCACTACCGCTTGTATCCCCTCACCCTCTAGGACATTTTTCAGGTTAAAGATAATCATCCGGTTTTCGTGGGTATATAACTTTTTCATCGTTACTTTAATTAATGTGGCTTCAATTTCTAGCGAAAGTTAACCTCCACGAGACTCCTTAACTTGCTCGTAGGCGCTTTTAATTTGCTGGGTCTTTGCCGTTGCGTCTTTGATCATTTCATCGGGCAAACCCTTTGCTACCAGCTTGTCTGGATGATGCTGAGACATTAAGCGTCGGTAGGCTTTCTTTAAGTCGGCATCGTTCACTGTTTTAACAACACCCAACATAGCATAGGCATCTGGCAAACTAGTTTGTGATGATGAAGCCTGACGTTGCCCACCAAAGCCTGCTTTAAGCATTTCTTCCATTCGCTTCAACTGCGCTAATGGAATACCCAGGCGCTGACAAATGTGAGCCAGCACCTTTTCTTCTGACTCGTCCATTACACCGTCAGCATAGGCTGCTTGAAGCTGTATTTCGAGGAACATTTGAACCAGAGTAGTGCGGCGCTTTAATTCTGATTTGAATTGATCGAGTATTTCATCGATCGGAAAATCGTCAGATTTACCTTCATTAAATAGCTTCTTCGCTGATTCTCGCATTTCGCCATCTAACCCAAGCTGACGCATAACTTCTTCGGCTAATCTGATCTCGGATTGAGTGACTTTACCATCAGCCTTAGCGATATATCCCATGACCGAAAAGGTTGCCGTAAAAAAAGCAGCTTGAACACGATCCTGATCACCACCACCGCCTCCTTGCCAGTCTGATTGCCCGATACCCTTAACCCCTCGATCAAAGTTGTGACCAAAGGCAACACCCATTAATGCGCCCAGTGGCCCACCAACCATAAAACCAAATGCGCCACCTAGCGCCTTACCCCACCATGCCATATTAAATACCTTCTAGAATTTTTTTTGAATACTTAACTATTGAACCAATTTAGGGACTACGAATTGACCGACTCAATCATTTTCTGTTGTTGCTTCAAATCAACCCCTTGAATACAACAGACACCGCCACCGCCATATTCGAACTCAACCCAGGTCATCGGCAGAAATGCATATTTTTCCATCATCGCTGCCTGCGAGTTTCCTACCTCTATAAACAGTGCGCCATGATCACTTATATAGTCGCCGGCCTCCGCCAGCATACGATCAACTAATAATAACCCATCCTCTCCTGCTGCCAAACCTAGTGCTGGTTCGCATTCGAATTCAGCGGTTAATGCATTCATATCTTCTGCATCTACATAGGGCGGATTGCTGACAATGATATCAAATTGTTGTGGTGGAATATCATCAAATAAATCTGACTGATAGAGTGTCAAATACTCATCCAGATCGTGTTCGCTGCGATTAATAGCAGCAACTTCGAGTGCGTCCGCTGAAATATCAGACGCACAAACCTCAGCCGACTCAAAGGCATATTGGCAAGCAATGGCGATACAGCCACTGCCACTGCATAGGTCTAGAATTCGGTTAACCGGTTGACCACCTATCCAGGGTTCGAATTGATGTGAAATAAGCTCAGCAATAGGCGAACGTGGCACCAATACGCGTTCATCAACATAGAACTTCAAACCACAAAACCAGGACTCATGTGTAATATAGGCCGCAGGCTGACGCAACTGAACTCGTTGTTTTAAAATATCAAAAACACGCTCTCGCTCCTCATCCGTGAGCTTGCAATCCAGATAATTGTCAGGCCAGTCGATTGGCAATGCCAGCGTATGCAAGATTAAGTATCTGGCTTCGTCCAACGCAGTGGTAAAACCATGACCAAAACTCAGTTGATGCCGATTAAATTCACTGCTGCCCCAGCGGATAAAATCACGAATAGTGAACAAGTTTTTAAGCATTTCCAAATCAGACACGTTGAGTTTCAAACCAATTAAAATATAATGCTGCGAATTCTACACTATTCGATCCGCAATCAAATAGAATGAGGCGTTTTTCATAGCCAGGTATTTCATACTTTGGCAAGGCAAAGTACATACGTAAAGAGAAATTTTGTTTTGATAAATGATAGATTGATTACGATTTCACCAAAACCAGGTGCTTCTAAACAACACCGCCAAAGGATAAAATAACAATCGTGCCGAGATCTCAGAAAGGTATTGAATAACATCCGGATTCGGTCGTTAATACATCGTCACTCACAACCAAAAATTCAGGTTTTAACATGAAGAAATCCACGCCATATACCATTGCATTGATTGCCTTAGTGCTTGGCTTCGTTGGCTCCTGGTTTGTTCAGGACTCAAAACCGGTCAAACTCGAAGTAAGCCGCTGGTTTGGAGAGCAATCTAGAGCACTGCCTGACTTTGAGCTGCGCGATGAAGATAACCAGCCATTTGGTCAGGCGCAAATGAAGGGCAAATGGAATATGCTGTATTTTGGTTTTATTAACTGCCCAGATATTTGCCCTGTCAGCCTACAGGCAATGGCAGAGATGATGAAAGCCATCGATAATAAAAATGTACGCGATGCCATTCAGTTTACTTTTGTGTCGGTCGATCCAGATAGAGACACGCCCGAGCTGCTGAAGAGTTACGTTAAATACTTCGACTCCTCATTTAAAGGTGTCACTGCACCCTTAGCGGAGCTAAAGAAACTAACCTCCTCGATCGGAATTGCGCATCAGCTGGAGAAAACCAGTGACGACCAGGAGTCTTATCTTGTATCACACAGTGGAGCAATCATTTTAGTCAACCCAGAAGCACAATTCTCTGGTATCTTTGGCGCGCCGCATGATGCGCTAGCAATGGCAAGAGACATTACCAAAATCGTTCAGCATTACTAAACCAAACTTAATTAAACCAAACATTATTAGTTTAAATTTCATAATTTTAAGGCAATAACCATGATTCGTTTCATCACTTTTTTAACTTTATTGATTATCGCTTCAACTGGCTTCTCACAGCCACTGCATGTCACCGATGCCTGGATCAAAAACCTGCCACCAGCGATACCAATGCGCGCCGGATACATGCAATTGATGAACCACGATGTCAACACTGCAATCATTGTTTCAATTAGCAGCGATGCCTTCAAAAAAGTCGAAATTCATAAAACTATGAACCATGATGGCGTAATGAGCATGCACCCCATCAAAACCTTGGTACTTGATGCAAACGACATGGTTACTTTAAAACCCGGCGGTATGCACCTCATGTTAATGAAACCAACCAGAGAATTAAAAATTGGTGATGAAGTAAAAATAATGCTTCAATTTGACGACGATACCTCTCAAGCGATACTGATGACAGTCAAAAAATAAATTCGAGTGACATGATATGGACCAAAATCAAAAAGATAAACTGAAAGCCTCACTATTTTACGCTTTCCCACATCACATGGTGTCACGTATCGTATATTTCGCGACACGTTTATCCGGCCCCATTATTGTACAACCAATGATCAATTGGTTCATAAAAAAATTCAATGTCGATATGAGCGAGGCCGAAGTCTCAGACACCACGTCCTACCAGACATTTAATGAGTTTTTCACCCGCCCATTAAAAGCCGGCGCGCGTCCGATAGTATCTGGCGATAACATGCTGGCCTGTCCAGCTGACGGCACCGTATCTGAATCGGGTCATATCCACGACGATCAAATTTTCCAGGCAAAAAATCACAACTACACAGTCACTGAGCTAGTCGGTGGTGACGAAGCTCTGGCTGCTTTATTTAAAGATGGTCGTTTTGCCACGGTTTATCTGGCACCCTACAACTATCATCGAATGCACATGCCGATGGACGGCTTGCTCAAAAAAATGGTGCATGTGCCCGGCCGACTATTTAGTGTTGCGCAATGGACAGTCAGGAACATCCCTCGCCTGTTTGCCCGAAACGAACGCCTTGTTTGTTTGTTTTCGACTGATGCAGGGCCGATCGTGATGGTGCTAGTTGGCGCTATAAACGTCGCTGCTATAGAAACCGTGTGGAGTGGTTTGGTTACACCACCTAGAGGTAAGAAAATATCTGACTTCGATTATTCACACACTAAAAAGACCTATAAAAAAGGCGTAGAGATGGGTCGGTTTAATATGGGTTCGACGGTTATCTTATTAACCCCACCTAATGTTGAGTGGTTATCAAAATTTCGGGCTGGGCAAGTGGTTAAGATGGGCGAAGCTATTGGACATTTTGGTGAGGAAGGGTCATCTATAACTTCATAAGCAGGCTGCTTGGGTTGCTGGATTCACGGTATTTTTTCAATGCTGAGTTTTGTTGTTGCCATATGCCTGATAACAACGAGTATTTACCAAAATATGGCCTATGACACTGCGTGGTTAATACCGAGCAGGTGCTCGAGTCACTTTCCTCAACAGCCAGAGAAGCAAGCAAAGCTTACCGCTCTCGCCCCTTACCGACATCCATGTCGGCAAAAGTGCGGCCCATTATCAAACCATCAATCAACAAAGGTTAAAACCTGATCAATAGAATCCTTGTCAAGCAACACCATCAACAAGCGGTCCAGCCCAATCGCAACACCGGCGCACTCTGGCAATCCCGCGTTCAACGCTGACAGCAATAGTTCATCCACTGGGTATGGCTCTAATCCAGCGGCTAATCTGCGATTATTATCGCCTTCAAAACGCGCTCGTTGCTGAGAACTGTCACATAGTTCAGAAAACCCATTCGCGAGTTCTAGCCCGTTATAAAATAATTCAAAGCGTTCTGCGACAGTTGGATTACTCGCCTTCACTCTGGCCAATGCGGCTTGCGAAACGGGATAGTCATAGACAAAGACGTAGCCTTTCATTTCAGGCGCTATGACGAGACTGATTAACAAATCAAGACATTGATCAATATCCAACTCTGCGCTACGGGTCCCAGGCACGAGTTGATCTACCTTTTGTCGTAAGTCTAATAATTCAATCGTATCAATATCGATATCGATATGATCAAGCATTAATTTGCGATAGCTGATTCGTTGATACTGATTTAATTCACTACTGACCTCATTAACCAAAAATTCCATTTCATCCATCAGCTGTTGGTAGTCGTATTCGATTCGATACCATTCCAACAGGGTGAATTCAGGATTATGCCGACGACCTTTTTCACCTTCACGAAATGCACGGCATATCTGGTAAATTGAACCACTGCCAGCCGCGAGCAGTCGTTTCATAGCGAATTCAGGAGAGGTTTGCAGGTAACGAGTTTGGCCTAAATTCGAGGCTTTTATTGACTCGATATTAGCGTCAGTATTGGTCGACGGCGATAGCAATGGGGTATCGACTTCAAGGCATTCTCGCGCATCAAAAAAAGCCCTAATCTGACGATAGATCCGGGCTTTTTGTTGAATCACGGTTAATGAGGCTGACGGGCGCCAGGTCATTGTGGAAAAACGCTACTTTTTGACGCGCGACATGTAATCGCCGGAGCGCGTGTCGACGCGAAGTACTTCACCAATTTCGATAAACAGCGGCACCTTAACAACAGCGCCAGTTTCCAGGGTGGCCGGTTTGGTACCACCTTGAGCCGTATCACCCTTCAGTCCAGGATCGGTTTCAGTTACTTCTAGCTCAACAAAATTTGGGGGCGCTACACCAATAGGAGTACCGTTATAGAGCGTGACTTCGTAAATATCCTGTGCCTTGAGCCACAGGTGACAGTCACCAACTGCATTGGCATCGGCAGCATGCTGCTCGTAGTTTTCAGGCACCATGAAGTGAAAGAACTCACCATCGTTGTATAGATATTGCATTTCGATGTCGATGACATCGGCTGCTTCCACTGTTTCGCCTGACTTAAATGTCTTGTCCAGTACCCGACCATTTTTCAAATTGCGGATTTTCACCCGGCTAAAGGCCTGGCCTTTACCTGGTTTCACGAACTCGTTTTCAATAATAGTACAAGGGTCGCCGTCGAGCATTATCTTTAACCCACTTCGAAATTCGCTGGTGTTGTGACTCGCCATGATGTTCAACTCTGATATATGTTTGAAAAGAGGCCGACATAATAGCCGATCCCATGGCGATGCGACAAATCTTTGATTAGAAATATTAAGACTTAAATTAAAAACAGCGCAAACAAGCTATTTTGAACATAAATGTTGAATAATTTGATTTCAAAAAAAACTCTATTTTTGACGGACTAATCATAAATTACGTTATGATAACCAACTGACTGACGACAATTCGAAAACCTTTATGGATTCTGATGTAGAAAAACTAATTCGGTTACTCATTATTGATGAAGGCCTGCACAAGGCTGAACAAATAACGAGCTCTTTACGCGCAACCGGTATGCAGGTCCGCGCCGAATTTGCCGAAGATAGCGAAGACATGTGCGCCATGCTTGATAGCAAGGCGCTCGATCTGGTGCTGTTCTCGCTTGACCTGGAAGACTTCACTTTAAAACAGGCACAGCACTTGGTCAGCGAATGTGGTCGGCACGTAGGGCTGGTTGCAATGACCAATCACCTAACAGCCGAAGTCGTGGTTCAGGCCATAAGTGAAGGCGCGCAGGATGTCGTGTCTTCGGCCAATCTAGATCACCTCATTCAAGTCATTAAACGAGAAGCCTTTAGCCTGTCGATGTGGCGCAAAGCTAAGCGAATGGAACTTGAGTTAATGGAGAGTGAGAAGCGCTGTCAATCGTTGCTTGCCAATTCGAAGGATGCGGTTGCCTATGTCCACGAAGGCATGCACATTTATGCGAATGAAGTGTACATAGAATTATTTGGCAACACCGATTTTGACGAGCTTGAAGGCATTCCCATTATCGATATGGTGCACGCCAGTCAGCAGAACCAAATCAAGTTATTTCTGCGCGCATTGAGCCAAAACGAAAATGATACCAATCAGCTTAACCTCAAACTGTTACATGATTGTGGCGAGACCATCGAAGCCACTTTAGAGTTTTCTCGAGCCAGTTTTGATGGTGAGCCGTGCACACAAATTTTAATTCGCTCAGCAGCCGACACCTCCGAACTAGAAGAACAGATTAACTACCTTCATCAACATGATCTAGTATCGGGATTATATAACCGCCAGTACTATATGGATGAGTTGAAAAGTTATATCTCGAAGGCTGTTAACGGTATTCATCGCTGCGCCATCCTGTATATCTCAATTGATGATTTTCAGTCAATACGTGATACCGTTGGTATCTCAGGTTGCGATATTTTAATCACTGACATTGCCAGAATATTGCAGGAAAATACCGCCACAGGACAGATCTTGGCTCGTTTTGGTGCCTACTCCTATGCCATTCTGACCGTAATCACTGATAAGGAACCTATCGAAGATTTATTATCCAAAATTCCTGTTTTGGTTGAGCAGCATATTTCAGAAATCGGTAATCAATCGATCGGCGCGACCTGTAGCACTTCGCTTTGCTATATCGACGAAATTTCGCCTGACAATGCGAATGAAATGATGGCTCGTGCAGAAAGAACCTGTGATGAAGCACAAAAAGAAGGTGGCAATCAGTCACGCATCTACGTACCAAAAGTGGGGGAGATAAGCCAGGAAGAGGAAGATGGCACGATTGGCCAATCACTCAAGAGAGCTCTTTCCGACAACCGCATAGATGGTCTTTACCAACCCCTTGTGAGCATTAAAGCAGAGGCTGGAGAGCGCTATATATCCAGTCTTTCCGTGCTCGATATTGATGGCAAAGCAATGTCTCGCGATGACTACCAGGCTGCAGCCGACCGCACTGGCATCGCTAAAACTCTCGATCGTTGGTCGATATTGCATGCCATTAAAAAGATTGCGGAATCTAACAAAAAAACACGCCAAATTGAATTGTTTATTCCACTCAGTATTGGCTCGATTTTAGACCCTGGCTTAGCACAATGGGTGTCTGGGAGCCTCACTAAAGCGAATGTGTCAGGAGAACAACTCGTGTTTCTAGTGAACGAGGCACATGCGGTTAATCAACTTAAAGCGGCAAAAGCACTATTTAACGGATTAAAACAAATCCACTGTCAATTCGGACTGGATGAGTTCGGAACTGGGCTCAACCCTTTCCAGTTACTCAAGCATATCAATGCCGATTATATTCGGATTAATCTCGCCTACATGGAAAACCTGGCTCAGAATAATGACAACCAGGTTAGCATTCATGAACTCGGCACACAGGCATCAGAGATTAAAGTCCGTACTATTACACCCGGCGTTAACGATGCCTCTGTACTCAGTGTGTTATGGGGTCTGGGCATTGATTTTGTTCACGGTGATTTTCTTCAAGCGCCGACCAAAAACCTCAATTACGACTTCTCTTCTATGTAGATAACACCATCGGCTGTCAGTGAGCAGTGATTAAGAATCACTGCTCACTGACAGCCCGTTAGAGGGTAGCTCTAACGTTAATCAGTCACTTCAACACCGGTTACATTTTGATAGCCGCGTGGTAATTTCTGCCCTCGCTTGCCACGTTCGATTCGATACTCTTCGAGCTCTTTCGCCGACATTGTTTTATATTTCTTACCCGAGTGAATGACCAGCGTTTGTTTTGCCGACAAACAGCTAACATAACTCACACTTTCTTCACCCGACTTAAGACGTTTTGGTGGAACACCCAAAATTTTATTACCCTTGCCTTTCGACAGCTGCGGGATTTCTTTTGCATCAACCAACCCGATATAACCATCGCTGGTAATAGACACCACGACATCGCTATCAAGGTTTTGAACTCTGTTAGCGCGAATCAGCTTTGCGCCACTAGAAATACTAATGAGTGCCTTACCGTTTTTATTACGCGTCAGCATATCTTCAAAGAAGCATAAAAAACCATAACCATGCGAAGTCGTCATGAGGAATAGTTGATCATTACGAGCCATTAGGCAATCGACAAACTCAGCACCAGCGGCTGGCTTAAATCGACCTGTGAGTGGTTCGCCCTGCCCTCTGACTGATGGCAGACTGTGAGCTTGCAATGCATAGCTACGCCCGTGTGAATCGATAAAAACGGCGCTTTGATTACTCTTGCCCTGGGCCATACCCTGAAAGCTATCACCCGATTTATAATTCAAGCCTAAGACATCAATATCATGCCCCTTGGCGGCTCGTACCCAACCAGCGGCTGATAGCACGACAGTCAATGCTTCGGATGGTATGAGTGCATTTTCATCCATCGCTTTTGCTATTTGTCGGCTCACTATGGGTGACCGCCTATCATCACCATAGGCTTCGGCATCTGCAATAATTTCGTTTTTGATCATCGTTTTTAATCGACGCTCTGAACCCAGTAGCTTTTCAAGCCCTTGTTTTTCTTGTTGAAGGGCATCCTGCTCTTCACGGATTTTCATCTCTTCTAGTTTCGCCAGATGACGCAGCTTTGTTTCCAGAATGGCTTCGGCCTGGATCTCCGAAATACTAAAAGTTTTAATTAAAGCTGCTTTTGGATGCTCTTCATAACGCACGATTCGTATGACTTCATCCAGATTCAAGAATGCGATCAGTAATCCGTCCAAAATATGTAAACGCTTGTCGACTTTATCCAGTCGCCATTCGAGGCGTCTGCGCACAGTACTGACTCGAAAAGCAATCCACTCCTGTAATATTTGCCTCAGGTTTTTAACTTGCGGTCTACCATTCGTGCCGATTACATTCATGTTGACGCGATAGGTTTTTTCGAGATCCGTGGTAGCAAACAAGTGCCCCATTAAGGCCTCGACATCGACCCGATTTGATCGCGGCACGATGACTAATCGAGTGGGATTTTCATGATCAGACTCATCACGTAGGTCATCCACCATTGGAAGTTTTTTAGCCAACATTTGCTGTGCTATTTGCTCTAGCACTTTGGCACCAGACACTTGATGCGGTAATGCCGTGAGGATGATGTCACCGTCCTCACGTTCATACAGTGCTCGAATACGAACAGAGCCATGGCCGGTTTCATACATCGACCTTAGCTCCTCATTGGGTGTAATGATTTCAGCGTCGGTTGGATAGTCCGGCCCTTTTATCAGTTCGAGTAACTCGTCTAGCGACGTTCGTGAATTGTCTAATAACGCAATACAGGCGCTCGCCACTTCACGTAGGTTGTGTGGCGGCAAATCGGTCGCCATACCCACCGCGATGCCTGTCGTGCCATTAAGTAAGATATGCGGCAGCCGTGCTGGCAACAACGATGGCTCTTGCATTGTTCCATCAAAATTCGGAACCCAGTCAACTGTACCCAGACCCAGTTCCTGTAACAATAATTTGGAAATACCTGATAGGCGTGATTCGGTATAGCGCATGGCTGCGAACGATTTTGGATCGTCGGGAGAACCAAAATTACCCTGACCATCGATCAAAGGATAGCGATAAGAGAAATCCTGCGCCATCAATACCATGGCTTCGTAACAGGCAGAATCACCATGCGGATGAAACTTACCTAAAACATCACCTACAGTACGGGCCGACTTTTTATGCTTTGAGCTGGCAGACAATCCAAGCTCAGACATGGCATAAATAATCCGTCTTTGAACCGGCTTTAAACCATCACCAATATGTGGCAATGCTCGATCTAGAATGACGTACATCGAATAGTCGAGGTATGCTTTTTCTGTAAAAACACTGAGCGGTTCTTTCTCTACGCCTTCGTAATTTAATTCTAAGTTTTCAGACATTTCTATACCTCCGCCAAATCGCCTTTTGCCTGTAACCAATCTTTACGATCGGCGGCACGCTTTTTGGATAACATCATATTCATTATTTCAAAGGTATTATCGCCCGGCTCCATCGTTAACTGAGCTAAACGACGGGTATCGGGGGCAATGGTACTTTCTCGCAGTTGCATTGGGTTCATTTCACCAAGGCCTTTAAATCGAGTCACAGTGACTTTTCCTTTTCTTTTTTCAGCCCCTATACGATCAATAATGCCATCGCGTTCGGCTTCATCTAACGCGTAAAACTTATCCTTGCCAATATCAATTCGATACAACGGTGGCTTAGCCACATAGACATGCCCGAGCTCAACTAATGGCTGGAAATGTCGTAAAAATAAAGCGCATAGTA
>CAXMOZ010000190.1:0-27093 GCA_964195315.1 uncultured Acidimicrobiia bacterium | reverse complement strand
TGATGCAGGGTCGACACCAATAGCGACTGAGATGTCATGCACTTCCTGGGACGCGAGCACCTGATCGGAAGAGACTTCCCAGGTATTTAGAATTTTGCCACGCAGCGGCATGATGGCCTGAAAGACACGATCTCTGGCTTGTTTAGCGGAACCGCCTGCCGAATCACCTTCGACCAAAAATAGTTCTGTTCGGGTCACATCCTGGCTACTACAGTCAGCTAATTTGCCTGGCAATGCTGGACCAGAAGTGATTTTCTTGCGGACAATTTTCTTGGCACTTTTCAGCCTTTTTTGCGCACTAGTAATCGCCATTTGAGCGAGTAAATCACCCGAATCGGCATTCTGATTTAACCACAGACTGAACGAATCTTTCGCAATACCCGATACAAAAGCAGCTGTTTCACGAGACGATAATCGCTCCTTGGTTTGACCAGAAAATTGTGGATCGGACATTTTCACGGACAAAATGAAACTCACCTTGTCCCAGACATCATCGGGGGCAATTTTAATGCCGCGCGGCAGCAGACTGCGAAACTCACAAAACTCGCGAATAGCATCGGTGATGCCGGTACGCAATCCATTCACATGCGTGCCGCCCTGCGCGGTGGGAACCAAATTCACATAGCTTTCGGTAATCGCCTCGCCACCTTCGGGCAGCCAGAGTATCGCCCAGTCAGCAGCTTCGTGTTCGCCCTTGACAGATGTAATAAATGGCGTTGCCGGGAGTAATTCATAACCCTCTAATGCGTCCAGCAGGTAATCTGACAGGCCGTCTTCGTAATACCACTCGTGTGACTCTTTGGTTTTTTCTTCGTAGAATTTAACCCGTAAACCGGGGCATAAAACAGCCTTGGCACGTAAGACATGTTTTAATTTTGATACAGAAAAAATGGCACTATCGAAGTATTCCGGTGCTGGCCAAAAACGAATGGTGGTGCCTGTATTCTTTTTGCCTACAGTACCGACCTCTTTCAAGTCAGTTGTCTTGTCGCCATGTTCAAATCCAATTGAGAATTCTTTGCCGTCTCGACGAACACGAACATCAAGCTGTTTTGATAAAGCGTTCACTACCGATATGCCAACACCATGCAAACCACCCGAGAACTGATAATTTTTATTGGAAAACTTGCCACCGGAATGCAATTTTGTAAGAATCACTTCGACACCCGGAATGCCCTGCTGAGGATGGATATCAACCGGCATGCCACGACCATCATCAATCACGCTTAAAGACTGATCAGCATGCAGGATAATGCCTATCTGGGTCGCATGACCTGCTATCGCTTCGTCAACACTATTATCGATGACTTCCTGCGCGAGGTGATTAGGTCGGGTGGTATCAGTGTACATGCCCGGACGCTTTTTGACAGGATCAAGTCCTGTCAGAACTTCGATCGAAGCGGCATCGTATTTATTATTCAAAAGTAGTTTTATCCGTTGGTTCGTCAAGTTGACTGGTCACATTGACTGGTCAATTCGATCAGTAAAAGCTGCGCTGAATTATAACGCTATCGTACTTGAAATAGTGAGTATGTTACCTGATATAATAAGTCACTTTTTTAGGAAACAGTATTATGAGCGAGTCCCCCTATATTCACAATGTAAACGCCCAGAATTTCCAGTCTGTGGTGCTTGACAACTCCCTCAAAGTACCTGTACTGGTCGATTTTTGGGCCGACTGGTGCGAACCCTGTAAGACCCTGATGCCAATGTTAGCAAAACTCGCCGAAGAATATGGCGGCAAATTCATACTCGCTAAAGTCAATAGCGACGAAGCGCAAGACCTGGCCGCGCATTTCGGCATAAAGAGCCTGCCAACCATGAAACTTTTCATTGACGGCCAAATCGTTGGGGAAAAAGTGGGTGTCTTGCCTGAGTCCGAAATACGTGCCCTTTTAGATCAATATATTACAAGCGAATCAGACAATCTCATGGACTCTGCAAATGCTGCATTCGAGCAGGGCAATAACGAAGAAGGGTTAGCATTGATGAATCAGGCGCTCTCAGAAGATCCCACTAATGCTGATCTAAAAATCAATATGGCGACAGTGATCATGTCTCAAGGCGATAAAGATAGCGCCTTGGCGTTGCTTGATTCACTTAGCGATGACGATAAGAAAAAGGACGAGGCTGTCAAGTTATTGGCCGCGATCAACTTATCGGGGCAGCTAGAAGGTATTCCGTCGATGGAGGAAATCGAAATCGTTTTATCCAAAGACCCTAAAAACTCTGAAGCTCTATTGAACAAAAGTACTCACTTATCGGCTCAAGGCGAACATGAACTGGCAATGGAGTGTCTGCTAGAAATAATGAAAGCAGATCCACAGTTTCAAGATGGCGCCGCTCGCAAAGGGCTATTTGTTTTATTCGACATGCTGGGTGGCGAACATCCGGCTGTACAGAAATATCGTCGTAAACTATTTACGATGTTACATTAAGTCAATACTAAGAGGAGAAAAGACCAATGAAACTTGAGTCACTGGCGTTACACCACGGATACGAGTCAGAACCGACAACAAAAGCAGCGGCTGTACCCATTTATCAAACCAGTTCATATACTTTCGATAACACTCAACATGGTGCAGATCTGTTTGACCTGAAAGTACCTGGCAATATTTACACCCGGATCATGAACCCAACCACCGATGTGCTTGAGCAGCGTCTGGCGGCAATGGAAGGTGGAATCGCGGGCCTGGCGGTAGCGTCTGGCATGGCAGCTATTACTTATGCCATTCAGTGCATTTGTGAAGTGGGTGATAATATCGTTAGTACCAGCCAGCTTTATGGTGGCACTTATAATTTGTTCGCACATTCACTGCCTAAACAAGGTATTGAGGTACGTCTATTATCCCATGATGATTTTGAAGGCTTTGAGAACGCAATCGATAGCAAAACGAAGGCAATTTTTTGTGAATCCATTGGTAATCCTGCTGGCAATATTGTCGATATTGAAAGGCTGGCTAAAATCGCACATCGACATGGTGTTCCAGTAATTGTCGATAACACTGTGGCGACGCCTTACCTATGTCAGGCATTTGAAAAGGGTGCAGATATTATTATCCATTCGTTAACTAAATATATCGGTGGTCATGGTACTTCAATTGGTGGTGTGATCATTGATTCGGGTAAATTTGACTGGGTAGCCAATAAAGAGCGCTTCCCTTTATTGAACGAGCCCGACCCTTCTTACCATGGCGTTGTCTATACTGATGCCCTCGGCCCTGCAGCCTATATTGGTCGATGCCGAGTGGTACCTTTGCGAAACACCGGCGCTGCTATTTCTCCCATGAATGCCTTTCAAATATTACAAGGCTTAGAAACACTTGGCTTACGCATGGAAAGGCATTGCGAAAATGCTGAAAAACTTGCCCAGTATTTGCACAACCATGAAAAAGTTGCCTGGGTTAATTACGCGACGCTGGCTGACAGCCCATATAAAGCCATGGCTCAAAAAATCACAGGCGGGAAGGCCTCGGGTATTCTTAGTTTTGGTATTGTGGGTGGTGCCGAAGCAGGCGCTCAATTTATTGATGCTTTGCAAATGATTTTACGACTGGTCAACATTGGTGATGCCAAATCGCTGGCTTGCCACCCTGCTTCAACCACCCATCGACAGTTGAACGAGACAGAATTGGCCGCAGCAGGTGTAAGCACTGATTTAGTCCGAATATCGGTGGGCATTGAGAATATCGAAGACATTATAGCCGACGTGAGTCAAGCGCTGGATAGCGTGACGGCTTAGAGTAGAAGTATCGCTAGCTAGTGGGGTTATATCTCGCTAGCTAGCTCTGGCTTTGATTGCTCGTCTGATGCGGTTGTTTTCAGGTCATTCGTACCCGCAAAAGCAAAATTATTTTTACCCGCTTTTTTCACTTCATACATGGCCTTATCAGCCACCCGCATTAACTGGTCTGAAGTGACGCCATGATCAGGATATAGGGCGATTCCAATACTGGCACTGACCGCCACTTCGTTTTGATCGACTGAAACAGGTTGAGAAATTTGCTCAATCAGATTGTCAGCAATAGTCTTTACAGCAGCTATCTCGGATATATTTGACAATATAATAATAAATTCATCCCCACCGACTCTTGCGACTGTATCAGTTTCGCGTATTTCCTGTTGAATACGCCTTGCTGTCGCAATCAATACCTGATCGCCAATTTCATGCCCAAGCGTATCATTTATTATTTTGAACTCATCAAGATCAAGAAACATGACTGCTGTCATTTGTGTGTTTCTTCGAGCAGCGGCTAATGAACGCTCTAGTCGATCTTTACACAATCGAAGGCTAGGCAATCCAGTCAACGCATCATGATTTGCCAAAAAATCTAGTTCTGCCTCAACTTTCTTACGCTCTTCTATTTGCTCCTGTAGTTGTTTAACGGTATTGCTTAGCTCTCGGGTACGTTCAAGTACTTGCTGTTCTAACGTATCTTTGGACTTGAGCAATGCCTCTTCGGTGTTTTTTCGCTCGGTGATATCTTGCAACACGCCAACCGTTTGATGAACAACGCCATGGCTTTTCAAGTGGGCCTTGCCCATCTCTCTTACCCAACGTACCTCGCCATTGCCTCGCACTAAGCGATACTCTACCTGCCAGGTATCCTTGTAAATTAAGAAATTCTTGTATACCTTTTCTACTCGCGCTCTATCATCAGCATGCACTCCAATAAGGTTGTCCCCTCTTGATATATTGCTAGAAATCAATTCGGCTTCATCAACACCGAGTATGTCTAGCAAACCAGGACTTGCGAATAAATATTTGTCTTCTAATTCATCAAAAACAAAATGCCTATGTCCGTAATTGTCTCTGCCTGATTTGCCAATGCATCTTTGTACAACAACTCTTGTTCAATCAATTTTTGATTGGTGATGTCTTTGACGAACCCTATCGATTGCTCAATACCCGAGGCACCCCGTTTAAATGATTTACCAATTTCATGAATCCAACATAAATTCCCGTCAGGTTTTACTACTCGATATTCCAACTCCCATTGGCCTTCCTTATTTGTGTCATGTTCATAAGCCTTTCTTACCAACGCCTGGTCTTCTTCGAAAACCAGAGCGATAAAATCATTGCCGGTTACTATTTTTTCGTTGAACGTATCGATATCCAAACCCAAAATTTTAGCCACTCCAGGACTGACGAGAATGTTTTTGTCCTTTTTTTCATCAAACAGGAAATATCCTATGTCGGCCACCACTTCAACCTCTGATACGATGGCTTCTTTAAACAAAAGTTCCTGTTCGCGATCCACTTGCATCGTAATATCCTGAACCACACCTAGGGTTTCGACAACCTTCCCATCTTCGAACCGCAAAGCTTTTGCTAGCTCCCTAATCCAACGGACCTGCCCATTGCTACGAATAATTCTATATTCGATAGGACATTCTTCAGTGCCTTTTAGATAGTGTTCATATTCACTTACTACTCGCTCGCGGTCATCAGGATGGATATCTGCAAGGTCATCTTCATAGCTTTGCATCTTAGCCATATAGGCTTCAACAGTGGTGCCGTAAATGCGTGCACAGCCTTCACTTAAAAAAGAGTAGTTTTCATTCAACTCGTCGTAAATATAATGACCAATATCGGTTATTGACTCAGCCTGTTGAGACAATTCTTCTCGATATTCTAGATCGCGTTCCCGATTTACCTGTTCGATAATATCCTGCAAAATGCCCAAAGAGGAATTTTCTAATTTACCGGGGTCTTTTTTGACAATGCTAAGTTCGCGAATATGCTTTATTGTATTGTCATTCAGAAGGATGCGGTATTTGATATCTAACCTACCTGTATCAGATATCACTCTAGCTGCTTGCGTATAGCATTCAACATCATCAGGCACTATTTGCTTAAGCGTATTTTCCCAACTACTTTGGGCCTCCATTATCTGAGGGACTGTCATGCCAAAAATTCGGGCGTATTCTTCAGAGCAGGATGACAGGCAATCTCGATCCCAGTCCCATTCATAGTGGCCAATTTTCGATAGCTTCTCAGTCGTAGTAATCACTTTCTCGAGATTACGCAACCTTGACAACTCTGTATCTAGGTCAAGTTGATCATTTTTATGAGGCAGTGAAATTGTCATGGTTTTGCTTTTTATGAAGGTCCCAAAGTGGAAAAATTACGCTAAGTAATCTGAGTGTTTAAACATCAACTTAGTATAGACGCAGAGCTTGTTTTATCTATGTTCACTTTAATCGAAAAATTGACCTCATCACTAACCACGGGGGTGATGAATCGCATGCAATGCTTGCAGCCGGGCCTGCGCAATATGAGTGTATATTTGGGTAGTTGATAAACTACTATGGCCAAGCAACATCTGCACCGTCCGTAAGTCAGCACCATGGTTCAATAAGTGCGTCGCAAAGGCATGGCGCAATGAGTGCGGTGAATAGTTGATTTTAATGCCCGCAACCAGCAAGTGTTTTTTGATATTTTGCCAAAACGCCTGGCGAGTAATAGCACTACCCCGACTTGATAAAAATAGAGCATCACTAGACAGCTTCGAACTAACCAACATTGGACGTGCTTGTTTAAGGTATAGTGCAATCCAGTGCAATGCTTCTTCTCCGACTGGAATTACACGTTCCTTATTGCCTTTTCCGGTGAGTCTAACCAATCCCAAATTAACATTAATTTGATTCACAGCTAACGAAACCAATTCACTCACGCGTAATCCAGAGCTATACATGACTTCGAGCATACAACGGTCTCGTAATCCAAAACTACTATCGATATCGGGTGTGTCTAACAGTCGATTGACATCCTTCTCAGTCAATGTATTGGGTAATAGTTGTTGTATTTTAGGGGTGCTGACTAAAGCACTGGGATTGTCTGCACGATCACCGCTTCGCACAAGGTGACGATAATATTGTTTCAGAGTAGACAGCATTCGAGCATTCGAGCGCGCAGATAAACCACCTTCAAACCGGAAAGCAAGGTAGGACTGAAGATCGATTTGTTTAGCTCGTTTTAGTTTTATATTAGATGTTAACAACCAGACTGAAAACTGCTTTAAATCTTGCTGATAGGCAGAGAGTGTTAAAGTAGCTAAGCCTTTCTGTGCCCAAATCGTATCGATAAAATGGTCAATTGACGGATCGAGTTCAGTTTCTTTTTTTGTTTTTTTCACCAAAAAGGTCGTTCTAATAGCTCATTCAAAGTATCACTAGACATTGCTATCACTGGGCTTAATGCGCTCGCTCATGCTGAACATAAAAAAAGCACCTTATTAGGGTGCTTTTCTAAATAACATCAGTGAAATAGTTGTCTACTTAGCTTTCTTCTTTTTCTTCTTAGTGGCCAAAGATTTTGCTAACGCAGCATTGGCTTTTTTGTCCCAGCTATTTAGAAACTTATTTGCAGCAGCCTCTCGTTGACTGGCTAGCTGAGCAGTTGCACTTTCTCTTTTTTTGTTTGATTTAAGCTCAGCTTTGAGATCAACTACTTCTTGCTTAAGCTCGGCTAAGTTTTCTTTTAGCGCTTTCATTTTAGCAACAGCAGGAGAAGCACTGGCAGCTAATTTAACTTTTTTCTTAGCAGCACCTTTCTTTTTAAGCACTGGCTTGGCAGCTTGCTTTTTAAGCACTGGCTTATCAGCTTTCTTTTTAACAGGCTTTGCAGCGGCTGCCTTTTTAACTGCGGCTTTTTTAACCGGCTTTGCAGCCACTGCCTTTTTAACTGCGGGTTTAACTGCTTTTTTCTTTAAGGCTGTTTTGCTAGCCGTTGCCTTTTTGTTTGCTGCTTTTTCCTTTACAGGCTTCGCAGGTTTTACAGGGTTAACATCTTTTTCATCAGTTGCCATCGTTAAATCTCCACTAAGTTAAATACACAACACGCATTATAAAAGTCATTTACAGATTTACAATAGCACAAAAGTATTATTTTATTGTTGATCGTTGCAATAATATAATTTTATTGTTGATCGTTGCAATATTATTTAAAATACCAATCAATTAAAATACACATCCCAAAATCAACGAGCTCATTAATGCCTAGTAAAATTTACAGCAATTGTCCGCCAGCCAGTTTAATCAAACAACTCGCTGCTATGATTTATGACAGCTTACTAATCATCGCCATACTATTTATTTCGACAGCAATTGCGCTCATTTTTAACGATGGAAATGCTTTCGAATCGAGCCCAGCTTTTAGCCTTTATTTGCTGCTAATCATTTTTACTTTTTATAGCTGGTTTTGGAAGAAATCAGGACAGACTCTGGGCATGCGTGTCTGGAAAATACGCATAGTGTCAGAATTTGGTGGTAACCCCGGTTGGCCGACTTGTTTTTTGAGATTAACCTTCGCGTTATTGTCCATTGCATGTTTCGGATTAGGTTACTGGTGGCGTTTATTCAAACCTTACACCTGGCATGACCGACTCAGTCAAACGAACATTATCAATGTATCGGCACTCCCTAAGGAGCAGCAGTAACTGTGCTATATTTTTTACTATGTGATTGTTTTCTATATAGTAAATACAGAGCCAGGATGAAAAATAATGCGCTAGGTGCTATCGCGTTTAACACCGGCATTAGGTTGATCTGAACACCAAACTGGGTGGTCAACCGACTGACTACGACATAAGCTAGACCTAACAAAATGCCGGTAATCAAGCGCTGGCCGGTATTCCCCTGGCGCTGCGAACCGAGCACAAAAGGCACGCCTAAAAGACACATTACAATCACTGTCAAGGGTGCAAACACCTTTTGCCAAAAGGTTAAACTTTCGACGGAATCATCTAGATTATTTTTGACTAAAAATGACTTGTAATCGTACAGGTCAGCACTCGACATTTGTCTCGGTTCGATCAACAAAGCGTCGAGCAATTTGTTCGATATTTTCCCCGTATAAATTAATTCATCAAAGTCTTCGGTTTGCACTGAATCTCGCCCAAACTGAACAGACTGCACCGTCTCTAATCGCCACTGCTTATCAATTTGAGTCGCAGTTTTTGCAAAAAGAATTTGAAACAACTTTTCATTTTCATCCAGTTGATATATTTTTATTCCCTCTGCTCTACCATCAGGCCTGAGAACGTCAATATGAATCACCTGACTGGCGTCTTTCAACCATATACCTTTTTTTCCTCTTAATGCTGGCGTATTACTGATTGCCGCAGACCTTATCGCTCGAGCTGTTGTCTCACTCGTAGGCACAACCACATCAGCCACCACAAATGTTACAACGGCTAACAACATGGCTGACAAAATAACCGAACGTAACAATCCAGCGACCGATACTCCAGCCGCTTGCATCGCAATGATTTCGCTGTTGCTTGCCAGTCCACCCAGACTCAAAATGGTGCCTATCAAAACGGCCAAAGGCATAAACTCAACTACTTTGCCAGGTATACGCAAAACTATATATTCGCTAACATGGATCATGTCGTAATAACCTCGCCCTATATGATCCAGCTCACCAATGAAGGTAAAGAACAGGCTCATACTGACCAATATCAATAACGTTAAAAACGCGCCTTGAGTGATGTGGCGTAAAATGTAGCGACCTAAGATCATCAGCGGAGCAACCTTCTAGGTAGTAAAGATCCTTGATTTCTTTTGGCTAATAAGAGCACGGTCAACCCAATAAAAATTAAATGGACCCACCAAAAATTAAGCCATAAGGGAATATTGCCTTGTTCCAGCTGAGTTCGGCCAAAGGCCATCAAATTAAGGTAAATAATATACACTAATAGTGCATACCCAATTTTCCCAAACTGGCCTTTCCTAGGTGCTATATAAGAAAGAGGTACCGCCAACAATGCCAGCACTAATAATATTAAAGGTATTGATAGGCGCCACAACAACTCAACTTTGTCTCTCAGTTCGTTAGAGTGCCATAGCAATATTGGTGATTTTTCTCGTTCACGAATTCTGTGTGGACCACTGGTTGCCTTCTTTGCTATCAGTATTCCATGCTGTTCAAACTGCATAATTTTGGCATTCTTTTTGCCAAGTTCCAGCTCTGTTCTTTCACCCGGGCCAACCACTAAAAATAAGTCGCCCGTCACTTCATCAGTTTTTTGTCTACCCGATTTTGCTGTTTCTAAAACCATCGTGTTTGGGGTCGTCTGACTGATTATGATGTTTTCTAACACCAGTCTGTCTTCACTAATCGATTCCATAAAGAAGACATCAGTACCATTTTTATTTTGATTAAATTGGCCTGCTCTTATCTGGTCAAATACATGCACATCTTTGTTTTTGGAGACTACGGCCTGGGCACTGCGCTGCACCGATGAATTAAACCAAATGCTGGTGAATGCATTAAGCGCGAACACTGGCAAAATTATGAGCAGTATCGGTTTGTAAAATTGCCCGTAGCCCATGCCACAGGCGCTCATAACTACAATTTCATGATCCTTATATAAACGACCAAAAGCGAATACGATACCCAGAAAAAAGCCAACCGGCAACAGCAATGAAAATATATTGACTGACTGACTTAATAATAAAGGCCAAAGTGCTTGCTGCGGGATTTCACCATCGGCAATATCAGCCAACAGTCGACCTAGCGCATTGCTCATCAAAATAATGAATAATATGACGACCGTCGCACAACTACTTTTGAGCACTTCCAGACTGAGGTAACGAGTGACAATGTTGGGCATAAAGGGAATTATGAGGGCTCGAAGTTAGTTTTTATTATCATTGACCAAATTGCAGGGTATCATCCACCCCAGTTATGCAGGCACGCCAACATCGCAATGAGCAGGCGTTACTTGAATTATCAGACAAAATAAACACTTTCAACTGGTGTTTTTTTCGTCTTCACGTATCTTATCGCGTTATCGACATCATCAACACTGGAATATCTATGGATTTCAATTTAAAAACTGGCTCGCCTGAGAAACAACGTAGTGCATGCCTAATCATCGCGGTGTCACAACCACGGAAATTATCCGAATCCGGACAAGCGATCGACAAGGTAAGTGACGGGTTTCTGTCGAAAATTATTAGCAAAGGCGACATGGAAGGAAAATTAGGCCAGACTTTATTATTGTACAATGTGCCTGGCACTCTGGCTGACCGAGTTTTACTGATTGGTATCGGCAAAGAAAAAGACTTAACTGAGCGATCTTTCAGTCGTGTAATCGCAAGTTTACAAGGTGCGCTGGCTAATTCAGGTGCGACCGATGCCCACAGCTGCCTCAGCGACATCGTTGTTGGTAACCATGATATCGAGTGGAACATTCGCCACACTGTTTTGAAGCTCAGTAATGGTGAATATAAATTCGATCAAATGAAAAGTATCAAGGCTGAAAAGAAAAAAGGATTAAAGAAATTCACTCTTCATCTATCTAGCCGAAGTGCCCTGAAAAAGGCCGAGATAGCTGTGGCTCAAGGAATCGCCATTAGTGCTGGCATGGACATGGCTCGCGATCTGGGCAACTTACCAGGCAATGTTTGCACTCCTAGCTACATCGCGAAGCAGGCAAAGCTATTAGCCAAAGGCAATAAACAGTTGAGGGTCGAAGTCCTCGAAGAAGCCGATATGCGAAAGTTGAAAATGGGCTCGCTTTTATCGGTTGGCGCAGGCAGCCGCGAGCCAGCAAAGCTGGTATCAATCGAATATAAAGGCGGTAAAGCGAAAGATAAACCGATCGTACTGGTCGGCAAAGGCGTCACATTTGATACCGGCGGCATCTCGATCAAAGGCGGTGCCGGCATGGATGAAATGAAATATGACATGTGTGGCGCAGCCTCTGTGCTCGGCACCATCAACGCCATCGCCAAACTGAAACTGGCCGTGAATGTTGTTGGCATCGTGCCAACCACTGAAAATATGCCCGATGGTCTCGCAACCAAACCTGGCGACATTGTTACCAGCATGTCGGGACAAACCATCGAAGTGCTTAATACCGATGCCGAAGGCAGACTCATTTTGTGTGATGCACTTACCTATGCTGAAAAGTTTAACCCACGTTATGTTATCGACATTGCAACCCTGACAGGTGCTTGTATTGTTGCGCTGGGCAAAGTGCCTTCTGCGGTCCTGGGCAATGACGAAACGCTAATTAATAGCTTGATAGCTTCAGGTAAAACAATCGAAGACAAATTATGGGAACTGCCACTGTGGGACGAATACCAAGAGCAGCTCGATAGTAATTTTGCTGACATTGCCAATATTGGTGGCCGAGACGCCGGTACGATTACAGCGGCCTGCTTCCTGTCGCGGTTTACTAAAAAGTATAAATGGGCGCATCTCGATATTGCAGGTACTGCCTGGAAATCGGGTTTAGAGAAAGGCGCCACCGGTCGCCCAGTACCACTGTTGACCCAGTTTATTCTTGATCATAGCTAAGACCTGATAATCACTCCCCATGACACGCGTCGATTTCTATCAACTCAACCCGCAACAACACAACCAGGATCGTGTTGTTTGCCAATTATGTCAAAAGGCTTACGATAGCAATCAAAAAACGCTATTGTTAACAAAGAGTCCTGAGCAATCGGCGCACCTTGATCGGCAACTATGGATATTCAATGACGACAGTTTTATTCCACATGATATCCATGTTGAAGGTGCATCTGATAGTTTCCTGTCACCGATACTGATCCATGATCAACACGAGCCACAAGGCGAACGTCAGCTTTTGATCAATCTGTCGCCAATGGTGCCTTCGTATTTTGCTCAGTTTGAGCGGGTTATCGAGCTAGTCACCGAAGACAACAAAGAAAGCGCACGCGAGCACTACAGCTTTTACAAAGAACGCGGCTACCCACTTAATCACCATACTCTTTAATCGACCGCCTCCAGACTATACTCATAATTCATGCTCAAAAACGATCACATTCCAGTATTAACTGACCTAATCGAAAAAGGAATCGAGATTAAATTATCCGAGCTCGGGCTGGATACTGGCGAGGACTTGATTCTTGATGAAGACGATCGTGAAGAACCACAATTCGATGTCAACGAATTGGAATTTAATGAAGCCATCACGTCTGACCCTTCAAGTCAGGACCTCGTTTTAGAACAAACAATCCGCAAAATTTTCAACGAGCACATGGAATTAGCCCTGCAGGAAATAAACACTGCCATACAGCAGTCAAAGAATTAGAATGGGTTTAACCAAAAAACCTATGTTTATGAAATACTACGCCTACTTTGAAGAGAACTTCATATAAAAACTAGACAAGGCCATGCCGACAATCATCGCGGTGATAAACACCAGAGTGTCTACCTGAAAGTAACTCAAAGCCGCAATAGCCGGGCCGGGGCAATAACCATAAATACCCCAACCTAAACCAAATATAACTGCGCCACTGATCAATCGGAAATCAATACTAGCGTTTGTTGGCAGATGAAAGTTGCTATCGAACAATGGTTTTTTTCTACCTAAAACAAACCTAAATGAAACAATGGTAACCAGTAAAGCCGACACCATGACAAACAAAAGGTCGGCTTGCCACTGACCAAAAATATCGAGAAACCCGAGCACCTTGTGAGTCGATGTCATACCCGAAGCTGCCAACCCCGCGCCAAAAAAAATGCCACTTAACAATGCCGACAATATTTTTATAGAGATGGCCTTCACAAGAAATGTCTCACGATAGTGACAGTCACTATTCCAGCTAACATAAAAATAACCGTCGCCACTAGAGATCGAACAGACAAACGAGCAATACCACAAACGCCGTGACCACTAGTACAACCACTCCCCAGCTTGACACCAAAACCGACCAGCAACCCGCCCAGTATTGCTTGCACAACAGAACCATCGCTTACCGGGATTAGTGCACCCGAAAACAAATGGAACCAATAAGCACCCAATGGCAAACCAATAATGAAAGCAATGCGCCAAAATGAATTTCGGTGCTCGGTAATAGCACCCCAAAAAATCCCACTAACACCCGCAATGCGACCATTCAGCAACATCATTAACGTCGCCGAAATACCAATCAATAATCCACCCGTAATTGGGTAGGCGTAAGCTTCTAACATAACAAATCCTGTTCAAAGTAAACAAAACGAGCATAGGATTAGAACAATGCTAACACTCGAATCTTAATTTGGCGTTTATCTTAAAACGCTACCACTAGATTACTCTAACAAGGCCTGGATTCAATGCATTGGGCAAAAAACCAGGTGTTTTATCATTAGTTCAAGCGGCTCATTAGTGCCACCAACTGCACCTGAATTTGATCATTCTTAATTCGACCAGATTCCACGTCAAAGTTATCGTAAAAACTAGGCACCGATAAACTGCCTTTCAAATCACCCTTGAAAAAGGGTGCTGAAGTTGTCGCTGCGGCTAACACAGTCGAGCCTCCACTGGCACCTGGTGAAGTTGCCAACATCACCATCGATTTGTTCTGAAACACTTTAGGATTAATACGCGAAGCCCAGTCAAACAAGTTTTTGTATGCGGCTGAATAAGACCCGTTATGCTCTGCAAAAGAAATCATAACGGCATCACTACCCGCAATTTTATCCATGAACTGTTTTGCTAGCGCTGGCTGGCCAATCTCCATCTCTTTGTCTTCACTAAATAATGGCAACTCATAGTCATTTAAATCCAACACCTCGACATCAGCGTTTTCAACTAAGTTCGCCGCATAGCTGACTAACTGTTTATTGATCGATTTTTTGCTATTACTGGCTGCAAATACTAACAGTTTCATATTAATTTCCTTTTTTCTAATGTTAATTAAATGCTATTCTAAAATTTCATAGTCAGTTTAAATTATCGATAAACACGAATAAAGGCCATCTATGGAAAAATATTGTTTCCGAAACCAGACTAATACCTGGTTACCCGTGAATGAATATGAAACACAGCAGTACTCATACTGGAATTAGCGACTATTACTGCACTTAACAGAACCGGTTGAAAACACAGGCACTGACAGTGTTTAGCCTTTGTAGTAAGGGCAACATGCCACTGGCTGTCGAAAAATACCAGCTGCTGCTATGACTAAAAGGTAGCTAAAGAATTAGCATCAACACTTTAAGCCACTGACTGCTACGAAACAGTGCAATTTAGCAAATCTCCATTGTATAATCGCCGCCTACTTTTTGACTGATCTGCATCATCATGGAAAAAACCTATAACCCGCAAGCTATAGAACAAACCTGGTACCAGCACTGGGAAGATAAAGGCTATTTCAAGGCGCAGGGCAAAGGCGATCCTTATTGCATCGTCATTCCACCACCAAATGTCACTGGCAGCCTGCACATGGGGCATGCGTTCCAGGACACCATCATGGACACCATGACCCGTTATCACCGGATGAAAGGTGACAATACGTTATGGCAGCCAGGTACCGACCATGCGGGAATCGCCACTCAAATGGTGGTCGAACGTCAGCTAAGTGCAGAGGGCAAAACCAGGCATGATTTAGGTCGAGACGCATTCATAGATCGCATATGGAAATGGAAAGCAGAATCTGGTGGCACGATTACCAAACAACTGAGGCGCATGGGTGCATCACCCGACTGGAGCCGCGAACGCTTCACCATGGACGATGGATTATCCGACGCGGTACAAAAAGTTTTTATCAAACTCCACGAAGAGAATTTAATTTATCGTGGAAAGCGACTGGTCAACTGGGACCCAGTTTTACACACAGCCGTATCGGATCTTGAAGTACTCTCCGAAGAAGAAAACGGCCATCTCTGGCATATGCGTTATCCCATTGCTGGTGAAGATGGTTTTATCACCGTCGCTACCACTCGACCCGAAACCATGCTGGGTGACTCGGCAGTCGCCATTCATCCTGATGACGCTCGTTATGCCCACCTGCTCGGTAAACGTATCGAGTTACCGCTAACAGGCCGCACCATTCCGGTTGTTGCCGATGATTATGTCGACCCAGAGTTTGGTTCGGGTTGTGTCAAAATAACGCCTGCGCATGATTTTAACGATTATGAAATGGGCAAGCGACACGGTCTTGAAATAATTAACATTCTGACTGACGATGCCAAAATCAATGATGTCGCTCCAGAGCAGTATCAGGGCATGGATCGCTTTGTTGCACGCAAAGCAATCTTAAAAGACCTCGAAGCACTTGGTTTACTAGAGAAAACAGTTGATCACAAACTGATGGTGCCCAGAGGTGACCGAACGGGTTCGATCATCGAACCTTACCTTACTGATCAATGGTATGTGCGTGTCGAGCCATTAGCAAAACCGGCTATCGAAGCCGTCAAAAATGGCAGCATTAAATTTGTACCCGAAAATTGGTCGAAGACTTATTTCAACTGGATGGAAGATATTCAGGACTGGTGTATTTCACGTCAAATCTGGTGGGGACATCGAATTCCAGCCTGGTATGATAATGATGGCAACATCTATGTTGCAGAAAATATCGACGCCGTTCGAGCCAAATATGACCTACCTGCTGATCTTGAGCTAACCCAGGACGAAGACGTTCTAGACACCTGGTTTTCATCAGCACTTTGGCCCTTTAGTACCTTGGGATGGCCAGATGGAAATGACGAAGCACTAAAAACTTTTTACCCAACCAGCGTTCTGGTGACTGGCTTCGACATTATATTTTTCTGGGTCGCTCGCATGATCATGTTTGGCCTCAAGTTTATGGATGAAGTGCCTTTTAAAGAAGTGTACATCCATGGCCTGGTGCGTGATGCCGAAGGTAACAAAATGTCGAAATCGAAGGGCAATGTGCTCGACCCACTCGACTTGATTGATGGTATTACATTGGAAGCTCTGCTTGAAAAACGCACCAAGGGTTTAATGCAGCCAGATATGGCGCCAAAGATAACGGCGTCTACAAAAAAGCACTTCCCCGATGGCATTCCTGCTTTTGGCACCGATGCGCTGCGCTTTACCTTTGCCGCACTTGCCACAACCGGACGTGATATTCGTTTCGACCTGGGTCGAATCGAAGGCTACCGGAATTTTTGTAACAAGATCTGGAATGCAACGCGTTATGTGTTGCAAAACACTGAAGATCAAGACTGTAGTAGCTCAGGTGAAACGTCGCTAGCTGATCAGTGGATACTGGCTCGTCTACAACAGGTCATCGCCGACACGACGACGCATATTGAATCTTATCGATTTGATCTGGTATCACGCGACCTATACGAATTTGTCTGGAATGATTACTGCGACTGGTATATCGAATTATCAAAACCCGTGCTTTATTCTGACCATTATAGTGCCGAGCAAAAAACAGCAGCCCGGCACACACTGGTTCAGGTACTTGAAACTATTCTGCGATTACTGCACCCAATCATGCCCTATATCACCGAAGAGTTATGGCAAAGAGTAGCTCCATTAGCACAGATCGATGAAGACACCATCATGTTATGCGCTTATCCAAAGTCGGATGCCAGCCTTATCAATGAAGCCGTCATAACTGATCTTGAATGGGTTAAACAATTCATCATGGGCGTGCGTCAAATTCGTTCCGAAATGGACATCAAGCCGGGCAAGCCACTACCCGTATTGTGCCAAAATGGTAGTAATTCAGACCAGCAAAGACTAGAGCAAAATAAGGCATTATTAATGTCACTGGCAAAACTTGAATCAATCAACTGGTTGACCAGTAACGATGATGCGCCCGAATCAGCGACCTCTCTGGTAGGTGACATGAGCCTGTTGATCCCACTCGCTGGGCTCATTGACAAAGATGCTGAACTCGCCCGTTTGCAAAAAAACATTCAAAAGTTTGAACAGGAAGCACAGCGTATCGAAGCCAAGTTGGGCAATGAGAAATTTGTTTCCCGAGCACCCGATGCGGTCGTCAATAAAGAAAAGGAAAAACTCGCAGAAGCGAAGTCTGCTTTGGCCAGTTTTCAAGCTCAGGCGGATAAGATTAAATTACTGTAATCGGCTGTTGATAGGCCTGTGTTATTACAGGCCTATCAACAAAAAAGTGATGTTAAAACAGTCAACATCTGTCACGAAACCATAATCACTACCTTACAACTCGCTCAGACTAACGACTTGATATAGATCACTACGCTAATTTTTGCCCAGGTTCCAGCAGTGCCCAAAACTCTGCCGGTGCGGGCGTTTCAAATGTCAGCGACTTATCCGTGCCAGGTTTAACAATATTCAACTGTAAGGCATGTAATCCCATTTTATCACCAGCAGTACCGTACCGTTGATCGCCTACCACTGGGTGTCCGAGCCATGCCAGATGGGCTCTTATTTGATGTTGGCGACCCGTTTCCAGCGTTACTCGCAACAACGTCCTTCGACCGACACTTCTCTCAGTCGTAAAATGAGTCACCGCATCCTTTGCATCGGGGTGTGGCCCGACATGCATCTGATATATTTCGGAATCGAGGCGTAATGGTTGATCAATTGTGCCTTGCTCCTGCTTTGGGCGGCCCTCAACAATGGCAAGATAGGTTTTTTCTGCGGTATCCCATTTATCCATCACTGCCTCGCGCATCTCCTTCGACAAGGCGAACAACATGACGCCAGAAGTATCACGGTCGATTCGATTCACCGGCCACAGTTTAACCGAATGTTTGTTGCGACCGAGCTGGGCTCGTAATATACCCAACGAATGCGGCTCACTATCCTCACCAGAACCAACCGCTAACAACCCGGCTGGCTTATTAATCGCAACCAAATCACGATCTTCATAGAGAATATCGATCTGTGGTCTTGCGTTAGCAGCGCGTGGAGAAGCCTCGATATTCACTTGATCGCCTGGCAGCAAGTTAAAATTATGGCGCGTAATTGATTCACCATTGACATGGACGCAACCGCTTTTAAGCCGCTGTTTGACCGTACTCCGAGACCAGCCCTGAAGCGCATCAAAAAGAAATGGAAGTAGAGTCGTGTTTGCCTTGACTGTTAATCTGTCTGACATGATAAATCGCCTAGTGTGAGCTGCATGTTTTTTATTGAGTATCGCGGGCAGGAGTATGGAAGCGTTGGCCCTGCTTGTAAACGCCGTTAGTCCAGCTCTCCACTGGTCGTTTTATATTCGGTGATTTACGTTGCGCTAATTCGCCCTGCAGGCTAGAAATATTTTGAAGGCAAGGTCTTATTCGGTAATGTTCCACCCTATTAAAAAGTTTGGTGCCCCAATAATGAGAGTAGAGGTCAGTTAACCATCATGATAACTTGTTGAATCTTACGTTTTTGAAGACAAAAGTTTGTAAGGATGAGATTCCATTTTTTAAATCAAAAAATACATAGGCCGCAATGTGCGGTATTTAATTACCGCAAGTCGCCGTCGATTTAAGCTGTTAGCTGTGAGGAATAACTATGAAGCGTGATCCAGACTTGATAAGGAAATTATTAGTCCATTTGTAAGAGAAGCCCAATGACGAAGTAATCACTGAGTTGGAATTTGACGACTACAACAAAATTGATGTTATGTATCATTTCGTCCTAATGGACCAAGCAGGATTGTTAAGGTGTGAAAGGGAAACCTCCTCCACCACATTAGACAGAGTGATTCGTGCTTTTCCTTTTAGTCTTACTTGGCAGGGGTATGAACTCCTTGAAGCCTCCCGTAATGTAAAGTTATGGAACAAGGCTAAGGAGCTAATAATACAAAAGTCAGGTGGCCTATCCCTTGACGTATTGAAAGCACTTTTAATTTCAATGGCAAAAGAGAGCGTGGGGTTGTGATCACAGCTAACAAACGCTATCACGCAGCAGCCAAAAGCTGCGTTCCTTCGTCACTCCACTTTTGGTTCTGGTGTTGTGGGCGTTATAACTTCAAAGGATTAGGGGCATAGTTACAAAGGTTTCAAATTATATAGCGAGGGTGTTATTCTTTAACGACGTCGAGAAATTAAAAGCATTTAGGAAACAGGAAACTTGGAAATGGAAAAACGAAATGAAAATTCATCAGTGCTTTTGGCAAGCAAAGTCAGCGCGATACTATCCAGTTAAGAAATAGATCAAGCTTTCACAATAAATGATGTTATCGCATTTTTGGGTCATCTCGACACCAAGAAATTTGGAATAGATGGTGTAGATGGCACAGGAAAATCGACTTTAGGCTTAGAGATATCGCATAACTGAGATCCCCCCCCTAATTGGCTTGGATGATTTTTTGATAAAAGATCAAAACGGATTCCTTGAGCACCTAAGGTATTCCAAGTTGATTGAAAAAATTCATTCCTGTAATCATTACGTTATCGAGGGCATATGTCTGCTAGATGTATTAGCAAGACTTGATTGCAACATTGACAAGCTGATATACATTAAAAACGGACTGCCTGGACGTTGGGAAACTGAAAGAGATTGTTGTATTAAAGAGGGTGTAGAAGAGTTTATTGAAAGGGAGATTTTTCTTATTAACGATATTGCGAGACTTCAGGGCAAAAAAGAAACATGCACTGGCCTAGGCATAAGTGGTGAAATAATTCGGTATCACGCATCGTTTAAACCTAATGAAAGTAACGACTTGGTATATTGGCGAAATGACTGCTAACTAGCTGTTAGCAGTCAATAACTATCGGAATAAATATGAAAAAACTAGTAATTGCATGTATGTTTTTCGCTAATTCAGCGTGGGCGCTACAAGTTTCTGATCCTGAAATTTTTTGTGAAACAAGAGCATCAGTATCGACTTTTTCATCATTTAAACACTGTGAAAAAATGATCTTATAAAAGTCGAAGCCTATGAAATGCAGTGCGTATGCGAACTGAACTCTACGATTGTACCCGTGCAAAATGAATATTTATGCGTCTATCGCGGAGCAAAACGCGAAGTACGTATACGCCCACTTACCAAAGCAGAAAAGGCATTAGAGAAAGAGAATCTAGAAATTTTAGTTGAGAAATATAGTGACTAAGTGCGCTAATAAGGCATTGCACCCAACTTCGCATACTGCCGCGCTTTTTTCAAAAAGTTACACCGGTACGCTCCGCCGGTGAATGCGGCGCTCTATTAATAGGGGACAGACCACAGCTTGCGCACTATCAACTTTTTATAAACGGTTCTCTAATATCTAACCTCTTTGCCTCTGACTAAATGTGACTAGTTCAGACCTAATATTTATCACAGGATAGCGACACTTTTCAACTAGGACAAAATGAAAGAATCTGATCTATACCCACCCTTAAAGTTGTACTTGGAGTCTCAAAACTACGAGATAAAAGGAGAGGTCGGGGATTGTGATGTATTCGCAGTCCGCGACGCGGAGCCGCCTCTCATAGTCGAACTAAAGCTATCTCTAAATCTAACGGTTGTCCTCCAGGCTGTTGACAGGCTTGCCCTGACATCAATCGTTTATGTCGGTGTTCCAAGGCAATGCAGTGCCCTTAAGCGAAAAAATAAGCAACTGTTCAAGTTATTTAAGATGCTCGGAATCGGGCTTATTACCATCGATCCATTGCGAAAATCAGGAAACGTTAAATTGCTTCTGGATCCGGGAGAGTATATACCTCGCCTATCAAAAAATCGGCAAACACGTCTGCTAGGAGAATTCGAAAAGCGGGTTGGGGATCCTAATTTGGGTGGTTCCGACAGTCGGAGTGGTATCATGACTGCCTATCGACAAAGAGCGTTGAGAGTCGCTTCATTTCTGAATGATCAAGGTCCCACGAAGGCTTCAGACGTCGCTCGCCAGACAAAAGAAACGAACGCACGAGATATTCTATATCGAGATGTCTATGGTTGGTTTGATAAAGTTTCACGCGGCATATACGATCTCTCCCCTCGTGGGAAAAGGGAAATCCTAACCTGGGCCAACGCTGGACACGGTTAATCGAATCTTTATGTATTATAGTAACGATCTTGAACCAACCCAGTAAGTGCGTTGGGTTACGCGATAACGCTGCTAACCCAACCTACCAGATATGTGGCTTAACTTAATTACATTGCCTCCGTCCCTTTTTATTTCTAAAAACATAAGGAATCTAATCCAAAAATGAAAATGATCTTAAGTGCAGCAGCATTCAGTGCCATGCTGGCAGTGGTATTCGGGGCATTTGCCGCGCATGGACTCAAGGGGCGTTTGTCAGAGACAATGATGAACGCTTTTCAAACAGGTGTTCAATATCAGCTTTACCACAGTTTAGGTTTGATTCTACTGGTTTTATTGTACCGACAGCAGGCGCAACCTTTGCTTATCTGGAGTGCCGGATTTATGTTGGCCGGTATCGTGTTATTTAGTGGAAGTCTATATTTACTGGCATTAACCCAGGTTAAATGGTTTGGGCCCATTACGCCTATCGGAGGTGTGTGTTTTATTATTGCCTGGATACTTTTGCTCGTTTCCGCATTAAAGGCTGTTGAGTAAGATCATTTAAGCAAGTAACTCCAGACAACAACAAAAGGGTTAGTGTAAAGTTTAATCGAGATAAACACCGTAGGCCTGATAAGCTCACCGCATCCTGCTCTCGCCCCTTACCTACATCCCTTTAGGCAAAGCCACAGCGCCATCAGGCGTGACCATCTTGCCAATACCGCCAAGCAGGCGATAACAAAATAATCGTAATAATCGACTGTATCGTAGTCAATCGCGAGCCTGCCGGAAGGCGCTTCGCTTTTCCGACCTACATTATGGATATAAAAAAGGGCACTGCAAGTGCAGCGCCCTATCCTCAAACAAACTTCAAGTATTAAACCAAATCAAAACGATCAAGATTCATCACTTTAGTCCAGGCGGCTACAAAGTCGTTTATGAACTGATCGTTGGCATCATCAGCTGCATACACTTCCGAAAGCGAACGTAGGATAGAGTTTGATCCGAAAACAATGTCAGCACGTGTGCCTGTCCATTTCACATTGCCTGATACACGTTCACGACCTTCAAAAGCTTCTTGTGATTTATCAGTCGCTTTCCACTCAACACCGATGTCGAGCACATTCTTGAAGAAATCATTACTCAGTGTGCCTGGCTTGCCAGTGAGTACTCCATGCTGAGAACCATCAGTGTTAATATTCAGGCTGCGAAGCCCACCTACTAAAACGGTCATCTCTGGCGCAGTCAAGGTGAGTAACTGTGCTTTATCCACTAAAAGTGCTTCGGTTGAACGTGTGTCTTTGGTGTTTTTAAAATTACGGAAACCATCAAATTTAGGCTCTAGTACGTCAAATGACTCTGCATCAGTTTGCGCTTGCGAAGCATCACCTCGACCTGATGTAAATGACACCTCAGCACCACTGATTTTTTCAATCGCAGCACTACCACCCAGCACAATGAGATCAGCTAAAGAGACATTGCCACCAAAGTCACTTTGAATACCTTCAAGCTTTGATAGCACCTTAGCCAGTTGATCTGGATTGTTTACTTGCCAGTCTTTCTGAGGCGCCAGTCGAATACGAGCACCATTAGCGCCACCACGCTTGTCTGAACCACGGAAGGTAGAAGCGGATGCCCAGGCTGTTGAAATTAGCGCCTGTGCAGACAAACCTGAACCTATAATCCTATCTTTCAAGGTTGTAATATCCGAATCACTCAGGGTGCTTCCTGCAGGCACAGGGTCTTGCCAGATGAGTTCTTCAGAGGCGACTTCTTCACCCAGATAACGAGCAATTGGCCCCATATCACGATGGGTTAATTTGTACCAGGCTCGTGCATAGGCGTCGGCAAACTCGTCAGGACTTTCATGGAAGTGTTTTGAGATTTTGGCATATTCTGGGTCGAGTTTAAGCGCCATATCGGCAGTGGTCATCATCAGTGGTTCGGTGCGCGATGCATCATGGGCCGCTTTTGGTTGGTCAGCATTAGACGCTGCTGTTGGTGTCCACTGTACGTGGCCTGCTGCACTGGTTGTTTGCTCCCAGTCGTAGCCCAGTAGTACGTCAAAATAGCCCATGTCCCATTGGGTTGGATTGACCGTCCAGGCACCTTCAAAGCCAGCGGTGGTTGTATCGCCACCTTTACCTGTGCCGTGTGAGTTGATCCACCCTAGACCCATTTGGTCGATAGGTGCGCCTTCAGGTTCGACACCTACTTTGTCTTCTGGTCCTGCACCATGGCCTTTACCAAAGGTGTGCCCCCCGGCTGTTAACGCAACTGTTTCATAATCATTCATCGCCATGCGGGCAAACGTATCACGAATATCGAAGGCTGACTTGAGTGGATCAGGCACACCGTTTGGTCCTTCTGGATTGACATAAATTAAACCCATTTGTACTGCAGCTAATGGTGTCGCTAATTCTCGCTCACCGCTGTAACGTTTATCATCAAGCATTTCAGTTTCAGGGCCCCAATAAATATCTTCTTCAGGTTCCCAAACATCGGCACGCCCGCCACCGAAACCAAAGGTTTTAAATCCCATCGACTCCATCGCGACATTACCAGCCAGAATCATCAGGTCAGCCCAGGAAATTTTTCGGCCATATTTTTGCTTAATAGGCCACAGTAATCGTCGAGCTTTATCCAGGTTGCCATTGTCTGGCCAACTATTAAGGGGCGCAAAACGCTGCGAGCCAGTTGAAGCGCCGCCGCGACCATCATAGGTTCGATAAGTACCCGAACTATGCCAGGCCATACGAACGAAAAGACCACCGTAGTGACCATAGTCTGCTGGCCACCAATCTTGAGAGCTAGTCATTAAGACTGTCAGATCTTTTTTAAGGGCTTTCAAGTCCAGTTTTTTGAACTGTGCGGAATAATCAAAAGTAGCACCCATTGGGTTAACCAATGGGGAGTTTTGATTTAGAATTTTAAGGTTCAGTTGCTCAGGCCACCAATGCTGATTGGCTGAACTACCCGTCGCTTGACTGGCATTATGCATAACGGGGCACTTGCCCATATCGAGTGATTCACTCATAACTAATTACTCCTGTATCTGTTTAACCTATAATTTAGAAGGTTTTACTTGCGAGCAAATACATTAACACCCGTTAGTCATAGCTTCTAATTAAATAAATACATTTTAATGATTAATTAATTCTATCGACATTGGTATTCGCCGAAAAAATATAGACCCTATACCAACCGTTTTTGGCAACGACAACGATGCTATTCCGTCTTTTCCATATCGATTTATTCTGTCAAAACTTCGAAACATAATGTGATAAAACATGGGGATGGATCGACATTAAAGGCGCTACGAATTTGCCTTTGGTATATATTAAAACGGGGATATGTAACTCAAACAGAAGATAAAGGTCTCTAAACTACAAGCCCCTGATATTACTAGCAAGTTAGGCCTGTATTTTGAGTATAGGTACCGTGCCAATGGCTATGATAAGGGTCCATGTTAAACTGGAACCTCAAGAGGCAGAATTATTAGACTATAACAGCCTCGAAAATCGTTAGCGGACTAACATAGTGAGTTAATAATCAGCGCTAACTAATTCGCTCTAGCATTTTGTAATACAACATGCCCAGAGCGAGCATTTGCTGAACAGCCCAATCATTGGCGGGTATGCGAATTTGTTTAAAATCTGAAAAGATATTAAACGATTTCATTGAGCCGTCGATTGCGTTCGCCATGATTTCGCCCACAAAATGAGTAGTTGCAATACCGTGCCCCGAATAGCCCTGTGCGTAATACACATTCTGTGACAGCTTGCCAAGCTGGGGAATTCGATTAATAACAATGCCCGCTTTGCCCGTCCATTCAAACTCGATATCAATGCCCTTTAGTCGTGGGAATGTTTTTTCAATGGCGGGACGTAGTTCTTCAGCCACTCGTTTAGAATCTCGTCCTGAATAATTGGTACCACCACCGAACATCAGCCTTTTATCAGCGGTGAGTCGATAATAATCGAGCACGAATCGACAATCGTATACCGCTAGATCACGTGGATTTATTATATCAGCGACTTCATCTCCTAATGGCACGGTGACAAGGTTTCCCAATGACGCCGGAAATAACATGCCCTTGAGTTTTTTGCCGCCTAGACGATGATAAGCATTACCAGCCAGTAAAACGGTATTAGCGGTAACGCTACCGTGTTTGGTAATGACTTTGGTTTGTTTACCATCAATGATATCGAGCACTTCCGTGTACTCATAAATTTGGGCGCCCAGACTTTCTGCCACTCTGGCCTCACCAATACATAAATTCAGCGAGTGCACATGCATGTTACGTTGGTTAAGCAAACCACCGTGGTAAATATCGGTTTCGAGGATTTCGGGAATTTCATTTTTTGTCATCAACCGAACTTCATCACCCATGCCTCTGGTGACGGCTTCGTCATAGCTCGCTTGTAATTCTTTCATGTGGCCTGGTTTATACGCCGCATGCAAATGACCGAATTTTAGATCACATTCGATGCCATATTTCTCAACACGATTTTTGATAATATCATGTCCACGCCAACGCAAGCCCCAAACAAAATCTTCTGCCTCAGTGCCAATTTTACGTTTTAGCTGACGAATCATGGCTTGATCGCCCGACAGGCTGCCAGTAATTTGACCGCCATTTCTACCGGTTGCTCCCCAGCCAATCTTATTGGATTCTAGAATAGCAACTTTGTATCCTCTTTCAGACAACTCAACTGCTGATGCAACACCAGTGAATCCGCCACCAACAATAACCACATCGACCTGCAACTCGCCCTCAAGTGGCTGATAGCTGGTTTCCTTGTTAATTGTAGCGGTGTAGTAGGAACGACAGCGAGGTTCGGACTGCCCCTTTTTTTGAGAATTGTTGTCCATATAAATATAACCAAAAATAAAGTAGGGGCAGAGGTCTAAATATCTAAACATCAGCAAGTGATCAATATATAGAACACTATCAAAGGAAGAATGCCGCCACAAGACATTCCTGAGCTAACTCTATGCCAGAAACACTAGCCAGTATTCGCCTCACTATTTTGCACTCAAGTGGCTAGCGCTCTTAGTTAATATTTATTAATGCACCTATTTAGTGAATCGTAAGCAATATCCTCTGCACTGCAAATCTAAATTCAGCCGTTGTTGACAACTATTTTTAATTAGGTGATTATTGTTGAACTTCTGATCGATATATTGATCACGACGAGAATAGTAATATTGATGTTGGACTGATCATCGTCAGCATAACTATCACGGAGGCGTTGTGATCAAATTGGAAGCACTATAAAAGGCAAGACGCGGGAACGGGGCATCATTCTCAGAAGCGTCGCCAATAATTTTGATTAGCAACTGTCAATGAATAAACCGATTCCTGCTATTTCAGCTAATAATGTCGTTAAGCATTACGCCGCCAATCCACCAATTGTCGCTCTTAATAATGTCAGTCTTGAAAT
>CAXMOZ010000189.1:0-12927 GCA_964195315.1 uncultured Acidimicrobiia bacterium | reverse complement strand
CTCTTATACCCGCCTCTTCGAAGGCTTCGCGGGCCACTGTCTCTTCCAGGCTTTCAGATGGATCGACAAACCCTGCCAAGGTTGACATCATTCGATTTGGAAATTTTGCGTTCCTGCCTAATAAGCAACGTGGTTGATCGGGGTTAGAATAGTCTTCAATGAGCATTATCACGGCCGGATCAGTTCGTGGAAAGGTTAAGTGTCCACAGCTTTCATTACTACAGTGTTTAGCATGGCCGCCTTGTTTTTGAATCGTGGGCGTACCACAGCGACTACAAAACAAACTGTTCCGGTTCCAGAAAAGTAACCCTCGAGCGTAGGCCAACATGGCAGCATCTTGAGCACTCAACAAGCAGCCTAACGCTCTTACATCGATAAATTGATGGTCATCGTGCTTAAGATTTGCCTGCCCTTCAAAATAGACCTCGATACTGGTCTCGATTTCGGCTGCAAACAAAGGTGAGGCTCCATTCAATCCAAGGAAAACCACCGTATCATTATCATTCTTTAAAGCTTTGATGTCGTGGCGTGAATGGTAAATAGCAACCGGAGCCTGTGCCTGGTCGCCATCCCAGTGCATCAAATTTTTGTCATTTTGCAATAGCATAACCTGGCAGTCCGGATGATCCCATTGCTGGTCAAGCCAGTCGCGAGATTTTCGAAGGTCGCTTGCGCGGTCTAGCGCTAAACCCCGGTAATATATTTCATCAATATTCAATACGAATGTCCTGGACAATTAAAACGGTGGCCAAGTATGCCAGAGAGTTTTACCTTAAGATTAATTTAATTTGGTGCTTAGCGATATCAATCAGCTGATATCGATTTCGTTATGCGAGGGAATGTCAGTATCTATTGAGATTAACGTTATACGGCTAGACTGGATTGCGGCATTCGCCACAATGAAAAGGAGCTTTATAAATATCGTCATACCTGTGAAAACTAGTATCCAGAGGCTTAATATAGCCTCACCCAATACCTGCGGCGGATAACGCTTCGCTTTTCCGCCCTACTTTATGGCATGTATCACAAAGACGGCAGTTTTTAATATCGTCATGCTGGCGGATACCAATATCCACTTAATGTTTATTTATTGCGTGGTTGAGTCGCAGTAAACTCTGATAAATATCGGCAATACTGAACTTTGCTAATAACCTGCCTGCTGCTTATGAGTATCGATAGCTTCTTTCAAGGCGCTATATTCCTTACACTTAGTGGAACAAATCTGATTTAAAACTTTGAGCTGCTGCTCGGCTTTGTCTAAACGGTTTGTCTCCAGATAAAGCTCGCCTAAGTATTCGTTAGCACCGCGATGATCTGGCTTCGCATTCAATGCCCATTCATAAAAAGTCATGGCATCTTCGTAGTTTCTTGTTTTGCGATAGCTGTAACCCAACAAGGAGAGAATATCGGCGTTGTCGGGGTCAGCGTCTAACTCATAATGAAGTTCATCAATAGCATCAAGAAACTTTTCTTGTTCTAGCATTTTCATAATGGGATCAATATCAAAGTCTGATGAATAACTGCCACTGGCCGCTATCGCATGATTTGACATAACAACGACTAAAAATAGAAAAGGCACTACATTTTTAAGTACTATTTTGATGCTCATTTTTGATACTCATTTTTGATGCTGATTGGTAACTGCTCTTAAACCACTCACTTTACAACCACATTATTTGTCATTGGCGATCAAAATTATATTAAAAAAATCAAATATCCTGCTTTTGAGCATTAATTACATCATTCACTAAAACCTGCTGATCTCGAAAAAGGTGTATTTTTAAAGATGCTCTCAAATAACACCACTATCAGAAAGCTCAGCTATTGTTGCGCTCGACAACCCTAACAATCCCCCCAAAACCTGTTGATTGTGTTCACCCAGTTTTGGGCCAGGCCAACGAGTGGCGCCAGGTGTTTTATTGAGCTTCGGTAATATGGCCGGAATTTTTAGGGGTTGGCCATTAATTTCTACCGTCTCGAACAATTCTCGAGCTTTAAAGTGCTCGTCGTTTACCATATCTTCAACATTGTAAATTGGGCCACCAGGTACTTTGCTCTCATCCAGTGATTTTAAAATTGATTGCGAGTCATTTTGTGCGCACCAAACAGATAATACCTCGTCGATCTCAGCCTCGTGTTGCACTCGACCCAGGTTCGAAGCTAGTGCTGGATCACTGGCCATGCCTGGGTGGCCAGCGGCTATCATTAAGCGTTGGAATATTGAATCGCCGTTGCCACCAATGACAACAAATTTACCATCCTGACATCGATAAGTATTGGTCGGTACGATGCCAGTTACGGTGCTGCCAGATGGCTCACGAATAACACCTGCACCGTCATATTCTGGAATCACCGCTTCCATTAAATTAAACATCGATTCATACAAAGCAACATCAACGACCTGTCCGCTGCCACTTTTTTTTTGCTCTAGTAAGGCAATGCAAATACCGAGTGCCGCATGAATGCCCGAAATGGTATCGCCAATACTGAGATTAGGCCGAACTGGTACCTGGTTCAGATGGCCATTCACATACCTAAAGCCGCTCATACCTTCACAAACTGAGGCAAAACCAGGCTTGCTAGAGTAAGGCCCTGTCTGGCCATAGCCTGAAATCCGAGCATAAACTAACTTAGGATTTGATTGCTTAAACTCATCTGGCCCTATGCCCCACTTTTCTACCACTCCGGGCCTAAAGTTTTCAATCACAACATCGGCACTTTCGATTAACTGTTTGACTAGCTCGATGCCTTTGGGTGTTTTTAAATCGATAGTGACTGACTTTTTGTTCCTGGCGAGCGAATACCACCAGAGCGACGTACCATCTTTGACTTCACGCCAATTACGGATCGGGTCACCCTTTTTGGGTGGCTCAATTTTGATTACTTCTGCACCAAAATATCCCAACATACATCCGGCAAATGGGCCAGCCAGCAACTGACCGAGTTCGATTACTCTATAACTGGATAACGGTCCTGATGAATCCATTTTAGTCTCTCATTCTCAAGGTATACGGATTATGGCAACGACTCTGCATTAGCGCAAAAAAAGCTTTTGCTAATTGGTCTCATCCAACCCAAACTGGCACCATACACAGTAACAAGAGGCCTTATTAACTGCGCTATCGTTGCGATATACTACGCGTTTTTTGTTACCCTCTTTAGCAGGAATTTTTCAGCCATGCAATCAACCACTACCTTCGACGAACCTGACGTTTCACTAAGTGTGCGTGAGGTATTTGGCATTGACTCCAACATGCAAGTTAAGGCGTTTTCGGACAAGGTTGATTATGTACCTGAGATCGATCCAGCTTACCGTTTTAACGCCGAAGTCACGTTAGCGATTCTAGCCGGCTTTACGCATAATCGTCGAGTCATGCTGCAAGGATTGCATGGTACGGGCAAATCAACTCATATCGAACAGATAGCAGCACGCCTAAACTGGCCATGCATGCGCGTCAATCTCGACGGTCATATCAGTCGACTCGATTTGGTCGGTAAAGATACTATCGTGATTCGAGATGGTCAGCAAATCACTGAATTCCAGGAGGGTATCGTACCCTGGTCTATCCAGCGTCCGATGGCGCTCATTTTTGATGAGTATGATGCAGGTCGAGCCGATGTCATGTTCGTCATTCAACGTCTACTTGAGCGCGATGGTAAGTTTGCCCTGATTGATCAAAACCGAGTCATCACGCCGCACCCATTTTTTCGCTTATTTGCCACCGCCAATACCGTTGGCCTTGGTAATTCGACAGGTTTGTATCATGGCACGCAATTACTCAACCACGGCCAGATCGATCGTTGGAATATCGTCGCAACGCTCAACTATCTACCCGAACAAGAAGAAATGGCCATCGTACAATCTCGTGTACCTCAGTTCGAAGATGCCAAGCTGTTAAAGTCGATGGTGGCAATGGCAACTCTCACTCGAGAGGGCTTTGTAGTTGGTGACTTATCAACTTTAATGTCGCCACGAACGGTTATCTCCTGGGCTGAAAACAGCCTTATATTCAACGATCATGTGCTTGCCTTCCGTCTGTCTTTTTTGAACAAGTGTGAAGAAGACGAACACCCCATTTTAGCTGAGTATTTTCAACGCTGCTTCAATCAAGAGCTGGATGCCTCCTATTTGCATTTACATGAAAGCAGCATCCTATAAATGCGCTTTTTTCGCGATTGCAGCGTCAGCTCCGTGCTCAAATCCTCATGTACTACCCGTACACTCCGGATCTCGGCAATCGTTCCATGCATTGCTCTACCTTCGGGGCGCCTAACCGCTGCATCCATGCAGTCGTCCGCGCAGTGCATCCTTGCACTTATTGCCAAGGATGGCATGTATGCTGTTTTTGCAGGAACAAAAACAGTCACGAAAAAATCACTATTTCTAGAGTCGCCAGGACTTAGCTATGCGATTTAATCACCAGCAACAGCAACATGTAGAAGAGTTGTGTGGCGCGTCGATACGAGCGCTGACCGGTTTACCCGGTTTGTATCATCGAGGCAGAACTCTTTTTCTTGACGGCAAAAAAGTCAATACCAATGCACCTCATCTGCAAACCGATGTTCTCGAACAGGATTTCCGTTCGCATCGTGGTATTGCTGACAGTATCGCATTGCGACTGCAACATAGTGACGAACAACTGCATCAATCACTCTGCCCACCATCGCCTATTGCTCGGCTAATATTCGACATGCTCGAACAATTGCGTGTCGAATCACATGTTGCCGACCAACATCTTGGTGTTAAGGCAAACCTGCTTTATCGCTTTCAACAATGGAGCCTTAAATTCCATTACGAAGACCATACCGAAACGCAATTAGGCCTGCTTATTTTTACCGTTGCACAAACGACCTGGTCACGTTTAACCGGTCACCCTACTTTAGAAGAAATCGACGACGTAATCGAATCGACACGGGCTAACCTGTCGCCCCTCATTGGTCGTGATTTAGTCGGCTTGCGTAGAAATCGACCCAATCAAGCTGCTTATGCAGTGCATGCACTATCAATCGCAAAACTGATTGATGATTCTTTGCATATCGGTGACAAGGAACGAGCATTAAACCTGGCCGAACAAGAAGACACTGAAAAAGCACTCGGTCGAATTGCCCTGTCTAGCGACTTTTCAGATGAAGCCGAGGATGCCAATATCGCTTCAATTATCACTGGCACCAGCAAAGTTTTATCTGACAATCCTTCTGGTTATCGAGTATTCACCGAAGCATACGACCAGGAATACAAAGCCTCTTCAAAAATTCGTGATGTCGAAATCATCGAGTTTCGAGACCAACTCGACCTTATGATTAAGGCTCAGGGGATCAATATCCCCAGGCTAGCTCGACAGATTTCTGACCTGCTGGCCCAACCAGGTCGTGACGGTTGGCAGTTCGGCGAAGAAGAAGGCGTAATCGATGGTCGACGTTTATCGCAGGTCATTTCATCACCATCCGAACGACGTATCTTTCGCAAAGACCGCTATCGTTTTAAAAATGATTGCCTGGTGTCTTTTTTAATCGACTGCTCTGGATCGATGAAACAATATATCGAATCAATCGCAATGATGGTTGATATATTTGGACGCGCGCTAGATCAGGCAGAAATATCCAGCGAAATACTCGGTTTCACCACTGGTAAGTGGAATGGTGGTCGCGCTCTAAAAGACTGGATAGCACAAGGTCGTCCGAAAAACCCCGGTCGTTTAGCTGAAAGAAGTCATTTGATATTTAAAAATGCCGATACCGGTTGGCGTAAATCGCGGCGTGATATTGCAGCCCTTTTAAAATCACCATATTTTCGCGAAGGCGTCGATGGCGAAGCGGTTAACTGGGCATGCCAACGCATGCGTAAACATGGCGAACAACGCAAAATATTAATCGTCATCTCCGATGGCAGCCCAATGGATGCGGCCACCCATCAGGCGAATGACGAGTATTATCTTGATAACCATTTAAAACAGGCCGTTGAACAAAATGAAGCCGAATCAAGTGTAGAAATCTACGGGCTTGGTGTCGGTTTGAGTCTAACCCCTTACTATCGCCATAGCCTCGCTATAGACTTAAGTGAATCATTGAGTAACACCGTATTTCAGCAGATATTACTGATGATAGCGCATGCTCAAAGACGATAATTTGAGCGGCGCTGTCTTAGTTAGGACAGAGTAACACTTGTTATATTCCTAGGAAAAGGCAAGCCAGGTTGGAAGAGCGTTCTGTTTGAGTCACTGAAGTTTTAGGTGTCCATTTGGTTCGCTGCAACAGGCTCTCTGCGAATATAATTTCAGATTAGATTTACTTAAATGGCTCATAATAATTCCTCGCTTGTGAAGCACCAGACTTACCTTTAGTATTTTTTATAACGACTGACCACAGCAAGCTAAAATTAATATGTTTACTAGCAATATGATAAATCCATCTCATATGGATAACAAAACCCAAAACCTGAAAACACTGCCTGACTGGCTGTATTTGTTACGCGAATTTTACGAACTTTACCGTTATCTGCCAGCAGGTGGCAGTAGCCGTATAAGGACCCATCAACGCAAGGCACGCGAAGCGATCAACCGCGTCATCAAGGAAAACGCGTTAGTGCATCCGCAACCGTTCGAGGATAAGCCTGTGACAGCCCACCTGCGCCGTGCGCTGGACGAAGGACGAGCCGATAGGATGGCCTCAGTTGTGCGCAGTCTTGATGCGGTTAGCGGAAAGCTATCCTGGCAATATGGCTATGAAAAGGTGCCTTCCGGATTAGTCAACAGCTATGGCTATGCTGAAGTGGCAGGACCACAAGGGCCAATCATTACTTCGGAAATTATCCTTGGCGTTGTACTTTTTGCTCCCGGCTGCACCTATCCTGCTCATGCCCATAGTGGTATTACAGAAAGCTATGTCTGCCTGTCTGGTGCTGTCTCTGAAAACCATCAGGGCGTTTATATGCCAGGATCAATGATTTTTAATCCACCAGAACACCTGCATCGCATTACGGTCAGCGATCGAGAACCGGCTTTGTTGGCCTATGCCTGGCTTGGACAAGCAACAGACCTGGAAGATCAGAAGATGGTTTTTACACGCACGCGCAAGTAGAGCCGGCCTTAGTCGCTCATCGATGAGTTAAATTATCAGCCCCTCGGACTATCAGACTAATAAAAAATTACGTTCATAAAACATTGCTTTACGGATAATTAGGACCGATATGTGACCAGATAGAGTTTTAATATAGTCAGCCTTAGCAATGGCTTGTTTTGTGGTAATTACTGATCGTTGGGAAGCTTAAAACCGGCGATGCCGTCTTCTTCTACTTTTCCCTCAACTTTTTCTTCGACCAGACTTAGACCACCAAACGAATCGTCACCACCACTGTGACTGCCCTCAGCCTTACTCACTAACTCGATGCCTAGTCTGATATTATTTTACGCAGCGGCATTTTTAAGTGCTTCGTCGATACTTATTTTGCCTTGATTATAAAGAAGAAATAAATAGGTATCGAAATTTTGCATGCCCATCGCTTCCGATTTCTCCATGACTTCTTTAATTTCCAAAACGGAACCTTGCTTAATCAAGTCGGCAACTCTTCCCGAATTAAGCAATACCTCAATCGCGGCGCAACGTTTATTGTCGATAGTGGGTATTAGGCGTTGCGAAACAAAAGCGCGTAAGTTGATGGATAAATCACTGAGCAATTGCGTTCTTCGGCGAAAAAATTGACGATACGATCTAAGGCTTGATTCGCGTTGTTAGCATGTAAAGTCGAAATCGCGAGGTGTCCGGTTTCGGCAAATGCGGGCACATGTTCCATAGTTTCACGATCGCGTATTTCGCCGATGAGTATAACGTTGGGTGCCTGGCGCAGGGTATTTTTCAGCGCATCTGCAAACGAGTCGGTATCAACACCCACTTCGCGTTGATTGATGATGTAACCTTTATGCGGATGAATATACTCGATTGGATCTTCGATAGTAATGATATGACCTTCCGAATTAATATTCCTATGATTGATCAAAGCCACCAGCGAGGTAGATTTTCCGGAGCCGGTACCACCGACAAATAAAATCAAGCCACGTATAGCCATGATCACTTCTTCTAGGACTTCAGAGAGGCCGTGGTCATAAATCAATGGAATATCGGTTACGATATTACGGATAGCCATCGCTGTTTCATTGCGCTGCTTGAAAATATTGACCCTGACTCGACCGATATCAGAAAGTGAAAGTGCCAAATTCATCTCGGGTTTTTCGGCGAATTCCTTTTTTGTTTATGGTTCATGATTTCCAATGCAGGTGAATAAACCTACCCCGGCGGCGCTTCACTTTTACCTAAAGCCGTTAAGACACTATTAAATTTAGCGTTAGGTCAAGCGCCTGTAGAAAAGTAGAGGTCAGATCCTTCTTTCTCGGCAAGAATTTTCAAGTAAGGCATAACTTTCATAAACTAAAACTCTTTATACATGATGGTGGCTGCAATAATGTTTATTGGCTTATCCATTCATTATAATCCGGAGTCTGTAAATCACCATGTTTATGGGGAGGTCAGTTCAAAGCGCTCGTTCCGACACCCTCTCTAATTAGTTCTTGATGGAACACAGCTGACATTTTGATAGCACTTTTGCGAATAATCGATATTGGCTGATAACAGCCAATCAATTATCTCTCACTGGCACAATCTTCAGCATATCCAGATATAGCTCATTATCAGCATAATGCCATTCGAACCGCTGCTTCGCAGTGAAGATGCGTCGTTGAGAATGCCGGAATATCGATGTCTTGCTGGTTGATAAGCAGGGGGATTTCTGTACAGCCTAATATGATACCTTGTGCGCCGCGGTCTTTAAGGCTCTCAATAACATCAAGGAAGCTCTGTTTGGCCTCGGAGCTAAAAACACCCTTGACGACTTCATCCATCAGAAAATGATGTATGACATTCTGTTCGCTTAATTCGGGGACAATAGTATCGATTCCGTGAGTCTTTAATCGGTCTGAGTAGAATGTGCCCTCCATGGTTTTGCGCACACCGAGTAGCCCCACTTTATCGAGGCCAGCCTGGTTGATGCTGTTCGCCGTTACGTCCGCAATATGAAGTATAGGTAAGGATATATTGCCTTCTATATTCGGTACAAAGCGATGAATATCGTTACAACACAGAACAACAAAATCTGCCCCGCCCGCTATCACCGAATGCACAGCATCCATTACGATTTTTTCTGCTGATATTTCATCCTGGCGGCGGTTTACATATTCGACATAAGGCGCTCGATTAACGCTTTCCATAATCAAATGCGCTGATGCTTCGTCTCCGAGCTTGTCAGCTACCATTTCATTGACAAGCCGATAATATTCGGCCGAAGAAAGCCAACTTAACCCACCGATCATTCCAATCTTCTTCAATTTTAAGCTCCCACCCCGTCCATTTTTAATAACTTGAATTTACCTTGAAATATGATTGAGTGCCGACAGCAGCCGATCAATTTCTTCGAAGGTATTGTAATAATGTGGCGCCGCGCGCAAGACAACAGAGAGCCCTCGTCTTTCGGAATCGAGCCGGGTACTAGATGGCTCAGATGCACCGATCACAATATCCTTTTGTCGCAAAGCTTTGACCACTGCTGACGGTTCATGGCCCTCTATAATAAAGCTAACAATCGCACATTTCACGGTTCCAATATCTCGGGTTTGTACTCCTGGGATACTCGAAAGCTGCTCACGGAGGTAAGCTGCTAGTGACCAGGCCCTGTCTTGTATGGCATCAAGGCCTATATCTACTGCATATTGAATAGCTGCGTTTAAACCCGCCCTCAGCGCATAAGAATTTTCCCAGCTCTCAAAACACCGTGCATCAGTTCGCAAGGTATAGGAATCTCGTGCTGTCCATGGCGCTGCAAAGTGGTCAATCATTACTGGTTCATTTTCACCTAAACGTTCTTCACGAATATACAAAAAGCCTGTTCCCCTTGGGCCTCTCAAGAACTTTCGGCCTGTCGCTGTCAGAAAATCGCAGCCGATACTTGATACATTGATTGGCATTTGGCCTACAGCCTGGCAAGCATCTAGTAAGTAAGGAATGCCATTGTTCTTAGCAATATCACCGACTTTTTGCGCGGGGTTAACCAAACCACCGTTAGTCGGAACCCAGGTGATCGCAATCAACTTCACACGATCATCAATCATTTCTGTCAGTGCATCCAGATCGATAGAACCAAACTCATCACTTGGGACAATATCGATGACAATGCCATCCCTTTTTTGGCGCTGCAAAAAGGCCACATAATTGGCGGCATATTCCGCTTCGCAAGTAAGAACCCGGTCTCCCTGCTTTAAAGACAATGAATAAAATGCCTGACACCAGGCGACAGTCGCATTTTCAAGTATTGCAACCTCATTTGGCTTTCCACCGATGAGCCCCGCGACCTGATGATAAATAGCGTTTAGTTTTTTAGCTTGTTCACTTTCAGCTTCATAGCCACCCATTGCGGCTTCCAGATGCGTATAGTCGACAACCGCATCGACAACCTGCTTTGGCATCAGTGCAGAGCCAGATGCCAGTAAATGGCAACTCTGAGAAATGCCTGGCGTATCGGCTCTTATTCTTTCAATATCGATATCAGTTAATTTCATTGGCCATAGCTTTCAGTAATATGAAAAATTTTAACCTGGAGTCCTCGATTGGGCGCGAAAAAAATGTGCAGACTTTCACGAATCAACCGAGGAATCCAAGTTAAAATAGTATAGAGAGTTTGCCGGAAGGCGTTGCGATTTTTCGGCCTAAGCAATTATGACCGCAGGATTATTTAGCGACGGATGTCTGAGGAAGAAAACGGATGAAACCATTAACGGATGCTGGGTACTACTATCACTCAGCGTTGTCTCCTGAATACCCTGTTCCTTAAACTCAATGATATTGCCTGCGTCACCCACCAATGGACGACGCAGGCGGATATTAATATTTAGCCGTAAGGGCCTTTTAAGCCTGCACCACTGGCAAGTGATGCATAGATATTGCCTGCTTTGACCAACTGAGCACCATAGCGGGATAACAATTCTGCTTTACGGTCTGGGTCATTCGTGGCATTAATCGCCCCCCAAATAGCAGCCATTTCTTCAGCAGCGTGACGCATTTTTTCAGAGAAGCCTGCAATGCCAGCCGCACTAGTGAGTGTATTAGAAGTCACTTTTCCGACACCATCAACCGTCACAGGACCCGAATTTATATAGCCTTCGGGTAAATCACCCTTGAGGTTGGTAACTGATTTATAGCAAATCACATCTAAGATCTGATCAACAGCCTGCTTAGCGCCTTCAACCCGACTGACATGCTCTGTGTCAGCTGCAGCATGGGGCAATAGTTCCATCTTACCGCTGTGCTTTTTCTCGACAGGTAAATACGGCACCATCGGCCCAGTTAAGTTGCCCGTTTCAGAACATTTGAATAAATCTGCATCGATAGCTGCGTAACGTACTTTGCCAGAGCTCAGAGCCGCGTCCAAAGCCGTGGCATCAATAACTTCGCCACGATCATAATTGACAACAACCGATCCATCATTGAGTGCATTCAATACATCTGAACCCACTAAACCAGCATTGGCAAAGGTGTCGCCCTTAGCGGCTCCAAGGCCGGTATGCGGCGACAAAAAGTCGGCACCGGTTGCTGCTGCAACAGGGGTTTCAGCATAACTAAAACCTTCGCTTTCGATCCAGTCTTTGTGCGCTGTGCGAGCAAAAATCTGAACATTCATACCAAAACTTTGTGCCAGGATCGCAACTTCACGCCCGATATTACCAAAGCCGATCACGGCCATGGTTTTTCCTTCCAGCTTTTCAGTTGGATATTCACAGAGGTTTTTACCTGTATCGAAATCACCCGCACAAACTCTCGTATGCATTTCAGCCACATCCAGGTCAGGCGCTACTTTAAGCATCGCTTTCAGGGCCATTTGAGCAGTTGCGCGTGAATTAAACGAAGGGGTGTTCATCAAAGGCGCTATGCCACCGTCTCCATTACCAGCGCCCCAGGAGGCAGATCCCATATTGCCGGTGCCCGCGCCTATACGAACGCCACCCAGAGGGAACTTCGTATCCGCAGGCAGAAAGGTTGCCGCAACAATTGTTGCATCATATTGATCATTACCAGCTACAGCCATTAACTCATCATTGGTGGATAACCCGGGTTGATAAAAGAAATGAACACCCGGTTTTAAACTACCAGCCTCTGTTGCAAAACCATCATGCCATGTGGCGCCAGTAGCTTCTGCATGGGCTTGAACTTCGGAATGGTCAGGCTTGCCGCTTGCATCAAATTTGAGGCCAACCAGATCAGCTACCAACACTTTATAAGCCTTCGTAGGGTCATCCTGGCGCACACGCATTCCAGCAGGTTGCACAGTTGAGACAAAGCTTACTCCTTCTGCGGTCAACGCTTTTTCCAATATCAAAATTTTTGCGCGGTGATAACAATAAGTGAGGTTTTCAAGCAGCGCTTTAATGTCTTCCACAGGACGAATGCCACCAATCCATGCACGGTAATCACCCGGTGTACCAGGGAAAGCGTTAACATAACGAGCCACATCGAGGCCCGCTTCGTAATCTCCATTTGGATGGGTCAATCCGTCATAACTGAGCAGTTGCTTGGACGCTGCCAGAATACTGGCGTGCATTGCAGTATCTGAAATATCAGGGTCATCATTGTAGAAGAGCCATAGAGGGGGCATACTAAATTCAGTATTCTCGGAGTTATAGGTCAATTCTGGTGTCATAACAATATCAGTATTCTCATTGTTGAAGTGCCATAGAGGGATCATACTAATACCAGTATTATCGAAGTTGTAGGTCAATTCTGGGGTCATACTAATACCAGTATTCTCATTGTTGAAAAGCCATGTTCGGGTCTTGCTTGGGGATATACTAAAATATATATTCTCATTATTGGAGAACCATGTTGGGTTTA
>CAXMOZ010000188.1:0-1714 GCA_964195315.1 uncultured Acidimicrobiia bacterium | reverse complement strand
TTAGTAGATCAGTATTTTAATTAGTTCCGGGGTATCTTCTTGAAACAAAGGGATTTATAGATAACGGCTTTTTAATTCTCATTTTCAAAATGAATGTCCGCTTGGGTCGGTTATCGCCGCTGAATTATTGAGTTTTGAGCGTCTGCTTTCCCGTTAGCGGACACTCAAACTCCCAACTCCAGGGTCAATCTTCGGCCAGCAGCGGTCATTGATACAGAAATTTATGAATGCGAAAATATGGGAATAAGAACGAAAGAACTAGAACGACGCCTGACTAGTACCTACTATACAGGCGTCCTTCGAATAAACTGTTATGTGTAAAAAATAATTATGCCCTCGAAAGAAGGAAAACGCAGAAGAGCTAAAATAAAAGGGGTCGACAAGGGTGGTCTGTTTGATAAGCGGTCTTATGCTGCTTCTTGACTCCCACTCTCATGGTCTTCCTTTGGCATTTCGCCAGAGGTTTGTGGAAAACTGGATGCCCTCGAACCGCCCACCTTGCCCAGTGCTATTGCTAGAAATGTAAGTGTTATCATGGTTACTGAGATTGCGGCGAGAGTTGCACAAATCAAAAATACCGTATGGTCCATAACATTCTCCTTAACCGAGGTTTTTCCCGAAATCTTCGGAGAGACTAGCAGCAGAGAGCACGCAGGTAATTGATCCAGATCAAGAAAATAATAAAAGGGGTCGGTGACAAATGAGAACTATTGCGTTTTGTCACCGACCCCTTTTCATCTCAACTGGTCTCAACCGCTATATGCAATCAAGACCAGGTAAAAGGAAGCATCATTAAATGAATAAGGTTATTGTATTTGGAGAGCCTGGAGGTGGAAAGTCAACGCTGAGTAGAAAGCTTTCTTCTGAAACGGGTATCAAGCTGTGTACGTTAGATTTAATCGAGTATAAGAAAAATGGTGAGCGCGTTTCACCTGAAGAGTATTCAAAAAGGCATGTCGATTTGATAGTCGCTGACAACTGGATAATTGAAGGGCTTGGTACATTAGAATCTTTTTGGTTGCGTATTGATGCCGCAGATACTCTCATTTACGTTGATTTGCCGTATTATGTTCACTACTGGTGGGTTACTAAGAGGCTACTAAAGAGCTTTTTTGTAAAACCAGAAGGATGGCCTGAAGGCTGTTCGGTTTTAAAAGGTACATTGGCAAGCTGGAAATATCTGCGATTATCTCCCAAGTTCTGGACTCGTGAGCTGTTCGAAAAAATTCAGTCTCATGGTAAGGGTAAAGATATTTATAGAATCACGTCTGTTAAAGAAATAAATAATTTTCCTAGGCAATTTAGGTATACCGATGTTCGCACATAACAAGGCGCTTGTTCGGACACAAACTACGCTGCGCTTCGTTTGCGCCGCACAGCTTGGTCGTTATGAATGTCTCAAAAGGGTCGTTAATTGCCACTTAGTAATAATTTCTTAGGGTCTGCTTAGGGCACTAAGCAGCCCTTAAATTTTCAAATCTGAGTGTCTCTTTTGGGTCGTTTTCTGCCGCTCATCGCAAACTCCTGGGCGTCCGCTTTCGGGGAATTATTGCTGATGGATACAGCTAAATCTGAGATTTAAGAATTTATCCCTCCAAAACCAGGAAATTCCCGCAAAGCAGGCGCTCAATTTAATTAAGCGAGTGGCAATCTTCGGCCAGAAGCGGACACCCAGGTTAAAATATAATGGCTAAAATGCCCTAAATAAAAGCCT
>CAXMOZ010000187.1:0-17713 GCA_964195315.1 uncultured Acidimicrobiia bacterium | reverse complement strand
CCAGAAGTCAGGGAAATTAAATGGCACGTATGATGCATTCAGTCTAAACAATAGGTCTCTAGTCGCATTTGTAAAATCACAAATGCGCCATCAGAGAAGATAGACGGTTAAACACCTGGACTGGGTAAAATAATGAATGTAATACTGACTGATGTAAAAGCACCAACGCCAACGCCATCATCAAGAGCAGATAAAACCAGTGATAGTGGCAAGGACAGTTTTCGTTCAATGATGCAAGAAAACCTTCGAGCTGAATCTAAAAATAAACCGCAACTGGTTGAAAATACTGAAAATAATAAAATTTCAGATGACTCAACTGGCGATACTGGATTATCGTCAAAGGATAGTTTAGTCCCCGATTCCAGACTAGAATATGTCGTTATTAGTGACACAGGGGCAATAACTGAAGGGTTGTCGATGGTTCAATCTAGCGATGAGATAGCCAAAAGTGAACTGTTATCTAATGTCGTGACACCCATTTCTTCTGATATTAAAGCGAAAACTACACTTCCAGTAGTCGGTGAAACTTTTCCAGTAGTCGGTGAAATTTTGCCCGTAAACGGAAACTCTTTGCCGTTGCTTGTTGAGCAATCCAGATCTCTTGGGTCGGTCTCAAGTATCGGCACCAAAGACTTGCAGCAAGCAACCTCAATTACGGCACTGGTGCAAAATATTGCTGATGGACCTAATGGCAAGATAAATATCAATAATACAACTAAATTCGACACTAGCTCTCCTGTTACTAGTTCTGATCTGATGGACTCGTTAATAGCAAAAACATTCGAGCTAAACGCATCTCAACAAATGTCATCCGATTCGTCGAGTACTCGTTTACAGGCAGCGATGGCTGCTATTAATGGTGTGCAAAATTCATCTGTGAATCCAGGTACGCCCAGTCCGCTTGGGTCGCCGTCAGTGTTGTCGAACAGTCTCGAAAGAATGGTAATGACTAACCCGGATAGTTCGGCGCAGTGGAGTAGCGGGCTGGGTGAGCGTGTCTCCTTGATGCTCAATCAAAAACATAATGCGGCGACCATTCGTCTTGATCCACCCATGCTGGGTAAAATGGATATAATGATTCAAGTTAAAGATGATGTCACCACCGTAACGATTAATACCCAGCATTCACAAACACGTGACATGGTCGATGGGGCTAGCAATCGGTTAAGAGAAATTTTGCAGGATGCTGGTTATCAAAATGTGAATGTAGATGTATCACATCAAAGAGATCAACAAAAGAATGATGCGCAGTTTATGGGCGAACCTGGCTCAAACAATGGATTAGACTCGGATCAGGCATCCAGTGCTGATGAATTAGTAATGACAGCACAGGCTAGTGTGTCAAATTCTTTGATTGATTATTTCGCCTGATAGGAAGCAGCAATTTGACATTATTTTTCGAGAGGCTGAAAACCCAATGCTGGAGTATTGGAATATCCCCATGCGGAATGTTAAAAAAACAGACCATTAGCGATCAAACAGGGATCATCTGAATATTCGTCCCATGTCACACCCGGTTTCCTTACCTAGATAAACCTTAAGCGCTACTGTTTTATCGAGTATCAATTAAAACAGTAGGTGACAGGTTCTTGTCCATCACCCCTCCTTAAATTTGTCAAAAAAATGTCAAAGTTGTTTATATTAAACTTAAGCAGTTGATATTAAACAATAAATATTTTTGGCACGACTCTTGTAAGAAGTGTTAATAAGTAACTATTTTAAGCACTATTCGAGGCAAATTAAGTGGCAGATAAAGAAGAGGAAGCAGTAGAAGAGTCAGGCGGCAGTAAGAAAAAACTAATTTTATTGATTGTCGGCGCTTTGGTGCTCGTGGGTGGTGCTATCGGTGGCACTTATATGTTGGTGAGTGGTGGTAATGATGAGGAACCTCAGGAAGAGATTGTTGAAGAGTTGGTTAAAGGCGATCCAGTTTATGTTGATCTTAAACCGCCCTTTACGGTTAATCTTGATCCTGATGATGCCGTTGGTTTTTTGCAAGTTTCAATGCAGGTCTTAACCTTTAGTGATGATGTTGCTGCCGAGATAGAAAAACATAAACCATTGATCAGGAATAATTTGGTCGTTCTGTTTGGTAATCAAAAATCGATTGAGCTTCGCGCCCCCGAAGGAAAAGAAAAATTACAAAATGACGCGCTCAGTGTTGTGCAGTCAATCATTGATGAATTTGGTTCAGGCGGCGAAGTGGATAATATCTTCTTCACTACCTTTGTCATGCAATAGGAGTTTGTTTTGAGTACCGATATTCTCAGTCAAGATGAAGTTGATGCATTATTAGGCGGTGTCGACGGTGGTGATGTCGATACCTCGCCTGATGAGGATATGAATGATGGTAAAGCGCGAGCATTTGATTTTAATAATCAAGAGCGAATTGTCAGGGGTAGGCTGCCAACACTAGAAATGATTAACGAGCGATTCGTGCGTTATTTTCGGGTGAGTTTTTTTGCTATGTTGCGTAAAACGCCAGAAATATCAGTCAAGGGAATTCAGATGATTAAATTCTCTGAATATATTCACACCCTTTTTGTGCCCACTAGTTTGAGCCTTTTCAAAATGGCCCCGCTACGAGGCACCGGCGTCATCATGATGGATCCGAAACTGGTTTTCATTCTGGTTGATAATTTCTTTGGTGGTGATGGCACTATTCACGCCAAGATAGAGGGGCGTGAATTTACCAATACTGAGCTGAGAGTCATCGAAAAAGTTGTACACATTTGTTTCGACGATTTAGTAAAAGCCTGGGAGCCTGTCATGAGTGTGAATTACAGCTATCACAACCATGAGGTTAATCCTAATATGGCTAACATTGTCAGCCCGACAGAAGTGATTGTTGTTTCAAGTTTTCATATAGAGCTTGAAGGTGGTGGTGGTGATATTCATGTGGTTTATCCCTATTCGATGATCGAACCCATCCGCACAGTATTAGATGCCGGTGTGCAAAGTGACCGAGGTGATGTTGATGAGCGATGGGCTGTACTGTTAAAGGAAGAACTACTTCACTCCAAGATTGCGATACAGGCAGTATTTGCCCAAAAAACCTTAAAAATATCCGATCTTCTTAACTTTAAAGCCGGCGACATCATTCCTATCGAAATGCCAGAGCAAGTCATGTTGTTGGCTGAAAATATGCCGATTATGCGGGGACAATATGGTGCCCATCAGGGTAATGCCGCAGTCAAAATTGAAGATATTGTAGAGATTTTTGACCCAGAAAATTCCGATATTAAAAATGCCATAGTATTAGGCGACCAGAAACTGTCTGGCTCCAGCAAAAAAGCAGGTTCCAAATGAACCTTACCCACCAGTCTGAATTACAGCTAACCCAACTTATTTGGAGAAACCAATGAGCGACGAAACTGATGAAGCAGTCGATCAAGATGCAATGGCAGATGAATGGGCAGCCGCTATGGAAGAGCAGGGCGATGAAACCCAAACTGCACCCGACCTATTCGAACAGGTCAAGGCTACCCCAATTAGTGCATCAGCTGAGTTGGGTGGCGATGTCAAATTGGATGTCATCTTGGATATACCCGTTACCATAGCTATGGAGATAGGTCGTACCCAGCTCAGCATCCGAAACTTATTGCAGCTTAATCAAGGTTCAGTGGTTGAGCTAGATCGATTCGCAGGCGAACCGATGGATGTACTCGTCAATGGAACCCTGGTAGCGCATGGTGAAGTGGTTGTGGTTAATGAAAAGTTCGGCATTCGATTAACCGATGTCATCAGTCCAGCCGACCGAATTAAAAATTTGCGATAGGGCAGATAGCGTAACAACAATGAAAACATTACTTCTTACTTTATGGTTATTACCGGCGTCATTATTCGCCCAGCAAAGCAGTAATATCGCAAAAACTGCTACTGCGACCATCGAGCCGTTGTCCTCAACCTATCTACTCAAATTAACCGGTGGGTTGGTCCTGGTTGTTACGATTATCTTTTTGCTGGCCTGGTTCGTTAAAAAAATGAATTTATCGCCACAGAGTCAAACTGGATTGATTAAGGTAGTGGCGGGACTCAATTTGGGTGCTCGTGAAAGAGTCGTGTTACTCGAAGTCGGGGGTGAACAAATTTTAGTGGGTCTGTGCCCTGGTCGAATGGATAAATTGCATACCCTGACGACGCCAGTGGACACCGACTCGTTAGTAGTTGATTCATCTCAAACAGTGCAAAGCAAATTTGCCCAGTTGCTCGCAGGTGTCGGGAAAAAATGAAGCTACTGCTGCTGACATTGTGTTTAATCTTAGTTCCTGAGGCCTATGCCCAGTCCGCAGGCATTCCCGCTGTATCAGTTGACGGTGGTGCCGGTGATGGCACTACTTATACCGTAACGCTCGAAATTCTGGCGTTAATGACACTACTTTCAGTGTTGCCAGCCATATTGTTGATGATGACGTCATTCACCCGAATTATCATCGTTTTCTCGATTCTGCGTCAGGCTTTGGGTACGCCACAAACGCCTTCAAATCAAATTCTGCTTGGCTTATCCTTATTTCTAACGCTTTTTATTATGTCGCCCGTGTTAGACCAGGTGAACGATGTTGCAGTGCAACCGTATCTGCAAGGCAATCTGTCGGCTATCGATGCGATTGGCGAAGCTACTGGGCCATTTAAAACCTTCATGTTGGCACAAACCCGCGAAAATGACATTCGTATGTTTGCCGATATTGCGGGTATTACCGAGATTCAAACGCCAGAAGAAACGCCACTGACATTATTAATGCCAGCTTTCGTCACCAGTGAATTGAAGACAGCTTTTCAAATTGGTTTTTTGATTTACGTTCCATTTGTAGTGATCGACCTTGTCGTCGCAAGCGTACTGATGTCGATGGGTATGATGATGCTGTCACCGATGATTATTTCTCTACCCTTCAAGTTAATGTTATTTGTATTGATCGATGGTTGGTCGCTCATAATGGGCACATTGGCGACTAGTTTTATGGTGGCGACTTAAACATGTCACCCGACACAGTCATCGATATATCGCAGAAAACGCTCTACCTCATCGCGTTGATTGCGGCCCCGATGTTGCTGTCTGCATTAGCCATTGGTTTGATCATTGGTATGTTTCAAGCTGCAACCTCAATTAATGAACAAACCTTAAGTTTTATTCCAAAATTGATGATTTTATTACTGTCGATCATAGTGGCAGGACCCTGGATGCTGAACTTATTGGTTAATTTTACTCGTCAGCTTTATCTCGATATACCTGGTTTGATCGGTTAGCTAAATGGACGTTGGATTCGCACAAGCCACTGCATTTGTTGGTTCTTTAATGTGGCCGTTTATGCGCATTGGCGCCATGATAACGGCAATGCCTGTAATGGGTACTCGAATGGTACCAACCCGAATAAAAGTAATCGCAACCCTTGTTATTTCAATTTTTGTTTTACCTTTATTGCCGCCAGTGCCAGAAGTCGAGGTTCTGTCTTTAGCGGGTTTGTTTATTTCTCTTCAGCAAATACTCATCGGTGTTGCCATGGGTTTTACCTTGCAGCTTGCTTTTGCCGCTCTAATGATTGCAGGTGAAGCTATCGCGATGAGCATGGGACTGGGCTTTGCTTCCATGATTGACCCCACTAACGGGGTTAATGTACCAGTCATATCACAGTTTTTAGTGATTATCGGGACCTTGTTATTCTTAGCGCTGGGTGGTCACTTGATGATCATTCAACTTGTCGTAAACAGCTTCCAAACGTTGCCCATCTCTCCGACTGGTGTTGATCGTGAAAGTTTTTGGGCCATCGTAAACTGGGGTAGTCAAATGTTTATTGGGGCAATCTGGATTGCTATCCCCGCCTTGATTTCAATGCTAGCGGTCACGCTTGCTTTGGGTGTGATGACTCGAGCAGCCCCTCAGTTGAATATATTTTCAGTGGGTTTCCCTATCACTATGTTTCTTGGGTTCATCATCCTACTGTTAATTATGCCTGGAATACTGCCACGTTTTAAGCAGTTGCTGCTAGAAGCAATGCAACTATCACAAAGTATCGGGGGCATGTGATATGGCAGAAGAAAGCGAAAACGGTCAGGAAAAAACAGAAGAGCCCACTGAGAAAAAGCTAAATGATGCCAAGAAAAAAGGTCAGGTTCCTCGATCGAAAGAACTGAACAGCATGACCATCATGTTGATCGGTTCGGCCAGTTTAATGCTGCTAGGTTCTCATATAATTGGCAGCATATCGACGATGATGGAAAGTGGACTGACCATCTCTCGCGCTGAAATTTTTGATACCAAAAGTCTAATCGAGAGATTGAATACATCCGTGATCGATTCAATAACCGGTATCAGTCCTTTTTTATTCCTAATGACCGTGGTTGCAATATTCACGCCTATGGCACTTGGAGGTTGGGCATTTAGTGCAGGTGCATTGGCGTTTAAGGGCGACAGAATTAGCCCACTGAGTGGTTTTAAACGGATATTTGGCCCCCAGGGGTTAATGGAGTTAGTGAAGGCATTGTTAAAGCTTGTATTTGTGTCAGGCGTTGCAATTATTTTTCTGTGGACTAAACGGCATGAGTTTTTAGGTTTAAGTGCGTTGCCATTAACGGCTGCGTTACAGCATGGAGCCTGGCTTATCGGCATGTCTTTTTTGGTAATTTCTTCAAGCCTTCTCTTCATTGCGGCTATCGATGTGCCATTCCAACTTTGGGATCACTCTAAAAAGCTAAAGATGACATTGCAAGAAGTACGTGACGAAATGAAAGACACCGAAGGTAAGCCTGAGGTCAAGGCGAAAGTACGTCAAATGCAACAAGAGATGGCTCAACGTAGAATGATGGATGCCGTGCCAGACGCTGACGTCATCATTACCAACCCAACCCATTACGCAGTCGCCTTGAAGTACGACCAGGAAAATATGGCGGCACCAGTCGTGGTCGCAATGGGCAAGGACTTAATTGCTTTTCGCATTAGAGAAATAGCACAGGAAAGTGAAGTTGAAATTTTCGAAGCACCCCCATTGGCGCGTGCGTTGTATGCGCAGAGTGAATTGAAAAAAGAAATTCCAGGGCCACTATTTTTTGCGGTCGCACAGGTGCTTGCTTTTGTATTTCAACTGCGTACTGCACGTCAACAAGGATTGGTTATGCCACAACGCCCCGATCCTTATATGTCACCTGAAGAGGAGGTTTAGATATGGCTGGTGAATCAGTACTTGGACATTTAAAAGCCATCAATGCACAAGGCTTAGCAGCGCCTGTTCTTGTTATCATGATGTTAGCAATGGTCGTTATTCCATTACCACCGCTAGTGCTTGATATGTTGTTTACCTTCAATATCGTTTTTGCTCTGGTGGTATTATTGGTATCGGTCTATGCCTTGCGACCCCTCGACTTTACCGTTTTCCCGACTATTTTGTTAATTGCCACATTATTGCGTCTTGCGCTCAATATTGCCTCGACCCGGGTTGTTTTGCTTGAAGGCCATACCGGTAGCGCAGCAGCAGGCAAAGTGATTGAGGCGTTTGGTGATTTTGTTATCGGCGGCAACTATGCGGTTGGTCTGGTCGTGTTTGCTATTTTGGTTATCATCAATTTTGTGGTGGTAACAAAGGGAGCGGGGCGGGTGTCTGAGGTGAGTGCACGTTTCACATTGGATGCAATGCCCGGCAAGCAAATGGCCATTGATGCTGATTTAAACGCGGGTCTTTGTACTCAGGATGAAGCCCGTCTTCGTCGCAGCGAAGTATCACAGGAAGCCGATTTTTATGGCTCGATGGATGGTGCGAGTAAATTTGTTCGTGGTGATGCGATAGCCGGAATTTTAATCCTGTTTATCAATATTATTGGTGGCTTGCTGATCGGTATCTTCCAGCATGATCTGCCAGCCGGTGTCGCAATGGAAAACTACACACTACTAACGATTGGTGATGGTTTAGTCGCGCAAATTCCATCACTAATACTTTCAACTGCAACTGCGATTATAGTCACCCGCGTATCGACTTCTGAATCGATGTCGAGTCAGGTCACTAGTCAAATGTTTAATGACCCCAGAGCATTGATCGTATCTGCCGTGATCATGGGCTTGATAGGCATTATTCCAGGTATGCCCAATGTAGCGTTTTTAACCATTGCCGCAATTGCAGGTGGTTTGGCTTATGCACTTCACCAAAAGCAACAGCAAGGTGAGGTTGTTGAAACAGCACCCGCCGAAGTCGAGCCAAGGGCCGAACAGAAAGATCTAAGTTGGGATGATGTACATACTGTCGACATCATTGGCTTGGAAGTGGGCTACGGATTGATCCCTTTAGTGGATGACCGACAGGGGGGCGAACTGATGACTCGTATCAAGGGCGTGCGTAAAAAACTGTCACAGGAATTGGGGTTTCTGATCCAGCCTGTTCATATACGGGATAACCTGGACCTATCACCGAATACCTATCGGCTCAGTCTTTTAGGAGTTCCTATGGGGGAGGCCGATGTTCAGCCTGGTCGCGACATGGCCATTAATCCCGGTACTGTGTACGGTGAACTCAACGGTACACCAACCAAAGATCCTGCCTTTGGTCTGGAGGCGGTATGGATCGATCCAGCGCAGCGTGATCATGCACAAACGCTGGGTTATACCGTAGTGGATACTTCAACCGTAATCGCGACCCATTTGAGCCAGTTGTTACAGGACAATGCGCACGAATTAATCGGCCACGAAGAAGTACAGGAATTAATTGACGTACTCAAACGCAGCGCGCCAAAGCTTGTAGACGGTCTCACGCCTAAAATTTTAGAACTGGGTGTGATTGTTAAAGTGTTACAAAACTTGTTGCAGGAACGTATTCCGATTCGAGATTTACGCACGATAGCCGAAACATTGGCAGAACAGGGCACTCGGAGTCAAGATGCCGGCATTTTGACAGCCCATGTCCGCATTAGTCTAGGTCGTTTAATCGTTCAAAATATTTATGGAATGGTGTCAGAGCTACCGATTATGACCCTTCACCCAAGTTTGGAACAGATATTGCTACAGTCTGTACAAGGTCAGGATGGTACTGTCATGGCTTTTGAACCAGGAATGACTCAAATGATACACAGCTCATTGCGCGAAGCGACCGAAAATCAGATGGCGAAAGGCGAACCTGCGGTCCTTCTGCTATCGCAAAGCCTTAGGTCTTTTCTAGCGCGCATGGTGAGGCATGCGATTCCTGAGCTACATGTACTGAGCTATGACGAAGTGCCAGACGACAAGCAATTAAAAGTGATCGCTAGTATTGGCGCACCACAATCAGGTTTAAACGGCTAGTTGAATAGCTGGCTGTAGTCGAGGATGAATTATGAAAATTAAAAGAACATTTGCCCCAACCATGCGAGAAGCGCTATCACTCGTCAAGCAGGAACAGGGCGCTGATGCGGTAATATTGGGTAATAAAAAAGTACCCGGTGGCGTCGAAATTATCTCGGCAATCGATTACGATGAGTCGACCGTTACTGGTGCGCAAACGAGTAACAATCAGTCAAATATTTCTGATTTTCGCCCAGACGACAATGAATTGACAGCCCGGGCAAATAGACCATTATCAAATAGACAAACCAGTAATGACTTAGCCTCAGATACCTGGGTTGGATCTTTAGTCACTGATCAGCCAAATGGTCGACGCGAACCCACATTGGGGCCGGTAGCTGGAATCCCAAAGAAAAAAATAGTAACACCCGCTAAGCCACCTGCCTGGTTAGAACAAGCTTTCGAGCGCGCCGAGAAAATGCCTGGTTCAAAACAAACCAGCCCGAATCTACGACAAGACTTTCGACCACAGCCGGACAAGGTGTCTATAGGTGTCAGTCAGTCACCGATTGTTAACAATAAACAAACACCAGCAGTCGCTAAAAAACCTATCAGCACGAATAGAGGTCAGCAACAACCCCTTGCTGCTCAGTCAGACTACTTGCAGGCAGAACCTTTGCATTCGGCGCCTTATCAGCCTGAGTCTTTTCAGCAAGTTAAACCAAAACAAAATAAAAGCCAAAAAACACAACTGAATACTAGTATTCCACCCGAGCAAAAAACACCTAAAACGTCAAAGGTGAATGTTAGTGAGCCAATGATCGACGAAGTACGAACTGAATTGAAAGGTCTGCGCGATCTGATGCAAAGCCAATTGTCTGTGTTGCAGTGGGATCAATTCGCCAAACGGCACCCAGTGCGCACCGTATTGTTAAACCTGATGTCTGATCTCGGGTTGGGTTCAGACATCTGTGAAATTATCATTTCCCATCTAGACGAGCTAAACCAGGATCCACATAAAGTATGGCAACAAGCGCTCGGTATTTTGGCCAAGTGTTTACCCGTCAACAGAACTGATATTTTGGCAGACGGAGGTCGCATCGCATTAGTTGGCTCGACCGGCGTTGGCAAAACTACAACGCTTGCCAAACTAGCCGCGCGCTTTTCGCATATTCATGGCAAACGATCAGTCGCTATGATCAGTACTGATCATTTCAGGATAGGTGCCCAGGAGCAATTACAGCATTTCGCAAGGTTGCTTGAACTGCCGTTGCTGACAGCTAACACTAGTGAAGAATTAAGTGATCGACTCGATATGCTCGCGGACAAAAAGCTAGTGTTAATCGACACCGCAGGTATGAGCCAACATGACTTACGATTGAGTGAGCGTTTCCATCGCTTACAAAATAGCGCGCCACAGGTTAAGCCTTATTTGGTGCTTTCTGCCAATACCCAACTGGCGGCACTCAATCAAACGATTAAATGCTTTAGCAAAGTTCAATTAGCAGGCGCTATCGTTACCAAACTGGATGAAGCCGCTAGTCTTGGCGGTGTCATTACCGCCTCTATCCGCCACCAGTTACCACTCACCTACTGTGGCACAGGGCAACGGGTTCCTGAAGATCTAGAACCGGCAAAATCACATCGAATAATTAGTAAAGCTGTGGCATTGATGCAAAGTTACAGTGAGGCTGAAGATCAAGAAACATTGGCTGTACGCTTTAACAACATAGTCAATCAAAGCGCTAATAATGACATAAACAAGAGACTGGCAGAGGCAGGATTATAATGGATCAAGCTCAAGGTATTAGACAAATGAACGCCTCAAAACCTGTCAGAGTAATGGCCGTTACCAGTGGAAAAGGCGGCGTTGGCAAAAGCAATATAACGGTTAACCTCGCGGTCGCTATGGCACAAAGTGGTGAAAACGTAATTGTCATGGATGCTGATTTAGGTCTGGCTAATATTGACGTATTACTGGGACTCAGTCCTAAGCGCAACTTGTCTCATGTGATTCAAGGCGAATGCACCTTAGAAGAAATTATCATAGATGGCCCCGGTGGCATCAAGATAATTCCTGCATCATCGGGCAGTGCATCGATGTCCGATTTAACACCAGCTGAAAACGCGGGTGTGATTCGATCTTTTTCCGAACTAACCCAACCGGTCGATACATTATTGATCGATACCGCTGCCGGATTATCCGATAGTGTCGTGAGTTATCTTAGAGCTGCACGCGAAGTGATTGTCGTCGTGTGCGATGAACCTGCCTCGATAACAGACGCCTATGCGATGATAAAAGTCATGAATCGTGACTATGGTGTACAACGATTTCACGTTTTATCTAATCAAGCCAATGGCATTCAGCAAGGTCGTGAACTATATATGAAGTTATCAAGAGTGTCAGAAAAGTATCTCGACGTTACTCTCGACTTTTTAGGCACGGTTCCTTATGACGACTATTTGAAAAAAGCGGTTCAAAAGCAAAAATGTGTGATCGAGATATATCCAAGAAGCCCCTCAGCACTGGCCTTCCGGCAGATAGCGAAGAAGGCTTTGCAATGGCCGATACCGAAGACTATGGAAGGTCATCTAGAGTTTTTTATCGAGAGACTGATCAACTACAGTACTCAGGAAAATCGCCTATGAATGGTCACGCCATGTACGCAGAGGTGGCTCATCTAAATGAGTCAGACTCAATTGTTCGGCACGCCACATTAGTCAAACGCATTGCCTTTCATTTATTGAACAGGCTACCTCCAACGGTTCAGGTAGATGACTTAATTCAATCGGGCATGGTTGGTCTATTAGAAGCGGCAAGTAACTTTGATTCAAAAATGGGCGCTAGTTTTGAAACGTTTGCTGGCATTCGAATTCGTGGTGCGATGATCGATGAAATCAGAAAATCTGACTGGACACCTCGTTCCGTACATCGCAAGTTTAGGGCGGTTACCGAGGCAATCCGAAAAATCGAAAACGAGACAGGGCAAGATGCCAATGACTCGGATGTTGCTTCACTACTGGATTTGTCGCTGAGCGACTATCATCAAATATTAATTGACTCTTCGTCAGCCAGGGTTCACAGCATCGAAGCCCTTGAAGAAAACGTTAATGATTCAGTTATGCCTAATTCGAGTGAAAGCACGCCAGAAGAATCTTTTACTCAATTGGAGTATCAAAAGCAACTCGTTAACAGCATTAAAAAATTGCCTGAAAAAGAGCAGCTCGTTATGTCAATGTATTATGACGATGAAATGAACTTTCGAGAAATAGGTGAAGTGCTTGACGTTACGGAATCTAGAATTTGCCAACTTCATGGGCAGGCTTTGCTTCGAATTAAAGCCAAAATGGCAGAATGGCAAGTGGCTCAATAAAGGCTGAACCGATAGATTTGCCCCGAAAACCGTTGAATGATTTTTTTGACTTTAATTTTAGTTTATATCTCAGTTTAGAATTTCAAATTCAAGCCAGACTTTCTTGAATTAAATCTCGAAAGTGAACTACGCTTAACAACATGATTATCTTGTAAAGATGACTATTTTAAAAATAGCGCTTAACTCTACAGATAAACTGCCGATAGCCAATTTAAACTTGGCTGAACTATTTATACATCAGTGCAATCGCGGAGGTTTAATTGCATGGATAAAGATTTAAAAATCCTGATCGTGGACGACTTTTCGACCATGCGACGTATTATCAAAAATTTATTACGTGATCTTGGATTTAACAATACATCTGAGGCGGATGATGGTCAAACAGCGTTACCTATGCTGAAAACAGGTAAGTTTGATTTTCTGGTAACAGACTGGAATATGCCAGGTATGGATGGGCTAACTCTGCTTAAATCAGTCAGAGCCGATCCAGACCTCTGTGACATGCCAGTATTAATGGTAACAGCAGAGGCAAAAAGAGAGCAGATAGTAGTAGCTGCTCAAGCAGGCGTGAATGGCTATGTTGTTAAGCCTTTTACCGCTATCACGCTCAAGGAAAAGATTGAAAAAATCTTTGAGCGGCTCGAAAAATGAGCAATAAAAAGAAACCTGAGGTGGCAGAAAGCAGTTACTTGACTGAAGCCTATATGAAACGTTTGCAATCTCTGACAGAAGCGATTGATACGAAAGATGAAGGCAAAATTAGTGACATTGTTGGTGAGCTTACGACTTTACGCGAATCGTCGCTGTATCAAGAGTTGGGTATGTTAACTCGTGAGATTCACGATTCCATCTCGACCTTTGGCAATGATGAGCGTATTGCTGAGCTAGCCAACGAAGAGATTCCAGATGCGAAGGAAAGGCTAAACTTTATTGTAACTAAGACAGACGAAGCTGCTCACCACACAATGGCGGTTGCTGAAGATGCAATGGAAGTCATGGATAAGTTTTCAGGAAAGGCTGAGTCTATGCGTGAACGTTGGGCGCAGTTTCGTAACCGAGAACTGTCTAAGACTGAGTTTATTCAGTTGAGTGATGAAATTGCTCTGTTTTTGGAGTCAGTTGGACCAGAAAGTGCAATAGTGAATAGCAAGATGACTGAGATAATGTTGGCACAGGATTATCAGGATATTACCGGTCAAATGATCAAGCAGGTCGTGACTATGGTGAAGGAAGTCGAAGAGAAACTCGTTCGACTGGTCGCCATTTCAGGCTTAGGTGATGCCTCAACGAAAAAGAACAAAAGAGCGGGTAATAAATCCGATGGTGAGAACGCCGTGGGGCCTCAGTTAGACTCTGCCGACAAAGAAGACGTTGCGTCTTCACAAGGTGATGTTGACGATTTGCTTGCCAGTTTAGGCTTTTAGAATCGACCAACAAGCTAATGTCAATCAGAAATGTCAATCAGTAACGTCAGCAGGTAATTAGAGATATGGCAATCGATTTAGACGATGAAATTTTACAAGACTTTCTCATAGAGGCTGGAGAAATTGTCGAGCAATTGGGTGAGCAGTTGGTCGATCTTGAGCAATCACCGGAAGACTCTGATTTACTCAATACCATATTTCGTGGTTTTCATACGATTAAAGGCGGTGGTAGTTTTCTAGCCCTGACGAATTTAGTTGAAGTGTGTCATCAGTCGGAAGACGTCTTTAATTTACTTCGAAATCGAGAGTTGTTGCTCGACGCTGCGATTATGGACGCTTTTCTTCGGGTCCTCGATGAAGTCAATAAAATGTTCGAAGAAATACGCAATGGCATTGATCCGACGGCAGCCGATCCTGCACTTTTGCAAAGTTTGATTGATATGCAAAATCCAGAATTGAACGCAGATGATAGTACTGACGATAGCAGTGAGGTTGAATACGAGGGCGCAATAGAAAACGAACCAGAGACTGGCGTATCGACAGAGGACGCGACTAGCGATTTCGTTGCAAGTGAAGGTGAAATAACCGATGAAGAGTTTGAGAACCTGCTCGACACATTACAAAAAGACGGGGACTCTAAAGCTGTACCTAAAAAAGACACTAAACCAAAAGCGGTACCGAGCAGCAATAAAGCTAAATCGAGCAATAATGATGAAATCAGTGATGATGAATTTGAAGCGCTGTTAGATAACTTACATGGCGAAGGCGCTGGACCAAAAGTATCAGCTGGCAAAACCAACATAGCCAAAAAAGAAACATCTGAAGTATCAAGCTCCAAATCAAAACCTAAATCAAACGCTGATGAAATATCCGATGATGAATTTGAATCCTTACTTGACGATATGCATGGTAAAGGTAAAGGGCCTAAAGTAAGTAAAGATAATAAAGAAACTCAATCAGAAAAAGTTCAGATAGCTGCGACAAAAGCACCCAAGCCAGTTAAAAAAACCGATGCACCAAAAGCACCCAATCGTGCCACTGCAGTACCCGTAGCTAAATCAGGCACAGCAACACAATCAAAAGCAGCGCAAGGTGAAACAACCGTTCGAGTCGATACAGCTAGATTAGATGACATCATGAATCTAGTTGGAGAATTGGTGCTGGCGCGCAATCGACTCAATACGTTAAAAGAGTCTTTTGAAGATGAGCGAGTTCACAAAGCAATATCGAATTTGGATGTGGTAACGGGTGACCTGCAAACAGCCGTTATGAAAACACGCATGCAACCCGTCAAAAAAGTGTTCGGTCGATTCCCAAGGGTCGTGAGAGATATGGCTCGCAGTCTAAATAAGGAAATAGCGCTCGAAATGATGGGTGAAGAAACCGACCTCGATAAGAACCTGGTAGAAGCATTAGCCGATCCACTGGTACATCTTGTCCGCAACTCTGTGGATCATGGTATCGAAGCCCCAGATGTCAGGGAAGCCGCTGGAAAGAATAGAGAAGGCACGGTTATCCTCGCAGCACATCAAGAGGGTGATCACATTCTACTGTCAATAGAGGATGATGGTGCCGGTATGGACCCTGAAATTCTCAGAGCTAAAGTTATAGAAAAAGGATTAATGGATGCCGATAGCGCCTCAAGATTAGATGATAAAGGTTGTTTTGACCTGATATTCATGCCGGGGCTTAGCACAAAGAAAGAAATTACCGATGTATCAGGCCGTGGTGTTGGCATGGATGTTGTTAAAACTAAAATTACTCAACTGAACGGTATGATTGACATCGATTCGATCCTGGGTAAAGGCACAACACTGACAATCAAAGTGCCGTTGACACTGGCAATTTTGCCAACTTTAATGGTTCAGTTAGGTGCTCGTAAATTTGCATTACCTTTATCGAATGTAAGTGAGATATTTGAATTAAACTCGAAAAAAATGAGTATCGTTGATGGGCGGCAAGTCGTTCTCAATCGTGGAAAGGCACCTCCTATTTTCTACCTCAGAAACTGGTTACTGAATGATGCTGACATCACTGAGTTTGATCTTAAGGAATCACAGGTCATCATGGTACAAGTTGCTAACACGCTAGTCGGTTTAGTGGTTGATCACGTGATTGGACAGGAAGAGGTCGTGATCAAACCACTCGGCGCTATGTTGCATGGTTTACCTGGTATGGCGGGTTCTACTATTACTGGTGATGGTAACATTGCTATCATTTTAGATGTTCAGGGTTTACTGAAACGATTCGCTTAAAAGACTTCATTTCCAGAATCACAAATATAGACTTTAGGGGTTGATTGTTATTTTTTATATGGTGACAGTTAACGGTTATTTATTATGGGTTCACTGAAAAACGGTACAAGGTCAAAAAATGAAAACCTGGGCTGTTATCAATCAAAAAGGCGGTGTTGGTAAAACCACAACAGCGGTAACGCTTGCCGGGCACTTATGTGATACAGACAAGCGTTTGTTGCTTGTTGACCTCGATCCGCATGGTTCGCTGACGAGTTATCTTGGTTATGATCCTGATCAAATGGAAACAGGGTTGTATTCTTTATTCTCGAAGCCCACAACGAATCCCGCAGAAGTAGCCAAAATGCTATTACCGACTCCGATTAAGAATACATATTTATTCGCAGCGTCGTCAGCATTGGCAACATTAGATCGTCAAATGGGCGCTGGAGCGGGCAAGGGTCTTGTTGTGTCTCAGGCAATACACGCAGTAGCAAGTAAATTCCATTATGGTTTTATCGATTGTCCGCCAATGCTAGGTATTTTGATGATTAATGCACTGGCGGCCTGTGACCAGTTGCTGATACCCGCTCAAACAGATTACCTTTCATTGAATGGTTTGGACCGAATGATCCATACTTTAGGCATGGTCGAAAAGTCACAGCACAAAAAGACGCCATACATGATAATTCCTACCATGTATGATAAACGAACAAAGGCTTCCATCGGTGCCTTAGAAGCGATGAGAGACAAATATCGATTCCAGGTATGGGGGTCAGTTATTCCGATTGATACCAAATTTAGAGATGCCAGTCAGGCGGGCGTGCCATTATCTGAGTTAGCACCTAATTCTCGTGGTAGTTTGGCTTATCTTAAGTTGCTTGATTTTTTACTAGGGATTCACGAAAGAAGTGAAAATGAAGAAAAAAGTAGAAACCAACAGTCAGCTTAAGCAAAGCAATGCACTCAGCAACTATCTGGATGAAATGTTGCACGATGCAACTGAACTGGCCAGCGGTGCTGTAGATCAGCCTGTTAGAAATCAAGTAAAACTAGAGTCGCTTGAACGGGCCTTATTAGCCGAAGTTGCGATAAAAAATACAAAACCTGAGCAGAAGCAGGTCATAAAACTAAACAAAGTAGAAAGAGCTCAAGTCTCAAATATCATTGGGATGACTGAGCGTTCTTCTGATGAGCTTGAATCTGAACCTGAAGTGGTTCTAGTCGAAGAAGCACTGGTCGAGGATGACCCGAAGTCACATCCAGCCAAGCCATCTAATAGAATAGATATCAGCCATTTTCCCATTCAATGCCTGATGTTTCGAGTTGGCCATAACTTGCTATCACTGCCATTGATAGAGATGAACGGTGTGGTGCTGTGGACGGATGAATTAACCCAGCTACCTCAATCTTCTGATTGTATATTGGGCATATTAAAACATCGAA
>CAXMOZ010000186.1:0-14912 GCA_964195315.1 uncultured Acidimicrobiia bacterium | reverse complement strand
AATAGATGAATGACCTCTGTTAAAAAGTCGACCTATTGCATGTAAAGAATCTCCTTTTTTCCACCGATCCCACATCAGGGATTTCTGTTCATCAGTGTAAAAGGTACGGGTTCTGTATTTCATAGCAGGCACTCCTTCTTTAATAATAAGAATAAAGTATTTGCTATGACCAGCTGAACTCGTATGTCAAAGGAGTCATTCGCGCGGGTAAATCTAATTGGCTATTGAGCGCCCTAACCCGTCATTTGAAATCACTAAATATTACTTTCATATTGATTAATAACGTCATGAAACGGTTTGGGTTTGCCAATACCGTACCCCTGGGCATAGTCGACTCCAAGCTCCTTTAACTGCTCCATGATGGCATCGTTTTCTACGAATTCAGCAATGGTCTTCATGTCCATTACATGACCGATGTCATTGATTGACTTCACCATTGCCTTATCAATCGGGTCATCGACCATGTCCTTCACAAACATACCGTCGATTTTCAGATAATCGACCGGCAAGTTCTTCAGGTATCCAAATGACGACAAGCCACTTCCGAAATCATCGAGGGCAAACCGACAGCCCAGGTCTTTCAGGGCCACAATGAATGTACTTGCAGCCAATAAATTGGATATAGCCGCGGTCTCGGTGACTTCAAAACAAATTTTGTTAGCATCAATGTTAGACTCGACGATCAGATCAATGACGACGGGCATAAATTGAGCATTGGCCAGCGACTGGCCCGAAAGGTTGATGGAGATGAAGTTTACTTGTTCGACGAAAACCGATTGAGAGCTCATCATGCTAATGGCATGTTCAACTACCCAGGTATCAATCCTTTCGATTAAGTTATAACGCTCTGCTGCTGGTAGAAATGCGCCAGGAGGGATAATTTCATCTTGCGCATCCAGCATCCTCACTAGAAGCTCATAGTGCATTAAATCGTCGTTATCTAACGACACGATAGGTTGAGCATAGAGGCAAAATCTATTTTCATCGAGAGCCAGGTGAATACGACCTACCCATTGCATTTCCCCTTGTCGAGCAGCCAGTTCGACATCATTTGGGTGATATACATGGATACGGTTTCGCCCTAACTCCTTGGCCATGTAACAGGCGGCATCAGCTTGCTTGAACATATCGGTATAATTGCCAGAGGTTTCGGTTATCGCGATCAGGCCAATGCTAACTCCAACACGAAACGTCTTTCCTTCCCAGGAGAATTGATACTCCTTGATCGCATCAAGAATTGCACCCGCACCACGATAAGCCTGATCAAGTGTGCAGTTCTGCATCAATACGCCAAACTCATCCCCCCCGAGTCTTGCCACGGTGTCTTGCTGTCTGACACTATTTCGAAGTAACATCCCCAGTTGGCGTAACAATTCGTCGCCTGCGAAGTGACCGCAAGTATCGTTGATAATTTTGAACTGGTCGAGATCCAGAAAGCACATCGCGTGTTCAGCACTGTCCGTTTGGATTCTGGAGAGCAGGCTATTCGTGTGCTGTTCAAATTCAGAGCGATTGATCAATCCGGTCAGGTCATCGTAGCTGGCCTGATAGCTGAGTTTACTTTCTATCTTTTTAAAGTCTGTTATGTCCTGAACGATTCCGAACGACTGTGATGGTGTGCCATTATCATCAAGTACAAGTTCACTATGTTCATAGAAATAGCGCGTATTTCCAGAAAGGGTGATAAGCCTGTATTCAATATCACGTGCTTTGTATTGTTTACCATGAAAATTAACGGTTTGTCTGAAGCGCTCCTTGTCATCTGGATGAGTTAGATCTATTAGTGCGTCAGAGCTAATGAAATAATCCAGTGCTCCAGGCACGGTCATTCCATATATTCGTGCAAACTGATCTGAGCAAGAAATTAATTTGTCCTCCACAAGATCCCAGGTCCAATGCCCCATGTTACCCATGACTTCCGACTGACTGAATAGAGCGTTGCTTTTCCAAAGCGCTTCTTCGGCTTGTTTCTTTTCAATAGCGATACTTGCCAAACGCGCTGATTGTTCAATCACGGCAAGATCAGATTCTGAAGGATGATTTACGTTGTGATGATAGATGGCGAAAGTGCCAAGCACTTTCCCCATTGTGGAGCGTATTGGTTCCGACCAACATGCACCTAATTTTGCTTTACTTGCGAGTTCTTTATAAGCCACCCAGTAAGGATAGGCCTGAATATCTTCAACAATGACACGTTCATTAATAAAGGCTGATGTTCCGCAGGAGCCAACCCCAACGCCAATCTCTATGCCATGAATAGCTTCGTTATAAAATCGGGCAGACTAGATGCTGTGCCGATTAATAGATGCTTGCCTGCATCGTCCAGTAATAAAATACTACATAACATGCTTGGGTTTTCTTGCTCAATAACACGCACAATGGCTTCCAGAATCGCTGGCAATGACTCTCCACTCGTAATGAGCTCTAATACTAGTGAGCGAGATTTCTCACGTAATTCAGCTTGTTTACTCTCTGTTATGTCCTGTTGCGTTCCGCGGAAGCCGATAAGTGTACAGGTATTGTCAAACATCGGCTCGCCAACTTCGCGCACCCATACCTGTCTACCGTCTTCTCGTCGGTAACGGTATTTCACTTCATAGGGCCTCGGATCGGATGGTAAGGCATCGAAAACTTTACGGACTTTCAGCCTATCTTCGAGGACTATATTCTTCTCAAAATTGTCGATATCACCGATGTAGAGTTCTGGCTGATGACCAAATATTGCCACAGTATTGACTGATGTGTGCGTGACCATTTTCATCTGAGCATCAGTTTCCCAGTGGATCGAATTGGTAAAGCGCTCCGCCTGTGCGAACTTATCCCCCATAGTTCTCAAAAGAGCATTCTGTTCTTGGAGGGCTTCCACCACAAGCTTGAACTCGGTGATGTCTTCAACTGTTCCCAAAGTCTTAATAATCGTGCCATGATCATCTAAAACTGGTTCGACTATTCCATGTAGATAAACCAGCTTACCTGCCTCGTCATTGATACGGTACTCAATGCTCCATCTTTGTTTACTTTCCCAACCCGCCTTAGTGACCTGTATATATCGCGCAAGATCGTCCTCAAAAACTAAATCTATATTCCCTTCATCGCCTATCTTCCCAAGCATCTGCTCAACAGTTACGCTAAAGAGTTTGGCATAACCTTCCGAGCACGAACTGTATCTCTTCGCTATTACATCCCACTCCCAATGGCCCAGCTTGCCAATTTGTTCGGCCTTATTAAATAAGACGTTGCTTTTCCTTAGCTTTTCTTCGGCTTGTTTGCGCTCAGTGATGTCACGATTGATTCCAAAGGTCCCGATAACTTGATTCCCGTCATCAAAAATCGGTATGCACATTGATTCGACCCAGCCAATCCGTCCTGTTTTATGCTGCATTCTAACTTCGCCAGTCCATTTTCCATAAGTTGCTACGGCAGAAATCACTTCAGCGGTAATGCGGTCAATATCTTCGGGCACATGCAAAATACTCACATGTTTGCTGATAATCTCTTCTTTAGTGAAGCCATACAAGTCTTGAGAACCATTATTCCAGTCGGTAATTATACCTTGGGAATCAATGACGACCACAGCATCAAACAGGTAGTCAAAAGCCTTAGCGCGCAGTTCAAGAAGTTCTGAATTCATGAGACTTTATCTTGTATCCGTAATAATGCAACAATGTAATAAACCATAGCAGGTCAACGTATAACAAACCTTATAACTCAATTTTTCGAGACAGACCATTTTGCGTAAAGTTGAATCAATGAATGAATAATAGCGAACCTCTTTTAGGTTCAGGGTCTACGCAAAGGTAACCTCCGTGTAAACTTTCTCATGGCCAGTCATTCTCGGTGCGGTGCCCAAAAGGCTCAAAGGTACCGTGAAGAGTCTATTTCACATACATTGAGGAACGACTGCTAATTTGTTCAAAGCAGTTCCTAGGGTTGGATTGAATAAAGCTAGGATTTAAAAAATCTGACTGCTCCTCCTTTATTGACAGGCTAATGGAACGGTTGCTCCTTCTCTTACCATCAACCAATTGCGATAGTGGTATTTCTTACCTGATTATACATTAAGAGTAAACCGATATGAATATTAAGACAATAGGTATTAATTTGGCTAAGTCTGTTTTACAGGTTCATGGCGTTGATAAGGGTAGCAAGGTGGTAGTTCAGAAAAAGTTGAGACGCTCCATTTTTTGTACAACTAACTCCTTGTTTGATGGGCATGGAAGCTTGCAGCGACGTTCATTATTGGGCTAGGAAGTTGAGTGAGCAGGGCCATGAGATCAAACTAATGGCAACATAGTTCGTCAAACCTTACGTGAAAGCCAACAAAACAGATACGGCTGATACCGAAGCTATCTGTGAAGCGGTCACATGACCAGCAGTGCGATTTGTACCCATCAAATAAATTCAACAGCATGCCGTATTGTCGATGCATCGTGCACGATCAGGTTTCGTTAAATCGAGAACGGCCCAAACGAATCAGATCAGAGGTCTGTTAAGTGAGTTTGGTATTGTTTTGCGACAAGGCATTGCTCATGTTGCCAATCGCCTACCTAATATTATCGAGGATGCAGAGGATGGGTTTTCCGTAGTATTTCGAGAATTGCTGATTCGCGTTCGATCATATTTGTTAGAGATCAATCGACAGATCGAAGCATTAAAAAAATTAGATCGCTACCTGGCACAAAAGCAATACTGAAAACCAGGTACTTGCTGGTATACACGGAATCGGTGTATAAAAAGCAAGTGCGCTGGCGGCATCGATTAGTGATGCCCGGTGTTTCAAGAACCGACGGGAACTAGCCGCCTGATTGGGACTGGCGCCCAGACAGCATTCCAGTGGTGGAGAACCATTACTGCTCGGCATTAGTAGACGAGGTAAAACATCAATGTTGCATTGGTTGCAAGGGCGAGCAAGAACGGTCGTATAGCCTTGGCGTTGCTAGCGCACAAACGTGACTACGATGGTGAGTACATATTAGTAGCATAAATAAATTTTCCCAGTTTTACTCAGGCGAACATTAATTGATAGCAAGACAGGTCAGACCGTAACGGGTCAAATCTTGTTCACACAGGGAGCGAAAAGCTCGACAGGCTGTAAAGGTGCCCGCTAGCTGATTCCAGCAGGGACAGAGGTTGTATGCCTCATTCTAAGTCTAGATAATGGCTGCAACCTACTGACTTGCAATTAATGAAATGAACGCTTGGCAAAATGGGGGCAAACATCTACGTGTGAAAACTATCCACGAAAAATAAGTAGTTTTCCATGACTCATTAGAGGCCATTTCAGCGTAATAAGTGGGTATTTAAAGTCAATATAATTGCGAATACGAATCGTATTCGTGGGATAAAAAATTTTCTCCCACGCCAGTTTTTGGAGTTTTTACACAGCCTAGTGACTAAGCAGTTATTCGCGCTGGTAGGTTTAATCAGCGGTTGAGCGCTACCGCTCAAGCAAGAGAAACCACCTTGAGTGAAGTAACTTCTGCTTTTGGGGTATGTTTACTTTTCGAGCAATTACGCCGTGGAGGGGGGGCAGATTGACCCTAGGTTTGCTGTCAGTTAGGCCTAGTTAAGAGCGGCGTAGCTTTCACTGCGCCGCTTTTAACTGGTCGAATGGACCTATCCGGTTAGGCAATTAGTCTGCTATCTCTTTGGGGTATTCTCCATATTTATTCTCACCAGGCTTGCCGTCTAGCAAAGTAAAAACAAACAATACTATTGCGCCAATAAGGGGAATTAGAGCAATAAACAGCCACCAACCCGTACGTTCTGTATCATGCAATCGTCGAACTGTAACGGCCAAACCAGGAAGAAGAACAGCCAGCGTATAAATTCCACTGAACGATCCCATTCCTGCTTCTGGACTGAGGCCTTCTGTGGCAATGTCTAAAACTACAAGAGCGATGGTAACAATCATGCTAAATAGGAAAAAGAACCAATACTCTTTCCTCCTGGCTCTGCCGCTAAAGACAGCATACTTTTTCAACACTCCAAGATACCAATTCATAATATTTCCCTAATGATTTTTGTCCATTGGTTTAAGCCAGTCGCTGGACGATAAAAGCGATTGGTTGCGAACCCTAAGTCCCTAAACATTCATCTGCAATAAACACAATACGTATTTTAAGAAAACACTTATTGGTAAATAATGCAGATAAAATTACAGTATATAACTTGGGTACAACCATGCATTTCGATGTCATTCCCCACTGATACGAGTGTTTTTCTGGGTAACGGGAACGACCGCTAATTTGAGCATAGCTGCCATTGCAACGAATTAACAAATGGCATCTTTTGGGCTATTGGTAAGATACACAATAATTTCATAAATGACTTCAACCGCAAATCTAGTTTTAACTTCAGAAACCTAATTTGGATAGAGACCCTATGCGCACGCATATGAAGACTGATCACCCAAGATTCTCTATTGAACAGTTCTTTGACTGCGTAGGTCACGACCAGTTTACGCATATTTTTGTGGCCAAACCGGACATCGACTTGTTGCAGACAGAAGTAGACCCATCATTTGGACTACAATATTTTAAAATAAGGACATTAGCAGCCTAGTAATAAATATCTAAAAATGCCTGTAAGTTAATAAACTGGCAGGCTTCGCACAATAATGTATTAGGACAGGATGTGCGTAATTAGAACACCAATAGCAGGCGCCATGAAGCGATGCTGGGAATTATCGAGGAGCATAGGACAACCAGCTCATGCTGAACATAAAAAAGGCCTCTATCTTTCGATAGAAGCCTTCTCTGTCTAACTTGGCTTTAAACTACTGTGAAACTTCAGCTTTCATTACAGCGACAACTCTTCGATTCTCGAGCCGACCTGCTGTTGTATCGTTGCTGGCAATCGGACGTGCTTCACCATATCCCAGTGCTGATACGCGATCCGCTTCTATACCAAAACGCTCGATCAAAACAATCATAACAGCTTCAGCTCTGCCCTTAGATAAGTTGGTGTTATAAGCATCTGCACCACGACTGTCGGTGTGACCTTCGATAACCGTATTCACTTCACCATATTTTCTAAGGAAGTTAGCCACTTTTTCAATTTCAGCATAATTATCCTGAGTAATATCGTTTGAGTTACTCGCAAAATTAATTTTAAGCGTGAGCTCTTCCGAGCTAGTCAAAACAAACTTACAACCTTGGGCATCTACCGCTCGACCTGCAGCTGTAGCCAGACAATTATCTTGATAGTCGGCAACACCGTCATTATCTGAATCAAGCACACAACCGTTCGCATCTACCGCAACGCCAGCCGGTGATGCTGGACACAAATCTTTATCATCAGTAACACCATCGTTATCTGAATCAAGCCCACAACCGATTGTATCAACCTGGCTACCAGCGGGCGAATTCGGGCAGCTATCTGCATAGTCAGCCACGCCATCGTTATCACTATCAAGAGCACAGCCTTTACTACCGACCGCTGTTCCTGATGGTGTGGCTGGACAGTTATCCGAATAGTTGGGTACACCATCACCATCTGTATCTAAAGCACAACCTGTCGAATCAACCTTTGCAACAGCTGGTGTGGTTGGGCAATTATCATTGGCATCAATAACGCCATCATTATCGCCATCTGCAGGTACTACTTTTTTGTTTTGGTGATTGAAACCGTAACTAAGACCGACTGTCAGCGTACTATCAAGAGCGCTTGCCTCTTCGCTATACATTAATCGAGCATCTGCCTTTGCAGACCAGTGTTCACTCAATATCACTCTCAGTCCGAGTCCGGCTCGAAGTTGAGTTTCTTTATCCGTATGGACGTTACTTTTAAAGTTGGCGAGGCCCAGGCCTAGTGCACCGTAGGGTTGAATGACATCATACCTATTGCTTTCATCCGACTTAAAGTAATAAAGGCCGTCGATGCCAAATTGGGTAACGTCTATGTCACCAGTGTTGTTTTTCCCAGAAGGTGAAGAATCCATCAAGAATATTTCTGCGCCCCAACCATTACTGTAACGACGCTCCAGACCGATTGAGATCAACTGTTCAGTTTTCAATTGACGATCTGTGTCAAAGTCTTGTATGCCAATTGAACCATTAATGTAAGTATTGCTGCCATCGGCGAAAACTGGCACTCCACCAGATATAACAGCCGCGAATGTTGATACTAACAACGTTTTATTGAGATTAGACAATTTCATCCTTTGTGCCAATTAAAAAAAATGATTGTAACCAAATTTTCGGCTTGCACAAACCGACAATTACTTACTCTGGCTATTTTATTCTCAATTTTTAGCTGTTTTTACAAATAACGAAGCATGAACCTTAAATACCAGAATCAAATTCAGCGAAACTGGACTCAAGGCTAGAGAACCATTATTGCTGCCCAAACCTGGGCCATAATTCAATCTGCAACTGCTCCAGAAACAAAGAATCCTGCACTTTTATAAATATATTTTTGTCAGCTTCAGTTTAGTTTGACTCAATATTTTGCGCTTTTACGCCTGACAAAGAATTGGCATAAGCGTTAAACTAGACAGTGATTTAATTTTTCTGAACTGATCTGGCTGTGGTTATTCTCAACTGTCACAATGCACCAAAATTCATCCACCAACCAAGGCAATTACAAACTAACATGATCCGACTCGAGAACATTAATAAGTCCTATCATGTCGGACAAAATAGGGTTCATGCCCTGCAAGATATTAATGTTCAAATTGAGCAAGGTGAGTTTGTAGCGATACAGGGCTCTTCGGGGTCTGGCAAGTCAAGTTTACTAAATGTACTCGGCATACTCGATAGCTATGACTCGGGCGCCTACTACCTGGAAGACAAGCTGATTGCTGACTTGTCGGAGCATGATGCCGCTCGTTACCGTAACCGTTATATCGGGTTTGTGTTTCAGTCTTTTCACCTACTGCCTTTCAAGACTGCAGTCGAAAATGTCGCGTTGCCGTTGTATTACCAAAAGGTGCCACGGCATCAACGAAACAAAATCGCGCTCGAATACCTCGAGAGAATGGGTTTAAAGGATCGAGCAGATCACTTACCCAACGAACTTTCGGGTGGGCAGGCACAGCGCGTTGCGATTGCCAGGGCATTGATTGCGAAACCTAGCCTGATACTAGCGGACGAACCCACTGGCGCATTAGATACCGCCACCTCTCAGCAGATTATGGATCTGTTTAAAGATATCCATGCCGATGGCGTCACTATCATCATCGTCACACATGAGGATGATGTCGCCGAAAAGGCTCAACGTATCCTTCATATGCGTGATGGTTATATGACTGATGGTGGCATCATTAATAGTGGTATGCCTGATGGTGATATGAACGACGAACCTGCTGAGGAAAAGGCCTAACCCGCATGTTCAGCCTCGACGCCTGGCAAGAAATTTACCAAACCATGGTTGCGCACAAGCTGCGAACGTTTCTGACCCTACTGACGGTAGCCTGGGGCATCTTCATGTTGGTACTGTTATTAGGTGCTGGTAAAGGCATTCAGAATGGTGTCGAACGACAGTTTCAAGATGATGCGGTAAATAGTATCTGGGTGTATCGCGGTAAAACCACGATTCCTTTTGAAGGCCATCCTCGCGGCCGCCGGATTCAATTTGATAATACCGATTATGAAAAGATACGGGATATTAGCGGTGTTGAGCACATCACCTCACGTTATTATCTGAATCGACAGTTCAGTGTTAGCTATCGGGATAAATACGCATCATTCGATATCCGTTCCTCACATCCAGATCACCAGCATATTGAGAAAACAATTGTTGTCAGTGGGAGATTTCTTAACGATATTGACATCGATCAACGTCGCAAGGTCAGTGTGATTGGTAGCAAAGTGCGCGATACCCTGTTCGGAAAAGTTGATCCGCTAGGACAATACATTAAGATCGATAACTCACAATACAAAGTTGTCGGTGTGTTCGAAGACAAAGGTGGGCGCTCCGAAGTCGAGAAAATTTACATACCCATATCCACGGCGCAAATGGTTTATGGCGCCGCCGATCGAGTGCATCAAATCATGTTCACGGTTGGCAACACCGATTACAAGGGCAGTCAGGCCATTTCCAATTCAGCCAAAACATCTCTTGCGAAGCGCCATCGATTTGATGTCGAAGATGAACGCGCGGTTCGTATATGGAACAATTTAAAAGAGTATCAAAAAATAATGGATTTATTCTACTGGGTGCGTGTATTTGTCTGGGTGATTGGCATTGGCACCGTTTTCACCGGCATCCTCGCGGTAAGTAACATAATGGTTATTTCGGTCAAGGAACGTACGCGTGAAATAGGTATACGCAAAGCGCTGGGTGCTACCCCAACCGCCATCGTTGGCACAATTGTACGCGAATCGTTACTAGTGACTGCGCTAGCGGGTTATTTTGGTTTAATAGCCAGCCTCAGTTTACTCGAGTTTCTAAAACAGGTGATCCCGGAAAACGATTATCTCTACCAACCAGACGTGGATATGCCAGTGGTATTAATGGTCACTGCATTGGTCATCGTGTCTGGTACGGTGGCCGGTTTCATCCCTGCCTGGCGCGCCGCACGTGTCGACCCCATCACAGCATTGCAGCAATAAGCATGTTCGATGCGGATTCATGGCAGGAAATATTTAACGCTATTCGTACCAACCGACTGCGCACATTACTCACCATGTCGGGTGTTTTCTGGGGCGTCTATATTTTAATCATCATGCTTGGCTTTGGCACTGGCCTGCAAAATGGCGTGCTCAAAAATATGTCAGGCTATGCCAGCAATGGCTATTACCTTTGGGGCTCGCGGACTTCGATGCCTTATCAGGGATTAAAGCCAGGCCGTAGGATTAAACTAAATAATAATGATACCGAAGCACTCCGAAAAGGGGTTGATGAAATCGACTACCTGTTACCTCGTATACGACTCGGCGGATATGGCAGGCGTAACGATATTGTTTATGGTACTCGGGTGAGCGAAGCAGAAGTGATGGGCGACCTGCCCGAACTCAAACACATTTTACCGATGGATATTGACACTGGGCGCTTCATCAACCGGTTGGATATAGAGCAAAAACGTAAAGTCATTGTTATTGGTGAAAAAATTTATGCTGATCTGTTTCCTGACGGAAACAATCCAGTTGGGGCCAGCATAACGCTCCGACAAATCAGCTTTACGGTGATTGGTATTTTCAAACCGGTACGCTACGCAGATGATGAGGAAAGACTCAGTAGTACCGTTTTTATTCCATTTACGACACATCAGAGGGTTTTCAACCTAAACAACAAAGTGACCTACTATGGCCTGGTACCAAAACACGGCGTGCCCTCGAAAATCATGGGGGAAAAAGCAAAAAAGCTTTTAGCGGCAAGGCACAGAGTGTCGCCGGCAGACTCCCGTGCCTTTGGAAGCTGGAACAGCGAAAAAGAATTCCTTCGCCTGAAAAACCTCTTTTCAGGCATTAGCTATTTGATATGGACAGTCGGTCTGGCCACTTTATTTGCTGGCCTGCTTGGCGTCAGCAACATCATGCTAATTGTCATCAAAGAACGCACCAAAGAATTTGGAATCCGCAAAGCACTTGGCGCAACACCAAAGTCCATTACCCTGCTCATCACTCAGGAGACACTTTTATTGACCAGCATAGCTGGGTATCTTGGATTGACCGCAGGTATAATGACCTTGCAATTAATCGATACTTTAATAAAAAAATCCAACACTGAGGGATCTGCATCTACCATGTTCGACACCCCAACCATCGAACCTGAAATTGCCCTCACCGCACTAGCCATATTGATTCTTTCTGGCTTGATCGCAGCCATTATTCCAGCGCGCCAGGCAGTCCGCATTAATCCAGTAGAAGCACTTAGAGCAGAATAACCAGACATGATAAAACGTATTTTCACCTTTCTTTTCGGCATAGGTTTATTAGTACTGTTTGCATGGACCTTATATTTTCTGTTCGAACGATCACAAACAAAACCCGTTGTTTATGAAACTGAGTCGCCAAGCGTAATCGACATCGTCAAAAAGGCCGTGGCCGCCGGTTCGATCGAACCCCGTAACGAAGTCGCCATAAAACCACGCATCTCCGGCGTCGTCGAAAAACTATATGTCGAAGCAGGACAGTTGGTTAAACAAGGTGCTTTAATTGCAAAAATTCGCATCATCCCTGATGCAGTCACACTCAACAGTGCAGAGGCCCGATTAGACTCCGCCAAAATCGGTTTAGATAATGCACAAATCGAATTCAATCGCCGCAAAAAACTACTGCAAAAATCGCTCATATCGAAAGCCGAATACAACGAACGAAAAATGGAATACGACCTCAAAGCTAAGGAGGTCGAGAACGCACAAAACAATGTGCAACTCATCAAAAAAGGGGTTTCAGGTAAAGGCGACAAAGTCTCGAATGAGATAAAGGCAACCGTATCTGGCATGGTGCTCGAAGTACCTGTTAAAGAAGGCGTATCGGTAATCGAAACTAACAACTTTAATGAAGGTACCACCATCGCATTAATCGCCGATATGAAAGACCTGGTATTTATTGGCAAAGTTGATGAATCGGAAGTTGGCAAAATAAGCGAAGGCCTAGACCTGGAAATTAAAATCGGTGCAATCGAAGATCGAGTATTCAAAGGCAAACTTGAATTCATCTCTCCGAAAGGCGAAGAGAATGACGGTGCAATACAATTCGAAATTCGAGCGGCTATCGGGCCTGAAGCAGGTGTGTTAATTAGAGCGGGTTATAGCGCTAGTGGGGACATAGTGCTCGAACGTCGCGACCAGGCATTGTCAATTAAAGAACGACTACTGAATTTCGAGGATGATGAAATCTTTGTCGAAATTGAAATAGCAGCCGGACAATTTGAAAAACGCATCATCAAAGTTGGCATATCCGATGGCATCAATATCGAAGTGCTATCCGGTATTGATGAAACAGCAAGGATTAAAAAGCCTTTCTAATTTTTTTAACTGAAATCTCGCTATCTTCATTGAGACGTTTTTTTTACTGTAGATAATATTTTTCCTGAGTGGTTCTGAAAGTTTGATGGCGAATTCCAATTCGAAAAATGGCAAAAGGTCTCTTGGCAATCTTCTCCACCAACTAGAACATGACACTTAAGTACTGTGGGCCTGGAATCCAGATGTGAACCGCGCGAAAACTGCTACAGTATATAAGGTCAGACCTTAAGCGCTTGTTATATACTTCCTATTAAAATGGGCCACAGACCAAGGCTCGTTTAACACCAGGTGGTAAAGTAGCTATTCCTTCAATTAATTTCTCTCTCCCAATTAGAACATCTGTAATTTGACTTGAATATTTTATAGCGCTTTCTCTCATCATTCCCAAGATTGGCCAACCCCACAATGCTGAAACAGTAACTCCCTCTTTTATAAAATAAGGCTTAGATAAAAATGTGCAATTGAGGACGGATTCAACAGCACTTCTATTTGTCTCGCTACCGCCTACAAGGTCAATAACAACTGAACCTTTGGGAATGACACTTTTAAAATGATCATTGCTGACAAGGTAAGTGACACCCCTTTGTTTTAGCGGTATTTCCGCACCATTTACAACTAAATCTACATCTTTTAACCAAAAATCAATTTTATCTTTCGTAGTTTGGGTACGACCTAAAATATTGATGTTTTTGAAACCTTGATTATATATTTCATGCATGGCGCCTCGCGCGACATTACCATAACCCAGCACAACTACCTTTGCTTCAGCGATATCTAATTGAGGCTTGTTTTCTTTTAGTAACTTAACGCCATACCTTGCTCCTGCTTGTCCAGTTTCATGAAGACACTGAATTCTTCGCAAACCAAATTCAAAAGGTGTATGCGTTTTTCTATAATTAGCAATTGCCTCATCACCACGTTCTAGTTCAAATTCATGAAGGTCAAAAGTATTGGAACCTGCCTGCTTTAATTTTTCAATTAATCCAGTTGGATCACTAAAGTTTTCTCTATCATAAAAATATAACGTTCCACTGCCTGTTTCTTCAATCTTTTCAAAAGCTATATCTTCATGTAAAAGGTTCAGTGAACAGGGATTTCGATTTCCCGCTCTTCTTATAGCCCCTGCTAATCTTTCATTTCGACCGATAACAAATATTTTAAGATTCCCAATTGTTTCATCATCAATAAAACTCTTTAATGCTTCAGTCATCGCAGTTCTTGCTAGGATTTGCTCATCAGTTTGTACTTTTGGAGATTCAAGAACCTCTTCCATTGCTATGACATTTATTTGACTTTTCTCTAGCATTTTCGCCCTATTGGGGAACGAGTGAAAATGTGCCATACAAAACAAGGTACAACCTTTTTTCATCTTAGAAATAGACTCCAGAGATGGGCCTTTAAATTTGATAATCATATCTTTATCTTTGTATATTTCATCTGAACTTTGCATCACAGCACCATTTTGAAGATATTCTTTATCTTCAAAATCGACACCCAGACCCGCACCAGTTTCAACAAATACTTGGACGCCAGCAGCTGTTAATTGCCCAACATTTTGAGGTGTTAAAGCGACTCTTTTTTCTAACCCACCTGGATTTTCAGGAGATTCAACCTCTTTAACTAAAGCGATACTTTTAAAAGCCGTTGATAATTTATTCACTATAATCCTTTTACAATTATATTTTTTAATGAAAGAACCTGCTTATATATAACAATTGGTACACAAACCCCAAGTTGTAAACCGTCCTTAACTTAGTTGTACATACCAGTTAGATCTTCCAATATTTGGTCTATATGCCTATTATTAGTAACATCTAATCTGAAATGTTAGTTATTTTTTTCTGTTCAAGTATACGGGATATAGGCGCTATTGGTACTAGCCTCTGCGACAACTATACGACCGTTTAATCGTTATCCAGTGCCTTAGTTAACAGACTCAAAATGAATGAAGATGATTTTCATCGTCGCCTCTTGTTTATTTCGGACTATGTATTTT
>CAXMOZ010000185.1:0-18884 GCA_964195315.1 uncultured Acidimicrobiia bacterium | reverse complement strand
CTTTTTCGGTAGTTTAAAACAGGAGCGAGTGCATTGGAGAAACTACCAAACCAGAAATGAAGCTCAGCAAGATATTTTGAATTACAAATCTGTGTTTTATAACAACTTTAGACTGCACTCGACGTTGGGGTATATCAGCCCGAGCCAGTATGAAATGCAATTAAAGGAAATAAAGAAGGCCGCTTAATTGGGTTGTATAAAAAGGTTGACCAGGTCACCCTTACCAGCATGAGAAAGGGTGTTTCTATGTTCAAATCTCTTTATGTCTGAAATCTTAATATCAAAAGACCACATTGGTGAGCCCGGGTATTTTACAATAAACCTATCTGTAGTTATCACTGCTTCGTAGGTTGCTGAATAAGCCCTATGCCGCCAAGCAACATAGAATAATATGAAGCTACACACTGAGAAAGCAATGATGTAAATGCTTCTTGTATTTTCAGGAACAGATTTACTAGAAATATACTCATATCCGTAAAGTGCAGCTATGTACAGTAGGCAGGCTACTCCCATAACTATGAATATTTTAGATCGCTGCTTCCTGTTCTTTTTGTAATAGTAGATTGGGCTAAATGCCATATTCTTTTTCAAGTGCCTAAGATGGTGATAATGTGGGATGCGTGGGTATTGGAATTTACAGCCATTTACTCACTCCACATTCTCAAGAATTGATTTATATAACAACAGATGCGAAGTGCCGTGATTACCTACTTTTAGATGATGGAGAACGAAGGATTATTATCGCCAAAACGGCGAACGTCTAAACATTTTTTCTAACGAATTAATCATATCAATTGTGCGCATTTAAAAATATCCATTTCCACTCAATAAAGAGGTCAATGTTTGATATTTTGTGCTCATTAAAATTATTTCAATTAAGAATTTTAGAAAAAAGCGTGAGGACACAGCTTAAATTAGATTTATGAAGTTAAATTAACAGTCGTTCCAACCAGTATGAAAATTAAACTTCTCATAGCACGAGATGTGACTTACGATCAGCCAATCAATTGAGAGGTCAGCTGCATATTCTGACCCATGTCAACTAGGGGAAAAGAGACGCCCTACCACTCCCTAAGTGCATTTCAGACCTTCCTATAATGTGCACCAGCCCTGCCTAAATGTTTAAGAACCTAACTCACTACCGTGCAATAATTGAGCGATTCCTACCCAATGATTTCGCTCGATATAAAGCTTCATCACAACGCCCAAGTAACATATCAACTGATTCGTTAGGCTTAATGCTAGCAATGCCAATCGATATCGTTATCTGACCGACATCTTTACCTGATTTAGATTACGCCCAACGAAGTCTCGATATTGCATTACGCAGGTTTTCTGCGACCTTAAAAGCACCAGCCAATGGTGTCTCCAGTAATAATATAGCGAACTCTTCACCACCAAATCGTGATAGGTAATCATTACCACACATTTGTTTCATTAATTGCTGTCCAATTCGAACCAAAACTTTATCACCAACTAGATGTCCATGAGTATCGTTCACTTCTTTAAAATGGTCGATATCCAGCAATAGCACTGCCCTATTTTTTGAACCAGAGTCGGCTGTGCTCAACAGGTTTGCCAATGTTTCATCAAATCCACGGCGATTGTGCAATCCTGTCAAAGCATCCACTGTTGCCTGTTTGCGAGCATTATCAAGCTGCCCTTTTAAGTGTTGAATCTCCTTTGTACTTTCTTGCAGTGATACTTCAAATTGTTTGGTTTTAATGACGAAAATTCTGGTCTCGGCGACGATTTTCGATGCAACATCTAGTATATCTTTAGGATCTTTGCTTGCCGCTAACTGTTCCAAGCTAGTTGTTAAAGATTCATTCGATAGCGCAGCGCTACCGGCAATATCGACAACCAGACCTATAATTTGAGCTACAGTGATTAGCAGACATTCCTCCAGATGACGATCGTTTTCGCGGTTACTGAAGCTAATGAATTGAGAGAAAAGCGCTTTTACTTCATCATCAGACCAGTTTTCAATATTAGCGAATAATGCATCCAATCGTGAATTGAGTTCAAGATCATCGCCTAAAATATAGTAGTAGACTAAGGCATAGTTTATTGGCGTTATGGAAATTTTCAGCTGTCCCAGTTTAGCCAGGCTCATTCTAAAATACTCGGCAGCTGTATCTGACGAATTTGGTTTTGATAAGGGGTCAATCATATTGCACAGCATAGGAATGTAATTTACACATACGAACAGTTATAGTACCAATGAAAGATTAATGTGTGCTTTTTAAATGAAATCCCAAACTATTGGATACGACTTACTGAACCGGTTAGCACCATATTCTTGCGCAGCCAGCCTTAACTTCTCATAAGGAGGGTATTCCGTTTAACTTAACGCGTTTATTGCATTCGATTTCTGAAAATATAGCTGGCCTAACCTATAAAGTAACATTTAGAGATACAAAATTTCCATTAAGGATTAAAAATGACTATTGATAATAGAATTTTTAATGACTGCAAGAAGCTAATCATTTCAGTTACAGGTTAATTCGACTTTCAGCTCTATGGTGCTTTTAGAAAACGCCTATAGCTGACTTCTACGCACCATACATTGAAATATGAACCCGTCGAAAATGTCATTGGCTCGAGTGGATATGGACACCGAAACTAAAAATTGAAGTTATTTCAACTAGCTCTTAAAACTCTTATAATTTCATTCATGTCGAGTGGTTTGCTCAAAAAGTCGTCCATTCCTGCTTCCGTACATTTGTCTTTATCTTCTTTTAGTGCGCTCGCGGTTAAGGCGATAATTTTGGGTGTTCCATATAAATCGGGGGATTTTTTAATGATCGATGTCGCTTCTAATCCATCCATCACTGGCATCATACAGTCCATTAAGACAACATCATAATCATGGGCTTTTAGCATTTCTAGTGTCTCTATGCCATTCGAGGCAACATCCATTCTGTAGCCAATTTTTTTAATCGTGTTTTTTGCAACAAATTGATTGACCCGGTCATCTTCTGCTAACAGTATCTTCAGCGGATGTTTATTGGCCATGTCACTGTCAAATTCTATTTCTTCAACTCGCTTTTTATTTTTCTCTTCTACTGGTTTAGTTAAAATTGTGAAATTAAAAGTAGAGCCCACTCCTTCAATGCTGTTCAGCCAAATCTGACCTTTCATTAATTCGACAAGGGCTTTGGATATAGACAACCCCAATCCGGTTCCGCCGAATTTTTTTGAAATAGTACTGTCAGCTTGGGCAAAAGAGGTGAAAAGTTTACTTTGAGACTCAGTATTTATACCAATGCCTGAGTCTTTGATCGAAAATATCAATCCAATTTCTTTATTGGCTGAGTTCTTCGATGAATGCTCAGAATTCACATTTACTTCAATTGTAACGAAGCCTTTTTCGGTAAACTTTATAGAGTTACTGATTAAATTACTCATTACTTGCCTTATTCTTGTAACGTCTCCAAAAATCCAATCAGGCACATTTTCTCCATATTCAACGGTGAGGTTTAAAGATTTTCTTTTGGCCTCCTGAGAAAACAAATGGATAATTTCGGTTAAAGATTGATTTAAATTGAACGCTTCATTCTCAATCTTCATTTTTCCAGATTCGATTTTTGTAAAATCTAAAATATCATTGACAAGCGTTAGTAATGAATCCCCACATTGGGTAATAGTCTCTGTCAGTTTTAAGTGTTTCTTGTCTTTGACTGTATCAAGCAAAAGGTTAGCGCAGCCTAAAATTCCATTTAAAGGTGTTCTTATTTCATGACTCATGGTCGCTAAAAAACTCGCTTTAGTTTTAGCGAGCTCATTCGCGTTATTCTTTGCAAGCCTTAATTCCAATTGATTAACCACTTGTCTCGCCAGGGCTTGCAACGCTTCAATTTGTTTTAAATCTATATTTCGAGGATGGTCATCAATAACACATAAGGTACCGATTTTATAGCCAGCAGAAGTTATTAAAGGGGCGCCCGCATAAAAACGAACATCGGGTGCTTGTATTGCTAAAGGGTTGTCGTGGAACCGCTCGTCTTTAAACGAGTCGGGAATAATAAAGACATCGTCTTGTAAAATTGCATGAGAGCAGAAGGCAACATCTCTCGGGGTTTCAGGTGCGTCTAAGCCCACAGTTGACTTAAACCATTGTCTTGATTCATCTACAAGAGAGATTAGGGCGATGGGTGTTTGGCAAATATACGATGCTATCTTGGTAAAGTCATCAAAGTCCATTTCAGGTAATGTATCGAGTATTTGAAACTCTTTTAAAGCCTTAATTCTCTCTGCTTCATCTGGTGGAATTTCTGCAGTTTTCATTTAAAAAGCCTTTGAGATATCTAACTGAATTGACCTAATTACTTGTTACTTTTAGGGTGCATTATTCAATGCAAGCATGAAAATTTCCCCGCCTAGTTTCAACTTACTAGTACTTATAGCAGAGAAGTTCATTTTAACTCACATATCAACGACGCGATGTTGAGCAGGTTCAGTGATGATGTCATCAGTCCATTAGAGATGCTGCCGCTATCGACATGAGTCGTGTCTATCGCCAGTTTGGGGGTCGCGGATATACTCCGCGCCCACGGACATCGTCGCCGTAAGGCACATCAAGTTCATTTCAGTCTTGCTCAGCTCAAGGTGATGTCGGCGATTGAGACTTGTCACAGTGCCGCATTCGGTGGCAATGTATTAGGGTCTCAGAGTTGTCAACATCATCTGATCGCTTATAACTCCTGCCGCAATCAGCATAGCCCAAAATGACAGGGTAGTACTGCGTGCCGTTGGCTTGAGGCTCGACAGGCTGACTCGTTGCCGGTCGACTATTACCATCTGTTGTTCACACTGCCAACACCGGTCAGTGATCTAGCCTATTGCAATAAATCAGTGATATACACGATCCTGTTGAAGGCGGCAGAAAGACATTGAAAACCATCGCCGCTGACCCGAGGCATCTGAGTGCGCGACTCGGGCTCACGTTGGTATTAGATACCTGGGGCTCGGCGATGACACATCAACCTCATATACACGGTATCGTGCCCGATGGTGGTTTATCCATGGATGGCGAGCGTTGGGTCAGTTGCAAGCCAGCACTTTGCTCTACCTTGGCTATACGCAACGCGGTTTCGTCCTTAATAGCCTGTCCGTCTTCTGCCCCCTGATCTTCGTGCCATTGTGTAAGTGCATTACTATGTGAGCAGGAATTTTATGAACCTTAACAAAAGCGGCCCTTGACCAAAACCTGTCAGACGTTAAATATGCCCAGCTATAAGGCTGAGCATAATTGGGAAACAACACAATAAAGGGGTCCTAAATAATGTGATAATAGATATAGCTCGTTATTTGGATTTGTTAAGACTTATCGAATCAGGGTGTGGTGTAAGTCTCACGAATAACGTCATAAATGGTAAAATACTTAAAATTACTCACTTATTTTTCAGGTGAGTTTTTGCTAGTAGTGGGCATCAATAGTTCACAGCTACCCATACCAAAAAGCGGCCACATAGATATTTTTATACCGTCAAATTAAAAGTTTGGGTCTACCGATTCAACGAAAGAATATAGTTTTATTAAGAAGTATTTTGCGGTATCTTCGTTTAAGGATGTATCAATGGAGTGAGATTTATTTATGAGCAGATTAGTAAGACAGACTGTAACCATGACCGCAGCAACTCAAAAGCGACTTAAAGAGCTTGGTGCCCACTACTATCTAAACCTGTATCAGATGCTCGACGCTCTGATTAGCACCGCTCAGGAGAATGATACCGCGATAATGGCGGCTGGAAGCAAGATTAAGGCCATATCAGTAGCTGAGAGGGAGAAGATTAAAAAGGTTAAAGCGCAGGTCTCCAAGCTAACCCCAGACCAGCTCGCAAAACTCATAGCAACGCTATAGCTAATCTCTAGCATCCTTTCGTTTTTCATTTCAGATTAACCATAGAAATAGATTTTTCTATGGGGTGCCAACGTTTAAAAAAAGGTTATGGGTTTATCGTTGCAATGAGCCCTATTGCCATTCTGAGCGACGATAGCCCTTAAACCAGTTAATTGACCCGCTATGGTTTGCCCTAACGAGTTTTTTTGGAAACTTACCGAATAAACTGATTGCCATTGCCCTGAATAATCCCTATTGCTTGATTCCTTTCTCGCTCCCAATCATCAACAGGATCGGTCCTATCCCACACGCCAAGAAGTTTTAGCTGAGACTTGGATAGTTTAAGTTTGTACCGATCCGCCATATAAAAATAGTTCCTGGCAATATCACCCTGAACATTCTCTGCTGGCCCTACCTTCTTAGCCTTGAATTCTACTTCAAAGTCACATTAACCATATCGACGCTTTTCACCTTCCAGCATACTGAAACGATAATTTGATCTATCTGCGTTTAATTCACCGATAGCCGGCACTAGATTATGCATATCACCTTCCATTTGCTTGCAGGCTTTACGTCCGCCATCCTGCCAACATTGCAACTGACTACCGAACCAATAGGCAGGCATAACGTGTTCCCACCCAATGCACTTACCTCGCTGGTTCACATTACCTTTCTTTATAAACTTATTCCTTGGGACGTAGCCGCATGCCTGAGCATCCGATAATCCCTTTTTACCCTGCCACTTGATATCACAACCACAATAAAAAATAGTCACGCCTCGCCTTGCCTAGTAGAGCTTAACGAGCTTTATCTTAGCCGAGCTGAATGATAGGTGCTGGCCTGCATGGGCTAAATTCAACAAAAGCATGATAATCAATAAGATAATTATTTTCATTGGTAAATAATGTCATGGTGAGATTTATTTTGCTATTTGAATAAACAGCAATGTTTTGCCCTAACGGGTTTCTATTTTCAAAACGGCAGATCACTTAAAGCAGCAGACAAAAAAAAGACCTGCATTTCTGCAAGTCTTTGTTTTGACAACCAAATAAGTGGCGTCCCCAAGGGGATTCGAACCCCTGTTACCGCCGTGAAAGGGCGGTGTCCTAGGCCGACTAGACGATGGGGACACTGTTTTTACCAGAGTTTTTTAACAAAAATTCTGGTGGAGCCAGGCGGGTTCGAACCGCCGACCTCAACACTGCCAGTGTTGCGCTCTCCCAACTGAGCTATGGCCCCCTCGAAAGAGCGCGTACTTTAATCAAGCAAGGTATCACTGTCAAGCATAAATCCATCATTAATTTCGATTTAAAAACATCAGTACAAATCTTCATATGACTGTTAAAATCATGTGAATTCAATCCTCAATATTACAACCAAATTTATGAAGAGAGTACTCATCACTGGCGGGGCAGGATTTATTGGCTCACACACTGCTGACTTGTTGCTAAGTCAGAACATTCCAGTAAGGGTTCTGGATAACTTATCGTCTGGAAATCGAGACAATCTACCTGACAACCATCCTTTGTTGGAATTTATTGAGGGTGACATCACCAATAGCCACAAGGTTAACCAGGCCATGACGGGTGTATCGCACTGCCTCAATCTTGCGGCTCAGGTATCTGTAGTGGCATCGTTAGAAAACCCGCAGTTTTCGGCAATGCAAAATATTATCGGCTTTGTTAATGTGCTGGTCGCGGCTCAACAAAATAAGCTTGAGAAAATGGTCTATGCCTCTTCAGCTGCAATCTATGGGGAGCCGTCAGAAATCCCGCTACCAGAAAATGCTATAAAAAATCAGCTCTCTCCATATGGTCTAGAGAAGCAAGTCAATGAAGAATACGCAGATATGTACCAGCGAATTTATGGCTTGAAGTCATTAGGTCAACGTTTTTTTAATGTATTTGGCCCCAGACAAGATCCAAAATCACCCTATGCGGGTGTGATTGCTTTATTCGTCGATAGAATTTCTCGAGGTGAACCACTTACCGTTTTTGGTGATGGTCAACAAACCAGAGACTTTATTTATGTCGGTGATGTTGCTCGCGCTAATGTCGCAGCATTAACGAGTTCGGCGACAGGTGCCTGCAATATTGCAACCGGGAAACAAACCACATTATTAGATTTGATCGCTGTGCTGTCGGATATCACGGGCAATCACTGCGCGGTTTCTCATGCCGAGCCACGTCAAGGTGACATTCAGCATTCGCTAGCAAACCCTGCCAAAATGAATGATGAACTGGGTTTGAAAGCAGAAACGACTATTCGTCAGGGTTTAATTAACTTGATTGAATCTTAGACGGAGGCCACCTGGCCTCGCTTTACTTTCAAGACTTAATTTATCAACAAATATTTGAGACCTATATGACAAACCAGATAGTCACCCAAATGAGTGCGCTTGAAGGCTTGAAGCTGATTCAAAAGGAACCGAGAGTTATATTTGTCGATGTCAGATCTGAAATGGAATTTTTGTTTATTGGTCATCCAGTTGGATCAGTTAACATTCCCTGGATAGAGGAGCCCGACTGGGAGATAAACCCAAACTTTGTCAGAGATATTCGGCGTTTAATGTTAGGCGGTGTGTTTGACGGCTCTGAGCATAACGCAGTGCCTATTTTGTTGATTTGCCGCAGTGGAAAACGCTCCGAAGAAGCCGGCAACCTACTTATCGATAAAAGCTTTAACCGTGTTTATAACATCGAACAGGGCTTCGAGGGTGACCTAAATGATAAACATCAACGTAGTGCAGTCGGCGGATGGCGCTTTGATGGTTTGCCATGGGAGCAATGTTGATTGTCAGAAGTAGATAACGCGAATATTACTCACAATTGAGAGCGTCTCAAAAAATTTGTGATTTTTCTTGGCACAAGCTGTCAGACGTCCCCGAAGCACCGCGGGGAGTAGCAAATTTTACGGGTAGTACGTAAAGCTCGGCTGGGCTGACACACCCGCACGGAGCGGCCAAAAGTAGGCACTCTGAGGTGCCGACCGCAATCGCGGGAAATTAGTTATTTTTAGAACCGCCCCTGACTAATTTCATTCCAGATACTACCGATAGATCGCGAAATTGGCTGATTGGCTCTTAATGACGATGGCAACTCTGTTAGCGATTGATTTGCTACTCGCCGACTGCCGTAATCACCATAAATAATACTGAGCAATATTTTTTCTCGAACTCGAGTGGGATACACGCGTAACTGTGATACATCAATCCCCTTTTTTTGTAACGTCTGGACATAGCTAAGATAGGTATCATCAGTTTTATTATCTAAACTGATGGACATGAGCTGAATAGCGGCTCGACTTCTTTTCCTGGTTTCAAACCAGTCTCGTGATCGCGTTAACTCGGCCTTAAACCAATCTGAGTAAGGCCCTTTAGCGACAATATCAATCAGGCGTTGGTCCTCTACTGAATCTTCTTCTTCAGGCTCAACTTTTGGCTCTTTATCAATATCAACTTTTCCGACTGCCACTATTTGCGTTTTGCTGAGCTCTTCGATCTTAACTAACGGACTACTCATTGTCTCAACTAGCGCCAGTTCCGCTTCACGCTCAGGTTCAGCAACAGGCTCAAATTCGGGTTGAGGTGCAACCGGTTCTACAATCGCAGGGGCCTGAATCATTGCTTTTGATTCTAGTATCGGTGAGGTTTGAGATCCATACACCCTTGCCTTAGGCACTGTGCTCGTCAAATTATCAGTCGGCTGAGTTAATTCGACCACCTCCTCCTGTTTTTTATTGAATGACAAAGAATCAAATAAAGCCGGTGGCATAAAATAATAAGCAAAACCAGCCAACATCAAGATAAGGCTCAAACCAAAAATTACAAATAACGGTTTAACAATAGACGAAACGTTAGACTGAGCTTTCATCGTAATATGGTTGCGATGCAGATCAACCACATCACATACCTGAGAAACCACACCCCGTGTTTCGTTGAGCGCTCGACGAGTTTGTTTTGGCATCGACAGAGGTCCTGGCGGCAACGACGGAAATAAGGTGCTGGCGCAATAGTCATCAATTTCGACAGACGTTAATGGCAACAACTGAAAGCTCTCTACCTTGAGTCGGTATCGAGTGGCCAGATCGCGAACTTCTTCAAGTCCCGCCTGATCAGTGGCTATAATAAGACTGAATTTTTTATCAATACCGTCAGTCGACCAGCTTTGCAAAAGCTGATGTTTTATTTTTTTTGAGGCTAATTCAAAGTGATCAGCGACTATGACGTCACCGATGGTAGCAATGGCCAGTATGCGTTCTAGAGTAGAACCCAACTCAGCCGACACATTAGTTTCATCTGTACTCTGCTTGCAATCGACCCAATGCATTTCAAGCTCATTGAGCCTGCTCAATGCCATCTCCGTCAAAAGACGCGTCTTACCAACACCCAGTTCCCCGTAGAGCAAAAACAGTGACGCACTTTTTTTTATCTCTCGGCCAAAATCTTCCTGCAAGTTCGCAGTCTGCCTGGTCAGAAAATAAGGAGGATCTATTGAATCAATTTGAGGCATTTATTTCACAGCGAGCTGATGAATTTCTGTAACAGGAACACGGCTAATCGGCTATAGTATATTGCTATGTAGCTTAATGTTGTTCATTCAATCATTTCAAGTTCAAATAAACAATAACTCAATTGTAATAGCAGCGGAATAAACCAGTGAACAAGCTTGACTATAGTTTCGAAGATATCATTATCATCCAGAATATCATTAAAGATTCGTCAAAATTAACACTCGTTAAGTACTATGCGCAATCTACTGCTAGCTATAAGGCAGATGGCTCGATTGTGACTGAAGCCGATCTTGAAATGCAAAAAGCAATGGACGCTGCATTAAAACAACACTATCCAGACATTTTATTACTCAGTGAAGAGTTAACCGAACCAGAGCAACTCAGCGTTCTCAATTCAAAACAGGATTATTGGTGCCTCGATCCGGTAGATGGCACTAACAACTATCATTGTACACTGCCCCTATTTTCAGTATCGCTAGCCCTAATTTGCCAAAATGAAATTGTATTAGCCATTATTTATGATCCCATGCGAGATGAGTTTTTCTCTGCTATTAAAGGCCAGGGAATGTGGGTTAATAATCAAAAGCTAAGTCGACCAAGACAACCCAGTACGCTAAAGCAATCGATTGCCTTCGTCGACTTCAAGCGTCTATCAAACCCAATCAGACTCTCACTAGTACAGCAATCACCGTACAAATCGCAACGTAATGTCGGTAGCTGCGCACTCGAATGGGCCTGGTTAGCCGCTGGTAGAGCACAACTTTTATTGCATGGTAAAGAAAAATACTGGGATTACGCCGCTGGCGTTTTACTCAACCAGGAAGCCGGGGGCCAAAGCCAAACCCTGGAAGCCGAAACCGTCTTTAACCGTTCACTAGACGCTCGATCGGTGGTTGCAGCGAGTACGGCTGTGTTGTTTGACCAATGGACTGACTATATTCAAAACACAATCATTAATTGATGCCACTATCCATATAACTATTTACACCACTATTTCTTTTGGCTCCTATCAACGATTAAGCGCAATTGTTTTGGTGCTGTTATGGAGCCTGTTCGCCTGTCAAGCCTTAGCTAGTGATTCATTCAGAATCGTCAGCCAAAATATGTACCGCTTCTTTGACGACGTTGATAATGGAAAGAAATTCGAAACCGTACTGCCCACTAAAAATTTCCACGAAAAGGCGACGCTAGCCGCTCAAAAAATTATTATCGACTTCGAACTACCGGACATTATGGCGCTCCAGGAAGTTGAAAACCTCAATTCACTGAACCATATCATTCATCGTATTCAGCAAACTAGCAACGTGAAATACAAAGCGGTTTTGCACGAGGGTAACGATGTATCCGGAATGGATATCGGTTTTTTAATTAAATCAGAATACCGAATTCAATCGATAAAGCAGTTATTTAAAAAAAGCCAGCTAGCACTCAATAATAGCCCCCTCTTCTCGCGCCCACCGCTATTGATAAAGGTTTGCAATCAGTCCAACTGTATTTCTGTTCTCAACCTTCATCTGCGTTCAATGCGAGGCATACGCTCAAAGTCCAAAGGTCATCGAGTTCGTGATAAAAGATTGCAACAAGCAAGCGTAATTGCTCGCTGGATCGATCAGTATCAACGGTCTCACTTTGGGCAATCTCTGATGGTGACAGGTGATTTGAATGCTCTATCGCCACCTGATCAACACATCGACGTGGTGGGCACAATCATAGGGAACCCAGATAATCAAAACACGAAACTATCGAGCAAGGACTTAATCAAGCATGACCTTATCGACCTAACCCTGCGTATACCGCACAAAAAACGCTATTCCTATATTCACAATAAAAACAAACAGGTAATCGACTATATGATCGTCAATCAGGGCTTTAAACCTCGCCTAGAGCACATTTGGTTTAGTCAAATTGACTATGATTTCTCGGACCATGCCGGCCTTATTGCTGACTTTTCCTGGTAGGACTTTTGAGTGAACTGTTTAAGCCAGCTCTATTGAAGTGTATGCGCTTGCGTCAAATACTGTTCCGACTGCATTTCTATTAAGCGACTTATCGTACGTTCAAATTCGAAAGCCAGCCTCTTTCCCTGATAAAGCTGATCGGCAAGCACCGACGCACTACAAATTAAAATGACATGATGATCATAAAAAATATCGATGAGCAAAATAAATCGCCTTGCAATGTCATCGGTTAAATGGCTCATCTGTTCAATGTCCGTCAAAATCACAGTTCTAAACAAACGTGCAATTTCCAGATAATCATTTTGACTTCTGCTGGTTTTACACAGCTCATTGAAACTAAACCAAACTGTATCTTCCGAACAAAATTGGAAACTAAGTTCACGGCCATTGATGTTCAAACGATTCGATCTCTGCTGTATGGGTTGCACATGTTCTAATAAATAGAGGTTCACCTCATCAATCGCCGCCTGCGAATGCGGCACGGTATATAAATGCGTCTGTTGCAAACTCATTAAGCGGTAATCCTTTCCACCATCCAGGTTCACGACATGACAACGTTTCGAAATTAGATCAATAGCAGGTAAAAACCGGGCACGCTGTAATCCATTGCGATATAAATCATTCGGTTGACAATTGGACGTAGTAACAAGCACAACGCCCTGCTCAAACAACGCTTTTAACAAGCCTGACATAATCATTGCATCGGCTATATCGGTAATCACAAACTCATCGAGACATAACACTTTCATATCAAGAGCAAGGTCTTTCGCAACAACTTCTAAAGGATTAGGGATACCCGACAACTGCGTTAGAGAATGATGAATTTGATTCATAAACGCGTGAAAATGAAGCCGTTTCCTTTCCTCGAATGGCAGGCACTGATAGAAAATGTCCATCAAGAAAGTTTTGCCTCGGCCAACCCCACCCCAAAAATACAAGCCAGAGGGTACGGTTGCGGTTGTGCTACCCGTCGTCAATTTTCGCCACCAACTGTCGGTTTCTACCTGTTGGTTCATTAATTCAACCTGTAACTCATCCAACCGATCGATAGCGTGTCGTTGCGAATCATCAGCGTAGAACTCACTTGAATTCAGAATTTCCTGATATTTATCGGATGGCTTCATTGGGGTTATTTTCAAAGGTTTTTTCAAAGGAATAATACAAGGATATTGATGTGACGCGGGTAGCTGACTGATCAACGTTTACGTTAGTTTAGTCACAAACGCTTGTCTAGCGGAATCGGTGAAAATCTTGTCGCTTTACCAAAACCCAAGCCATTTATGCGGACGACCCATCCTGAAAATGTGACCCAACCCTAGTATTTGATCAAAAAACCACTTTTTTCTATCAAATTGCTGAAATTTCCAAATACTTAGCTATAAATATAGCTAAGATATTCAGTATCTTAGCTAGTGTTCTTAAACTTAATTGGAAGAGTAGCCTGCATGTAATATGCCTATTAATTCCGAGGTTTTTCGTTATATACTCTCGCAAGCACCAATATCGATAGACTTAGTAACAATTGGAAACGAGTCTATGCCAAAACTTACTGTAGATCATTCGAACATTATTGAATACGATGGATTAACTCCAAGAATATACCCATGGCAATAGATAACAGAGTAATTAATCCTGCGATTGCTCAGCAGTTGTTTAAAAAGAGTGAAATGCTCAAGCGTAAGCGTATGGGCACCCCTGCGTCTATCGAATCCTTTCCTCGTGTTATTAAAACCATCACCGGTCTTTGGCGCTACTCCGAAGGTAAAAGTTATCTGGAAGAACTCATTCTGGTAGAAGGTGGCAAACGCAGGGCAGGATTCCCAATGGAAGCTCAGGAAGAGCTTATGTTTTTATACCAGCTTTTGCTCGACCAACATCGAATATTGAACTTGCGGGGTCAAAAAATTACCGCTAATCGCCCGCCCGGCACGAAGTTCACCATGGGGAAGTAGTCGCGACTCTCCATAACTCTTTAGCTAAATCTCTATAGTTATAACTCTTTGCCGGCACAAAGCTCTCTAAACTTTAAATACCCGCTCGCACCTAATGTCATTATGGGTTCTGGCAATAATTTTTTAGGCAAATCTTGCCCAACAAAATCAGATATCAACGAATCAACTATTTTTCCACTCGCTTTTTCAGCTGCTACCACACCCGCAATCGTGCCTTTTGTGGCACCCAATCCATTTTGGCAGCAAGCAGAAAACAAACCCTCAGCAACTTCACCTACGGCCCAAACATTATTCCGGCTAAGGCATAAACGCCCAGACCATCGATATTCCATGATGACGTTTTTTAGCATTGGAAAGCGCCTGTTAAAGGACTGCTCATGATCGACAGCAATTTTTGACAGTCGGTCACTGGGCATTGTTAATGTCGGATCATAAGTACAACGGTTACGCACCAGCAGCCGATACCCGCTAGCGCCATTGATCCGCCTCACTGTTGAGCCAAGTGGATCGGCCGGTGTCAATGCCCAGGCATCAGCCCCCCCTAACCGTCTAATTTCATCAAGAGTCAATGCTCGGGTCATTGAGGCATACAGATTGATATGCATCAACCGTCGCTTATAAAAGCCAAAGTTTTCGATCAATCCATTGACGGCTAAAATAACTTTATTCGTTCGAATAGAACCATGAGCTGTCTTCACAACCCATTGATCGGAAGACTTATTAAGAGAGATAGCAGGCGTTTTTTCATACAATTCGCATAGCGGTAGATTCGCTAAAGCATCCGCTATGCCAGTAATATATTGGGCCGGTTGAAAAATAGCAGTACCAGGTGTCCATAGTCCACCTTGGTAATAATTTGAACCAGTTAGCTCATGCATTTGAGCAGCACTAAAGAGTTCGAAGGGTTCATTTAAGTTATCTAAATGAGCCCTATAATCTGCATTAAGCTTTAACCCGCCTGCGGTCGCCGCCGCATTCCACTTGCCACACTGGTTGTATGCCGCTTTGGGTAATTTAAATTCATTCACCATCGATTTTGCAAAACCAATCGCTGCCCGGTTCATACCAATATCACTTCGATCGCTATCCATCTCACCAGCATAACTGTTCGATGACAAGACATGCGGCAAGTCGATCATGAACCCAGAGTTCCGACCCGAAGGACCTTCAGCGACCTGATGGGATTCAACTATCACGACTTTTGCGTCTGGGTCTAGTTGCATTAATCGCCGAGCCGCCGATAACCCAGCAAAACCAGCTCCAACAATTAAATAGTCGGCGTCGATATCATCACCTAAAGGCGGCTGTGGTTCACGCCTTGGCAAAATAGCCACCCAACCGCTCTCACCTTGATCCGGTGGCGACTGAATCACATCAACCATTATGGGTTAACCAATATTGAATCGCCATTACACTATAACCCGTTGGTTGCCAATTGGATAACCATCGCAATTTGCCATTTGATTAACCAACCAAATCAGTCGATGTTCGATCAGATAAATCAATCCCGATTGTTTTTGGAAACTGCTGACCCGATAAAGCCGGTTGAAAACGCTTATCAATAAATGCATTTGTCGATAATGTCAGTGAATTTACAATTGACTGATATTCTTCAACACTTAAAACCTCAAGCATCGTTATTTGGCCTCAAGAATTTGATCAATCGTTTTATTCATTATGCTAATCACTTGCTCTAATGCGCATTTTTCATCTTTATCAAGTGGTTGCAGTGGCTTGCGAGGCGGACCGACAGATAGATTATGAGCCGTCATGCCATGCTTGACACATTGAATAAATTTGCCGCCCTGTTCGAGCACCCGCATCAATGGCAACATCGCTGACATGATCCTTCGTCCTTTACCGAAGTCACCCTCGACAACACAGGCTTGATACAAAGCAATATGAGCCTCTGGCGCAAAATTAGACCCCGCACAAACCCAAGACCTGGCACCCCAGGCAAAAAATTCGAGTGCCTGGTCATCCATACCGCAGGCTAACTGAATATGAGAATAGTCACGAGCCAGATCGTGAATTCGATTGACATCGCCAGAGCTTTCCTTGATCGCACAAAAATTAGACGAGCGGCCGACTCGATCGAGAAAATCTTCACCCATATTCACACCCATGCGACCTGGGTAGTTGTAAAGCATGATAGGTAGATTGGCAGCTCGATCAATCGCAAGCGCATGCAGCGCGACTTCTTTTTCAGTCGGCACGGCATAAGGGGGTGATGCAACCAAAATGGCATCGGCTTTTGCCCGGACAGCCTCTTGTGCAAATTCTATTGATTCCTCAGTACGGATTGCACCTGTGCCAACAATATAAGTGACACGAGCATCGATTTGCTTTTGCATAAAGTGCATCAAATCGAACCGTTCTTGTTGAGTTTGGGCGTAATATTCACCTGTTGTACCCGCGCAAATAATGCCGTGAACGCCAGCATCAATCAAAAAATCGGTTACTTCGCTCAGGCGTTCGTAATCGATACTAAAATCATCGCGATAAGGCGTAACTATCGGCGTGTAAATACCTTCAAATTTCATCTTAAAAGTCTCTTGTTAAGTTAATATCCACGGCTTTTTAGTTTTCTATTGGTATGCGTCTATAGATGCATTTCTAAAGGTAATGGATCAGGCCGTACGAATTGATCAAACCTGTCTTTTGATAATTGCCAGTGTTCAACAATCAGTTCTACTAATCTCGTACTGTCACCTCTTTCAATTGCATCGATCATTGAATGATGATGTTCTGCAGCGACACTCATACGGCTTTTCATGTCAGTGTTACGCGGACGATAAAAGGTCTGGCTAATCCGAGCATGATCAATTAACAGGCGATCATAGCTCGGCTTTAGGTAAGCGTTATCCGCCATTTGCCCCATGATTACGTGAAACTGATTGTTCCAGTAAATCATTTCGATTGCATCACTCGCATCTATTGCCCGATTAAATCCATCGTTAGCTATCCGCATTGTTTCGATTTGACTCGTCTTAGCGTTTTCAGCCGCCAACCTACCAATCGAGGCGTAGATCATGGGTGCGGTTATAAAGAAATCACGCATCGCCTTATGATTCATCGACGACACAGATGCCCCTCGATTATTCACTAACGTCAAATAACCCTCACCCGCTAACTGGCGAAACACATCTCTTAGTGGTGTCCGGGAAATCGAATATTGCTCACTCAACGATTTCTCATCCAATGATTCACCCGGTTCTAACACCATGGTTAAGATCTGTTTTTTAAGATCCAGATAAAGCTGATCCTTATTCATTGAAACACCAGATATTAACGCGAAGAATTATTGTACATCGATAAAACACAACATGTACACAATAAAAATAACTACATATATGATCCATGAAAGGAACCATAAGGAGATGAATTATTTTGATGAAACGGTCGTACCGACAATAAAGGGGACCTCTAAAGTCAATCTGCAGAAAACTTAACTTAAAAACCAAACAAATTTGAAGCAAATGGCTCGCCCTTTAACTCAGGCCGAGCCATCCTCTGTCCCTTAACTTACCAGGAGAAGTTACCTACATTACCACTGGTTACCAGCGGGCCAGATACTTTGACATTGCTGCGACCTACAGCTAACGAACTTTAGAGTTCGAATACCTCATCAGTTGTCTGATCTGCTCGGTAAGCCAGGCGACTGCTATCCGGTGACCATTTGAAATCAAAAATAAATGGAACACTACCACCTGACACCATATCGCCGGATGCTCTAATGCTACTAACTGCACTAGTGGGCAATGCACTATAGAGTTCACTAATACCATCCGTTGCCTGATCCCGCTAGATAGGCGAGGCGACTGTTACCTAGCGACCATAGGAAACCCAAAACATTACCACCTGACATCAACGTAGCGGATACCTTGGTACTTACCGTACCAGTAGCCGATACAGTATAGAGTTCTAGTACACCTTGCGTTGTCTTATCTGCTCGATAAGCAAGGAGACTGCCATCGGGTGACCATAGGAAATTTATAACATCACCATTTAACACCTGCGCAACGAATACTTTGACATTACCTGTACCAGTGGCCAATGCTCTATAGAGTTCAAACACTTTATTCGTAGTTTCATCTGCTCGATAGACAAGGCGATTACTATCGGGTGACCATTCGAAATCACTGTGAGCATTACCATTTGACAACATCGCACCGGAAAATTTGACACTACCTGTGCTATCTGTAAATACACTATAGAGTTCAAATTCTTGATTGGTCTGATCCGCCAGGTAAGCCAAGCGACGGCTATCGGGCGACCACTGGAAATCAGAAACATTACCACCAGCCACTAACGTACCGGATACCTTGACCGGCGAAGTACCATCTACCAGGCTAATGACAAACAGTTCAAAAACATTATCAGTTTCAAGATCCCCCAGCACAGCCACTTTGGTTTTATCGGGCGAAATTATAAAACTATCAACGTCGCCTAAGCTTAATTTAGGTCCAATCAATTTGCTAACCGCAGCTGATCCCTCCCTGTCCTAAACAGCTCTTGCATACCATCCAGATTGGCGTCAGATTGATAAACCAGTCCGTCGAAGGTCGCTGATGACAATCCACATAAAACCTCGATTCCTGTTACTTCTACTGTTTG
>CAXMOZ010000184.1:0-2228 GCA_964195315.1 uncultured Acidimicrobiia bacterium | reverse complement strand
GTAAAAGTCGCCGAGGATCTGGTCGATAAACTACAAAAATATAAACAATCCAGCAATCCTAGAGATGTACATCTATTATCACATTCTTTAGGGACGGCTGTATTGCACGATACCCTGCATGAAATGTTTACGGATGGTGTGAGTAGCATAGGAAAAGTGAGTATCGATGATTATCAATTCGATTCTTTATACACCATATCAAATGTGAGTCGCCTCATTCATGCATCCAGGCACTGCTATGAGTCACTAGTCAAACCCGAAAATGGCGTCTGCAAGCAAATGATTAACGTTGCCCATAGGCTTGATCCTATCAGTTGGCCAAAGCGGTTTGATCCCAAACAGGATGAGCTAGATTGGGTATCAGATTCAATCTATCAGTATCAATTCTTTAGAAATATTTCAACAGAAGCTACGACGGAAGCTAATACACATGCCATCACTTCTTATCTCGCAAATCCGAAAGTCTACCGCGATCTATTTAGTACTTTATTCCCATACGATTTCGCTCCTACGGCAGAGGAAATTACCAGTGCGGACGAAAAATATATTGAAACGACGCTAAAAGGAGCATCTATCCAACTGAGTAAGGTACTTAAAGATACGAGGATCAATGAAGTGACATCAGTTGAAAGACTTTCAAACGAGTTTGAAAGTTTTAAGAAGTTCTGGGATAACTTTAGCGAATCAGCATAAAAGGAATTATTTATGAAACATTACATCAGTATTATTATTTTACTTGTTAGCTTCAGCTTTAATGTCGAAGCGGCTGAAACACCTACCAAAAAGTGCGGGTACACCAGTGATATCGAGTTTTTCCAGCAAAGCCTGATTCTGGTTAACGAAATTAAGCATGAATTATGCTCTAGTGAGAAAATAGTCTACACCTTTCCTGAAATAGCGGAGGTTATTGAACCTGCTGTAAGTCTTCTTGAAAAAGAATATGGAAGGCAATTTCCAGACAATGTAGTCTGGATAGAGCCTTGGTTAAAAATCCTTAGAGGTATTCCCAATTACGATGGAAAAGATCGTCTAAAGACCTTCGGTGTAGCTCCTTCACCTATTGCCACCGCATTGCAGTATGGCAGCGATAAATTATCCCCGGAATTTGACCACCGTGAATGCTTAAAGTGTTCGAAAGCCATCAAGGAACTCGGTCAATTACTCCAACATTTAGTCGACGGTTTTATGGAGCGTGATCTAACGGAAACTAAGAATTATTATGCGGTACTAAGCAATAGTTGGGATAGGTATCTAGAAGAATCACGTTCTCAAACATGGCTTGATGAATTGACCACTAGACTTTTTTACTCTCCCGATAAAGAAAAATTAATAGGTCCACCATCAACCCAATATTTCTTTTTTCATCCCTCTCTTTTAGTAGAAAATGTAAGCGATGCACTTGATGGTGAGCAACAAAAAGAAGCCATCGGCATGGAATTATTTGGGTTTAACCGCTGGCAGGCAGCAATGCCTTATGGCGCTTCTATTGGATGGGTGCATTCTGATAGGCAATCGGTAAAAGATTTGGGAACGGCCATCTTTTTCCATCTGGACAATGCTTATACTTTAGGTTATTCAGAACATGACAATGACTCTGGTTGGTTCATTTCAGTTGACCTACTAAAAGCGTTCAGTGACAAAAAATCAGACCTCAAAGCATGGAAAAAAGAGTTTTCGAACCAACCCTAATATTTTTCGCCAATGCAATGGGGCGTGTTGAACCTCCCATTTTGATGGATATTTTTTAAAAGAGAATAGATTTTCCTAGAGGATCCACCCAGTGGTCGGTAAACGTAAGCCTTACAATCAGCTATGTACAAGGATTTGAGGTAAAAGGATTCAGGGTCACGCGAGAAACTCAGAAGACACGATACCAGTCCCTTTCTCGAGTGCCGCAATGGCCTTGTCGCCGTCTTTGTGTTGCAGTGGATGCCCGTATCGAGCACGACCTTGTCGGCGAGTTCGGCAGCAAAGTCCCTGCCGATTTGAGGCGTGGTCGAGGCTCAGGGTCAGATCTAGCTTTTAGCCTTTTGTAGAATACTGCGCTGAAGATGCCTGTAGATAATCACCTTCGCGGCTCATGACCGGGATCGGCGTGGCGATGCTGGCGATACGGTTGGCGGCCAGGCTTTGGTCGATGCGCTTTCGCACCTTGTCTACCTCGGCCATTTGCATCTTCTCGATATTCCGCAGCCCGTTTCCTCGTTGACAAAGGCGCTATCGCCGGG
>CAXMOZ010000183.1:0-12325 GCA_964195315.1 uncultured Acidimicrobiia bacterium | reverse complement strand
CGCCTTTGGACAAGATACCGTGACGACCAAAGGGCGGCATGATTGAATTAGGATTACGCTCTGTCGCGTCCCATATTTGAGTTTTTAAAACTTCAATATCAGGAAACCGAGCTTTCATTGCAATGAGTGGTGGGCCACCATTGCCTGCCAACGTACCATCGTCCATTGAGTGGCATGCGAGGCAATTCCCTTTTTTTCGGCTAAATGCTAATTGTTTTCCCTCCTTAACCATTTCAGGTGAGTCTGCCGCAATGCTCGGAGCAACCCCAAGAATGAAGGAAATAAATAAGACGGCCAAACTGACGCTTTTTATGAAAGCTAATTTTCGAATAAACGTGTTACGCATGCTGCGTTCCCCCAAGGTTTGTCATTATTGTATAGATATTCTTCTGGTATCAATATTCATTAATACACTTTATAATTTTGTATATTAAACGCGCCCTGAGATCATTCGTCAACAAAAACGCGTAATTATTTTTAGTGGAGACCCAGCATATGCAATCGAACGTTCAACGAACTCGTTTCAATATCACTCGGCTTTTTTTGGTTCAAATAGGCGCTTTACTTTTTTGCTTAAGCATTCCAGGTTTAGCCCAAGAAAAATATATCAAGCCTTATCAAGATGTTGATACTAAAATGCTGCAAGCCTTAATTAAAAGGAACAAGAACCTCGTGTTAATAGACGTTAGGACTCCAGGTGAATTGGCTACGCTAGGCGGAACCATTGATGCTGGATTTCGCAATTACAATATTAATCGGGGCTGGCTTGAATTTCAGGTTGAAGACCTCGTGCCAGATAAAGACACTGCCGTTGTTGTGTTTTGTGGCATATCGGCACGCAGTCCACTGGCGGCAAAAACAATGACTGAAATGGGGTACACAAACGTCTATAACTATTCAGATGGTTTTTTTAAATGGCGAGATGCCGCCCTACCCGTAAGTCGTAGCGACGAAAATCCTGGCTCTATGCTATTCAGCAAACCAATTAAAGTGTCCGCTGGTATCTGGTCGGCTATTGGCGCTACAGCACCGCCAAGCTATGAAAACTCTGGTCACAATAATAATCTTTCTTTCATCATCACCAGTGAGGGTGTGGTAGTCATCAATGCTGGCGCTAATTATCTACTTGCTCAGGCTCTGCACAATGAAATAAAAAAGCATACCGATCAGCCGGTAAAATTCGTGTCACTAGAAAACGGTCAAGGTCACGCTATGCTCGGCAGTAACTACTGGAAGGAACAAGGGGCCGTTGTAATCGCACACAAAGACACTTACCTTGAAATTGAAGCGCATGGTCATTCATCATTGAAATCGATGCAGAACCGACTTCGAGATAAAGCGATGGGCACAAAACTCACTCGACCAGACATTATTTTCGAAGACAAACATATCATCGAGCTTGGTGGTGAACGCATCGAGTTACTTAACCTCGGGCCAGCTCATAGCCCCGGTGACATAGTGGCTTGGTTACCAAAAAGGAAACTTGTTATAGCCGGTGACATTGCTTTCCACCAACGATTATTACCCGTTTTTGAACACACTGATACCGCCGCATGGATTGAGACCTGGGATAGCTTTGCTGAATTAAATGCACAAATCATAGTGCCTGGTCATGGTGAACCAACCACAATCGAAGAGGTGACCAAATATACCTACGACTACTTAATACATTTACGCAAAGGCGTTAAAAAATTGCTCGATGAAGACGGCACACTCGAAGATGCCTACGAAATAGACCAGTCTGACTACAATCATCTCGATACATTTGATGACCTTGCTAAGAGAAATGCAGGCCGAGTGTTTGAAGCAATGGAGTTCGAGTAGTACTCAATTCCAGTAGTCAGTTTCTCAAAAATAAAGACCGGACTTAACTAGGCTAGAAGCATACGCCGAAGCTCTTGCTTGTGGATTATTGATTGGTCTCTCGGTGACCTTAATGCTGCTATTAAATGGCCGCATTGCGGGTATTAGCGAGGTACTTTAGGGTGCTATTACAAAAATTTAGAGATTCATTCTGGCGACTTTCCTTTATTGCCGGTGCAGCAATCCCAGTTAGCGTTGGTTCTCACTTGCAAGCCATTCTAGGCGGATTAAAAGTTGATATTGGCGTCAAACCGGGCAATGGTTGTGCCAGTGGCCATAGTGTTTATAGGATTGGGCTTTTGTCTGTTCGGTCTCTAGTAGACATAGTTATTTTTATATTATATGTAAAAATGACTGTCACCACCGTGAAGCAATTACTGAGAGGTTATTATCGGCGATGTTAAGCGGCATATCTTTTGAAATAGGTAAAGGCAAAGCTGCTTCCAGCATGACATCTACGCAGAAGGTGCTCGGATTTATTGGAATTTTTGGTCAATGGCAAGCAGACCTGTCGTTTGTCATGATGTAGGAATAGCCTTGACTAGATTCTATACCCAGCTATTTTCTAAATAGACTGTCAGCGCAGGATAAAATTCACTCAAACTTACCATAAAGCAGAATGACGCCTTTAAAAATCAATGCCTCGATTAAGGGCAGCAAAATTTTAACTTTACTAAATTCAATCCTGAGTGACTGTTTTGGGCGAAAAATAAAGTTGTTTCTGATTGTATCTGAACCTGACTTTCCACTACACACAAACATCATTAAAAGGTTTATTGCCTGCCCTTAAAGCTGAGTATTTCAGCTCAGGGTTTATGCGCTATAAATCAATTCTAGTCGCAAATGTGGTTAGTTGTATCAATAGATATTATTGACTTAGAATCTTGGTTATCTTGAGATCTCGTCGCAGCTCATAACAATCGGGAAGGTATTTTTTCAATGAAGTGGAGGCACTATTTAGGAAGCTAAGCAAAGTCTGCTCATGATAGATATGCCAACATTGACATAGCCCATTTTCTTAAGAGAATGGAGAGTCATTATAACATCGTAATTTTCGCTTCAAACGTACACGAAAAGTTCAAATTTCATTATTGTCAAAGGTGAATTTTTAGTTCAGATTCCGAATTCTCTCACGATATATTGATAGCTGCGTGTTAATAATGTTGTTGAACCGATTTAGAAATATCGATGTCAATTACCAAAGCAGGAGTCCGAGCTAGCAGTTTTTATATTCCTTAGCTAGACACTCGCGCGTTAATTCTAGTGCTGCTTCGATTTGTGACGGTGTCATCATACCTTTAAGCATATCTTTATTCCCCTCAGCAGTAGCAGACTCATTAGAAGCAGCAATATTCAACCACATATACGCCCGAACATAGTCCTGACTCACACCTTGTCCATATACGTACATTCCCCCTAGAAGATTCTGCGCAACAGCTAAACCTTGTTCAGCTGATTTTCTATACCAGTGAATCGCTGCTTTGTAATCTTGAGGAACACCTAGTCCTTCATAATACATATTTCCTAGATTGAACTGCGCATTAGCATTAGCTTGATCCGCAGATTTCGTATACCAGAAAATTGCTTTTTCATCGTCCTGTAAAGTTCCTTGACCTTTTTCATACATAACCCCTAGGTTGAACTGTGCAACAGCAAGACCTTGTTCTGCTGGAACTATGGTTTCTCGAAAAGCAGTTTTGTAATCACCGTTACCATAAGCAGCACTCGCTTTATCCATCCCAGCAACCGAATAGCTGCTAAATAGCAAAAAAAATATAAGCAAGAATATTTTCATAATTATCCTGATTTAACAATGAACTGTATTGTATCGAAATCCGCAGGCTAGCAGCTTTTATTCAGCGCCTACTGCCCCGTTTATTTGTTTGAAAAACCTGAATAAAAGCGGGTTCTGTCGATCAATATGCCTATCCAGCCAGAATAATGTTACAAGCAGAACATGCCTAGATGAGCTTACCAGAAATAAAGCATCCAAAGTCTTTAAGTGTTACTGTCGGTCTTTCGGACTAAAGTCGAGTTAGATCTTACAAAAAGATACACTTTGAATAGTTGCAAAATGCCTAGCAAGCTGCAAAAGCTCACATTTTTATATGTTCAAAAATTCACGTAATTTTTAACTCCTTACTTTAAAACGTTTTTTGTTTTCCAGCACAGTCTATGCATCACCTCTAGGTAAATGGTCAAACTGGAGTATTGAAATGAAAATACAACAATATTTAACTGAATGTGGAGATTTAGTCGTTACCTTAAATGGTGAGTTTGATGGCCTAGGCAGCAGTGCAATAAGAAAATCACTAGAACAAATCTATATCAAGACAGAACCAGAATTAGTCTTTCTCGACATTGCAGAGGTCAACTATATTGATTCATTAGGAGTTGGTGCAATTGTGTACTTTTTTAATCGCTTGAGAGTATATGGTCGAAAACTGGTCATCACCGGTGTACAGGGCCAGCCACGTGCAATATTCGAAATGTTAAGAATTCACATAGCTATACCCCTCGAGTTGATGGAAACTAGTGTCAAAAATAAGTGGGGGTCGGCAAGAGGATGAACATGGCGGGGCGAACGCGAACGCAGGGGGCATATGGAAGTATGTTTCACACCCTAGTGTTCAACTGGTTTTTTGAATTAACCTCTTGTTGCCGGAGGTTATCACTAATCAACCATTCACCGACCAACACTATTCGCCAACAACGGCAATACTGACATCAATTGCCAGAGCTATGGAGTTGTCAACTCTTTGTATAGGATGCGATAAGTCGTGATTAGGCGAGACTCAGAGAACTAAGGGGCATGGGTCGTCCTCGAGCCACTTTGGTTGTCTGGGGTAACCATCTGACCTTTGCATTACATTATATAGTTCCAACTTCACGCTAACTTTTACTACTCCCTAATGAACTGTATGACCCTGGGTAACTGACCTTCCTTCGGCATCGATGAGCAGCATCGATTGCCTTTCAAGCTGATATATTTCTTTTACGCCACATTGTGCTTAGTTTAAAGAACAGCTTGCAAACAAACGCTAGTATTATGATTTAAAAGTTATAATTGTTACATTTTGTAAATTAAGCCTGCATCTCTTTGACCTTTCTGCCAAACTTTCCCAATTAAGCGGGCTTGGTGAGGTAGCCATCAGCACCTCGACTAAACGCCTCTTCTACTTCTCCACGTTTATTGCGACCAGTTAGCATCAGCAATCAAATATCTTTCGTGTCTTTGAGGTTTTTAAGTTCAGCTAAAACATCAATATACTGCATGTCAGGGAGCATCCAGTCGAGGATGATAAGATCGAATTTGTTGGCCGCAGTTTTTTTGAGCCTACTTTCATCGCTTTCAGCCACTACAAGACTAAGTCTATCGCGTTTTCTAGGCGGAATTTAAGCTGATGTAAACGACTGGAGTCATCATCGATAACTAGTACTTATTTGGTCTCCGACATAAAAAAATCTTCTAACTCCCTAAAATAATTTATTCAGAAGCATATGAGTAATTCTCCAGATATAATTTCCTTATCATTACAAAGCAGTCCTCATAACATCAGCTGTGAGATTGCAAGTTCGAGGGCATATGCAATGAAAGACTTGTTATGGGGTATAACTTTACGAATCAAAACCTGCTCCGTTGCGTTGGCCTTAGTGAGGCAAGTTCAACGATCGATTGACACAACTAATCCTTTTGGGCAAATAAGCAGCCGTTCAGCTTAGCGCCCATTAATCTTTGCTATAAAATTAAATCAGGAGTGACAGAATAACCGTAGCGGTCGATTTAAGCCTTTCCACTTTTAAGTTCGAACCAAAGGTACCTGGAAACCGTCTATTCGACATGATAATTGGTAAATGCCCTTAAGAAACTGCCATGTTACTACTCGACCTAATGTGTAGCGAATTATTCGTGATTCACACTAGTCGCTATCAATGGTAGAACACTCTAGCTGGCTGCTTGTGTTGTTAGGTCATCGGCCATACTAGTAACGCTAGATAGCTCGTTGATCGACAGCACATGATTAACATCGAGCAATATCATTAATTTGTCATCTATTTTGCCCATGCCCTGAATAAAATCAGCGCGTATTTTGGCACCAAAGGATGGCGCTGCCGCTATGTCGGAATCCGCCAGTTCGATGACTTCATTGACGACATCAACAACGATGCCAACCTCGACACTCTCTCCCTCATTATCCTTGATATCGATAATAACGATACTGGTACGTTTACCTATCTCCTTCGGCTGATGTTCAAAACGCCGAGCAAGATTGACCACTGGCACGACATTGCCACGAAGGTTAATCACGCCGGATATGAAATCCGGCATTAGCGGCACTATGGTTAAATTATCATACTCTATAATTTCTCGAATATGTAAAATGCCAACACCATAAACTTCATCGCTGAGCACAAAGGTCAGGAATTGCTGTACATTGTTTAATCTGGCGATATTTCCTTGCGCCACTGATTGGCTACTAGATTGTGACATATCCGTCTCCTTAGAAGCGTTCGAATTGACTCTCGTCTATCGGCGTGGCACTGGAATCAACCAAGGGCTTCGAGGTGCTCCCTCTTTTTACCGACCCTGCCCCAACTTGCGAACGGGTTGGTTCTGTAGCTAACTCCTGCCCGGTAATCTTAAAGAACCCAATCATTTCAAGCAGCGATTGTGATTGCGTGCGCATTTCCTGTGAGGTGGCGGCGAGTTCCTCTGACGCGGCTGCATTTGTCTGGGTAACCTGATCGAGTTGCTGCATTGCACTTGTAATTTGACCAACACCACCGGCCTGCTCTTCTGAAGCGGCTGTGATTTCCTGCACCAGTTCCGCAGTTCTTGCGATATCCGGTACCATTTTCTCTAATAGACCACCCGCTTTCTCGGCGACCTTGACACTAGCGCCGGTTAGTTCACTGATTTCAGAGGCCGCTACCTGACTGCGTTCAGCCAGTTTCCTAACCTCGGCTGCCACAACCGCAAAGCCTTTACCGTGTTCGCCGGCGCGGGCTGCTTCTATCGCTGCATTCAGTGCCAGCATGTTAGTTTGGTAGGCAATATCTTCGATGATGGTGATCTTTCCAGCGATGTCCTTCATCGCCTGCACTGTTTCGAGTACTGAGTCTCCACCTTCTTTGGCGGCATTCGATGATTCGGTAGCGATGCCATCGGTGACTCTGGCGTTCTCGCTGTTTTGATTAATTGAGGCACCCATTTCTTCGACTGCGGCGCTGGTTTCTTCGACACTGGCAGCCTGTTCGCTGGCACCCTGGCTGAGTGATTCTGCTGTGCCACTGACTTGCTGTGCAGCTGAGGCTATCGAGGTCGAATTCAATTGAACATCGGCCATCACTGCGGATAGGCGTCCGACAGTTTCGTTTAGATTGTTTTTAAGCTCACCAAACAGTCCCTGGTAATCGGCTTCGATGTTTTGAGTCAGGTCACCTTTCGCCAGTGCCTGGATCACTCGAGATATGTCAGTTAAGCCTATTTCACTGGTTTGTAGAATGTCATTCACGCCCTCTGCGAGTCGGCCGAAGAAGCCCTCCTTGTCATCCATATTAATGCGCTCACCAAATTCACCGGCTGCAGCCGCGTTGACGATGCCCGATATTTCATTCTCGACCGCGACTTCGACTGTTTGGTTTTGCCATTCAACCACGGTACCGATTCTAGCCCCGTCGTCGCCAAAAACTGGGTTGGCAACAACGGTGAAGGTTAATCCTGCGACTTCGATAGTGGCACTATAGGTTGACTTCAAATTCTGTAACAAGGAGCGTTGATGCGCTGGGTTTTTGTGGAAGGTATCAATATTAACACCCATTAGTCGATCGGCATCGAATGATGGGATGGCGGACTTCAACTCTGACTCGGCAGCTTTCATCATGCTCGTCACTGAGTTGTTCATGTAGATAATGTTCAGGTCAGGATCGGCCATCATCACATTCGAGGTGACATTATCAAGGGCATTTTTGATGCGCCCATTTTCGGCTGCTTCAATCGCATCTAAATCGGTCTGGGCGACAAGGGCTTTTTCAGCGGCTATTTCTGCTGTGCGGTTTTCCCACTCAACCACGGTGCCTGCTCTCGTGCCATCGTCTGTAAACACAGGGTTGGCAATGATATTAAATTGCAAGGGACCTAGGTCTAACAGCATTTCATAAGTTCCTTTAAGCTCTGCCAGTAGTCTTCGTTGATGCGAGGGATCTTTATGAAACACATCAATGTTAGCGCCCATTAATTTATCCGCATCAAACCCTCTGATCACTTGTTTTAAGTCTGGCTCGGCTTCTTTCATCATTGCCGCGACTGATTCGTTTAAATAAATAATATTCAGATCAGCATCAGCCATCATGACGTTGGTTTTAACGTTATCCAATGCTGTTTTGATACGAGCATTGCCTGCGGCGATGACCGCGTCTTTTTCTCGTTGTTCCTCTTTCAACTTCTCGGCGGCTTGTTGCGAAATACGTTCGTCTTCTTCGGCCTGTACACGGGCTTTTTCAGCCGCTATTTCAGCTGTGCGGTTTTCCCACTCGACAACCGTGCCTGCTCGTGTCCCGTCTTCAGTAAACACGGGATTGGCGATGATATTAAATTGCAATGGACCAAGATCAAGCAGCACTTCGTAAGTGTCTTTTAAACCTGCTAGTAGTTGACGCTGATGGGCCGGATCTTTATGGAAGTCATCAATATTGGTGCCCATTAACTGACTGGCATCAAAGCCTTTAATAACACTTCTAAGGTCTGGCTCAGCGTCAGTCATCATCTTTTGCGTGGATTTATTGAGATAAATAATATTCAAGTCAGCGTCGGCCATCATGACGTTGGTTTTAACGTTATCCAATGCAGTTTTGACGCGAGCATTCACCGCAGAGGCAATATCATCCTGTTCTTTTTGTTTTGTATCCGCTTCTTTTCGAGCTCTAAGATTGTCTCGCATGGATACCATGGCGGCCAACACACCCACCTGTTTTGTGCCATTTTGTGAGAGATCCATGTCTAGTGTTCCCACTGAGATCTTCTTCGCTATTTCCTCGACTAAACTGGGCTCTGCACCAAGCTGCCCGAAAATACTTTTTGCAACAACTAACGAAAAGAATAAGCCTATTATAATCGCGAGGACAAGAATAACTACCAATACAGTAACGGCTGATTTTTCATGCGAGAGCGCGGACAATCCTGCATTCCGTGTAAACTCTCCAATTTCTTGCAACATAGCGGCTAGTTTTTCATCTAGTTTATCCTCCTCCTTTGCTACTGCCTCGGCTAATTGCTCAGCCTTATGTAATTCGCCTCTGATAAGCACGGCGAAAACTTCATGAACATGCTTTTCAAACCCTTTATGTCCATGCTCAACCTGTTTGAGCACCTCGCCCAAATGCTTAAATTCTTTAACAGCGGCATCAACATGCGCATTTTCAATCGCTACTTTGACGAGTAGTTCCGCTTCGATTATTTCTGCTTCTACTTTTTCACTCAAAAGGTCGAACTTCTCGACCTCATGCTTAAACTTTTTGGCGTTAGCCGCCCCACCTGACTCTAAGGTTTTGCCATAATTTAACGCTCTTCCAAAATGAATGGCCTGCTCCAGCTGATGTTCAGTAATGGAACCAATCATTGACATAAGGGGAATATCCTGGTTTGATATTGAATCCATTTCCACGCCAATTTTTGACATTGAGTAGATTGCGTAACCAGACCCCAATGCCAACATAGCTAGTAGAATTGCAGCGGTTCCAAGAATTTTGGTCTGGACTTTGATGTTGTCTAAAATACGAAGCATAACGATTTCCTTTACTGTTCAGATTGAAAGTATCTTTGTTCGGGCTTCTAAAATGTACTTTTCGAGATTGCGGCATCAGACCTGTGATCGACACCCCTTCATAGTTTTAATACCCTAGTAGTATCGGTTATATATAGTCTAACTTGAGAAGTATTTCTCTTAATTTATAGTAGCTGTCTCTATACTCAGCCTAGAGTGTGGCTAGATAGCGACTATTTAAAGCATTATGAACTGCTGGTGAGGATACTGAGTAAGGCAAAATCTTCTTACCGGGCGACTTTCTACAGGAAGCAGGCCGTTATAACTTAATCGTAAAAATCTATACCTCATAGTTGAACTTGCAATTAGCGTGATGACTTCTCATTAGGCTTCCGTCGAACAAGTCAATTTTATCTCGCTCAACCTATCGGGACAGTCGTTGGACAATGCCCAATTTACGAGCATGACGAATGCTCTGACCAACAACTCAATATCGTCTGGAGTGAAGGTTTCGTTATGTTTGAGTATTTGATCTGTATGGGTGGCTATCGTCGTAATCAGATGATAGCCAAATGAACCGCGACCTCTCTTAATGGGGTGAGCCAACTCTATTTCCTTTGCTTTGACTTCGCTATCGGCAGGCTTATTCGATAAGTCAAAAATCACTGTCATAAAACCATCTCATTGATCTTTTAATCCAGCCTCATAACATTGTTAACAATCCAGCAAACGCATCTTCGCCAATGGCCGCCATAGTAGAAGAAATTTCAGTATCTTTGTCCTGCTCAGACTTCTGATCAACGATGTTCGAAACCCGTTGCAGTACTTGATCAATGTTTGACACTTCGTCAATTTGTTCAGCGATTATTGATCCTGAGAAGTATGACAAGACTTGTGGGCCAGGAACCGGGTGGTCAGCCTTCGATGCAGTCGTACATTGATTGCTGCTGTTGTTTTTGTGTAGACATGGAGCTTGGCCAACTGCAAAAAAAGAGTCGATATTCTCACATTATCGGAATTTGCAACATTGTTCTAGATCTCAAAGCGTCTGTTATTTATACTAGTTGCTATGAAAGTCCTTAACAGCACAGGGGCCCGTTGGTTGGAGCCCTTGAAAGTTAGCAGTTGGGCTGACCCCAGCAATATCTCCAGCGACTCCTTTGATTAAATTAGAGACCGTTCCCGTTTCCCAGTAAAAACTCAAAGTCATTGAAAAAAGTGCTAAATAATTTCAAAATAAAGTAGTCACTACGGAATTTTTTAGGATTGAAATCTGTATAGTATTTCAATGTTAACTTGGGATCGGTGAGTATTACTGGAAGACAGTTAATGACTGAACTTTGACCCGCTCAGCAACTGCTGCTTTTCGTTATTCTTTTTACAGTTTTGGTTGAAGCTCTATTTTTTCCGCTCTATGGTGAAAAATATAGAGCAGTTTTCTACAAATTTTCAACCACAAGCCGATCAGGACCACCTAATCCGGTTGCTTAATCCGTGCTCGTTTGAGGGTACGTCAAAATAAGATTGGCGCTGACTGCAGGTCACAAAAAGCCTATTAGCCTAATAATCTTTGATATAGACCATCACTGCTGTCCCGTTAAGAAGCAATAAGCTGGCCTGAAAACCCCGTTATTTTGTTACAATGAATTCACCACAAACCATTGAACAAACAGGAATAATCAGGCCATGGCTCATTGTAATACGATACTTTCCCAGATACTAAAATTTGTTCCGAGACATGAGTTTGAAGCCCTCGCAAACCAGCACCATTCGGGTCGCGCGTTTCGAACGGCATCGCGATGGTCGCAGTTTGTTGGCTTAACGGCGGCACAACTCAGTGGTCGAAATAGTTTGCGGGATATCGTTGATAGCCTATCAGCACAAGCACATCGACTCTATCATTTAGGCAGTGCCAAACTGACACGCTCCAACCTGTCCCGAATAAACGAGAGTAAGCCATACGAATTATATGAGGCACTCTTTGGGAGATTACTACAACGCTGCCAAAGCCTGACACCAAGGCATAATTTCCGTTTTAAACACCCACTCTATTCACTTGATGCTAGTACCATCGATTTGTGTTTATCGATGTTTCCCTGGGCAGACTTTCGAACGACCAAAGGTGCGATTAAGTTACACGTCGGATTGAACCATGCGGGATACCTACCCGAGTTTGTATCGATTACAGAAGGCAAGGTACATGATGTCAAGATTGGTAAGCTATTGAATTTTCCCAAGGGTAGTATCATCGCCATGGACAAGGGATACAATGACTATGGCTGGTATAAACAGTTGACTGATAAGGGAATATTCTTTGTTACGCGGCTCAAGACGAATGCCAAATACCGGGTTGTCAGTCGCCGTTCGGTATTGAAAAGCAAAGGATTAAGTTGTGATCAAACCATTGAGTTTACCGGTGCTCAGACATCAAAGAAATGTCCAACGCAGCTTCGCCGGATTGGTTATAAAGATGCCATCACTGGTAAACGTTATATTTTTCTAACGAACAATTTCAAGTTGTCGGCCAGAACGATTCCTGATATTTATAAAGCCAGATGGCAGGTTGAGTTATTCTTCAAATGGATTAAACACAACCTGAAAATTAAGTTATTTGTAGGCACTAGTAAGAATGCTGTTCTGACTCAAATATGGATTGCGATGTGTGTTTATTTAATACTGGCTTTCCTCAAGTTACAATC
>CAXMOZ010000182.1:0-16435 GCA_964195315.1 uncultured Acidimicrobiia bacterium | reverse complement strand
AACTGAATCTGGTAAATGGTTAGATGAAAAGATCGACCGAGACAATATCGGCTTTCGCTCCGACTCTTTTATCGCACTTAGGGTTGCGGCTGAAAACGTTATGAGACTTGCCTTGCTAGCAAATTATCTGAACGATTCTTTGCTGATCAATGGCAATATTGATGGTAGTAAGCCGCCACAATATGCCACAGATGAATTATCACCACATTTAACGTCGGGTCATCAAATTGATATTGCTCTTTCAGAAAAATTTTGGCAAAGCCAGGAAAAAGCTAGAGCCCACCTTATTACCGCCTTTTTTGACCGAGGCGTTGTTGATGACTCGTTATATAAGCACCAATCAGTGATTTTTAATGTAGAGAGTAGTTTCGGCGGATTAGCCAAGAAAGTATTGGATGGTGTTTTGGTTGCTCTTTTAGTATTGGTGTTTTTAATCACCCTGGTTGTTCGCAAAATTTGCAACAAATTAAATTAAGTTCAAAGAGTATCGTATGTTAAAAAACCATTCATTTAAAACATTACTATCGTAAGCTTTACGGCAGTATCGAATACCTTGGCTAAGCCTTATGATGTATACAAGGCCTATCTGCGAAATCCAATTCAGAGTCTATCTGCATTACCCACTTTTTAGCCAATAGGGTCATGATTATAGACTCTGTCGGATACAAAACCTGACGGCAGAATATTAGTGGAGAAAGTGTTACCAACATTCGTTGGTAGCAGGTGTTCCATCTTTAATTCCGGCATTAGAAAGCCTCATGGTTAAACATTCTGCATCGGTTGCCTGCGACCCTGCTCCAGACGCAGTAAGGACAAAGGCCGTAGCAGTGTTTGTGGTTCGAGCAATGGTATAATAGCCTTCATCCGAAGTTGCCGGAATAACGGCAGCACAGGCCGCGTTGTTATAAGCACCGTATAACGCTTTACATTTCTCGAGTGCAGCTGAGGTAGTGGTTAATGCTGACCGTCCATCAGTTCGTCTGGCGTCTGTTACATAGTCACCATAAAATCCCATAGAAATCGCAGACAGCATTCCTACAATCGCCACTACTATCATTAATTCGATCAACGAAAATCCTCGAGACAGTTTGCTTTGGTTAATCATATTACCTCAATTTGATGACAGTGGGTTTAGACATTAAATATATGCTATCAACGTAAAGTTTGCCGTTATATTTTTGAATTTCAATTCGAGCATAGCCTCCCACACGCACCCTGGATAGGCTCGAGCTTTTTTTCCCCGCAGTAAACACCTTTACAGTTGAGATCATCTTGAACAACATATCGTTGACATTGATGGTGTCGGCGCTGAGTGATAAAACTTCTCCTTCCACCTGTATCACCTGGGCAGCATTCGCCGAGGTAAAGCATACTGGCAAAACGAGAATAAGCACTAGATATACTTTGCTCAAGGTATTGTTGATAGTTTTCATCGTAATAACTCCTGCCACGAAAAGCGGCCAGTACGTAGGTTCGGTAGGTTCGTTACGACAGTAGGCTCGTCATTGGTAAATTTAATATTATCTATGAATGTATCTTCTGACATTAATCCTTCATGTCGCGTGCCACCAATAATAGCTGAAGGATTGCCAGCTTTGTCAGCTTTGTCACGGTCATCAACCACGCCATCACCATTGGTATCCGTTTGAGGTTCGCTTGTTGCGCCGCCCGTAGCAACATCAACAACCATGCGGTAGCCATAACCACCGACCGAGCAGGGATCAGATACCGGCACAAACGTATTGAAGAACACGGAATTGCCTCTAACAGTTGGACGCGTAATCGAGCGCTCGCCACGATCAGGCAAATCAAAGAACCAGCCATATTTCGCAGCATTTTTATAGTCAACATCGTTCTGTGTCAGCACTCGTGCTCGTGCATCAACAGCCGTAGTTGCAGCATTATCAAAAGTGAAACCACTTCTGTAGGTTTGCTCGACCAGATGGGCATCAGTGCGAGCATTGTCACCTTTGTCCCAGACGCCATAAAAATGATTGTCTGCTGTTGTAGTTTTGTCAGCATTCACCAAATATTGACCTGACCCAAAGTACACCATGATGTTGGGTGCGTTACCACTAACATCAGATTCCGTGGGGTGTTTGGACAATGTGGGTTTAGCAGTAATGGGCCGATTCCCTTTGGTCACAAAGAGGGAATTAATACTGGCATTTGATTGCCAGGTAGACGTAGAAGTACTGCTTAGATCAAATGTCCACATATTACCTTGCAAGTCTCCTGCGTAGACCCTGTCAATAGTGCCATTACCATCAGTATCGGCAAGGGCGGGAGTAGCGAGGCCATTACGTATAGCTGTTGAACCAGCACCAGTGTTTAATTTGATATAATCAGTAGCGCTCCAAATACCATCGATGCCTTCTGCAATCTTCAGGATAAAAAGCTTGGCTTTACCATCGCCTGTATCGTTATAACCATTACCAAAAATAGCAACCCAACTACCATCGTTAGCCCTGCCGATTTGTGGATGGCTATAGGTGTAACCGAGGTCTGCATCATGTGTACTGTTAAATTCCCACAGCACAATATCGGCTGCGTTTGCTTCACTAAAGATAGTTGGGTCGGTTACATTTAATGCATAAATACCGCGACCACCGCCACGCAATCCGTTTAATAATACCGTATTCCATTTTAAGCCCGTGCCTAAATCAGCGTAAATATCCGACACAGTGGGCGTGAGGTCATTATAATATTGGTGCTGATAATTTGGGTCAGTTAGATAATGCAAGCCATCACTGCTACTTGCCGCTGAAAACAAAACACTGGGAATATAGGCCAGCACTTCTTTGCCTCCTGATCCAGCTATAATGGCACCATTAACGTCTGTCAGAGTTTCTGAAAAACCATGCAACATACCGTCATTAGCACCAGCATAGATCACGCTGTTTCGTGTTTTTGCACTACCATTTTTAAAGTCAGAATATCGAGCCGGAGAGGTCGTAGGAAACGGAGCCGTGTCAGGCCAGTTAAGATCTGGTGGGCCAACAAAAACTGGACCCGAATTGACCAGATCACCGAGCAATGAAGCTCTCTCCCTAAAGAATTCACCAGTACCTTCATTAGATCGATCTCCTCGTAAAAAATTGAGGCGTTTCGGTGCAATGGTGGTATCGGTATCTACATTGCCTGAGGGGTTAATACTTAAATCTGCAATTTGACCCGCATTTAAACTTGCCCATTGGAATGGCACACCATCCGGTACGGCGGCGGTATTATCATAAGTCAAAATAACACGAGGTTCTGCAGTAATGTCTCTAGCTGTCAATACAGTACCGGCAGCCCAAGACGCTGTAGAAGCTAATGTACCAAGCGTTAAATCTACAATTTTGAATGCATATAGATTGCCCTGCCAGCGGTTGGTATTAAATTCGGCAAGATAAACCACCGAGTTGGTAGTTAGCTTTGCCGAGTTAACCGCAACTGCGGCAGCAGTCGCCGTGCGCTCTGCAATATCTGAAATCGATTCATTGAGTGACTTCTCTAACTCCGCGGGGTTCTGAGCATTTAAGTATTTACCGCGGCCGTTATAGGCTGCATGCCATACATCATCAACCGTAGAGTTTTGATTGGAGACTGGTTTGGGCCAGGCAAATCCAGCATCTAGCGGTGATACCGTTTTAGGGTCCAGAGAACCATTAAGACCAAAGGCGATAGTATAAGTGACTAAATGCTGCTTGTTATTTTCGTCAACTCCAGGAGTTGTTGGAACATTATCATCCAGTAAAGGGCGTAAATCGTTTTCATAATATTCCATTGCAACATCAGCTAGCGTGTTTGAGAATCCATCCGCATAATTACCTTTATCGTTTGACTGGACTTTATCACCATCAAATATCGAACCAGTGCCTGCATCAACATCCGTATTACCAACACCAGGGTCGCCACCATTCCAAAAACCATCGGTTATCACTATATTAAAATTTTGCTGACATTCACCACCACTGGATTGGGGCAAAATTGGAGCGGTAGAACCCGTCGTTTTAAACAACTCGCCAACGCGCTTCAGTGCCAATCGCGCCGGTGTGCCACCTCCAGGATTGATATTATAAAACGCTTCTAACATTTCACGCTTATTGGTGATATTAGTCATCGACTTTAAATCTTTCTCTTCAGGGCCGTTGAATACCTCAAATCCCATGCGGGTAGCGTCGGTATTATTAATGACACGACCGATAGATGCTTTTGCAGCGTAATCACGATTACGATAATAAACAAACCAGTTAGCAAAGTTTTGCATCTCAGTCGTGCCGGCCGCAATTTCAACCAAGGTGTTGGCATCGGTGGTTTCTATGACACCATCGCCATCCGTGTCAGTCCACACATGATAAGTAGGCAGATAGCTCACACCATTTAACCAGCAACCACAATTGTCAAAGTCAGGGAAATTTTTTCTGACAGTTAGGTTTGTGCTATCGCCTGTTGGTGCATTTGGGTTTCTCAGCGCAGCGGTTGGATCGGCATTACTGTACATTGGCGTGCCATCAGCCTTTGTGCCAGCCCATGGCACATAGGTAGTTGCGGGGTTATAGTAATTTTTATTACCGTTATGGTTACGAAGAACCCATACGTTAGGGGCCCAGGCCACGTTTGGTGGTGGTAGTACGTTCGTATTGAAATGCCAATCCGGATTATAAAAATAGCGGAGTCTACGATCTACAATCGGTAAACCGCTTCTAGTAAAGAATCCTGCGGTTCCATTTTGAACCATCAAATTCCAATTCATGCTGCCGGAATCGTCATGCGTAAAAAAAACATTCGGCTCAACCAGCGCAGACACGAACAAAGGTGCCGTGGCTAGAGCGCCCGGTGATGCAAATGCAGACTGCATACTCATTAACGTAATTAGTGCGCTTGAAGCGACAGCGGTCAACCCTTTTCTAAACTTTTGAATTTTCATCTTGGTTACCTGAGCGTTGCAATATTAAGGGGCTAGTTTGCCAAAGTAAGACTGAACGTAGCGAAACGAGTTGCCAGTCAAGCCCACACCTCTTGCAGTAGAGCGATATATCGACACAGTATCGCCTGCTTGCCCCCCTCCATAGCTGCCAATATTGACAGAAGCGGCCAGTGGATTTTGCGTTCTATCACCGAGATATTCGATAATATAACGAGGCTTCGCCGAACTATAGGTACCAGTACCGGCTTCCTGTGACGTGGTAGCTGCCCAGGTAGCGGTGGCAAAGTAATTGGGGCTATATCCCGCAGCTTGTGGCGCTACTGTAGTCAAGCCGAGTGCCGGATTTGCAAAGTCACCGTTTGTGTTGGAAGCTACAATATTTGCTTCTGCGGCCCGCAATCCCATCTCTGCTGCCTGAAACATTAGGTTCGATTCACGTTGGTTACCGGCCATAGCTAATTCAGTACGTGTACCTTGAATTGATGAAACTCCGATCAAGGTTAGCGTAACCAAAATCACCAGGCTAAATACCAGAGTGACACCTTGCTGTTTGTTTTGAGAATAAATAATCATCTTTCAATTCCCGCTCGATTACGTAATGCAATAGTGGCCGTGAAAACCTGCCTGATTCGGCGATCCGTCGCGGTAACAGGCGTAGCGCTATTAAAGGTATAGGCCTGTGATTGATCAGTAACAAAGTCTTCAGTTGAACGGACTAGAAGCATCACCCTGATCGAAACTACCGAGCGAAAGTTAGCTACATTATTAGCGGTTACATATTGATTGGCGAAGTTTTGAGCAGCGGTATTGATTCCATCAGTATCAATACCGTAAAGAATTTGCATATCCTCAATGCCCTCAATTAACGCCTGATTAACTCCATCCAGGGAGCGAAACAGAGTCGGCTGCGGCAAACCTGTGGCATCTACAATAGTCCCTGCTCCGATAGCGTAAGTGACAGTTTGTAATTTCTTTATCGTCGCGTCATTTTGATATTGCTGGCTTAGCACTGTAGCGTGATTAAGCCTGCTATTGACGGTATCAATGCCGCTAACCATGAAAATATCAGCCTCCTGAGGGATCAAAAGATCGTTAGCGCCGCAGCGCGTTACTAGTGCAATGTCACCAGCCGTAAATGACCCCAGGTTGCTGACTGTAAGAAATGCTTGCGCAGGTGTGCTAAATGGCGCGGTAATATTTACCTGGCCTGGGCTACTTCCGCTAATAGTCAATGTATCAGTAGTAGCTAGACCGCCAGTATCGTTAGTGCCATTGATCGGAGGATTTACTGCAAAGTCCTGTAAAGCAGCGTTAAATCCCGGCAACACTGCGAGCGTATTATTGATATTAGTGATGACTGCAGGGTTAAAGTTAATACATCCCCAATCGCCGATGGCTCGCAAATCCTGACTGATTGTTTCGAGTGCAAAACGACCATTCTCCTGAACCTCAGAAAGTGCATTGGCAAATTTATAGGTCGAGGTATTACCAAGATAAACCTGGATAATACCACCCAGTAAAAACAGGCTAATCACCAGGGAAACTAGTATTTCTACCAGCGAAATACCAGACTGTAGGCGTTTAGTCTTGACCGAAACGGCGGGTAGTATAGATGCGGTCATTGTGCCACCACCACTGTATAACAAGACAAGGTAGCGACAGGACAGACTGCCCCATTGGAGCCGCCACCAGGCGTGCCGCCATCATCCCACATCACAGCTATTAGCAACTCGCTGGGATTAGTTTGAGCAATGATCTGACCCTGACCTGATGGCAAGTTACCGACCATTGTTTCCCAGTCAGCGGCGTCAGCCGTTACCATTTGAGCGCTAGTACAGACATTCGCAATACCTGTGCAATCTTGACTGTAACCAATACTGGTTTTTATGCCATTGTAGGACGCAAAAGAACTACTATTTGCCCGAATCCGATCCGACATGTCATACGCTGCCCATACAGCCTGACTATGATGAAAAGCGCTCGAGTTTTGACTAATCGAAGTCACTTGCAAAGCGGCTATACCCAGCAAACCGATTGAGATGACTAAAAGCGCTATCATCGATTCAACCAACGAGACACCGTGCTGCTGACGGGAGATACTTAACATGCTGGATTCTCCGAAGGTTGAACTTTTCTGACACGACCCGAATTCGAAATGGCCCTGGCTGTGATATTCGCAGTACCTCGATCATCACAGAGTGAAAAGGTGCCTGCTGGTGTAGAAGTAAAGCCGCGATTATCGTAAATAACCTGGGTGGTGATAGTAGTACTGGTTAGCGTATTATCACCCTCCAATGCCTGTTGCGCACGCAATACAGTGTCTGCACCATTCACCGCACCGTTGGCATCAAAATCTGAAAACACGATCCAACCAAGAGCCCAGTCTGTACCCGTGCAACTCGTTCCGTTTGTGCTTACACATAAGACAACCTGTTGGCTTTGGGTGATCGCTTCACTCCGCGCAAAGGCTAAATGAGAGACAAGCGTATTAATATTGGTCGTCAAGCGGTCATTTTTGATATAAACACCCATCGATGGAACCGCAATGGCAGTCACTACGCCAATAATGCCAAGGGTTATAATCAACTCTAATAGAGTAAAGCCACAATGTTTTTTCATGTCTCGAACCTTAGTTAAAAAATATAAAAATACTCATGAAAGCCGATAGGCTGTTAAAAAAGCCCGATATACGGTGCCAATTGAAGTGCTAGCCATGGACTAGACGTAACCTGACAAACTGGTAGCACGTGAATATTACCGAATTTAAAATCAGGGTATAAGGCTAATCACAAAGTCTATCTTCATTAACTGGCTCTTTTACCAACACCTGTTCCTATCTTTAATTTAGACATATTCAAGGTGTTTCGAATTAAACTTGTTAATTTGTGTAACCTGCTTTAATTGTTTGATACCGCTCAGTTAAGGGCTATTAGTTTAACTGGATGAGCCGATTTCCTAAAGAATAGAAACTGAACACGGTGTGCTGGTTATATTGACTATACTTTGCCAAAACTGCTAATTGACACCATCACTTTCATTAAAAATATAAAGATTACAAGCTCATTCATTTTCTTTCAAATGAATTTCCATACTGACTTTTTTACGACCCATAACAACCGAAGTTCTAAAACGTCTCACATTGGCATCTCCAAAAAACAACCTTTGGGTCAATTCCTCAAAATCATCCATGTCTTGTGCGGTACAAATTAAGCAAAAATCTGCCTCACCTGTGACGTAATAACATTGCTGGACTTGGGGTTCCCTTAATACTCGACGAATAAATTGGTCAATCTGGTCACGTCTTTCTCGCTCTAATTCAACCAACACCACAAAACTCATTGACTGCCCTACTTTGCTCGGGTCAATCACTGCAACTTCACGCAAAATGATGCCGCTCTCACGCAATGCTTTTAGCCGTCTCTGCACAGAAGCAGAAGAGAGTGAAGCCAGCTCGGCTAATTTCTCAATGCCAACTCGTGCATTTTTTTGCAGTGCGTTAATAATTGCAATGTCTGCCTTGTCGATATTCATAGATCACATAATCACTCAAAGTGAAGGATTATAGTCAAAAAAAGATCAAACCCGATACTTTTTCATCAACTGGCTTTGATATAATTTTTCGATATCCTAATAGTTACAAGTAGAAAGACATTCCCTCACCTTTTCCAAGGCTTTTCTACCCTTAAACCCTGTTGCATGGAGAAAAAATGAAATATTCATATGCAAATTACTATAAAAACCCTCTGCAAAACAATGCGATGCACAAGGTTGCCGACGAACTTTTTCCTGAAGGGAAATGCGAGAAAGCTTTTCAATCGATCACGCAATGGCCAGATTACAAGCATACTGATTTGATTTCCTTAGATGATTTTGCAAAGCAAATGGGTGTCGCCAAAGTTTTTTACAAAGACGAATCAACCCGCTTGAACTTAGGTGCTTTTAAAGCCTTAGGTGGCGCTTACGCGGTACAGCATGTATTGGAAGCACGTGCTGCTGCAGGAGATGATTCGCCACTGACGGTATGTACTGCAACCGATGGAAATCACGGTCGCTCGGTATCCTGGGGCGCACAACAAAAGGACATTCCTTGTCATATATTTATCCATGCAGGCGTTAGCACAGGACGAGCAGCCAGTTTAGCGTCTAATGGTGCAACGGTGCATCGTGTCGACGGTAACTACGATGACTCTATTGCAGCCTGTATTAAAATGGCCGAAGAACATGGCTGGCAAATTGTTTCCGATACCTCATGGGAAGGTTATCGCGAAATACCCACACAAGTAATGGCTGGTTACACCGTATTAGCCGCCGAGACGATCGAGCAATTAGAAGCACAAAAAGAAAAACTGACGCATATCATTTTACAAGCCGGTTGTGGTGGTATGGCTGGTGCGTTAATGGCCTACTTTTGGAAATACTGGCGTGAGGATTTGCCCGAGGTGATTGTGATGGAATCATATATGTCGGATTGTGTATTAGAGAGCATGCAACGTGATGAAATCTATCTGGTAGATATCGTTGATGAAACCATAATGGCTGGCCTTTCTTGTGGTGAAGTGTCTGAATTAGCCTGGCCAATATTACGCCATGGCGCTAGTCATGTAGTTACTGTGAGCGATGAAGGTGTAAAACCGATGATGCGCTATTTGGCAAAGTCTGAAGGTGAGCGACCCAACATTGTTGGCGGCGAGTGTTCAGCTTCGGGTTTGATTACTCTAAAGACGATGATAGATAATCCAGAACTTGCACAGTCAGCCAATATTGATGAGAACTCAGTGATTCTAATGATTGGTACGGAGGGCGCAACTGATCCAGAGTTATACAAAGAAATCGTTGGCTAGGTAGCCATTACTGCGTTTTTTTAACATTTTTTCAAAGAATATTTGTAGCGTTAATTATAAAGGTTAAGGCAAATGGAAAAAATTAACTACGAACTACTTGCTCGTGACCATGTGAAACAACTCGGTTTAATCGTGTTGCAATCGGATGTCACGATTGAAGATGAATTTCGCTATTATTATGCAGGCCAAGAAGTGAGTTTATTCGTTAACCGGATTCCTTTTGAAAACGAAGTGACGGCTGAAACCCTGAAACAAATGGAAGCACACTTAGGTAAAACAATGTCTCTGTTTCCATTTGAAACTGAGTTTGACTCGGTTGGGTATGGCTGCACTTCTGGTTCACTTCATATTGGTGGTGACAAAATAGCGCGATTAATCTCAGCAGAGCGTCCAACTAAATCTGTTTCAAACCCACTCAAATCAGCATTAGCTGCTTTTGATGCAGTTGGCGCAAGTAATATTGCCTATCTTGGGCCCTATAGTGAGCAAGTTTGTGGCGAAATGATTGAGCACTTTGTTGAAGAGGGTATCAATGTAAGCGCATCCGCCAGTTATAATGAATCAGAAGATCGCTTTGTTGGCAGAATTTCACCTGAATCTATTCAGCGAGATGCGATTAAATTAGTAAATGATAACCCACAGGTTGAAGCAGTTTTCGTGTCCTGCACTAATATGAAGTGTGCGCAAGTAATCCCTGAAATCGAGAAGCAAACGGGTAAAGTAGCAATTTCTAGCAATCTCGCATTAGCTTGGCATATGGCCCGCTCAATTGGACTAAACCTCGGCGCTGAGAAAGGAAAAATATGCCAACGAAAAAGGACTTAACTCATTGTTAATTAATGTTTTTTCGCTTCATGATCGATTCTTATCTGCTTCTTTAAGTGAAGCTAATGATACCCAACGTCCACTTAATCTATCGATTCTTGGGCCACTGTAGGGGCAGAAATTACGGGCAAAAGAAAACCTTATTTGGCCACGAATTACACGGATGAAAATCAGAGCAGTGTAATGCTAGGTTTGACATCTAGACTGATATTGAATCTAGTTTTTACTCGGGGTTCTGGCGGCACCAGACGGACGAAACGGAGCCCAATAAATACCTAACGAATAAAACCTACATCGTTTTTTTGTCCCTGCCCTTTCTTTCGTCCGCGTCATACCGTGGATTCCGTGGCTAAAAAAACTTGTTGAAGACCAGCTAATCACTCTGCCTGCAGACCTAAATTGATTCCCTACTCTAATTCAATCACGCTGATGGTCGAGCGGATCATATTCAACACCACAAGTACGGGCACAGATTGCTAGTTTTCCAGCTTCTACAGATTCGAGACTCCAGCTTTTGGGTATCTCAGATTGAAATAGCGGTCCTTCAATCACCGCCTTTAAACCATGAATCTTTGCGTCCAGAGCTTGCCGTCCACCATTATCATCAACCAACTGTGCAAATTGTCGGCGCTCGGCATTATCAGACTCACTATAAGTCGCTCCAAGCCAACAACACGGCATGACATACCCTTGTCCAGACAGATAAATCTTGCGCTTTTTACCAGCCACCTTGCAGCTAACTTCGACTTGATCAAGGTAGTTTTCGTAATTACCAAATTTATCCTTAACCGAACCAAGTTCGCTATAAGCTGGATTAAGAAAATCAGTGTTAATAGGCTGTTCAAGCCAATACTCAAATTTCCCGCTTTTGTCCTGAACCCGATAGCGATCTGATGTTTCGAGTTGATTCTCGTCGATAAAACGACCTGTTTTGCGTACAAAGAACTCTTTAAAACCCATTTCGCTCGCGAGACGACGCGCCTCTTCAACTTGATGTTCATTGTGTCTGAAAACGAGGTAATCCCATTCCGCATGGCCACCTGCGGCTATGAACGCTTCTGCGCTGCGCATCAATGTCTTCCAGTCGGCTCCACGGCGATAGAGATGGTTGGTATCTTCAAGCCCATCAATTCCAAAACGCATGTAGTGTGGCCCTTGTTTCATAGTACTGGCGAGTTCAGACCACCATTGTGGCTTCCTGCCGGAACCATTGGTATGCATGCATAAATTAAGATTGGGCCCTTGCTCTCTGAGATAACGAAAGATCTCAAGACAATCTCGCGCCACCATGGGATCGCCATAATTACCGCAAGCATAAATGCGCTTGAGTTGAGCCACGAATTCAGGCAACAGTATTTTTTTAATATCCTCAAGTGATAACTCACTTAGCGGCATCGAAGGGTTTACCTGGCCGCCGTAAACGTTTCGAGCACACATCGGACATGCCGCATTGCACCTGTGGGTTAGTTCGAGATGAACAATCCTAACTTCGTCGTAGTGGTACAACGAATCGAGTTTAGGTGTTGGTTTAACCGCTTGCGATTGTACGCTCATCTGTTTCCTGATTAGTGGTATATGTAGCAGTATTGTCTATTACTGTTGAACAAACTATTAGACAAAATTTCTGGTTATGGTTCTGCTTGTTAGTAGATATAATTTAACTGATAAGCTTGGTTGAATTTGGGCTGCGAAGAAACCTGGGTAAGTCCAACCAGCCTAAAACAATCTAGGCTTGATCAGCGGGTTCTTAAAGATAGTGATGATGGCTTATCTGACAACTTTCTACCTATTAACAGGGCATTTCTGAAACGCTAAAACACAAATTATTTTAACTAGATTATCATATTCAGCCTGCGATAGGCCAAACTTTGACGTGATTAGCAAACGACAGCTACTATATACTCATTGCTTAAATGCTAGCTGATTGCTGTCAGAAACATTAGGACGAATTCCAAAATGCTTTCAGCGATTGTTCCAACGCCTCTAAATTATTGCAATGTTGCGTTTCCCAGTGGGCCGGAAAATGTGTTCGATAACCCACTTGCTGGAAGCGCCGGTCAATCAATACCACAATGCCACGGTCTCTCTCACTGCGAATGACGCGACCAGCACTTTGCTGTACTCGAGTAAGGCCTGGAAATCTGAAGGCATAATCAAAGCCGTCAAGTTCCATGGCTTCAAAATCTTTCTGGATTAGCTGTTGTTCTGTGCTCGCCTGCGGCAGACCTACGCCGACGATAATAGCACCGATTAATGCCGAACCAATGTAATCGATGCCTTCGGCAAATATGCCACCCATGATGGCAAAACCCAGAATATTCTGTCGCTCAAAAAACTTGGACAAAAATTCTAGTCGCTGCTTGTCATCACTCCCCCTCTGCTGTGTCACTGTTTCGATGTCGAGGTATTTTTGCGCGAAGTAATCCTGCACTTTTTGCATGAATTGGTAAGACGAAAAAAACACCAGATAGTTACCACTGCGGGCCTGATAACAGCTGTAAATACAATCACAAATATGCTCGATTTGACTATCACGCTGCTGGTATCTCGTGTCGATATAACTGCAAACATTGACCTGCAGATTTTCTAAAGGAAAGCTTGATGTCAATGTTATTGCTTTAGAATTTTTCTTTAGACCGCAGGCTGGTAGAAAATAGCTAGCCGGATTAAGTGTTGCGGAGAAACCACAGACAGCATAGAACAGCGGATAAATCTGTTCCAGGTATTCAAATGCATTAAGGCAAAGTAATTCTATTTCACGCTGTTGAATGGGTTTTTTACGGATAACCTTATGGTGTTCATCGTAAAGTTCGCAGATAGACTGGAAACGAAATATCGCCTTGGCCAGATCAAGGGTCACAGCATCGACCCGTTTATTATCGAATATTTCATTGCTGATTCGATCACCAAAGTTATTAGTAACCCGAGTTAGTGCGCGGGGTACTTCATCACTAACGAACTCTGCTTCAGACTGATCTCTAAAACAACGTTCTAGCACGTTGGCGACACGTTCAATTTCATGATTGACCGAGACACTATTATTGGCCTGTAAGGCGTTTTGTACCTGACTGCGATTAATACTGGCCGAATACATGCCTCGCGCTCTATCGACCAGGTTATGCATTTCATCTATAAGCAATATCTTGCGCCGATCATCGGTTCTGAAATAACTCAGTTGCACTAAAGGGTCGAAAATATAATTAAAATCGCAAATGATGACATCGACCCAGGGTAACATCTGCAACGATAATTCGAAGGGACATAGTTGAAACTCGTTCGCCACCTTCTCCAGCATTTCAGTCGAAAGGGTTTTCTTTCGCAATAAGGCCTCGCGCGCGGCGGGCAAGCGATCGAAGAAACCAATGCAGCGACCACAGTTGCCATTTGGGTCTAACTCACTATCATCGAGGACACATTTGCAGCATTTAGCCTTAGCCTTGATCACCAGATAGCTTATCGACAAGCCTTTTCCTATCATTAGATCGATTGCTTTGCGGGCTTCGTTCTGTCCCGAGGTTTTAGCTGATAAGAAAATGATTTGATCAGCCAGGTCCTCACCAATGGCTTTTACCGAGGGAAATAAAGTGCTAATAGTTTTGCCAGAGCCAGTTGGTGCCTCGACCAGCAAACGCGATCCTTTTTGAATGGTTCGATACACCTCGGTGGCGAATTGACGTTGTTGGCTACGAAATTCGGGGAATGGAAATGCGAGTAGCTGCGCGCTATTGATGGTTGCTTCAATTTGTTTTGCCAGTAACTGTTGCCAGTGAATGTAAATCAACAGTGTTTGCTGCAGGAAGGCTTCAAGTTCGGCGCGAGTAAATATCTTAGTCTGTCGATTTTCGCGATAATCGAGTAAGTCAACGTAATTGACACTGACGGAAACCTCACCTAGCTGTTGAGCTATGGCATAACAGGCAGCATAACATTTAACCTGAGCCCAATGGGTTTCGTTATGGTTGGCGAATAGATCTTGCTTAAAGCGCTGAACGGTTTTTATTTCTTCCAGTCTAGGTGGAGTCTCGTCGGCGAATAACAAATCAACGCGGCCACTCAGTTCGATATCTGTATTGTCTAGTCGAGTCTGATATTGCAGCTTTTGCTCTGCACTCGCTTGTGTTCTATAACGGTGCTGAACTTTCTGATGCGCCCGTATGCCATCGATTGCTTTAACCGGGGGGCCATCCTGAGAGCCGAGGTCGCCGCCACGACAGCAAAAATCGACCAGTTCCCTAATTGCGATTTTAATGCTCCGGTTCATTCGTCAGCGTGCCAGCTAACTCGTGCGACGGCGTGGTCTATATTTTGTTCGAAGAAAAACTGCATCCAACGTTGCTGGTTCTTCTGTAACGTGTCACCCGGGCCTTTGACTTCTATCAGTTGATAACCGCCCTGCGCAGGAAACAGTATTAGATCGGGGAAACCGCTACGATTATTGCGTAGGTCGAGCAGAATGCGATCGAATATTACACGCCAATGCTGATAGTCAATGCGGCTCAAGGCGAGTTCAATGATATCTAGGTTTAACCAGGACCATTGCACTAGTGGATTCTTCAAACCCTGCTTTTTATCCCAGTATATTTTGACATGATTTAATATATCTTCATTGCACGAAATGGCATCCCAAATAACTGAGAATTCGCTCGTCCTTTTTTGGATGAAATCAACCGCATAAAAATCACTGGGCCGATGCTGAAAAGGATTGTAAAAAGCCCCGCTAGCCGGTGCAAATATCACGTCCCAAATAAGCAGACCTAGCACACCGGTGAATAAGCTGTTCTCTGCAAAGTAGCACAGATTGTTGGGGTTTTGCCTCAGGTAATAGTCAGCAACTGCCTGCTCGACGCTTTTTTGTTGCGGTAACTCAAGTTCGATCAAATTTGGCTTGTGTTGGTACTGCTTTTTTTTGAAAACCGGGTAACGATCGAGAGCCGAGTCCATCGGCTCTATTTGGGCTGGTTGTTTGTTTAACTGTTTGACCAAACGTGCACCAAAATTATAACCGAATTGTAACTCTTCATCACCCAGTGACTGTTGGATGATGGCATCACATAAAGTCAGTGAAGCTTCAAAATGACCCTGACTATTTAAGATGCGTGCGATGCGTTCTCGGCTAGGTGGTAAATGGCATTGACGATAATGCTTTAGTGCCAATGATAAGTGACCGAGCCGTTCGAGCTGACGCGCAATATCTATTTTAATTCGATCCGTGTGGCGAAACAAAGCACTGCCCTCGGCGAGGTCTGTCGGCAGTGAATCGAAACAGGTTTGCAGTGTATCGATATCATCTGGCTCTGCCGTTTTCATAAGGCAATATACCTTATGCAACAACCAGTGTTGCTGGATGTCAAACTCGCAGGTATATGGCCGATTTGAGGGGTCGATGATATATTTTTCGTACTGACTTATGCCAAGGTCACGCAATACAAAATCAGTCATCGATTGATTTAGATTGCCGAAAAATAGCATTTGGCAGATCAGGTAACTGTCTTTGCCTAGCACTTGCAATAGGGTCTCGCCTAGCTGCAGTTGAGAAAGCCAATTTGAATCGGCTTGTGATAGCAAATAGGTTTCGAGCTCGCCACGCTTGAACTTGCGTAATTCCGCCGATTTGGCTTGTGACGCAAGCAATTCGGCTTTATTGAACAAACGAATCAATTCGACCGTTTGGACCTCGGGCCTGATAATAACTAAACCAAGCGAGTCCAGCTGCTTTAATGCCGTTGGTATCGATTGGATTTCTGGGTAGTTTAGCTTTCCCTGGCGAAATAAATTGTGACTGCGATTTAACAAGCGCACATAGAGTTTTTTGGCATCAATCGGAAGTCCCGCAAAAATCTGCAAGAAATCACAATGC
>CAXMOZ010000181.1:0-3088 GCA_964195315.1 uncultured Acidimicrobiia bacterium | reverse complement strand
TAATAATCGATATATGGAAAGAGTGGTTAAAAGATAATCATATCGGGTTACGTTTTAAGGAAGGTAAAAAAGGCTATGTCTATTTCTTTAACATTCTAAATGAAGAAGCTTATAAAATTGGTAGAACCACACAACATCCAGAGGCAAGAAAAAGAGATGTACAATCAGAAGCAAAAACTGAATTAAACATATTCAATTGGATGCACATTGAAAATTATGATGTTGTAGAAAATGAATTAAAAAAAGCATTCCTTCCTTACAGGTATAGTCGTGAATGGTTCAAAATAGATGACATGCACATTAATGAGGCAATATTGCTTTATCAAAAAACTGATAAAAACTGCACATTATTTAGAGCGTTATCAGAAGAAGAAATATTTAATTCCGAGGTTCAAGATGTTCTTAGGCAGTAAGGCTAAAAAAAAAATACACTCGGACACAGCAAAAGTGGCACGCCATTTTTGCTGTGCCGGTGATTTTAACCGTTAGGCTGCAGGCTATGCCCCAAGAAACAAATATTTTCCTAGTGCGACATGGTGAGACTGAATGGAATAAGCAAAATAGATTGCAAGGAAATAAAGATTCTCCGTTGACCCCTGGCGGTATGAAACAAGCCAATGAGGTAAAAAAATCGCTTGAACAATATATAATCGATTATGCATATGTGAGCCCCTTAAAAAGAGCAAGAGACACATTGGAAATAATATTGAAGGATAGGGAACTAGAAGTAGCTATTAAAGACAACCTAAGAGAAATCAAACTTGGCCCCTGGGAGGGTAAGACACGTCAAGAAATTGCGCTATCTCATCCAGACCAAAACATGGCTTTTTGGACGAGACAGGACTTATTCAATCTTCCGGGAGCTGACACATTCGAAGAATTACAGAATCGAGTGGTGGAGGAATTGGAGACCATATTTGCGAATGGTAAAAATAAGAATAATCTTGTTGTCTCGCATTGGATAGCGATTAAGGTTGCCCTTGCACACTATTCATCTACCCCGCTATCACATCTATCGGAAATTACCGACCCAATAAATGGAGGGTTCTTGTTTTTATCGAAACGAGGCGACGATGTTTTCATACAGTAGCAGCCTAACAATTGCATGCAGACGGACAAAGTGCCCGCTACGCGTGCACTTTGCCGCTGATGCGGGGCGTTCAGGCTGTAGGAAAATAGATTAATCACTGAATCGATAGAATTTAATCTGTTAAAATTGAATCCTCCCGTTTAGCTGGGTCTGGTATGTCCAATTTCCTCGATGATAATCTGAATCAAAGCGTCTTTTTTGATATCAACTACCTGGAAGTTTTAGGTGAAAATACCTTCGAGTACTGCCTCTATCATCTGCTAGAACAAGATGAACTATTAGACGATTTCCATCAACGCTATAAAAATGAACGGGTAGGCCGAAAAGCTTACCCACCTGCGTTATTACTGCGCGTTATATTCTATTCTTACTATAGGGGTCACACTTCGAGTAGAGTGATTCAAAATTTGTGCAAAACAGATTTAAAGTTCATCGCACTGGCGGCAGGACGTCAGCCCCACTTTACGACCATTGCAGACTTTGTCAGCACCAACTGTGAAGCGATTGGCGTGTTATTTCATAAAGTATTACTGATCTGCGACAAAAGCGGGTTGATAGGCAAAGAACACTTTGCCATAGACGGTTGTAAGTTACCGACCGATGCTTCCAAACAATGGAGTGGCACCCATGCACAACTGCGTAAGAAGTCAGACAAGCTCAAACAAGCCGCCCAATCTATTATCGAAAAGCACATGAGCAATGACGCGGGAAAAAGCGATAACGGAAATCCCAACAAGGAAAAGCAGCAAACCATCGACACATTAATGAAGAATGCCAAAAAGATCGATGACTTCCTGGCCAGCAATGAACCCCGCATGGGACAAGGCAAACGACCCAAAGAGGTGCAAAGCAATATCACCGATAATGAGTCCGCAAAGATGACGACTAGTAAGGGCACCATCCAGGGTGTTGCCTGCGTCACGGCATCGGATGAAAAGCATCAAATCATCCTACATGCACAAGTCTTCGGGCAAGGTCAGGAACAGTCCACACTACAACCCATGGTCGAAGGTATTCGAAAAAATCTGGATGAAAGAATATTCGATACCTCAGTCGTACTCACCGCTGACACCGGTTTTTCCAGCGAAGCCAACATGGCCTATATCTTCAACGAAAATATCGATGCTGTGATACCCGACAATCAATTTCGAAAGCGCAATCCAGTGTTCGCTGAATCAGACCTTTATAACAAACACAAAGAGCTGAGAAAGAAAACGCGAAAGGATCAGAGCGAAAAAGAAGCGGTGATATCCAGTGGTGAGTTCACTATCGACCTAGACAGTAATACTTGTATCTGCCCATCGGGCAAAGAAATGTTATTTCTTGGTAATCAGTTTAATGGGGTACGAGGCACCTACTCACGATTTAGGGGCCGACTAAAAGACTGTCGCGAATGCACGCTACAAACGCGCTGCATGAAGAAACCCATCGACAAGCAAGGCAGGCAGGTATCCTTTCTGAATGCAGAGCAAGAAAAAACCAGTTACCTGGACTTAATGAAACAAAAAATAGACAGCGACGAAGGTCGACGAATTTACAGTCGACGCATGTGGACCATCGAACCCGTATTTGGCAATATCACGAGTAACAAACGTCTCAATCGGATCAGCTTACGAGGCGAGGCCAAAGCGACGGCGCAGTGGCTTCTGTACTGTATGGTGCACAACATAGAAAAGCTCTGGAAGAACACAGAAATACCACAATGGGGTTGATAGGCCACTAGAAATCGACAATAAGAGCCTTATAACGAGTCGATATTGATAATATAACGAACTATCGATAGTCTAAGCGCAGCATCAACAATGGATATGAAAAAAGATAAAATGGTGGTTCAAAATTTTAAAAAGCAGAAAGGGGTTGGGCAGCATTCCGTTTCTCGAATTTTCCTACAGCCTCGTTAGCCATCCCGCAATGCTCTTTCCGGAATTCGAGCGCACCGACACTAGCCCCAAGCTGAACGGCGAGTCGGATTACGTCTTTCTCAACCGGTTAGCCCGG
>CAXMOZ010000180.1:0-3969 GCA_964195315.1 uncultured Acidimicrobiia bacterium | reverse complement strand
AGGTAAAAATCAACCGTCACCCTGGGAATCATTGCAGAATCAAATTTATTTAGGCAGTGAAAGCTATGTGCAAAAACTACAAGAAAAAATAGACAAAGGTAAAGATCTCAGCGAGATTCCGAAGTCACAAAAAAGGCCGAAGCCAAAATAACTACAACAATACGAAAAGAAAGCGGGTAATAGAAACCAGGCTATCCAGTTAAGCTACGCGAGTGGCGGGTATAGCATGAAAGAAATAGGCGACTATTATGGTATTCACTACTCGCGTATTAGCCGGATAATCAATGAACCGGCGAAGGCAAAAGACAAGACTCGAGGGTGTAAAAATAACTATGTAACTGCGCTTTTAATTATAATTTTTCTTAACCATCTGCTTAAAACCTTCACTAGCCCATTCACTTAAAACAGTTAGTTGAGGATTGTCTGTTCGTAATTGTTCAAACTTTGCTTCCATCTCTTTTGAAAAAGTATTGCCCTCTATATATATTCCATTAAGATAATTAGCATTTGCCGCCCAATCAATAATTGCTTGCCCTGCTTTATCAGTTATTCCACATTCAACAAAAGCTATAACTGAAGTTGTTTTGGGGATTTGGTTTAGAATAGTTATAACACCATCATCCTTTAGATCTTGGTTAAAACTCATACTAATTGTGTGAAGTTTTGGCCCGTTATTCTGACTAACTTTATTGATTGCATTCGCAATTTTTTTTGCATCTTTGAGCGTTAAATTAGCTTTTCTAATAACCAAATCATAAGTTTTGTCATTATTGCTAACCATTTTTAAAGTGTTAGCAATTTCTAGACTTTTAGGTTTTTTTATTTCGACTAATACATCTATTAAATCTTGCATAATGACATTTGAATAACTTACATTGCACCATATCAAACCAAGAACTACGAACCCTATAAATTTTTTCATATTAATCCCTACTCCTTTATTAATATAATATACCTTTTATTCTTAAAGCTTTCTTCAATATCTTCTCAATAATTTTCGGTAGGCTCTAATCTTTCCAACTTTAGATTAAATTGCAGTCATTAAAGGACTGGTAGATAGCCATGATTGGCCTGAGATAGAGAAGTTCTAGAAGAAGGTGGGAATTATAGGATAGATAAAAGCCCTATCCACTGATGTCAATTTTCAGAATTATCTCCAATATTCAGTAAAACCTCGTCTTATTAGCCGGATTCCCAGCAACCCTAACTATTTCTCAAGCATTTTTTCGTCATTGCAAGCAGAAACCATCTTTAGCCAATAGCGATACCCTGCCGTCTATTGGTGCCAGCGAGTAGAATCATCAAACTATTCTGATGTCAGCCAAGCAAGCTGGTTTGAGGCGGTGCTCTGGCTTCTGGCAAAGCATCGGGCGATAGTGGTAACCCCTCGTTTTTCTTAAGATGGGACAGAATTTTGCCAATAACCGGTTGATCTTCGATACGTCGGTCCGACGTATCGGCGATGACCTTAACTGTACCGCCACAACGAGAGCAAATTTACACATCAATGTCGCCTAAAGCGCCTACTGTTGGTAAACGCTCTTTTTAACTGCTGAGCCCAGGTCATGGCCGTTCGTTGTGCATCCGGCGTTTTGTCTTCTTTTAAATCACCCCTTTGTTTATCTTTCCCCAAGCTTTGCTGGTGTGACTGTTTGGATGGTGCGGCATTCCGACAAAAAAACCGTGGAAGCGCGAAAGGTTGACTCTCGGTTTGGGCACCAGTGATGCCAATTTTGGAATGAAATCCAGTGGTTCAAATATGAAGTGCATTGACGTACGAATGCCAAGTAGCACATGGATGCGTGAGAACGGCCACATGTGTAGTGCCATCACGGTAGGGAGTCTTTAGCCGGTAACGGATATTGCCAGCTGAGGTCAGCGACAGGGGGGTTTCCGAAACAGCAGATCTTGAAATATACGGTAATTGAATGGGTGTCTATTTTATTTCCTGTAATCATTCGCCCCCCTTTGATTCTCAGTCACGAGCTGAACTGGTAGAATAATAAGGCTGCAAACAAAAAAAATAATTCAAAGTCCCTATTCTTCTCTTTGATGCTCATTCTGGTAAAAACTATGAGCACCGCCGACGGTGGATTGAGAACCGTATTCGCATTTTATCGTCACTCTTTGCCATCGATATTTGTAGCTATGCGATGATGTTCAACCCTATCCATTTCGCCATCAAGTTGATGCCACAAGAGGCCAAGAGCTGGACGGATAATGAGGTACTCGACCGTTGGACGCATCTATTTATCGGCCCGCCTGCCGTACAACAATGACGCGCTAACACAGTAGATCAACTGACTGACCGTGAATTACTCTATCGGCTTATTGAGCATTACCGTAACCGTTTGGACGATTTAGGCTGGTTTATGAAATATTTAAATGAACCCATTGCGCGTCAAGCGAATAAAGAAGATGGCTGTACCGGTCACTTTTGAGTGAATAAGCCCTGCTCTCGTGTATGGCTTACGTCGATCTGAATCCTATTCGTGTCAGTATGTGCAACACACCTGAAGCGTCAGATCACACCAGCATTAAAGAGCGTATCGCTTCTGGTTTTGATCGAAAGAAAGCGACTGATGACGAAATCAAACAGCACCGACTATAACGTTTCGATTTACCCCTAAAGCCATTCGCTCAGTTCGACAGTAATGTGACTGCTCAAGAACAAATCGGTATTTTATTTAACTTGAAAGACTATCTACAATTAGTGGACGCTAAAGGCCGAATGATTCGAACTGATAAAAGAAGTGCCATTCCCATCAATCTATTCCCAATACTTGAAAGGCTATCGATTAGCCGGCAACAATGGCTTCAACAAAGCCAGTAGTTTGAGAAGCTTTACGCCTCACAATTCGCCAAAAACGACGAACTCTGAAAAGACGGCCTGACTCGCAATAGCCAACCATAGTGAGAACGCTCCGAAAGTTCCCGAGCAGCTCTCTCTGGAGAACGGGTTTTTCAGTTAAATTCTATTTTTTGATCGCAAGTTGCTACTCATTTTATGAAACCAACGTTTTTTCTGGTTGTGGATTAGATGTTTTTAAGTATGCCTGCCCCTTATCTTACGTTTTCCCGATTAAGAGCTCTTCCAAAGCGCACAAAATGGCAAATTCTCGACCATTTAAATTTCAGACTAGCTTAGCTTACCTTTTGGTTAACAATTACTCGTTTGTAACGAGTGGGCGTCACTCCTATATATAGCATTATCAGACGCTTCAGGAAACAGTTCGGGCGAACTGCGATAACGACGTCATTGAGCTTAAAGGATAATATTTATGATTACTATCACCAGAATCATTAAAGCACTGGGGCAGTTAGGCGAAGCCACAGCAAAGGCAAGAGTAAACTCGGTTCTATTGGGCATGGGCCGCGAAAAGGTTGAAGAATTCGGCTATTCCTACGATGCACTTCATCTCGGACCAAGCGCCTGGCCATGGCGTAAAATGACCCAGGATAGTGCAGAAGAAAAAGAAACCAGGGCACATCTAAGTGAATTGAAAACTTTTGGTGACAGAAAACTCAATGATCAGGGTATTGCCCGTAACGGAATCGAACAGGCAGTGTGCCAAGCTCTACCCAGAATTAATCCCGACCGGAATGCCGCATAAATCAGCCGGAATTTCACCCAATTGAAAGAAAGGGAGGGATATAGCTTAAGCAAAACAAGAGCAAAACAAGGGGTCAAGTCTTGTCTTATGACTATTTCCAACTATAATCTCCTCATGGCAAGACCAATCAGAATTGAATTTGCAGGCGCTTTGTATCATGTAACCGCGCGAGGAGATCGGCAAGAAGCTATCTTTTAAAATGTTCAGGATCGAATTGATTTTCTCACTATATTAGAAAAAATAGTGGATCGATTTAACTGGCTTGTTCACGCCTATTGCCTGATGGACAACCATTACCACTTATTGATTGAGACCCCAGATAGTAATTTATCAAAAGGTATGAGACAGCTGAATG
>CAXMOZ010000179.1:0-1546 GCA_964195315.1 uncultured Acidimicrobiia bacterium | reverse complement strand
ATCTAATGGGGGAACCGCTAGGAGTTAATAAAAACATAGCCAGTTCCCCGGGTTCCCTGAGTGCTCTCGACCCACCTAAGATTACGTCAATTCTTGAAAACGCGATAAAAATTGCTATTGATAATTTGTCTATTACGTTTGCCGAGATCCGACCTGCGCTTGATAGCAAGGACATTGATTTATGGAATAGAAGCAAAACGAGCACCGACCTATTAGTGCGCAACGCATTGGTCTACCTCGCCCAGTCAGAAGTAGCTCAAGGCGTTATTCCATCGTATTTCACCATGGTCGCCGAGTGCGATCATTGCGGGCCTGTTTTGCTGTGGCGTGCTGGTAATGTATCAGAGTGTCCTTGGTGCTCGAATCGTTCAGTGGGTAAGCCTATACCGCGCCGCTACTTTGTAAGTTGTAAAGATTGTCTAAGTTTTGACCGCATTGATCATCCGCATTTAGGGCACTGTGGTATGAGGCAACCTGAAGCTCCAGCTGGCCTATGGGATGATGATCGACATACTTGCGATTATTGGGTACCAGTGAAAAAACGCTGCGACCTTAAAAATTAATTGCTCGGCGTAGCTTTAATATTCCTAGATAAGTTATTTCTCAAATGCTGGCCGTAAGGATACTCTCTGTAAATAACAGCAACTATCAGAGACTATAGTGCCAAAGTTCAAACCCGGTCAAAGTGGAAACCCTGCGGGCAGACCGCGCGCTTCTTCATCACATCAGAAGATCCGACAGGCCATCCTACAGAGTGCGCCTGAGATCATCGACGCTATGATCGAACAGGCCAAGTCAGGTGATACGGCCGCAGCGAAGCTCTTGCTAGATCGAATCATTGCTCCGATGAAGGCAGGCGACAGCCACGTTGATATAACGCTAAGCGGCGAAATGCTGAGCGACGCTCGCACTGTACTGACAGCTATCGGCTCATCACAGATCACTCCAAGCCAGGGACAGGTTCTTTTGGGCAGCATCGCATCGCTTGCTCGGATCGAGGAAATTGCAGAGATTGACCAAGGTATGACAAAACTAGAAACCGGAGAAAACGAATGCCGTCCATTAAGCAACGTATTGAAAAACTTGAAAGCACCAGTTCAAAGTCAGGGCTAACTCCGGCACAGTGGATTCAACTGGCCCAGTCAATGCAAGGCGGTGCACTGATACCCGGTAAGATTTATCCATCGATGAAGAAAAAGCATGAAAGTAAGGCTAAATAAACTGGCGATCACATTATAATTTTGAGCTTGGTGAAAATGGCCACCGATGTGATGAAGTCAATATGAAGTAATAATTAGAACCGGAACTATCAGACAGCATCTAATCCAATCGAAGCTAATCGTCCGCTTTCAACCGCAGCGGCCATTCGAGACGCCCGAAATTTGTCATCCAAATAGTCTCTTATCGGCACATTGCCGACATTAATGGGCTGGCACTCCAGCGGCATCGGTGTTGTCAAAGCAGTACTTCATTTAGAGATGTTCAATCTTCTGGATTGTTAAAATCGTCATTAGTAGCTGGGGTATCAATGTCTTTAACCTCTCGG
>CAXMOZ010000178.1:0-1724 GCA_964195315.1 uncultured Acidimicrobiia bacterium | reverse complement strand
GATTGAGTACAGCCCCTGGCCCATGACAACTTTCAGTGCCTTTTTCGGCGCTGAATTTGACGAAAGCTTGAGTATCGAGGACTCTGATGAATAATTGGGGTCAGAATAATTGGGGTCACCCATTAGACGTCCCCGGTCAACAGGGCGAGAGTATTTCTTGAGTCTGCCACCCCAATATTGTTAAGAACTGTTAACTCAAGCTTCGTCCTCGCATCCGGATTTTCTTTTCGTCTGTGCTACTTCCCGAAAGAAGCGCATCAGTCACCCATCTAGTTCAAGGCCTCGGCAAACAGCATTATTCAATGATGTTTGCCACCCCTGGTAGTCATCTACCCCAGAAAATAATCGGTGCTCGACCTGTGTCCAATTGTCCACGGACAGAGTGATGGCTATCAGATTCGTGATTCCAACCCTCTCAGGGCTCACGGTCGAGGCGCTTACGATAACTCTAGTTAATCTAGCGATGAGGTGCTGTGCTGACGATAATCAGTGTAAATGGTTCAAAACCAACCCCAAATGAGATCTGCCAGCACAGCACATAACCGCTTAGCCGAATGCTCTATTCACATCAAACGGCTCCTCATTTTTTAGCATATGATAAATGGCTCGAGCCAATTTTCCCGCCACGGATTTCTTTGCAATCATGATATGTGATTTAGTTTGTTTCTTTTGGTAAAAACGCTTCACTGCTGGCTCCCAAATGGCAGCCAGGTGGGCTGCCTGCATAAATGCTAGCGCCAGGTAACGATTACCACTTTTACGATTACCGTAACCTTTTCTTTTTCCATTGCTGATTTTTTGTGAACTGACACAACGCGCATAAGACAGGTAATGACCGGCGCTCGGGAAACGTTGAATATCACCGGTCTCCAGTGCGATGGTAGCGCCCAGTATTTTTCCAACGCCACCAATGGTTGTTAAGAGTTGATACGTTTTTTGCTCAGCGCAGTGTCTCGATACTGATTGTTCTAAACGATTTATCACTTCTGATATTGAACTTATAACCGAGAGTGATGCTTCTGCCATTAAGCTTGCATGAGGGATGGAAAGTAGCTCCTGCAACTGTTCTGAATCTAGTTTGCGCAGCTGTTTTTCACTCAATCTTTTCCCTGTGTGGCGTGCCAAAAGGCTTTGTAAACTTGTACGCTGCCGTGCCCGTTGATCAACCAACATCAGTCTTCTCCGTAATGTATCTCGGATACCACGCGATTCTTTCGGGTAGATATATCCGGTGGGCAAGATGCCCAATATAAGCAAATGTGCCAGGAAACGAGCATCAGTAAAATCGTTGGTATGCTTGATGCCGTTGTATTGTTCTATCGCTGCAGGATGTGCCAGGCGAACAACGTGATCCGTTTCCATGAGTCCATCAACTAACCAATACCAATTGTAAGTTGATTCGACAACGCAACCTTGTAAATTTTCTTTGTATGGTTTTAGTGCAGATATGATAATAGGAAGATCGTTGGGCAATCTCTTTTCATACACCTGATTACTGTTCTTATCCAAGATAGAAACAACACTATTATTTGAATGTAAATCGATTCCGCAATAAAGTAGCTCAGTCATTAGCCTTCTCCGAATTAAAGTGGTGAACAAAGTCTCGCAACTTCGTTTTACCACCGATCTGAGGGGTCGGCTAATGATTATCAGTGTAAAAATTACATTTGGCTTACGTAGATTTGGGTTGTTGGCTCACGGCGATTTGATTCTCTGACTATTTT
>CAXMOZ010000177.1:0-119285 GCA_964195315.1 uncultured Acidimicrobiia bacterium | reverse complement strand
AAGGAAAGGGACGTAAGGATCGTTATGCCATGCTCTCACCAGTGTTACTGGATATCCTGCGCTGCTGGTGGCGAGAAGGGCGTGCCAGGGGGTTACTGCTCGACGGTGGATGGCTGTTTCCCGGCCAAAACCCAGTTAACTCGTTAAGTGCGCGTCAGTTGTCCCGTGCCATCCGCGCTGCCGCCGCTACTGCTGAGATCGAAAAGCGGGTCTCGATGCGTTTGCTGAGGCATTCGTTCGCCACCCACTTGCTCGAACAGAAGGTCGATATCCGGCTGATACAGGTACTGCTCGGTCATAGCCAACTCGAGACCACCACGTTGTATGCTCAAGTGGCCACCGACTTGCTTCAAGCCGTCACCAGTCCATTGGAGATTCTGCCACCATCGACATAAGCCATGCCCGCTTCCAGTTTGGAGGTCGCCGATATTTTCCGCGCCCACGGTCAGCGTTGGCGTCAGGCTCATGCGGGCCATATCAGTCTTGCTCAGCTCAAGGTGATGTCGGCGATGACACACCATCCACATGTGCATGGCATTGTCCCTGGTGGTGGTTTATCCACGAATGGTCAGCGTTGGGTGAGTTGCAGGCCAGGCTACTTTTACCGGTTCGAGTATTGTCGCGATTGTTTAGACGGTTATTCATGGAAGGCCTCAACAAGGCCTTTCAAGCGGGTGAGTTGAAGTTCTTTGGTGAGCACCAGTCGCTGGCTGATGAGGCAACCTTCGCCAATTGGCTTAAGCCGATGAAACAGATCGAGTGGGTAGTCTATGCGAAGCGACCCTTTGCAGGACCAAAAGCCGTGCTAGCTTATCTGTCACGGTATACCCATTGAGTGGCGATCGCCAATAGTCGTCTGCTGACGCTCGATGAACGGGGCGTTACCTTCAAGTGGAAAGACTACCGTAACAAAGGGCAGTCCCGCTTTAAGACCATGACGTTGAAGACCCATGAGTTTATCCGCCGTTTTCTAATTCACGTATTACCCAGTGGCTTTCACCGCATTTGTCATTATGGACTACTGGCGAACGCGCGGCGGGCAGAAAACATCAGGCTGGCTCGAGCATTGTTAATCGATCAAGAAAATCGTGAGGATAAAGTCGCCAGTGAGCATACGAAGTCATCGCAGGATGAGGTAGCTGAACAGCCTCAAGCCACTTACACCTGCACGGACTGTGGTAATCCTATGATCATCATCGAGCGCTTCGAACGTGGTCAGTTGCCACGTGCCCCACCAACAAGGACTATTGCGGCATGATTAAAGTCATTCGCGACTCATTGTTCAGTCAACTTTACTACTGGCGAAAACCGGTAATGGATCGCTTTGATCGTCACCATCAAAATGGCTATTTTATGACTGGTATCGGCACACAATATTGGTTTACGCGATCGAGAAATAGCGATGAAAAATAGTGTCAGAGTAAAAATAGTCAACCCTCGACTGACCGATATGCACCTAGACTCATTCAAATCCCCATAGTAACCCGCCACCTTGCACTACCTTGGCTACGCCCCGCGGTTTCGTCCCTGGTGGCCTGTCCGACGCCTGCCCTCTAATCTTCGTGCCATTGTGCGAGTGCATTGCTATGTGGGCAGGCATCTGACAACCCTTAACAAAAGGAGCCGTTCAGCAAATCTACTTTTTAATATGGATTAATATTGTAAATCTAAATTTAACGCCCATTTCAATCCAGTTTTACCTGGGTGAAAATAACCTACCTCATTGATTTGATTAGGCCTGAAGTCTAGAAGTATCTAAGTCCTTATGAAAACAGTGCCTGATCAATCTAGCCCGGTTTAATCAAAGTCATCGGGCCAGTCAATAATTTTGAAGTCGGTATGAGTATTCAGTTTCCTTTATTACTCAGATTTGCTTATTGCAGGCCAATAAAGACAACATCGTATCCGCATACTTTTATGTTGATTCCTATCTTAAAGGGGTGATATTACAAACAGACCAATCAAAGGCGACACGGAATTACGCTGGCTTGAAAGCTGATGGCCTGGGACCTTCAATCGATTCCTCGAAGGAAAGCCCATTTTCCGCTTTCTTTCAACGCTTCAGTGATTAGAATAAACATGGCCAGCATTAACAGCGATTAATTCAGCGTTCTTTAATGAACGCTATCAGACTTAACTTACATTACCTCTTCAACTTGGTCTGAATGGTATATGCCGTTATAAACGTTCTATTAATTCCTTGATATATTCTGACCGCAGTGCGATATCTTCTTCTAACAATGCAACCTGTTCGAGAAGATCATTTTTAACATCCTGTTCCTGCCTTTTTTCTTCAAGAAGCACCGTCAATTCAGCAATCGCGGTGCGAAGACTTGGGTCAGTTTCCATAACAGTAGTACTTTTACCATTAGAATCTTTTGCAGGAATCTCTTTTTGAACTCGGGGGAATTTATAAGTACGACTTGAAGGCAGAAACGATCCTTTTTTGCGCGAATACGTAATTCTTAAAACATCATAGGTCAAAATCCCATTGACTATATATTTCACTATTTGTCCCGGATTATTGATACCCATTTTCGTTAGTTGAGGGTAGTCTTTCATGCCTTTCACCTTGAATTTAATCGATAGTTTGCTTATTAATTTTGAAGTATGTAAATGGGGGTCGATTTCATTTTTCAAACCCCAATTAAGCACAGCAATAATAACTGCATATAAATGGGTTAACCGTGCACTACCAAAGCCGATTACGCCAGATGTTTGTTAACTAAAAAAACTAACGTAGGTCCATTATGTGGTTTGTCGGTGATGATTTAGGCGCTTAATTTTCCAGGCCTTAACCTGCCAGAGGCAATAGAAACGCTAATTTCATGGGCAAGCTCCTTAGTAGAGTAGAGCCGCCATTCATAGATTCATCAAAAACACAGATTGGCTGAAACCCAGTTATGATGCGAAGAGCCCGTGTCGGATTAGAATGTTCGCTTTAAAGATTAGATCGCAGCGTTCGAAACATTTCAACAAAGCAATCGACAACGGTATATTCCTTGAGGTCACGAAATTCGCCGGCATCGAAAAATGTGCCGTAACACATTGGACAGGACTCATATTTTATATGTGATTGATCCTTATTTACCATCGGTAGCATTTCTACCTTACATTGAGGACAATGAACCTCATCAAGGTGATTGTATTCTTTGCCTACCTGATCGTTGCCAATATCAATCGCTTCGGAACCTGCAATTTTTACCAGGTCTTCCTTTTCAAGCATATCGAACCACAGACCCCGGCAACCCAGGCAACGCTCTAAGTCAACCACACCGAAACCTATTTTTTCAAACTTTGAAGAACATTTGGGGCAATTCATTTTTTGAGATTTCTCTGATTGAAGCGATATTATAAATTTTACCGAATGGCTGGCTGCAACTCTACGTCGTCTCAATCCAGCAAGCAATATTCCTGCTGAGTCGCAGCTAATTGATAGCCTATATTGTTAAATATCTGCGCAGTTTTCAGTCAATTAGAATGCCCCAATCATAGAACTTATAACTCCAGACAAATAACAAATCAGTTTACCCAGGAGAATAAAGCCTTAGAAATTCGGCTTCGCCAGCCGGCGTGCCAATCAGCACTATCTCACCCACCTCAGGCAGCACCGAGCTGGGCTCTGGATTAGTCATAGTTTTGTCCTGCGAATCAATTCCGATAACGCTACAGTTGGTACGTCGTCGAATATTTGCTTCGATCAGCGTCTTACCTGCCAGCTCTTTAGGTACTGGTACTTTAAATACATCGAGGCCCTCAGCGATCATCAGCAAATCACTACGCTGAAGCAAATTAAATAAAGCGTTCGAGCCCATAGATGCGTAAGACATGACGATATCAGATCCAGCCCGATGCAACGCTGCCAGATTTCGCTCGAGAGTTGCACGGCCAATTATCTGAATGTCCGGGTGCAGCAGCCGACAAAAAATAGTCAGGTAGATATTAGTTTCATCATCGCCAGTGGTGATGATGATCGAGGATGCAGTTTCGATACCTGCGTGTTGTAGTATGGATTTATCCGCAGCCGATCCACAGATATAATGTTCCTCGTCAAATATCCGTTCCTGCATCTGCTCGATAATTCGGTAGGAGATCCCTCGTCGTTTGAGCGCAGCTGCAGTAGCGCGCCCAACCCGACCACCACCAATAATAATAACGGGAGTGGAAGGCTTAGCCATGGTTTCAAGCTGGTAAAGGCTATCGAACTCATCGAGCTGTTGACGTGAACCGACCAGAACCAGAACAGCATTAGCCTCAACAGTATTTTCCGGTTGGCCGATTTGAAAACTCCCGCGCTCCCAGAAACCAACAATACTGACACTGGTTTCTCGCTGTGCCGCCAAATAAGGCTGACCGACCAGGGTCGTGCGGCTGGCGACAACCTCAGCAACCAGTAAATCGTCAATTTGCCCAACAACATGGGTGAACTGGCCACCACCAATAGCCCTGCGAGCGAGCCCTTCAGCCATTAGACGACTAAGATCTAGCAAACGTGTGCAGCCCGCGAGCTTAAGCACTTCGGTCGCTTCATGCTCTCGTGCTGTCGCAATGACCCGAGTCTTATCGGTAATACCACGAACCGTAAACGCGACCGATGTATTAACCACGTCAGGGCGGGTCGTTGCGACCAGTTCGGCCCGCTCTACCCGTGCATTGCGAAAGGTTTCAGGGTCGTTTAACTCACCATAGATTGCTCTAATACCTTTCTCTTCCAGTCGCATTACTTGGTCTAGCTCGGGCAGAATAACAACATAGGGGTAGTTGAAGAGCGTTAGTTTTTCGATGAGCACACTAGCGACATTATCGTAAAAGGTCAGAATCACATGCCCTTTCATATCGGCAGCTACGGACCGTGGAATATTGTCGACCGCGCGAGATGCAAGCCAGGGCTCGTAGAACAGCTGAATGAAAGTAACCGGCAATAAAACCAGTAGGAATATCATGCCCGATAGCAGTACCAGAATCGAAAACAGTCGTCCCAGGTCCGAGGTGAAGGTAATGTCGCCATAACCAAGCGTCGACATGGTCGACATAGTCCAGTAAAAACCAGCTATCCACGAGTGCTGCTGGCCTTCGTAAGCCATTAGTATTTGAAATATGGTGGCAAAGCCTGTCGACAGGCCAGCGAGGATAAGCACGAATTTTAATAGTGCACGGAAATTATGTTGCTTAATCGTTAAAACAATTAAATGCGAGCACCAATTAGACAGACGTCGCCTGACATTTTCCCAGTGCTTTGCACTGCCATTGCTATCGAGTTTAATCAAACCATGTTCCACTCAATTGAAAAAATAATGATCTAAGAATCCTCGGTTGGACGCGAAAAAAGATGTGCATACTTTCGTCAATCAACTGAGCAATTTAAGATGATACATCGATGGCGATCAGTTCCCTAAGGAAGCCCTCAATAAGTCTGTCACTATGCCCCTGATTTCGATTAATGCTGGCTATTTTCGATAATTGATAAGCGCCGGAGCCTTACATGATTTTTAAATTTGTGACCTATGAGATAGAGGAACCTTATCTAATAGGATGAAGTAGTGAAGATAACCATAATTTACGAAGACGGTTCGGAACTGACCATTGTGGATACTGAAATAGTGGCCTGTCAGGCCACTATTTATAAACTGAAAAATGGTATTAACCTCAGGTATGGGTCGGTTTGTCTTTACCCAGCTTTTTTTTACTACTAAACTCAATAGCCTTGCTCTTTTTGGGTCTTAAAAAAGATAATTGATGCCACGCGTGCATGAGTTGCCGATTACTTCCTGACAGACACAACATTGATATTCCTTCGAAAACTTTAATCTTGCTCACCTCTTCCGGTTTTAACTCAATCAGATCGAAGCTATTTTTGCTCATGTTAGCATTAGCGCTATACCTTTCCTGCTTGCCGGTCGTCGCACAAACTCAAGTGACGGTCGAAATCAAAGGTATCAGCACAGAACTTGAGACGAATGTGCGGCTGCTCTTGAGTATCGAACAACAAAAAAACCACCCATTAATAACCACTGGTCGCCTGCAGCGCCTACACCAAAAAGCGCTTCAGGAAATTTCCAGCGCACTGCAACCTTTTGGATATTATCGACCCAAAATAGAATCCAGTCTGATTAAATCCAATTCTGGCATCTGGCAGGCAAGCTATATTATCGCGGCCGGCCCTCCCTTACCGATCTCGGAGTTCAATTTCCTTATTAGTTCCGAGATGTCTGAGGACCCTGAGTTTGTGAAGCTATTGAAAAACAATAGACTACAAACCGGCAGCAGCTTCAACCACCTTAAATACGAAGAATTCAAGGCTGACCTCGCAAAGTTGTCCATCGAACTTGGCTATTTCAATGCTAAATTTACCGAACATCGGGTTGAAATAGACCTGGATAGTTACACTGCTCGTGTTTATTTAAATTATGCTGGTGGATCTCGCTACTATTTTGGCGAGGTATCAATGCAACAAGATGTATTGAATGATGAATTGCTGCAACGTTTCATACCTTTTAATCGAGGAGATTATTACAGTCTGGATAAATTAATTGATTTCCAGCAGGCACTCAACGATACCGATTATTTTCAAACTGCCGATGTCTCTGCTCGTAAAACTAAGCCGACGAGCAATGAGGTACCGATTACTGTTTCTCTCAAACCAAGAAAAAAACATCGTTACGAAACAGGCCTTGGTTTTGGAACCGATACCGGTGCTCGTGCTCGATTCCGCTGGTTGATGCCTCGCGTTAACAAAAGTGGTCATCGTTTCAATGCCGACCTAGAAGTATCAGAACTGGGACATAGTGCGATCGCTAGTTATCGGGTTCCAGTATTTAACCCCCGAACTGATCAGGTCATCTATAGCATCAGTGAAACCAGGGAGAAATTTGAAGATACCGACAGCACTTTGATTAGCCTAGGTGTTAGTCTAAAACATAGTCGCGGCAAATGGAGAGAGACTCTGGCAATCAATTATCAGCAGGAAGACTTTGTATCTGGTGACGATCAGGGAAATTCAACACTGCTGATACCTGGAATCAGCTGGAGTAGAACCTGGGGTAGTAATTTCATCAATGTTTTCGACGGCATACGCTTTGACCTGAGTTTAAGCGGCGCCAACGAGAGCCTGGAATCTGATACTGATTTTGAGCAATTTCAAGTCGGCCGAAAATTTATCAATTCGTGAAATTCACGTAATCGAGTCATTACCCGTGGTGTGTTCGGCACGACAATAACACCCAGTTTTGAGCAATTGCCCTCCTCCGTGCGTTTTTTCAGTGGTGGTGCTCAAAGTGTTCGTGGCTTTAGATTTCAGTCACTCGGTCCAACTGACAACAATGGAGAAGTCGTTGGTGCGAGTAATTTGGTACTAGGTAGTATCGAATTTGAACATTATTTAAATGACAGATGGGGAGCTGCCGTGTTCATCGATGTCGGTAACGCGATAGATGACTTAAATGATGATCTGGAAAAGGGTGCTGGCTTTGGTCTGCGCTGGAAATCACCGATTGGGCCGGTGCGTATCGATCTCGCCAGCGCCGTCAGCAGGGATGGTAACCCCTGGCGAATCCATATCAACATTGGCCCCGATTTATGAAACGTCGGCTTTTAATCGGACTAACGCTTTTAATTACGTCTGTTTTATCTGTCAGCTTCTGGCTGGTCGCAACTGAAAGCGGATTGTACTGGGCTTACCAAAAAGCCCAGCCTCATCTGCCGAACTCGCTATCAGTAACAGGCTTATCCGGTAAAATAATCGGTCCGCTCACTATTCAGGAAATTAAGTACGAGCTTCAAAGCCAGCTCGTGAATGCTCGGAAAATCAGTCTAAGCTGGAACCCCTGGGCTTTATTACATACCAGTGTTGATGTCTCAGACTTACAAATAGAGTCACTAGATATCATAATATTGGACAGTACCGGCTCTGCCCCCGAACCAACATCATCCTCTTCAATATCACTGCCTTTTAATTTTGGTCTAGATGGCGTAAAAATCAATGATATAAACATTAGACGTGCCAGCGATTTATACAAAATAGATCAAATTTCGGTCGCTGCAACGCTACAAACGAAGGGCCTGTTGATAAAACAACTGATGGTCAACAGTGAGAATCTGAACATCAACATGACAGGTAAAATAGACCCTGTGGAAAATTACCCACATGATATCGATTTAAGCTGGGACGCCACCCTAGCTTCGGGTGCGCAGATCCAAGGCCAGGGTAATATCACTGGAGATATCAAATCGACACAATTAAGCCAAAATTTAACGGGTGCGGTGCAAATGACACTGGGCCTCGAACTTCAGGAACTGCTGACTCAACTGAGCTGGCAGTCAGAGCTCGAAGTGACCCATATTGATAGTGCTCTGATTGCTAGTATTCTGATCGATAATAAATTCCCGCCTCTAATGGATCGGTTAAGGCTAACCGCCAACGGTGATATCAGATCGGCCAGGATATCCGGCCAACTGCAGGCTAATGCCCCCGAATTTGGCCCCTTCAAAGCTGACTTCAAACTCAGTAGTCTGCAGGGTGAGCGCATGTTTAAAGGTATTAGCGTTGAAGCGCTAACCATTAACGCCGCACAGGGTCAATTGTCAGCAATTGGTGAGTTCGGCTGGTTGCCCGCGCTCAGCTGGAACGCTGACATCTCGGTGGCTGGGGGCAACCCAGTGACACTGCTACCTCAATGGCCAGGTGATATAGAAGCGCAATTGATCAGCCAGGGTGAAATCAAAAATGGTAAATTAATTGCGAGCGCTAATATTTCTCAGTTGCAGGGCCAACTCAGGGGATATCCAATATCGCTGAAGAGCCAACTGTTGTGGAAAAATAATGGGCTCAACATTTCACAGTTTGAATTCAATTCTGGGGATACCAGGCTCAACGTCGAGGGTCGAGTGAGTAAAACACTGAATCTGCGATGGTCTCTCGATAGCGATAACCTGGCTGAACTTTATCCTCAGGCACAAGGCAAGCTTACAGCCAATGGTAAACTATCAGGTGTGCGGGAATCACCGACTATTAAAGCTAGTTTCCAGGCTGACTCGCTGCAACTGCAAGACTACGGACTCGAGCAATTGCAAGGTAAACTGGCACTCGATTGGTTAAAGCCCGATGATTTCAACTTCGAACTTGCGGGCCACGGGGCTGATATTCGGGGCCACAGAATAGACTCCTTTGGAGTTTTTGCAGATTCGACTCGCATTAACGCTAATGCAGTCGCGCCTCAAGCAAATGTCCGACTCAGCCTTAATGGAACCCTGCAAGATAAGCATTGGCGAGGAAAGTTGATGCAGGCCAATATCCAAACCCGCCATTATTTAAACTGGAAATTGAAGCGCCCCTCTGATATAGATCTATCCACAAATTCAGTGCTAATCGACAATACTTGCCTGGTCAGCGAACATGACAATAGTCATGAAGGTGGCATGGTAAATGGCCAGGAAAGAAAAATCTGCAACCAGATTGAGGCAAAAGACGACATTTGGAAAATCGGCCTTGATGTCAGCCAGTTACCATTGAAGCTATTAGCAGATTTATTGCCACCCGGTCTGAAAATTAAGGGGTTGGCGGACGCCAGTGCTAATCTTGAATATCATCCTCCAGAACAATTACAGGGCAACGTTAACCTGAAATTACCACCAGGAGTAGCAACTTATACCCTCACAACCGACAAAATTGAGCAGTTTAAATACCGTTTTGCCCAGCTTGAAATAGACCTCCAAGAGACGGACATTCGAGCCACCACTACCCTCGAATTAATCAATGGCGATCATTTCGAGGCTCAACTCCTGCTACCGGGCGCGAATATTCTTGCTCTCGATCTCAAGACGCAAACCCTACAGGCAAACGCCAGACTCAGTGCCGGTGAATTAGGCCCAATTGATGCAATGGTTAAACAGATCGATGGGTTGCAAGGTAGTCTCGAGCTCGACATGGCAGCATCTGGAACCCTGGTTAATCCAAGGCTAAAAGGTAACGTAACACTGCTCGATGGTAGCCTCAACATCCCTGCTATCAAACTCAGCTTAAGCGAGCTCAATATCGATGCTCACAGTGAAAATCATGGAAAAATAAACTTTCATGCTGACGCCAAAACTAGTGGGGGTAGTATCACTTTGCAGGGTGACACAAGTTTGAATGAGGCTGAGGGGTGGCCCAGTCAGGTCAGCCTTGAGGCTAAATCGCTCGACATCGCAAGTCTGCTCCGGGGCTCGTTACCACACGATACCAAAATCGGCGGAGAGCTTAATGCCACTGCTACATTAAACTATAAGGCACCGCATAGTCTGATCGGAGGGGTTCAGCTCTTTGCGCCGTCTGGCTCCATCAGTTACCCATTGCTAGAAGGTGAGTTTGAACACTGGCCGTATCGTGATTCTAAATTAAACCTGTTAATCGACGAGCAAGGTATCAGTGGCTTTTCTGAAATACTGATCGGTGATGGCAACAATATTGACGCTCAATTTAGCCTGCCAAAGGCAAAGTTACTAACGCTGAACTGGGATAGCCAGCCAGTCGAAGCAAAAGCCAAACTGAATTTTAATGAATTGGCCATCATCGAAGCATTAGTGCTAGATATCCAGCAGTTAAAAGGCTCTTTAGCTTTAAATCTCAGCGCCGAGGGAACACTTGCCAAACCTAGGCTGGTGGCCAGCGCCGAAATTACCGAAGCCTCGGCTATTATTCCGAGGCTTGGCTTGGACATAAACCAAATTAGTCTATTAGGCGTGTCCGATAACGACAACCAGTTTAAATTTTTGATCGAAGCCCGCTCAGGCGACGGTAGGGTGAAAATCGATGGTAGCAGTCAACTCAATGCTGCGACCGGCTGGCCAACACGGTTAAGCATTAAAGGAGACAATTTGGAAATATCAAACATACCCGAAGCGACAGTGGTGGTTTCACCCGACCTGATCATTGAACTGAAGGATCGGTCGATACATGTTCAAGGAGACATAACAATACCCTATGCCAAGCTGCAACCTAAAGATATCACCACTGCGGCACAGGTATCCAGTGATGTCGTGATCATCGACAGCACCGAGACTGCGCAGCCCGAGTGGCAGGTTACTAGTCAAGTCAATTTGATTCTGGGTGATCGTGTTAATTTTTTTGGTTTCGGTTTTGAAGGCCGATTGGGCGGAATGCTGTTAATTGAAGAGGAAGTGGGACAGCTTACCCGCGGTACCGGTGAAATTAAAATACCACAAGGTCGCTATCGAGCTTATGGTCAGCGTCTCGATATCGAAAGTGGCCGACTATTATTTACTGGTGGACCACTTACCAATCCAGGGCTGGATATCCGTGCCGTGCGAAAGACTGGCAACGTAACCTCTGGTATCCAGGTCAATGGCAGGCTAAAAAAACCCCAATTAACGTTATTTTCAATTCCTGCCATGGGTGATACCGACACTCTGTCCTATTTACTGCTGGGTCGGCCGATGGAATCAGCTTCTGACGAAGATGGTGCGATGATGGCCAAAGCGGCTCTAGCACTGGGCCTGTCGGGTGGTGATCAACTCGCACGGCGCATAGGTGATCGCTTTGGGCTAGACGAAATGCGTATCGAAAGTAATGACGGTGGTGACCAGACTTCGCTAGTGGTTGGGCGCTATCTATCACCTCAATTATATGTCAGCTACGGCGTCGGTTTGATCGGTTTGTATAATACCCTCAACCTACGTTACAAAATATCAGACCAATGGCTGTTAAAAGCTGAAAGTGGCGAAAGTCATGGTGCTGACTTGATGTATACCTTCGAACACTAATCAGAGACTGCTTTTATGCCGCCAGGTCTGTATCGATGCGTCGTTTTATTCTGTATCACATCTTTAAATAATTCGAATGAGCAATGGGTTTTCATCCTGGTTGCGCTCAAACCTCGGTAGTTGGCCCCACCCAAAAAACAAGATCGATATAATAACGAAATAGAAGTACATCGCGAGAACAAGATATCGTCACAGATTCATTCAGGGGCACCTAGTCCATAGACGGGCCAGGAGGTTTATTAGTCACATTGTTTAAAATATTTCAACGATATTGGTAAGTAAAACGATAACAGCAAACAGATTGTATTCATCAATATCAATGTTCGTTCTTATTTAATATATTTGCCTGAAAATAAAAAAGCCGCAATAAAAAATGGCGGCTTTTTCACCTTATCAATTGTTACCCGATAAACAGCTTCAGGTAACAGTATGTCTAGAGAGGTTTGGCTCTGAGGCGTATAAAAATTGATACGCCTCAATCACTCAAATTTCTCTCAGATGTTACTCATTTGCTCTTAATCCATCTCTGTATAACGCTTTAATCAACGCAATTCCCATCAGGATCATCATAAAGGAGAACGGTATCGCACCGATAATCATCGCAGCCTGAATCGCGTTTAAACCACCAGCCAGTAACAATGCACCGATCACGGCAGTTAAGATAAGACCCCAGACAATGATATGAGCTCTACCCGCAGCTTCATCAGAACCACCAGCAGTAATCGTGTTAACAACGAGTACCGCTGAATCTGCTGACGTTACAAGGTAAGTCAATAGCAAGATTACAATCAGGAAGGACATAATACCCTGCCCCGAATCGAGCATGACGTTGATCACTGCATAGAGCTGTGCTGTCAGGCTTTTAGCAAAAATTGCGCCTTCTGCCACACCACTCAACTCAAGGTCTATCGCAGTGCCGCCCAATAATGTGAACCAAAGGAAACACATCAATGATGGTGCGATTATCGCGCCAACGACGAACTCGCGGATAGTACGGTTCTTAGAGATACGCGCCAGGAAGATACCAACGAAAGGTGCGAAAGCAATCCACCATGCCCAATAGAAAATTGACCACCAGCCTTGCCACTCACCTGGGCTGCCAGGGCCATCAGCAGGGAATACAGTGAAAGTTAATGCAGGCAGGCTAATCACATAAGTAAAGATGCCTTTACCCAGTAATTCCATCGCTAGCATTGTAGAGCCAAAGATCGCAAAGAATAATAGCAAGCCCATGGATAGAACCATATTGATGTTACTCAACCATTTGATTCCTTTACCCACACCTGATAACGCAGACAGGGTTGAAAATATCATAACAACACCTAGCGCAACCAATAAAGATGCCGTCGAAGGCGCTCCATCGGTTAAAAGCCACTCGGCACCAGTAATGTTATGTAAACCAGATGAAAATGATGCCAGACCTAGACCAATGGTTTGACTAATACCCAGAATTGTCGCCACGATTGCAGTGATATCGACTATATGACCGAGGTTACCTTCGAGAGACTTACCAAACAAAGGTGTAAGCGTTGATCGAATTGTTAATGGTAATCCACGAGAGTAGCTGAAGAAGGAAAGAGAAATGCCCACTAATGCATAACAGGCCCAAGCACCAATACCCCAGTGTAGAAAGGAATATTTAAAAGTTGCTTCAAGTGCCGATTCTGTTTTAGGCAAAACAAGGCCATCAATCGCACTAATGGTACCCGCAGTTACCTGTGTACTATACACCGCCCAAAGGTCAGCACCCTCGGCTAACACGACATTAGCAGCAGTCAATGCCTCTTTGACCGCAATCGCGCTCATTCGAATATCTGGATTATCTGCAATGTGCCACATGGGCTCACCTGCAGCGTAACCTAACATGCCAATACCGATACCGGCACCAAACATCATTGAAAACCATGAGAAATTTGAAAATTCAGGCTCTTCACCAGCAACACCTAATTTAATCTTTCCCCAGGTAGGATGAACTGCGATGGTAATACAGACAATAATAAAGAATGCCACTGCATAAGTGTAATAGTAATTCAAATGGGCAAACGACCAACTCTTCATGTCACCGAGGACTGCTCCTGCAGCCTCTGGGTCAACAACACACCAAATAACGATCAATGCAATGATAAGCTTCGATGCTAGTGCAACTAAACTATTAAACCCAGTATAGAATCCATCTTTCGACAGCTCTATATTGAGTTCTTTTAACGGTGGTGAAATAGCCAAAATACTCTCCCCTCTATTTTTTTAAGTAGTGAACGATTCATTGTGAATCAGTTTATTTTAATTTTTCTAAATCTATTTTTATTAATGCGAACCGCTGTGAGATAATTCGCGCAACCATTAAGCGGGAAATATGCCTCAATTACTGTCTATACTGCGACTTCAAGCAACTCCCACCCGACCATCCAGTTCTGGTCAATTTCCGCATTTGAATCGTCCTTTTCTGGATAACATCTTCAACTCATAATTAATATACTTAGAACTTTGAATGCTATCTTTTCCGAACTGCGAGCTATTTTGCCCACTATTATTGTTGATATCATTATTAAACGGTGTCCATATTCAGACAATCATAAAAACCTGTTATAGTTTTCAGTAAATCTGAATCAAAAGTGTGTCATATTAAGCAATGATTAAACAAGAGCATTTACGTTGCTTTGTCGCAGTCGCGGAACTCGGTAGCATTAGTGCGGCAGCAAAACGTCTGTTCCGATCACCCTCCGCCATATCGATGACAACTACCAATCTGGAAAGCGCGTTCGGCCGCCCTTTGTTTGAGTCTGACAGCAAATCGAGACTCACACCTTTTGGGGCTTATGTATTTGAAGTGGCGAGTGCACAAATCAAACGTTATGACAGCGCCGTGGATAGCATCCATGCCTATGCTCGCAATGGATTTGGTCGGGTTGATATAGCGGCAGTGCCATCATTTGCGACCCGCTACCTGCCAAATTTACTGACCGAGTTTATCGCATCACATCCCAATATTACGTTATCGATCGGTGACGATAGCTCGACCCACATCAACAATCTGGTAGAAAAAGGCGATATTGATATCGGCATTGTAAGTCCACGCAAGGAGTTTCACTCAGTCAACTGCCACCCTTTGTTAACTGACCCCATTGGCATTGTTTGTAGTCAATCACATCCACTCGCCTCATTAAAAAGGCCGGTTACCTGGGATGACATTGCAGCCGAAACCTTTATTGCCAACGGCACTTGCCATCATATTCAAGATGAAACATTTCAGTCTATCGTTGCAGCAGCCGAAATCGATGTTCAAAATACCACGTCATTACTGGCACTGATTGCAGCAGGCGTCGGTATCACAACGCTACCTCGGCTTGCGGTTCCCGAAGACCGCCAAGACGTCGTATTTCTCAGCCCTGAATATGACGGTCTGTTTCGCACCATTGGCATCATTACGCCAACAGACCGAAGCCTGTCTCCCGCCGCTGTGTCGTTTGTAAAAACCGTGATTGAGAAGTTTAGTCACTAGCAAAGCCTATCGGTGCAAACACTAGCCCGACTAAGCCTCAGGCATATAAAGTGCGGCACTCACCAGAATATACGATGCAAAATAATGATGCATGCAACAGAGGTGGATATTACGCTCCCTCTCCCTGGCGTTATTCTGGCAGGTCGCAATTAATTTGACGATTAAAGCTGACCCAGCACCCAGGGTAATTTTCGAATGATGAAATGAACGTCCTCTTATATCAACCACCTACTTTACATCCTAGTCGGGTGACCTTCCTCAGAGTCGGAGTGAATCACTTTCTTTCGATTAGTCTAGGTTACTTAATGTTGCAATAGGCAAAAAAAAACCCGCTACAAGGAGCGGGGTTTACATTTACGACAAGAGAAAACGCTTACCTAGCAATTTCCTTACTCGCTTTGCTAAGACCAATCCAAAGGCTAATACACATGACCAGTAAAACTAAGGTGAATGGCAACCCGGTTGATACAGCCATAGCCTGCAGTGCACTCAATGCTTCGGCACCACCGACCAACAACAGTACAGCGGCAACCAACCCTTCGAATACACACCAGAAAACTCGCTGTGAAACGGGTGCATCTGTTTTACCACCGGCAGTAATAGTATCAATAACCAGCGACCCAGAATCAGATGAAGTTACGAAGAAAACCAAGACCAGAACAATACCGATTAAAGATAATACTCCTGACAATGGAAAGTCGGCAAGCATATGAAATAATTTTATTTCCTGTGCTGCAGAAGCAACTGGCGCTGCGGTATCTGCAATAACCTGAGTGACAGCAGTTCCACCAAAAGTTGCCATCCATACGATGCAAAGTACAGTTGGCACCAAAATAACGCAGGCCAAGAATTCTCGTACAGTTCGACCACGCGATACTCTAGCGATAAACATACCTACAAATGGTGACCATGAAATCCACCAGGCCCAATAGAATGAAGTCCAACCTTGAGAAAAGTTAACGTCTTCACGCCCAAATGGCATTGATAATGGGATAAACTCGGTCACGTAAGCACCTGCACCAGACATCAACGTCGAGAGAATATCGGCAGTAGGCCCAAGAAAAAGAATGACTAGCAATAGCAATAGTGCAAGACCCATATTAATTTCAGACAGAATTTTCACACCACCATCCAAACCTCGAACAACCGATATAATTGCGAGGGCGGAAATGAAGGTGATGAGTAACACCATTGCCACATTCCCTGTACCCCAACCATATAAATAACTGAATCCTGCCAGTGCCTGCTGAGTACCGAACCCGAGTGATGTCGCCAAACCAAATAATGTAGCAAATACCGCTATTATGTCGATCATATGACCCGGCCAGCCCCACACTCTTTCTTTCAGTAGTGGGTAAAAAGCAGAACGTAAAGTCAGTGGTAAATTGCAGTTAAAAGAGAAGAAGGCTAACGCCAAACCAACAACAGCATACATTGACCAGGGATGTAATCCCCAATGGTAGATAGTCGCAGCCATTGCCAAATCTTTAGCTGCTACAATGTCTCCAGCAGCGGCCCCAAGTGGCGCCCAGTCGGTTCGAATACCATTCTCACCTACTGCAATACCACCCATCGAAGAACCGAAATGTGACATTGGCTCTGAGACGCCGAAAAACATAAGCCCGATACCCATACCGGCGGCAAACAACATCGCAAACCAACCAACATAGCTATAATCAGGTATTGCTTCCTGCCCACCTAATCGAACCCTGCCTAACGGAGAAACACAAACAACTAGGGCAAAAATAACAAAAATGTTACCGGCCGAAAGGAAAAGCCAAGAAAAATTGCCAGTGATTGCAGACCTTAACCAGGCGAAAAATTCAGCTGCCCCATGTTGAAACATTAGCGTAATAATAACGAAAGCAATGATGGATAAACCCGATATTATGAAAACCGGGTTGTGTATATCAAACCCGAACGGCGTAACATTATCCTGCCCAATTTCGTACTCTTCCTCTGAGATATTACTGATAACCCCCCCCCTAATAATTGTTATATGTAAAGATACGCGCTACTTAATTATCCTTGCATGCCTTCTTTCGAGCACTGAAGGCTTAATTTCATATCAACCTAACACCATAGCACTAGTAAAGATAGCGCCACAATTTTACGCGACCCTATGACATTGAATAGAGCTACAAGCATATGATCACTAATAAATAGTCATTTCAGATCGAAAGAGACGCTGTATTCCTCACCCCAAAAATACAAAATTTTTTCAATCTGCTATCGGTATCATAACGCCAACTTAACGCAGCCTGTCGTCCACAGCCCTGGCATCTATCGATACGGTTGTTAGAAAGTTTGACTATTAATCGTCAAGAAATTTGAGCGAGTGGATATTTAATCTGCGTCCAAAAACAGGAAAGAACTCGCCGTTATATTTGACGCAAAGTAGTGATGTATATAGCTGAGTCTGGTATTGCTCTCACTATATATGGCCTCTCCCTGGCGGCCGTCCTGACGGGTCGCATATATTTCGGGCTTCAGATTAGAACCAATACTGGAGGCAATTTTCGAATGATGAAATGAATGTCCTCTAATCTCACCCTGCCCATAATCCACTGCCTGCAAACCAACACTTTGAAAGCGTGTTTTCATTTCGCAGTTTGCATCTAAAATGCCACAGGTTTTTCCACTGTCACCAGTCGTGTTAGTGATGCTATGGCATAAATACATCATGCCACCACATTCCGCAAGAATCGGCTTGCTCTCCAAATGATGATCCTTGATACTCGTTCGAGCTTGTGTCGAATCAGATAACGACTTGATATGCAGTTCAGGATAACCACCGGGCAACCAGAGCGCATCGCAGTCTGGTAAAACGTCGTTATTAAGCGGTGAAAAGTACATCAACGTTGCTCCCGCGTTCTCCAATACCTGGATATTCATCGGGTAAATAAAACTGAATGCAGCATCTTTAGCTATTGCGACTACCTTGCCTTCAAGCAATTTATTAGTCTCTACTTTGTTTGCAGGTTTCTTTTTAGGTAAGCTCGGAGGTAAAAACGTTATATTGGAAAGCGAGGCAGAAATTTTAAATTCATCAAGCGCGTCTGCAGCCTGATCGAGTTGTTGATCGAGATTTTCAATATCACCTGCTTGAACTAAGCCTAAATGTCTCTGAGCAATTTCAAAACGCGAATCACGTCGAATGCTACCGGCATAACAATCGCCGAAGGCATACCGCATTAGTAGGTCATGATTATCACTGCCCACTTTATTGCCAATGACCGCAGTAATATTGGCACCAACATCATACTGACGTATTCCCGACACAATCGCAGCAGCCGTTTGAGCCAACTTAGCCACATCAATAATTAATGTAACGGTTAAACCAAACAACTGGCAGAGCTGAGCATTACTGGGTTGATTGTCATGCAACCCCATCACGCTCTCAATCAGAATTACATCATTTTTAGCAGCTGCATTAGCGAGTAAATCACGACAATGCTGCTCACCCATAATCCACAAGTCGAGATTATAAACAGATTGACTGCTGGCCTTTTCGTGAATAGTCGGATCTAGGTAATCAGGCCCTAGTTTAAAAACCTGAACACGCTTACCCTGATTTCGTAGCTGCCTTGCCAGTGCCGCACAATATATCGTCTTCCCTTGACCTGAAGATGGCGCAGCAATTAATGTTGCGAGACATTGTGTGGGCTCTGCACTCATGTCAGAACTAACCGCGTCGACAGGCGCTGGATACATGTCACTCTATCGAGTGCTCTAGCGGATGAGGTGGGTTTAGGCGCATAGTGGAATGGGCACTTTAAAGTAATCTAATATTAAATAGCATGCTGAATCAGCCGATCAGATGAATACGTTGATTTACAACGTCAAACCCTAAGGTAAAGGGACATAGAGGGCATAACGAAATAGCAGATAAAATACCACCATGATTAATGCGCCTGAAGCCAAATAAATAATCGATTTTTTGATCGACCATCTATCATGCATTGCTGCGATCATGCCGCCTATAAAAGCGATAGCGGAAGCCAATAAGAATCCGATATAAGTCATTGCGGCGCAGGTCAAGAGCATCGTGGTCACGAGCAAAATCCGACGCCACCAACTACCTCTGCCAAAGCCTTCGTCTGTTACTGGCCGAATAAGGTTCTGAATGGTCGAAACCGTTGCGCATATTATCAACAATATGGCGGCTGCTTGAGGAAACACACTGGAGTCTGCATCACTATAGGATTGCGTATCGTACAAGGTTAGAAAACCGGCCAGAATAAAAAACACTGAAACAATGGTGGACCCTACATTACCGCCTTCAGCGCTTTCTTTACCCTTGTTTTTATGTTGGCTCATTTCTTCGCTCGCTGTCGTCTTCCGACGAACAAAGGATAAAAAAGCGACAACAGGGTGAATGCGACAATAGCCTGAGATATGGGGCGGCCAAAAAACATACCTATCAGGTCGTTGGTCGCAGAACCAATTATCCAACTTTGAACAAACCCCTGTTCGGCGATAGGACCCAGAATCAAACCCAACACAATGGGCGAGGCTGAAAACCCGAAGCGTCCGACGATCCAACCAAAAATACCCAATCCAATCATAATCCCGACATCTGAAATACTATTATGTATCGCAAACGTACCGATGATCGTCATGAAACCAACGGTCGGTACTAATACTGCCTTAGGAATGGTCACAATCGATTTATAAGCATATCGACCAATCAGTAAACCCACTGGCAACATCAGAACCGTGGCAATCAATAGCCCGTAAATAAAGGTATAGGCGATAGAATCACCACCCGATTGAAATAGCGTTGGTCCGGTTCTAACCCCTTGAACCAGCAAAGCACCCAGAATAACCGCATCAGGTGGCGTACCAGGAATGCCAAGCACCAATGTTGGAATAAACCCGCCCCCTACCGTCGCATTGTTGGCAGATTCGGTAGCAATAATACCATCAGGTTCGCCTTCACCAAACTTTTGATTTGGCGTGGCATTGCGTTTAGCCTCTGAATAAGCCACTAACCCTGCGACTGAACCACCCGCACCAGGCAAAATACCCACCAGTGTGCCAATCACTGATGAACGTAATAAATTAAATTTAGATTTCATTGCAATCGCAGCGGCCTCACCGATTCGCACTGATTTAACACCAGATTCTATCTTCAGGTGTCTATCTGGCACTGCAACGAGATCAATTAATACCGGAATACAATATAGTCCGATCAGTGCGCCCACCACACCAAACCCACTAATGAGGATCTGACTGCCGAATGTCAGGCGTATATCTGCCGAAATTTCAGCAACGCCAACAGTGGAAAGAATAAGCCCAAATGCACCACCAGCTAACCCCTTCATTAAATTGCCATTTGAAAGTGATGCGATCAGTGACAATCCAAAAATAGCCAGCCAAAAATACTCATTAGGCCCAAAAGCGAGAGCGACTTCCGATAGTGGTGGCGCTAAAAACAACAATGCCAATGCGCCCACCAGACCACCAAATACAGAAGCAAAACAGGCCAGAGCGACAGCTAGATCGCCATCACCTCGTTTTGCCATCGGGTATCCATCAAACGTAGTTGCGATTGCGGAAGGCGTGCCAGGTGTATTTAATAAAATGGCGGCATAAGCACCACCATAAATGGCACCGGTATAAATGGCACCCAATAAAATAAGTGCCGAGGCAGGCTCCATACTAAACGTAATGGGAACCAGCACTGCCACGGCCATAGTTGCGGTAAGGCCCGGGATAGACCCTATTATGGTACCGGCTACCACACCAAATAACGCGAACGCGAGATTCGTCAGTGTTAATGCCGCCAGGAAGTTATCAAAACCCATGGTCTATCCCGCCCTAAACCAATACTACTTAATTAAACCAGCTTCGCGCGCGTCTTTCAAATACTCAGCAGATCGAGCCTTCATAAAGTTAGCCATTCCAGCGGTATCGACGTCCAGCATCGCAAATCCACCATTTAGCATTTTTTTCACAAATGCTGGATCCTTATTTATCTCACCAATCATGTCAGACCACATTTTCGTGGTAGCTGCGCTCGCAGACTTAGGTAGTGCAATACCTCGATAGGCGCCACCAACCATATCGTACCCAAGCTCTTTAAAGGTCGGTACATTTGGAAACAACGGATGACGTTCTTCCATTGCAACCGCCAACATTCGTACTGCCTCACCCTGCTTGGCACCAACAGTCGTATAACCCCACTCTGCTTTTACCTGACTGCCCAACATAGCAGCGACAGCCGCCCCAGTACCCTTAAAAGGCACATAGGTCGTCTTAACATTGGCCATTTTGTCGAACTTAATTTGTGCTAGATGGTTAGCTGAGGCTTTGCCTGACCCGGATAGTGTCATCTGCCCAGGCTTAGCTTTCGCTGCGTCAATAAAATCTTGCAAATTTTTGTATGGGCTATCCGCCTTTACGACTAATGCATCTGGCGTAAAGTGAAACATGTAAAAGGTATTCAGGTCAGCCGTTTTGAAACCGACATTTTTTTGCGCCGGTTTAATAATTACATGTGGCAGGTTAACCCCCATGATAGTTAGACCATCCGCATTTTGGCCATTCAATGATGCCCAACCGACGGCACCACCACCACCTGGTTTATAGGAGACAACTAAATCCTGTCCAAATTTGCTTTTAAAGAATGGCTGTTGAAATCGAGCTGAAATATCTGACTCTCCTCCAGGGCCAAACGGAATAATATAATTAACAGGACCATTGACTGCGGCCTGCGCTGAAAAGCTACCTGCCATTGTCAATATTGCGGCAGCACTGAAGCTCTTAATAGCGGTTCTTCTTTTCATCTCTTTTCCCCTTTATATTGTTATAATTTAATAATGCCTATTTATTCTCATCCTAAATTCAAATAAATCAAACGAAATTTATAATCTGACAATCCATTACTCTCCCCATAATAGGCAACTCAATGGAAAATATCGAAACAAATTCAACTCGATTTTTTTAAATATTTTAGACGTTTTTCTTCGACAACTAGAATTGAATACTTGTCACCAGTCCAGTCGCACAAGGGGTAGAATGATATATAGACAATATTTATTCAATAACAATTACGGTACCCATACTAAAAACAATCTCTATTCCAGAGGGTTTACTCATCAAAATCGTCGGCTTAACTTGCTCCAGCAATCGATCCCCAAGCACAGATTTGGAGTAGTTTGAACTCGAAGATAACCCTAAACACTTGAGGCTCATCCACCCAGCAGAGTTACTTCTGTTACTGGTGGTTAATTAATCATCAGGGGTTAGCCCTTGCATGAAAGATGAAACCAATAGAATTCATGAGCAATTGCGCACCCAATATTGAGGTTATGCCCGTTGGGTCGTAAGCGGGTGCGATTTCAACCAAATCTATACCGACAATGTTGCCACCATTACGTATAGCGACCGCCTGAATGATTTCTAGTACTTCGTAATATTGAAATCCACCATGGCTAGGGGTGCCGGTTCCGGGTGCGATTGAAGGGTCAAAACCATCGATATCAATCGTGATGCAATAAGACTCGGCATCAGGAATTTGATCAACTACGCCTTGCGTGCCCAATCGACGCACATCACGTACTGACAGAATATTAGGACCTGCAGCACGCGCAGCATCGTAATCGGCTCGATTTGATGAGGAAACATTGCGAATACCCATCTGAGTCATACCCGCAATGTGGTTCATTTCTGAAGCACGTCGCAGTGGATTGCCATGGCCGTAACGCACGCCATGACGTTCGTCAACAAAGTCAAGATGCGCGTCAAAATGCAAAATATGGATAGGCCCCTTATCGGCAAAAGCCTCGATAATCGGTGCATGCACTGAGTGATCACCACCGATAGACACTGGCATTGCGCCACTTTCGAGGATTTTACTCACTGCGACATAGGTATTGCGATGGCTTTTCTCCATATTGGTATGGACGATATCAACATCACCCACAGCAATGATGCGACACTGCTCATGTGTCAAATAAACTTTGTCATCTTCAAAGTCATACGCACCACCATGCCCAAACGAAAATAGTGTTGATGCCTCTCTTACACCACGTGGTCCAAATCGAGCACCCGAGCGCCACTGTGTTCCCATATCATTGGGCACACCAAGGACAGCCACGTCGGCGTCGATATTTTCCCAGTCAGTACATACTGGTGACTTAGCAAAGGTGCAGTGACCCACAAAGGGCAAATTTAACCGGCCAGTTTCATAATCATTCGGCATAGTAGTGCTCCTTCAGATTGTTCAGGGCTATACTTTACGGATCAGTGAACTGCCGTGTCAATGATCAAAAACCTGTCGTATTTCCAATCGATGGCGCAAATAAGATAGTGAAAATGCGCTAGTCTCGGTAGAATCCAAACCCAATCCAAGCAACCTCAACCTAGCATTGAATTTTGATAGATATTAATCTCGTTTTTAGCATACTGACTCTTGGCTTCGGCCTAGGCTTGCTCCATGCACTTGATGCCGATCATATTATGGCCATCTCGTCGCTGGCATCCAGCGACAAAAACGACCAGGACTCGAAGCATCAAAAGACAGGTTCAATCGGACGTATGACTGGTTTTTGTGCGCGCTGGGCTATCGGCCATGCGGCTGTTTTATTGGGCCTGGCAGCGCTATTTATCTTTGCTAAATTCGAACTACCATCGATTGTTCCTTTGTTGGCAGAAAAGCTCATCGGCATCTTATTAATTGGCCTCGGTTGCTGGATTCTATGGACCTTGAGGCAACATAAGATCACGCTCGATACCCACAGCCACGACAACATCACACATACCCATCTGGCGCAACCGGGGCAACAACACAAGAACCATCAACCCGTACTGGTCGGCATTGTTCATGGGCTGGCAGGCAGCGCACCTGTACTAGCTATCATTCCAGCATTAGAAACCAACAACGCCTGGTTTGGACTGGCTTACGTCGGTTTATTTTCTCTCGGCGTATTAACCACCATGCTCGTGTTTGGCTGCTTCCTTGGTAAATTACAGAGTTGGATATCTAATTGGGGACAGCGCCTATTTCAAGTCAGTCGTGTTTGCATTGCTTTTACATCGATCGGATTTGGTAGCTTCTGGCTATTCTCCTCGGTTTAAGCACCCAACAGTCAGTCATGCGAGCAGAAACAACCGAAAAAAAACAAAAACTGCGCAGTGGTTTTACCACAGGTGCCTGTGCCACAGCGACATCATTAGCCGCAGCTAATTTGTTACTAAATGGTCAAAAAACGTTTAATTCAAGTATCACATTACCCAAAGGCCAGGTCATTGACTTCAAGCTGGAACGCTGTGAAAAACTGAGCGATAACCGTGCCACTGCCAGTACTATCAAAGACGCTGGCGACGACCCCGATGCAACCCATTTAGCCACTGTCTTTGCCGAAATAGAATTATCACCTCAAGCAGGCGTGCGTTTTCATGCTGCAGCTGGCGTTGGCACTGTCACCAGAGACGGCTTGTCAATCGGCGTCGGCGAACCAGCGATCAACCCGGTCCCGCGTCAAATGATGACAGAGCACTTAACTAGTCTGGCCGATGACAGCGGTTATGCCGGTGGCTTTGAGGTCTCCATTGGTATCGTCAATGGCGAAAAAATTGCACTCAAAACAATGAATGGTCGACTCGGCATTCTTGGCGGGTTATCAATTCTCGGCACAACCGGTATCGTCCGACCTTTTTCTTGTGCGGCTTACATAGCATCAATTCATCAATCCATCGATGTTGCGCATGCCAACGGTCTATTCGAAATAGCCGCCAGCACTGGCTCGACTAGCGAAGCCTATATTCAAACTCGATTAGGCTTAACTGAAACAGCGCTAGTAGAGATGGGTGACTTTGTTGGTGCCGTATTTAAACATTTACGTAAAGTGCCTATGCAAAAACTCTCGATCTGTGGCGGCTTCGGCAAGATGACTAAACTGGCAGCTGGTCATAGTTCATTACACAGTCACGACTCGTCAATAGACTTTGAATACCTGGCAAATTTAGCCCAAGATTTAGGGGCCAACGACGAGTTAATTAGTACCATTAAACAATGCAATACCAGTCTCGAGGCATTAAAGCATTGCCAACAGCATCAAATACCGCTCGCTAATCGAATCAGTCAACTGGCCCGTAACCACGCTTTAAAAGCCAGCCATAACACCGTCGAAATTGACGTTTACTGTGTCAATAAAGCGGGCGAACTCGTCGGTAGCAGCCTGGATAACAGTATGAGTAGCAACCTATGAAAATACTAATTCTAGGTGGCATTGCCGAATCTAAGCAATTGGCAAACCAGCTTATCGATCATGAACATGCGGTCATTTATAGCATCGTCGGCTTAGTGCGAACCCCCGATCTAAACTGCGAAATTCATATCGGCGGATTTAGCAGCGCTGACACCAATGGCAGCCAGGGCCTGGCGAACTATTGCCAATCTCACTGTGTCAATTTACTCATCGACGCGACCCACCCCTATGCCGTCGACATTTCTGCCAATGCTGTGACTGCCGCAAAAATAGCCGATATCTCCTGCTGGCGTTATTCAAGACCGGGTTGGGATGAGTCAAAATATCCGAATTGGCATCACTATAATGAATGGGATGACCTTGCGCTACAAATTGAAAACTATCGTAAACCATTCTTTACGATTGGCGCCAGCATTCTGCAATATTCAGATAAACGCCCCCAGCATCAGCAATGGGTTATGCGTTCTGCAAAGCAACAGGCCAAAGTCGAAGGTATAACTCAAATCCATGCGATTGGGCCATTTTACTATCAAGCTGAACTCACACTCATGCAGCAATACAAAGTAGATGCATTGATCAGTAAAGACAGTGGTTGCAGCCGCGTCGCGGAAAAGCTCGACGCCGCACTGACCCTTAATATACCGGTATACGTTCAACGTCGGCCCGAACTGGCACAGGCCAATCAATCATTCAGTCAAATTGACGATTTAGTCAAAGCTATCAAAAATAGGTAAGAGTAACCTTGGAAGACTACATAAAAGACCCACAAAAAATTGAAGAAAAATCGTTTGAAATGATCCGCGAAGCCACCGACTTATCTGGCTTCAGCAACATACAACAACAGGTTATAATGCGCTTAGTCCATACCTGTGGTAATCCAGAGGTCGCTCAGCAAGTACGCATAAGTAACAATGCGATCAATGCTGGCATCGACGCATTAAACCAAAACCATGCCATATTATGTGATGTGGAAATGGTCAAACAGGGATTGACCAAACGTTTTCTAACGCAACAACCACAGTGTTTTTTGAACCATGAAGACACCCCAATAATTGCCAGTGCCAGCGGAGAAACCCGCACCATGTCTGCACTCGAATTGTGGACACCTTATCTTGAAAACAGCATCGTTATTATCGGCAATGCGCCGACAGCCTTATTCCGGTTGATGGAAATGCTCGAAGCAGGGGCGGTTAAACCGTCACTTGTTATTGGCATGCCAGTTGGCTTTGTTGGTGCGCCAGAGTCAAAGGACTATCTGTGGAATCATCACCAGAATTTAGGCGTAGAATGTATAACACTCAAAGGCCGTGTCGGTGGCAGTGCACTAGCGGCAGGTGCATTTAACACACTTGTTCGACTAAAAAACGAACTCCAGTTTTAGCCGCAATGTCAACTCAGATACACCAAAGTAAAGACTTAAATATAGTAGCTAATATAGAATGGCAAGGCCAAAGAATCGCGGTCATGAGCCTTGGCTGCAGTCAACTCAGCGCACTCACAACACAGGCTATCGAAGCCATTAGTCAGGCTGAAGTGATAGTGGGCTCAGAGCATCACTTTAATGAAATAGTCCATATCGACACCACTGCAGAGACAGTAGGGTTCCCATCACCGTTCTCTGACTTAGCTCAATTGATAGAAGATAATCAAGGCAAGCGCATTTGTATTTTAGCCTCTGGCGATGCCTTATTTTTTGGTGTCGGCAGCTGGTTAATCCGAAATATTGGCAATCAGAATTTAAGCTTCTATCCCAACATTTCAAGTGTTCAGGCTTGCTTTCATGTCGTCGGTTTACCCTGGCAAGAAGCAAAAGTCATCAGCCTGCATGGACGACCACTCAGTTCACTGAGGCGTTATCTCGTTGACCAGCAATTGATCGCAATTCTGACTGACAACCGTTCTAACCCGATCGCCATCGCGAACGAGTTAAATGATCAAGGTTTTGGTCGATCCGACATTTGGGTTTGTGAAGCCATGGGTAGTGAAAGTCAGACAGTAGCTCAATACAAAGGGATGGATTTAGCCGCATTAAATTTAGACTTTCAAGCACTCAATGTTTGTATCGTCGCTCTAAAAGGCCAAGCCACTCTTCCCGCCTTCCCTGGCATAGCCGACGAATTATTCTCCACTGCCTCTGCCCCGGGATATGGCATGATCAGCAAACGCGAAGTTCGCCTGTCGATCTTGTCACTCATGCAACCCAGCCCTAATGAAGTCGCCTGGGACATAGGCGCAGGCTGCGGCAGTGTCAGCGTCGAATGGGCGCGTTGGAATCATACTGGTGAGATTTTTGCTATTGAGTCATCACCCGATCGAATCAAACACATCGAAATAAATGCAGACCGCTTTGGCACCACACAAAACTTAACTATTATCGAAGGCAACGCACCCGGTTGCTGCATCGACCTACCCCAGCCTGACAGCATATTCGTGGGTGGCAGTAATGGCTTAGCAGCCATGCTTGACTTTGCCTGGCAACAACTCAAACCCGGTGGCAAATTAATAGCATCAGCCGTAACCGGCGACAGTCGCACAGCGCTTATAGAATTCATATCGAAAAAGATGGGTGCTGAGCAGGTTGAAATTCAAGTCACTAAAAATAAACCCGATAGTCGCGAGTTACGAACACTAGCACCGGTATTGCTGGCAAAATGTACCAAGTCTGATTAGATCTCTTTTAAATCGATTAGAGCAAAACTACTGAGGGCAGTTAAGGTTGTAAAAGAACATCCCTGTCATTCCTTCCATTCTTATCAAACAAATGCTCGAATAAGCACAGCCTGTTTACCGTATCACTATAACAGAGAAATTTGTCACCGACCCCCGTATTGACTAGGGGTTTTGTGAAATAAATTTGAAATAATCGTATTGTAAAATTGAGTAAGCGCTGTGCGGATGCTCATGCCTATAAAATTACATTAGGATTAGATATTAGATAGCAGATTGCTTTAGCAGAAAATATTGAGCAATATATAGCCTAACCCAACATACCGAAGGCAGTTGGGGGTATGTGGGCCGGATTAATTGATAAGTAATGGGCGGTAAAGCCGCTAATCCAACCTACTCAGCATTTGAAGAGAATTTAAGAGGGGAAATGCCGAAAGACGGCTTTGCCTTTTCTGACTTATGCCTATACATTATCGATTGGAGCCTTTCCACTAATGGATAACACTAGACGTGGCTTACTAAAGAATACCTTTCTTGCGAATGTTTCTTCTGTGCCATTCAACGGTTCGAATACTCACATTCACTTTTTGTGCAATCTGCTTACTCAGGAATCCTTGCTGTGCGAGATGCGCTATTTTTTTCTCCATCGGCGTTAACTGCTGTAACTCTGACATAAAGTTAGCTTCTTGCTTTGATTTTTTAATCGCCTCCCTCAAAGTTTCAATCAACTGCTCATCATCGACTGGTTTTATTAAAAAATGTGCTGCACCATCTCGCATAGCTGACACTGCTTGTTGTAACTTTGCGCTGCCAGTCAGAAAAACAATCGGAGGAGAAAACTCTCGACCGCCCAACTGGGCCTGCAAATCAAATCCGGACATACCCTCCATTTTTACATCCAGTAACAGACAGCAGGGTTCATAGCGAGGTTCTAGTGCTAAAAACTCTTCAGCGCTTGAGCAAGTCACAACGATAAAACCTTCATCCCCCAAGAGACCTTTCAATGCATTCCTCAGTAGCTGGTCATCATCAACAATGTAAACCAGGCCATTCATATTGTCTCCCCTCTCGTACATTTTAGAGACAGCCTGAAACACCAGCCTCCGCCATCTTTTTCGATATACTCGAGGATACCGCCTCGTCGCTCGGCAATAGACTTACTCACCCATAACCCCAACCCTAGCCCGTCAACGGCGTCAGAAGCACCAGCCATGAATAACTGATTTAATGTTGATGCCTCGACACCGTCACCACCATCAAATAATTCAATGCAAATCATAGAGCCACTGCGCCTACCTGAAACAAAAATTTCCTTTTCTTGTTCAGATTTTGATTTCAAACTATTCATACTGTTTGATATTAAATTCAACAAAATTTGAACGAGTTCATTTTTCTCAATTTCAACATCAGGTAAATGCGAAACTTCGGCTACCGTAAAACGAATGCCATGCATTTTTGTTATCGAGTTTACCAATTCGAGCGCTGTCGACAGTGCCTTTTCAATCACACAACTCTGATCGCTAGCGCCATTTTTTTTGACCAAGTTACGAACAGAGTTTAATGTATTGCCCGCCTGCCCTATCGCTAATTTAGCATTATTTAACTCATCAATTTCGAGGGCCCAGTCACCTTCTCGTTTTTCGAGCCGACGACGAACTCTCTGCGATGAACTCAATGCCGCTTGCAATGGTGTGCTCATTTCGTGGGCGATATTCGCGCTCACTTCATTTAAGACGAATAGACGACTAGCTGTACCAAGAGACCTCTCCGCAACCAGTAGCGCCTGCGTTCTATCCCTAAAACTGCTCGCAAAGTAGTAAAAATATAGCATCGTCACTGCAATTGTGAGTAATTCGAACTGATATTCGATGGCATCGCCACTCATACCAAACAGCTTAGAGCTAATGATTATAGTAATCGAAGATAATACCGTAGCGGTAACCATCACACCCCAGGTATTTCTAGTTGCAAGGATAGCGATCGGCAACAGTGCAACAAAAAACATCAGTCCAACGGGTAAGCGAGAATCAAGCATGGCTCTCGCCATCGAGGCTAATGAAGGCAGTATCACAATAGAAACCCAGCAAAGCCACGATAGCCAGTGTTTAGGAAACAGATGTTTTGTAGCCGAGTACTCAACCAGAAAACATTTTTCAGGTTCAATCCAACGCCTGAAATATCTTACGCCTAAAAACACAAATAGTGGTGCCAGCACGATAACACCGACATAATCACCTACCCAAAAACTCAACCAGATAGATAGACCAACCGAAGCTGGCATCTGAGAGAAAGTGATCCGTATCAGAATACCCAGAGTCGCAGCACCGATTGAGCCGACGACCAAAAATACAGGGTATAAAATAGGGCCAACTAAGTCGCCCTCCGATAATGCATCGAATGCCTGGCATAATTTATTGTGGGCCTTCAAGGCGACCCAATAAGGTATTGTATGGCCAAATGCAGCCAAGAAAGAAACTAGCAGTGCATCTGATATATCTGGATTTTGAGCATGGGTATATGGCGACACCATTGCTACAACATAAACACAAAGCCAAACTTTAAAGAAGCCTGATTTTTTCCATAATAGGAGGATAGCGACAGACAACCCTGCAGGTGCGTACCACAGACTTGCAAACGGCGCGTATTTAAATAGATCAGCTGCATGCCACAACAATATATATATTAGGATCAGGCTAATGGTCACTAGCGTCGATTTTAGCATTCAAATAATTCCTTTACGCTTTGGTTTCATTAGCTAGTGATTCACTATTGTAATTATTAGACACCCTGTAACATAAATAAAGTATCTAAATTTTTCTGACCGCGAAGTAACGACTTTCAAATGTTAAAGCTTTTATGTTTAATTCTGCAGTCTCAGGCCGAGAGGGTACAGCCCAATTTCGTTTATTACCAAATTTTTAAGTCATTTAATCAACTAACATCGCTGTAGATTTCTGGTTTATCAGTTAATATTGTGACCTTATAATCGAATCAAATATTATGAAACAATCTAAAGATTCCTCGACTGGTAGTTTTTACGGCGTCGGCGTAGGCCCTGGCGATCCAGAGCTATTGACACTAAAAGCACATCGTTTGATCCAGCAAGCCGATCTGGTGACCTATCTGAGCAGCGAGAGTGGCAATGCGATGGCACGCACCATCAGTTCGACTAGCCTGGACAAAGCCTCGAATCCATTGCAACAGGAGCATGCTATCGTGATGCCGATGAATGAAAACCGTGACAGCATTAATTTGGTATACGATGAAGCAGCGAAGGTCATTGCAAGTCATCTAAACGATGGCAAGAACGTTGTTTTTTTGTGCTTAGGCGATCCTTTCTTTTTCGGCTCATTCGCTTATTTATATGATCGATTAAACGATCAATACCCAGTTCAAACCATTCCAGGAGTGACCGCAATCAATGCATCCGTCGCTCTAACCGGTCGTCCGATTGGCTTACTTGCAGAAAATAGTGCTGTTATTTCAGGTCGTCGTGACGACGATGACATCCTACAAACCCTAAAACAATTCGACAATATCGCGATTATGAAGCCAGGCAGACGTCGGCCAGCTTTGTTGCGTTTAATTGTGCAAGCGGGACGCAGCAGCGACAGCTGTTACATTGAATATGCAGGCCAGCCAAACGAGAAAATTGTGTATGACATCAGCACGCTTGACGCCACAGTAAAAGGCCCCTACTTTTCATTATTTTTGATTAGTCAGTCACGCAATTACAGTCCCAAGAAATGACCCCTCATTCATCACCCGTTGATATTTTCACCCTTACCGATCAAGCTGTAGTGTTGGCAAAAAAACTATTTATGTTAATGCCTCATGCCATTCACCTACACCGTCCAAAGCCCTTTATTGATGTGGTGCAAAAGTCATTCTGTGAGGGGCATCAATGCATCTTCATTTGCTCTACGGGTATTGTCATACGTGCGCTTGCGCCAGTCATTGTCGATAAATATCAGGACCCGCCAGTGATAGTGATGGATGAAGCGGGAAAATATGTGATTCCATTACTGTCAGGTCACGAAGGCGGTGCCGGTGCTTTGGCTTATCGAATCGCACAAGCGACGAATGCTCAATGTGTTAGTACCTCGGCCACCGATTATAGTCGACCGGTATATACGCTAGGCATGGGCTGTGATCGCGGCTGCCCTATCGAACTAATCGAACAGCTTTATCATCAGGTTTGCGAGCAACTCGGGGAAGATATTCGACTCAATGCATTTGCCAGTATCGACCTGAAGGCTGATGAAGTAGGATTACTAGAATTATCAAGTCGAATCCAGCTTCCTTTGCAGACTTATCCAGCCAAATCACTCCGAAAGGTAGAAGACCAGCTCAGTGTTAAGTCTGATATTGTATTCAAAGAGGTAGGATGTTTTGGCGTAGCAGAAGCCGCTGCACTGAGCGCCGCTAGTGCCTTAACGGGACAAGCTGCTGAGTTGATAATCACCAAACAAAAAAACGCTCGCGCGACGATTTCTGTCGCTCGCAGCTATGCCCTTTGAGCCAGAAAACACGTAGAATTCCGCGCTAATTACTAATACTAATTATCAACCCTAATTTTTAATTGAACTGCTATTAATATGACCCAATTATTCCTGGTCAGCGCCGGTCCAGGCGACGCCCAACTCATTACGCCAAAATCAGCCAGCGCCATTAATGCTGCTAGCGATATAGTGGCTTACGGTCTTTACATTGATTTACTGGGTGATATTTGCCAGGGGAAGACTCACCATGACCTGCCGTTGGGTGAAGAAATTGGTCGTGCTCGCTTAGCACTCGATCTGGCGGCTTCGGGTAAAACAACAGCCCTGGTTTCTAGCGGAGACATTGGCATTTATGCGATGGCGACACTCGTATTCGAACTGCTAGATCACCAGCTGGCAGGTAAAGAAAATAGCCCTGAATGGCTTGATGTTAATATACAAATTATTCCTGGCATTAGTGCTATGCAGGCTAATTCGAGTTCGGTGGGTGCCTTGCTCGGCCATGACTTTTGCACGATATCGCTGTCTGATTTACTCACACCCTGGGAGACTATCGTCAAGCGCGTTCATAGTGCTGGCAGTGGTGATTTCGTTATCAGCTTTTACAACCCAGTATCGACCAAACGTAACTGGCAGTTAAACACCGCCCGCGATATTCTACTTGAATACCGCCCAGGTTCGACACCTGTTGTATTAGGCAGAAACTTAACCCGCGAAGATCACAGCAGCAAAATTATTACACTCGATCAACTCGACGCTAAAGATGTCGACATGTTCACCTGTGTTTCGGTAGGCAATAGTGAATCGAAACATATTGTGAATGGTTCTATTAACTGGGTTTACACCCCTCGTGGCTATTCCAAAAAATTGAGCTAAGAACTATGACTGTTTACTTTATTGGGGCTGGCCCCGGTGACCCAGATTTAATTACGCTGAAAGGCATGCGTTTAATACAGCAATGCCCCGTCATTCTTTATGCTGGCTCGCTTGTACCTATCGAGATTCTCGGCTTTGCTGCTGACGATGCGATGATTGAAGATACCGCATCGAAGCATCTTGATGAAATAATTGACCGAATTGAAATTGCGCATGGCAATGGTCAGGATGTTGCTCGTGTCCATTCTGGTGACCCTTCTATTTACGGTGCGATTGGTGAACAAATGCGTCGCCTTGATGGCATGGGTATCGATTATGAAGTCATCCCCGGTGTTACCGCTGCCAGCGCCTCAGCCGCCATGCTCAAGCGCGAATTTACATTGTCGGGGGTTACCCAAACCGTTATCTACACTCGGTATGGCTCTAAAACTCCAATGCCTGAAAAAGAAAATCTTGATTCCCTTGCACGACATGGTGCGACACTGGCCATCCATTTAGGTGTGAGCCACATTCACAAAATTGTTAAAGAGTTAGAGCCGCACTATGGTGCCGATTGCCCAGTTGCCGTGTGCTACCGCACTGGCTGGCCGGATCAAGATCACGTCAGTGGCACACTGGCTGATATTGTACCGAAAGTACGGGCTAAGAAAATCACTCGAACAGCGCTTATTTTAGTCGGTCATGTATTAGATCCAGCTTCATTTAGTGATTCATTTTTATACAGCGAAGATAAGGCCCACCTTTATCGTCCCAAAGTAAAACCACAAACCCCAAGACAGGTAAAACGTTCATGAATGTTGACCAAAACCTAGGAAAGATACCCGCCACTATAGTCACAGGTTTTTTAGGTAGTGGTAAAACCACCCTACTCTCGAACATCATCAAACAAGCCAATGGCAAACGTATCGCCGTCATCGTTAATGAATTTGGCGAACTTGATATAGATGCAGACCTGCTGCGTAGTTGCCCCATCGATTGTGAAGATGGTAGCGAACAGGAAAACAGTGCAGTACAAAATGGTATCCCGGAAGATGGTATTTACGAACTCGCCAATGGCTGCATTTGTTGCACTGTCGAAGAAGAGTTTCTGCCGGTGATGAAGCAACTAGTCGAGCGCCGTGGCGATATTGACCATATTCTCATCGAAACCTCAGGACTGGCATTACCCAAACCTTTAGTGCAGGCATTTAACTGGCCTGAAATTAAGCAGCATTGCACGGTTGACGCCGTCATTACAGTCGTCGATGGTCCTGCCATTGCTGATGGCCGTATCGCCCACGACCCGCAACAAGTCGAAGCGCAACGTGCCGCCGATGAAAGTCTCGATCATGATCCGTCATTGCAGGAATTACTTGAAGACCAGCTCAGCTCTGCCGATATGGTCATTATCAGTAAGTCTGACCGGCTAGACGCTGCACAGATGGCTTCGATCAAGCAACAAGTTAGCGCAAGGGTAAAACCACAAGTTAAAATGCTTGAAGTGTCGAATGGTCAAATTCAAAGCGACCTGATTATGGGACTTGAATTTGCATCAGAAGACGGCATAGAAACGGTGCACACCCACCACGACCATCATCACGATCACGAACATGATCATCATCACGCCCATGATCATTTCAACTCGGTATCAATCACACTCGGCGAAGTGGACTCCGAAAAACTAGTCGCTATCGTCGATGATTTGATAGCGGTTAACACTATTTATCGAGTGAAAGGTTTTCTTGCCCTACCCGGTAAACCCATGCGCCAGGTATTACAAGGCGTTGGCGAAAGGCTAGAGCGATACTTCGACCGTGCCTGGGGCAATGATGAAAGACGTCACAGCAAAATTGTTTTAATTGGCAAAGAGCTAGTGGAAGCAGATTTACGTTTAGCGCTAGAAGCTGCTGTTATTTAGTTCTAGCCTTTAAAACTCACTAAGCTGACGGTATCTAAGACAAAATTTATGAAATATTTTTTCTCGACATTATTTTCAATGATTTTGCTGTTAGCGAGTCATTCGACCACTGCTGCCGAACAGGGGCACACTCACAAACATGGACATGACAAAATTGAAGTGTCCGCGCTGGCTGATAAACCGAGTGTGACATTGCATGCCATGCGAGACGCTAAGAGTGGTTGGAATATTCATATCCAAACTATTAACTTTCGATTCGCACCAGAAAACGTCAATACCCATCCAACGGCTGGTGAGGGTCATGCACACCTATATATAAATGGCAAAAAATTAACACGTTTATATGGCCCATGGTTTTACCTGAATGGCCTTCCAGCTGGCGCTCACTCACTCCAGGTAACACTTAACGCCAACGATCACTCTGAATTAGTATTAGAGGGTGAGCCAGTTGCATATAATTTAGACATTACCCAGTAATTTCGGTGGATTGCACCAGACGATTAAAACAGTGCCCCTTACAGTCATTCGTCAAATTTCATACCCATTAGAAATACAGATTTGATATGCACCTGCTCGCAGCTAAGCCTGGCGGTTTCACCGATGAAGAAGGCATTATTGATCTTCAGCAATCCCCCGGCGATATCGTTATTCTTTCGGCACAGGATACTTCTCTGGGATTACTCGCAGAGGTAGCCGACCAACTTCCCAGTGACTATCCGTCGCTCCGTCTGGCTAACCTGATTAACCTTGCTAAGCCAGCAGCCTACGATTTATACGAACATTCTGTTCTTCAACATAGCAAAGTCATTATTGTTTCACTGCTGGGTGGTGTTAGTTATTGGCAATATGGCATCGAGCAACTAGAGGCGATAGCAAAGCGACATTCGATCAAGCTCATTCTGGTACCGGGCGACGACCAACCAGACGCCGAATTACAAAACCGATCAAATGGTAGCGAACAACAATGCCACGATGTATGGCGTTATCTGCGCGAAGGTAGTCAGCGAAACACGTTCAATCTATATCGTTACATCGCCAGTGAGTTACTCGAATTAAAACAAAAAACTAGCAGTTTTGCCCCCCCCCGCCGCTTGCCACCCTGTTTAATCTATAGCGCAGGTGATACACAAATAACGTTAGACCAATGGCAGCAAACAAAAGATAAGGCGTTGCCATCGGCACTGCTTTTGTTTTATCGCTCGCATGTGCAATCGGGAAATACGGCGGCTTTTGATCAATTCATTTATATACTCAAAAAACGTTTTAATCTATTGCCTGTTGCTACGCTATCCCTGAAAGACCCTGACTGTCTGGCGACGGTGAACCATTTAATAAATGTCAGTGATTGTGATGTTGTGATTAATACCACCAGTTTCTCACAGCATATAGAAGGCAACGCAGCGCTATCATCCGAGCCGCAAGCACCAACTCAATTATTCGAAAAAAATATCCCCGTTATCCAAGCCATATTGGCAGCGAATAGCGAATCTGACTGGCAAGATTCCAGTCAAGGTTTAAGGGCGCGTGACATCGCAATGAATGTTGCACTACCCGAATATGATGGTCGAATTATCAGTCGTGCCATTAGTTTCAAGGAGCTTCATCGTCGATCGAGAGCGACTGAAATAGATATTGTGCGCTACAAGCTACATACTGAAAGGGCAGAGTTTGTCGCAGCACTTGCTCGACGCTGGGCTAATCTACGCCATAAGAAAAACAGTCAAAAACACATCGCCATAATACTCGCCAATTACCCCACCAAAGATGGCCGAATTGGAAACGGGGTCGGGCTAGATACACCCGCATCAGCCGTTAATATTTTAAATGCGTTGCAACAAAATGATTACCCTATTAGTGATATTCCTCAAGATGGCGATAGGCTCATAGAGCAACTGCAAACCGGCATTACCAATAACCTTGATAGCCTGACAATCAAAGGCTGCAATCAAAGCATGTCAATCGAAGACTATCACTACTGGTTCAACAAATTACCCGAATACAATCGCAATGCCATACTACAACGCTGGGGCAGCGTTGAGTCAGATCCAAAATACCGACAAGGGAGATTAATGATTTCCGGTATTCGACTGGGTGAAACCTTCGTCGGTATTCAACCTGCGCGTGGTTTTAACGTCGATGTAGTTGCAAACTACCACGATCCTGATCTCGTACCGCCGCATAATTACCTCGCTTTCTATTTCTGGTTGCGTCATGTCTATCAGGCCGATGCTTTTGCTCATATTGGCAAACATGGCAATTTAGAGTGGCTACCAGGCAAAAGTGTCGCACTGTCTCAGCAATGCTGGCCTGATCTTGTATTTGGCCCCATGCCGCATTTATATCCGTTCATTGTCAACGACCCAGGTGAAGGCGCGCAGGCCAAGCGACGAACTCAGGCCGTCATCATAGATCATCTAATGCCACCAATGGCCCGTGCGGAGACCTATGGCGAATTACTCGAATTAGAAAAGCTGATTGATGAGTATTATCAGGCGTTGGGGTTAGACCCTAGACGTGAAATACACCTACGAAAAAAAATTATCTCATTGGTTTGTAGCTCGAATTTATTTAAAGAGCTCAATCTTGAAAGTGAGATTGATCCTCAGAAAGATCCAGAGATAAATCAAGATGAATTACTCAATGAAGTTGACACCTACCTATGTGAGTTAAAAGAAGCACAAATTCGACATGGCCTGCATCGCTTTGGTCAATTACCAGACGATCACAATTTGACCGAAACACTGGTCGCTCTGACCCGCTTGCCGCGGGGTGATGGTAAGAATGATGCAGGCATTTTGCACAGTTTGAGCCATGATTTGAATTTAATGAACGGCGATGGTAATCCATTCGACCCACTAAAGTTCGACCCAGCAAAAAGCTGGATTGGTAATAAACCCCCTCTTCTGCAACAGATTGGCGAGACAGACTGGAGAACCGAAGCTGACGCCAGAGAAAGGTTAGAATTATTGGCCGAACATTGCATTGACTTGGCGCTCACTGACAAGCTACTCATCGACCAACAGCTATCTGAGTCACTTCCACAAACACAACAGCTACTCAAATACATCAAACAAGTTGTTCTAAAAGCCGTCATACAGTCGGGTGAAAATGAAATTGCCAACTTCCTGAACGCACTCAACGGTGGTTTCGTACCGGCTGGCCCAAGTGGTGCACCGACCCGAGGACGACTCGACGTACTGCCAACAGGCCGCAATTTTTACTCAGTCGACTCACGTGCTATTCCAACCCAAACCGCCTGGGAGTTAGGCCAACTATCCGCAGACCAATTATTGATGCGCCATTTACAGGAGCATGGTGAATACCCAAAACAACTAGGCTTATCGGTTTGGGGCACCTCGACCATGCGTACCGGTGGTGACGACATTGCCCAGGCATTTGCATTAATGGGAGTCAGGCCAATTTGGGCAGAAGGATCCAATCGAGTCGTTGATATTGAAATCATTCCTGGCTTTCAATTGGGGCGGCCACGAGTCGATGTCACACTTAGAATTTCAGGTTTCTTTCGTGATGCCTTTCCAAATGTCGCAAAGCTATTCGATAATGCAGTGCAGGCACTGGCAGACTATGAAGAACCGGGTGATAGCAACACGCTAAGACAGCACATAAAAGCCTGTAGCGAAGCACTCATTGCACAGGGCATCGATCCTGAGTTGGCGCAAACACAGGCCAGATTTCGAGTCTTCGGTTCTAAGCCGGGCAGCTACGGTGCAGGCCTTCAGGGACTAATCGACGAAGGTGTCTGGGATAATCAAGCCGACCTCGCCAAGGCCTACGTCAACTGGGGCGGTTATAGCTACAGTCAAAATAACTTTGGGGAAGCTGCCTTCTCCGCATTCGAATCACGCTTGAGTCAAATCGAGGTGGTTGTCCAAAACCAGGATAATCGTGAACATGACCTACTCGATTCAGACGACTACTATCAATTTCAGGGTGGCATGAGTAATGCTGTAAGCGTATTGAAAGGTGACATGCCAGTGATTTACCACGGCGACCACTCCAACCCGGCCAACCCCAAAATTCGCACACTCAAAGAAGAACTCAATCGGGTCATACGAACAAGGGTTACTAACCCCAAATGGATTAATGCGATGCGCGAACATGGCTACAAAGGCGCTTTCGAAATGGCCGCATCGGTCGATTATTTATTCGCCTATGACGCAACCACAAACCTTATCGATGACTATCAATATGAATCAGTAACCGATGCTTTGGTGATGGATGACGACAACCGGCAATTTCTAGAGCAATCAAATCCCAACGCCTTAAAAGAAATGGCCGAGCGATTACTCGAAGCCCAACAACGCGGTCTATGGCAAGATCCCGGTGACTATCAGCAAAAATTAATCGATACCATCCTCTCTATCGACAACTCATTAGAAGCAATTGAGTAATTCGCATATTCTGATGTTGATAACTGCCTTTTCGGCTCCACTTACATAACTGGCATTTCATTTCTGAGTGCCTCTTCAAGTGCGTGTGAAAGCAAATTCATACCGTATAAAACAGCCTAAATGACAAAGGACAATATACATGAGCAATTCAGATAATCTGCCTGACTTAACCCAAATAATAGGCAAGAGTAGAAGCCTAGTTGTGATAGTGGTCGTGCTGTTTTTAATATTAATCACTGGCTTCCAGGCGTTATACACGGTAGATGAAGGTCATGTCGGCATCATAAAACGATTTGGCGAAGCCACCGAGCAGGTTAACCCTGGTTTACATGTCAAAATTCCATTTGTTGATAAAGTCGAATTTTTAGAAATTCGTACACGAAAGAATGTTGAAAAATTAAATGCATCCACTCATGAACAAATGCCGGTTACCGCTGAAGTGTCGATTAACTGGACAGTCAGACGTGACCAGGCCTTCGAACTCTATAAAAGTTATGGCGGACTAAGCCAGTTTGAGTCTCGAATACTCGACCCAAAATTACGTTCTGCAGCTAAAGATGCGTTAGCACGATACAAGGCTGAAGAGATTATCCAGAATCGAGGCCGTGTTATTACCCAAATAGAAGAACTATTGCAAGAAGAAATGAGTTCCTATCCGGTCAAACTCGATTCGGCGCAATTAGAAAACTTGGGTTTGCCCGCCAAATACATACAGTCTATTGAGACCAAGCAAACTGAGAAAAATCTGGCTGCTGCAGAAAAGCATCGTCTTGATCGTCAACAACTCGAAGCTCAACGCGAAGTTAACACCGCAAATGCAAAACGAGATGCAGCAAAAGCGACTGCTGACGGCAAAGCTTATTCAATCGAAATAGAAGCCATAGCAGAAGCTCAGGCAATCAGAGTCAAAGGTGTCGCTGAAGCTGAATCGATCAAGAAAAAAGCAGATGCATTGAGTGAATCTCGTGTACTCGTCGAATACACACGAGCTCTGCAATGGAATGGTCAAATGCCAAAAACCATGATGGGTGAAGGACAGAGTATTCTTTGGAATATGTCGGACGAGAATAAGTAGTCGACACTGGTGATTTTGGTCTCTCGCTTATGCGGGAGATCAATCCTATTACGTCACTCTATTAAGATGTGGCTCTCTGGTTACTGGTTACACGCCACCTATCATACCTATGAGCTTAGAAAGCTGCTTTGGAATTAAATCAGAGACCTATTTCTGATCACTAACCCTGATCAATTTGAACAATAGCTTCAAAGCTATAAAATAGAACAGGCATTACCCCAACTATTTTCATAGAGAATTTCATCCAGCCCTCGCCGCGAATCCCAACCTGCCTGTTCAAGTAATGGCTTGGAATAAAACTCATCGACATGTCCGATACACAAAACTGCCGCTGGATAACTATCCTCTGGCATCGCTAATAGTTTAGCTAGATCATCTGGCTGAAAGAAAGAAACCCAGCCCATGCCGATGCTTTCAGCTCGGGCAGCCAGCCAGATATTTTGGATCGCACAGGACAGTGAAGCCAAATCCATTTCGGGCATAGTACGACGGCCAAGAATGTACTTCTCTCGCCCTTCCATTAATGCAGCTACCCAAATCTCGGCACAGTCTTTAATACCTTCGAGCTTCAAATTAGCATAGATCGTTTTCTTTTCCTGGAGTTGCTGCCCTGTAATCTCGATTTCGGCTTTAGCGAGGTTATAAATTTGATCCCGAATAACATCATCAGTAATTCGAATAAAACGCCAGGGCTGCATATAGCCAACACTCGGCGCGAGCCGTGCTGCCTGCATTAATTTTCGTAATATATCGAGCGATACGGGCTCTTTGGTAAAGTGCCGCATGTCGCGACGCTCTCTAATGACGCGATAAACCGTCTCTTTTTCTGTTTCACTGTACGACGACATATCGCTAATTTCCAATGCTGAAGGGACTTAATGGTTCGCTATTTTACGGGTTATGAGCGAAATTTAAAGCATCAACAGCCAAGACAGGACCAATCATATCGATATTAGCCGAAGGGGACTTTTAGAAGTATTTTCAGAAAAACCCTTCTGACTAACCCCAGCCTTTAGCGCCAGGTAAATAAGAAATAGATTAATTTTAATGAGATTCAAATGCGAACAACTAACTACTCACTCGAAATAGAAATTTACGAAAAATATAGCAGCACATAAACGGTTAGGAGCACTACAACCCACAATGCTGTTGTGCCAATCGTCCAAGTTCTTGAAAATACGCCCGACAATTCTTTATTGTTACTCGAGCCTAAATGACGTTTTGCGAATGTACCGAGATGACCAGCTGCAATTTGAGCTTTATTTTCGAATGCAGTGCCGACATTCTCAGCAGTATTATAGGCCGCTTCTCCAATTTTTCGGAACATGACTCGCCACAGCCAATCCGTATCCAGACTAATGGTTAGTGTTCTCTTCATTAATGGTAATAACAAGAAAAATGCCAAACCAGAAAATAGCAATAACTGGATATAGAACAGGACTTTTCCCGCCTTGTAAGGGACATACTCATTCTCATAAGGAAGTAATTGATATAACGTTTCTGGAAAAATTCCGATAAAAAGGCATAAAGCCGAGAATATAACCATTGCAGCAGCCATATTCCACGGCGCATCTTTGGGTCTCAATCCGGAATCTTTCTGAAAGAACACAAACCAAGGGAATTTGATACCGGCATGGAGGAAGACACCAGCGGAAGCCGCAGCCAACAAAAGATAGACTGTGATCATACCCTCGTCCGCAACCGCCTGAGAAATCATCGTTTTTGTTGTAAATCCGGAGGTTAATGGAAAGCCTGATATCGACAACGCACCAATAATGCCGCAAATAGCTGTTAGCGGCATTGTTCGGAACAAGCCACCCAAATCTGTACATTTAGTGAATCCCGTTCGGTAGATAACAGCACCCGCACACATGAATAATAAACCTTTATATATAATATGGGCGAATGCGTGGGAAGCAGCACCATTTAGAGCCATCTCAGTGCCAATTCCTACAGCACAAACCATAAAACCAACTTGATTGACGACCGAAAAAGCCAATATTCGCCGAATATCATTCTCCAGCAATGCAAAAATAATACCGTACATAATCATGAATAAACCAATCCATATCAAAATGCTCTCACCCGGAAACAACAATATCAGGGCTAATACGGCGGTCTTAGTGGTAAACGCTGACAAGAAAACTGAACCCGTCGGGCTTGCTTCAGGATAGGCATCAGATAACCAGGCCGATACCGGTGGTACAGCAGCGTTAATCAGAATACCGATCAAAATCATCCAGGTATCAAAGCTACTCGCCAACATTGGTTGTATATCGAATGAACCGCTATGCACACCGACACCTTCAATGCCTACTTTTAAAATAATGCCTCCAAGCAAGTGCATGATCGCATAGCGTATACCCGCCGCTCGAGCAGCCGAAGTTCCACCACACCAAACCACTATAGTGGAGAAGATGGCCATCAACTCCCAAAATATGAACAATGTGATAAGATCACCCGCAAAACAGACCCCGATGGCTCCAGCGGCATAAGCATAACCAGACGCCAGTTCATACCATCGAGCGACTCGGAAAGCGTATAGTCCGCCGACAAATGCCATGATCGCAAATACTGTGGCGAATAATCGTCGTAATGCACTGCCTTCTACAGGTTCGATAGTGTAATTAAGGAAGGGCATTGTTGTCACAACACCATCAGGCACTTGCCAGATTGCCCATAAAGTTAACAGCGGCGCAGCCAACAAGACGGTTGTGCGAAAATGCCCCTTGAAAGGACCAATCAACATTGCCGCAACAATCATGATTAATGCGGGAGGTAACATCTCAGTCATCTTTAAGATCCTTGAGATAATAATCCTGATCACGCTTAAGAAAAAATCCTAGCGCTTTAGCGACTAGCACCATCAATAAGCAAGATATAAAGCCAAATACTGCACCAAAACCAATCCAGCTATCAAAGCCGAAAGACCCTTTAACCTTGATCACAAATTGAGCAAGTACAGTAAGAATTAGAATCGCCCAAAACGCACGCCATAGAATTCGGATAGAAGAAGGACGCACTAACCAGGCATCTTGTTCTTTTGGGTCTGTCATTTAACTATCCCCACAATTTGGGACTCCAGTTCAATCAACGGCGCATTAAATATAAAGAGTCCAATTGTCAATGCTGCGGTAATTGATAGCGCAGTAACCATAGGCCAAGGTGCTTCGCCATGCTCCACTGCTTGGTCAGGGTCTTCTCGACTAAACCACACTGCAAAAATAATAGGCAGAAAATAAGCTGCATTCAAAACCGTACTGGCAATAATAGTGGCAATCGCAACGTAATTATCAGACTGAAAAGCACCCGCAAGAATGAACCATTTAGACACAAACCCGCCTGTTGGTGGCACACCAATCATACTGAGGGCGCCAATCGTAAAGGCAGCCATGGTCCAGGGCATTCGTCTGCCAATACCTTTAAGTTGCCATACTTCGGTTTTTTTAGCTGCGGTATAAATTGCGCCTGCTGCAAAAAACAGTGTTATCTTTCCGAAGGCATGGGCAACAATATGAATTGAAGCACCGACCTCTGCCAATGGCTTTAAAATTGCTGTAGCCATCACTACATAAGACAATTGCGCAACAGTTGAATAGGCTAGTAAGCGTTTAATATTGGTCTGTTTGAGTGCTACAAGACTAGCAACAATAATGGTGAAGGCGGCCGCATAAAGTAACCACCCACTGCTCGGCTCGGCAAACAAGTGCTCAATGCCAAAGATATAGACGATAACCTTGATTACCGTAAAAACACCCGCTTTCACAACGGCAACAGCGTGTAACAAAGCACTTACTGGGGTTGGGGCTACCATCGCCGCCGGTAACCATCGGTGCACAGGCATCACTGCCGCTTTACCCACACCAAAAACAAATAAACCCAATAACAATCCTAGTGCTGGACCCTCGAGATTACCTTCAAGAATACCACCCGGCGTAAAGTCACCCGTTCCAGCAACAAAGTAGGTCCACAAGATTGCCGGTAACAATAGGCCAATCGATGTCGTTAACAAAATACCCAGATAAATTCTTGCAGAACGGACCGTCTTTTCGTCACCTTTATGTGATACCAGAGGATAAGTGCTTAGTGTGAGCAATTCATAAAACAGAAATAACGTGAACAAGTTTGCGGAATAAGCTATGCCGATGGTTGCGGTTATAGACAGAGCAAAGAAAATATAAAATCGAGTTTGCTTCTTTTCCTTGTTCGCACGCATGTAGCCGATCGAATAAATAGAATTAACAATCCACAATCCAGAAGCCAGGGATGCAAAAAGCATGCCCAACGGTTCGACCTGAAAAGCAAAGTCGATTCCAGGTAAAATTTCAAATAATAGTAATTCTGGTCGTCCGCCAGCCATCAATTCAGGTATCAGGCTCCAAACCGTAATAGCCAGAGCGACTGCAGTGACCAGTGTTACTCCTTCACGCAGGTTATCACTGATCCGAGAAGCTGCCAGAATCAGCAATGCACCCGTTAGCGGTATCAGGAACGATAGCGCAATTGTCAATTCAGAACTCATGGAATTTGCCCATGCAAAAGCTGCGCTGCGCCAGTCGCCAATTCAATTGGAACACCCGGTACAAAGCCAAAATAAATATTCATTAATACAATAACCCAGGTCATCACCAATAAAGGCAAGGGTGCCTCAGTTATCTCTGAGTCGCCCTCTGGCTGACGAAAATAGGCCGTTTCAACAATCCGCCAGATGTAAACAACTGCCATCAGCGAGCTGATCAGAATAATCACGACGATTGCAATGCCCATTGTTCCAGATTCGAAGGCGGCTGTAATCAGATACCATTTGCTGATAAAGCCAGCCGTTCCAGGCACACCAATCAAGCTCAATCCAGCCAATACAAAAGCAGCCATAGTCCATGGCATTTTTTTAGCTATGCCCGCAATATTGTCGATTCGCAGCTGAGCAATTCTCATTCCAAGGCAGGCCATCACTAGAAACAGCGCACCTTTCGCTAACGAATGATTGAAAACATGTAAAAGACTTGCCGTGATCCCAGTGACGCTCAAGAAACTTACACCCAATGTAATGTAACCAATTTGTGCTATAGAAGACCAGGCCAATAAACGTTTCAACTGCGGTTCAAACATAGCAACACTGGATCCAACCAGAATCGCTAATATAGACAGCGGCAAAAGAAATAAGGTGAGTTGAAAGTCATGCCCTACGAGATTCGGCTGGAAAACAATAAAGTCGAAACGGAACAGAACATAAATCGCCACTTTCGTGGCACAGGCGGCGAGAAATACAGTGACCATATTCGGCGCATGGGTATAGGCATTGGGCAGCCAAGCATGAAGCGGAAAAATGGCACCTTTAAGTGCAAGTCCTACCGTAATGAAACCAGCTGCAAGCAATATTGGTGTCTGATCTGCAACATCCTCGACTCTAAACGTCATGTCAGCCAGATTAAGCGTCCCAGTCATCATATAAATAAGACCGACACCGATCAAATAGAAAGTAGCACCAATGGTTCCCATCATCAGATACTTGAAGACTGAAGGCAATGCACGTTTATCGGTACCGCCAGAGATCAATACGTAACTGGCTAATGAGGATATTTCCATGAAAACGAATATATTAAACGCATCCGCAGTTACCAAGATTCCAACCAGTCCGGACAATGCGAGTAACCAAGCGGCATAAAAAAGTGGTTGCCGATGATCTTCGATATCTCTATCCAAACTCTGTGCACCAGCCAATAAAGCAACACTGGAAGCACCGGTAACAACCAACAACATGAGTGCACTAAAGGCGTCAACCGCAAGCTCAATGCCCCATGGCGCAGGCCACGCACCGAGAGAATATTGAATTTTCTGCCCCTCCATAACACTCATCGTCAGGGTCACTGCAATGGCGAAAGCACACAGGCTTGCCGCTGTCGCAACTGCCCACGGCAAACGTTTTTGATTTAGCAGGATAACCAACGGCGCCGTTAACATCGGCACGATGACCTGTAACACCGGAAGGTGAGAATGAAAGGCAGTCACCGCTTATCTATCTCCTGAATTTCATCTTCTTCAATTGTGTCGTATTCTTCCTTGATTCTGATCACAATACCTAAACCGAGCGCCAGGGTAGAAATACCAACGACGATCGCTGTCAGAATCAACACCTGAGGCAAAGGATTAGAAAATAAAGCATTGGCTTGCGCTTCGGTGACTATTGGTGTGGTGCCACCTTCTAACTTTCCCATAGTAATATAAAGCAGAAAAACGGCAGCCTGAAAGAGCGAAAGCCCGATCAATTTTTTGATTAAATTCTGTTTCGCGATGACGGCATACAATCCCACCATCAATAAAACCGCAAAAGTCCAGTAGTAGTAAATTCCAAGTGACTCCATTAGAACTTACCCCTCGCAGCGAACGCGTGGAATATAGACAATAAGACACCAGTCACAGTTATACCAACCCCTGCTTCTATCAAAATAAGGCCCATTTGCTGAGCATGTACGGTGTCTGATGACAGCACTGAATAATCAAGAAAGTTGCTACCCAGAAAAATACCAAACAAGCCAACCGTACCGTAAAGTAAGGCACCACCAGCAATTAGTCCAATAAGCACACCACGGGGGATGACCTTTAATGCTCGGTCTTCACCTTCCAGCAAGGCGTAGAGAATGATTGCCGCAGCAATCAGTGCACCGGCCTGAAACCCACCACCAGGACCATACTCACCATGGAACTGAACATACAAACCAAATAACAGTATAAAAGGGATTAACATGCGACCGACAACTCGAGGAATGAGGTAATGACGTAACCCTTTGGGGTCAGTCGATTTATAAGGATTACCTGGCGCAAACGGACCCAGTGGTGTTCCCAGTAAAAATAGAACGCCGATCCCAGCAGTAAACACCACAAAGACTTCGCCCAAGGTATCGTAACCTCTGAAACTACCGAGCACTGCGGTAACAACATTTGGAATATCAATTGCTTCAGCGGTTTTTTCCATATACCAGGGACCGACATGCTGATGAACCGCTGCATTTGGATCGCCAAAACGCGGGTTATCGAATGTTGAATAGATTAATACCAGGGTCGTAACTGTGACAACAATGAGCGCAACGACTCGATTGGAGTTGGAGGAAGGCCCTTTCTCGTGTTTTGCCGTAATCGCGAGCGCGCTTAATAGCAACACTGTCGATATTCCTGCACCAACGGCTGCTTCCGTCAGCGCAACATCAGCCGCGTCGAGCAGAAAAAAATTAGCCGCCAACAATAAACTGAACATGCCACTTAACATTACAGAAACAAACAAATTTTGCGTCTGTACGATCGCGATACCAGTAATCAGCAACAAGGTTAGCAGGAAAACTCCAAATATAACTGTCATTCTTTACTCTCAGGTACATAGGGCTGAGCTTGTTCAGTACGTTTGCCAGCTAATAATGCGGCGCTTGCCAGAGCATTTGATGATGTGGGCCCGGTCAATAGGAGAAAAACAAGAATTGCGAGCAACTTAACACTGGCGAGCGTTAATCCAGCTTGAAGAATCAGGCCAGAAACAATTAAAATTGGTGCAATGCTATCGGTAATACCGGCCGCATGCATTCGCGTGTACAAATCAGGCATCCGCAGCGCACCGAGTCCGCCAATAAAGACAAACACGCCACCCAAAGTCATCAGTATCCAACTCGTTATATCGAGTAGCTGTTCCATGGCTAGGATTTCTCTCCAGGTTGCTTAGCGGCCCTGTTCCGAAAAAACTCAAGTACAGCTAGCACACCGATAAAGTTTATCAACGCATAAGTGAGCGCAAGATCAAGAAAGTCAGGTCTACCCAACAGAAAAGCAAAAACAGCTAGTAATAATACTGTTTTGGTGCCAAGCATATTCACAGCCAGCACACGGTCATAAACGCTTGGACCAATGATCGCGCGCGCTAAGGCTAGCCCCATTGTAATAATCAATGCGAATATGACGGCATAATACATTTTCTAATTTCTATCCAACTTTAGTAAAACCATTTGATATCTAGCAACCATTTAATTTTTGCGCAATTGTGCAACACGGCGATCCATCTCTCCCGATAATAGATCACGTGCTCCCGCTTCCGTTAATGCATGTACCTTAATAACACCCTCATGAAGATCCAACGCCAATGTACCCGGTGTTAAGGTAATTGAGTTAGCTAATATCACCTGTTCCACAGGGTGCTGCGCTGTTACTTTTATTTCAACAACACGGGGGCTTATGGGGAGACGAGGGTCAAGAACAATACGGGCAACATCAAGGCTGGAACGGATAATTTCACGTCCTAACCAGAGCCAGAAGCCGAGCAAACGAAAACTAAAATGGAGTGCAAAGAATCGATCATTGAAATATCCCATGCGCTGCACAACAACATAGGTCAAAAAACAGGAAAAGACACCAAGACTAAGTAATAGAGGCTTAAAAAATCCCGACCATAGTATCCAGGCTGCCGCTAAAGCAACGAGCAACACAATTTTACTGCGCAGGGAATGTATCGGCTGGGTTTCGGTCATTTCAGGGATTTAATAACAACCTGTGGTTAATGTTTATTTCGTTTAATATCAATCTACCTCATATTACTAAGCTTCACTCGAATAGCTTTCGGGAAAAGTAAGAAGTAATTTAAAAACACGATCAATACTGTGTTTGACTGACGCTGCATTAAGTCTAGTTCGCTTAATTAGGCTGTATTCTAGCTGAGTATTTGAAATAAACTCATGTTTTTTTAAGGTTAATTCTAATAAAGCTAAATTTTTTGGTCCAAGCTACCCCATCAGCCGGCTCTACTACCTTAGCGCTCATCGCAGTGCCAAAAAAATATTAGTGGTCAATACCACTAGCAGCCAGGCTAACAAACTTTTTTCAACGAGCAGCATAGATCGCTGAATATCAATTGAGAGTGCTGGTTTACCAATACCGAGATAAGGCTTGTCTACCACAATACCTTCATAGCTTGAAGGGCCGCCTATAACAATCCCAAGCGCGCCTGCACCACTGGCCATCACAAGCCCTGCATTTGGACTTTTATGTTGACCCATTTGATTACGCCAGGAAAGCAGCGCAAATTTCAACTGACCACCACTGACGGCATAACTCAAGGCAGTTAGCCTTGCCGGTAAATACCCTAGCAAATCGTCCAGTCGAGCAGCGAACCAACCAAACTGATAGTAGCGTTCATTTTTATAACCCCACATGGCGTCAAGCGTGTTGGCTAATCGGTGTAATAGCGCACCTGCAGGGCCCAACACTAGGAACCAAAATAGTGAAGCAAAAACGCAGTCATGGCCATTTTCAAGAATCGATTCTATCGTTGAGCACACAATTTGAGGCTCGCTCATTTGACTGGTATCACGACTTACTATCATAGATAGATGAAAACGAGCACGATCAAGGTCATTATTAAGAAGTGGACTAGAAATCGCTAGTGCGTGCTGTTTCATGCTTTGCCAGCCAATAACAAAGTAAAGAACCGCTATATTAAGCCCAGATTGCAACCAGATATTAGACAGAGATAACTGAAGGTAGAGCACGACAGAAACAGGTAAAGCCATCACCACCAATGCCGCCAAAAAACCATTTAAACGTGACTGTCCATTATTGAGCCTGCGTTCGAGCGAATTGGCCATATTGCCAAAAAGTACCAGCGGATGATATTTCGGCTCGCCAAACAATCTATCAAGAATCAGTGCGATAGCACAACAGATCAATGGTAACAGAGCTACTAACATGCAATAGAACCAGCTATATTGAATATCACTTCAAGCCGATGTTCGCAGCTAGAAGGTCAATGTCAATTTCAGTTTCCAGCATAGTGGCAACACGATCAATCTCGTGTTGCCTTAAAGCCTGATAATCAACGCTCGCATCGGCATTCAGCCCTGCCCACTTTAACAAAGCGTCGCAGGCTTCGTGGTGATCGAATAAACCGTGAAGGTAGCTACAGAGTATTTGGCCATCCGAAGAAATGACACCATCTGTGCGGTCACCAAGGTCGATAGCAGGCCGCATCAAGTCCGGCCCATCAGTGATACCCATGTGAATCTCATAACCATCCACTCGAATTTTAGAATCGAACAAATAGCCTGACACCTGAGTTAATTGTTTCACGGGCGCGAGCGTTGTTTCAAAATCCATTAATTGCAAGCCTAACTGAGACCCTACTTTACCTTCGAGGCCTTCGGGGTCATGAATTTGCTGGCCCACCATTTGATAGCCACCACAGATCCCTATTAACTTCCCACCATATCGCAAGTGCCTTTTAATCTGTGTAGGCCACCCATTATCGACAAGCCAGTTAAGGTCATTAATGGTATTTTTACTACCCGGTAAAATGATTAAATCTGCCGCAGGTACAACCTGACCTTCTTCCACAAAAGTTAAATCTACCTGAGGGTGTAAGCGTAAAACATCAAAGTCGGTATGGTTACTAATCCGAGGAATTCTTGGTACAACAACTTTAAGGCGTTGCCTGGTTTCTTCAGCAGTTCCAGTGTGAGAGCGATGATCGACAGCATCTTCGGCTTCGATATGTAAACCTTTCAAATATGGCAATACACCGAGTGTCGGCACATTCGTTTTGTCAGTCAACCAATCAACCCCTGAGTCAAGAAGCGCCTTATCACCACGAAACCGATTGATTAAAAATCCCTGCACCAGATCACGCTCATTCTCACTCAAACAATCCAGGGTTCCCGTCAAGTGTGCGAACACACCACCACGATCAATATCGGCCACAATCAAGACTGGACAGCTAACCGCTGTCGCAAAGCCCATATTGGCAATATCATTTTCCCTCAAGTTTATTTCGGCTGGACTACCAGCGCCCTCAACAATGATCAAGTCATATTGTTCTGCTAATCGATAGTAGGACTCCAATGCAAACGCCATTGCCTGTTTTTTAAAAGCGTGGTATTCGACGGCCTCCATATTGCCTATCGAATGCCCATGAATGATAACCTGAGCCCCTTTATCGCTATTAGGTTTGAGCAATATGGGATTCATATCGGTATGCGGTTCAATACCACAGGCCAATGCCTGTACCGCTTGTGAGCGACCTATCTCACCATTGTCGATAGTCACTGCACTGTTGAGTGCCATATTTTGAGGCTTGAAAGGTGCGACCCGATAGCCTCTCGAACTAAAAAGTCGGCAAAGTCCGGCAGCGATAACGCTTTTACCGGCATTTGAGGTTGCGCCTTGAATCATTAGTGTGGGTGTCATGCAGGTATCTTATCGCGCCTTGGTCAGTCACGAAAGGCCGCAAACTACGTTGTAATATTCTGAATGCGCCAACAGGCCCTAATTAATAGCTCTAAGCTCAATGAACTTAATGGTATTACTGTTGCAATGCTTTCTGGCCCATAAAATTAATAGCAAATCGATGTTTAAGCTCTCACACCTATTACCGAACTATTATCACGTTCATAAGTGGTTTTGGCTGCTGCGAGTCCAAGCCCTTCTTCGACTTTAACATTTTGTAAATTTGCAATAATTTTCATTACTGCGTAATGATGAGTTGCATGGCTACTACTAAAAATCAGTTCTCGCGCTAAAGATGACGTTAGCTCAACCCATTGTATTTTACTGAATGACACTTCTTGATTTGACTTGAATAGATAGATTGCAGTTACTATTAATATTTCGAAGCCAGGCTTTTATTTACGTCAACTCTTCAAATGCGATTTCACGACTGAGCTCACTCTGAGCACCCCGTCTACGTAAATTAAAATTCACAGCCCCCTGCTCAACACCTTGAATCATCGCAAAATAAATATCCATAATGTGACGACAATGTTCACCAATACTACTGCTGAGTACTCGTGTCGCTTTGTATTGATACTGTTCTAAAGAGAGGGATTGTATGAGTTTTTCGCCTTGTTCGATAGATTCTATATTGGCGTCGATAATAGTACTCAGCGTATCTGACTTGAGCATAGATTTTGGCATAGAATTAAACTTGACTTAGATTGCTCAATTTGAATTAGAATATGATGTAAAATTCCATAGCTTCGATAAGAAGCATACAAATCATAGGCCTATTCTGTCATTGTAATTTAATTTTTCAACACGCAGAATAGTTTGCTTCGTTTATCACCGGTCACCATTATGATTAAGACTGCAGCCGATTTAATCCAACAGGCACAGCAGGAAATTTCCTGTGTTGATATTGCATCTGCAAAACAGTTATTTGATAGCGTGGAAAACGCTTTCATTATTGATGTGCGCGAAGCTGAACATGTCGCAAAAGACAAGGTCAGGCAGTCGATTCATATTTCGCGTGGTTTACTTGAGATGAAAATCTCTCATCACTGCCCAGATGCTAACACGATAATTTTGACTCATTGCGTCGGTGGTGGCCGAGCCTCACTTGCAGCCTTGACACTGCAGCAGATGGGTTATAGGCAAGTCTATGCAATTACCGCTGCTTTTGATGACATCAAGGCGGCTTTCGATTCCTGATCAGCCTGTAGGTTGTTGCTTTATTTTCCGTCTTATTTTTATTTTGTTTTACTAATAGATAACGTCACGCCATCGGTAAAGATACTTTTATCGACCGAGCCTGTTTCGATATATAAATCACCCGGCTGAGCCACCGGGTTACCCGACTTCGACACTCTGGCACCTATTATGATTTCGTCAAATGAAGATAACATCATGCTCGGAATCATCGCATCAGCATCACTCAGTTCGACCGTCACGGGTAAATCACTAACCGTTAACTTTTTGACGGCAAGCGGCATTGGCGGTCCACTAGCGGCCTTCGCGTAAATAAAAACCGCGTTTTCAAATGATACTTGCTGTTTTAAATTATCATCCAAACTCACCGACACCTTCAAACTTTGGCTTTGTATGGGCGCTTTAGTGACTGTTATCAGAGTTGGATCCTGATGTTGCAACACGGCAATGACTCGTTTCACCTCAGTGACTGACTGCGCGTCATTGGCGATCAATGGTAATAATGTGTTCATGTATTCAAAGGCCGCGCTGTAGTCCTGCCGTTGTTCGGCAGCAAGCCCTGCCAACCAAAGACCGGTCGGATCTTGCGGATCAATTTTCAGGCCTTGTTGAATCATTGCCTCAGGTTCACCATCCATGACCCCACCTTTTTGCATAGAAAGCGCATCAGCTAACGAGAATAAAACACCCGCTTCTTTGTCACCCACTAGATCGAGGGTTCGTTGAAAGGCAGTGACAGCTTCATCAAAGTCTTGCTTTTCCATCATTGTCTTACCCAAAACAAACCAGCCTCTGGCATCATCTGGGTTATTGCGTAGGCGCTCCTTTACCACCTCAACCATTTGATCGAGAGTCATGTCGCTCTGCTGAGCCTGACCCTGCTGAGACTGAGTTTGTTGAGTTGCTACTGCTGCCAAAATAGGATTTTCGATCACTCGATACTCGCCTAGCTTCAGGTAAAGCCCAATGCTCGCTATCGGTAGCGCAACGACAAGAAACCAGACGATCCACTTTCCTTGATGATTTGCAGCACTAGATTCAATTTTTTCAAGATCGAGAGCGAGCGCAGTTTGCAACTCGAGTAAAGAATTATCGTATTCGCCATGAGTTAAACTAGCGTTAGCGAGTTGTTCGTCTAATGCTGATTTTTTCGCTCGTGCAATGTCGACATTTTGCTGCTCTCTATCGATTGATTGTTCGTCAGTTGGTGCTCTCAAGATAGGCACAATGACACAAACTAAACCAATCAGTAGCAAAACCGCTACCACAATCCAAAATACCATTAGGGTGCCCTAAAAAATTGTAATTTTTTCGTGATCTGTTTTTTTGCTCCTGCAAAACAGACGTAAATGCCATTCATGACAATAATAGCAAGGAAACTCCACACGGAGGACTGCATGGATGCAGCGGTTCGGCGTCTCGAAGATAGAACAATGCATGGAGCAATTCTCGAGAACCGCAGCGTACATGTTGTACGTGAGGATTTACCGGGCTGGCGCTCCAGTACGGAGTTGCCAAAAGTAGGGGGCCCGAGGCCACAGCCTCCATTATGGAAAAAGTGCATTTTTAGTGGTGCTCGTTATTTTTTCTGTGACTCAGAGAGTAACTGTTTTGCTTTTTCCATCGCGCCTAATTCAGGGGCGACTAACACTTGCCTCTTACGCATTTTCATAAATGCAGCTATAACGACCAGAGTCAGTAAAACAAAAGGGCCTAGCCAAAGTAATAAAGTATTACTTTGTAAGCGTGGTCGATACAGAACAAAGTCACCATAGCGGGCAACCATATAATCCGTTACCTGATCCTGTGTATTGCCTTGCATCAATAATTCATGCGTCTGCCTGCGCAGGTCCTTGGCAAGATCTGAATTCGAACCAGACAGGTTTTGGTTTTGACAGACCAAACAACGCAACTCGTGGATCAATTGAGTGTAATCTGCCTCCATTTCCGGCGATGGAAACTCGTAGGCTTCAATTGCTGCCTGCGACAAACAACTGAAAAATAACAATCCAATAATCACAAAATAGCGCATCCGTTTAACCCAGCAATTCTTTTAGGGCAGGCATTATTTCACTCTCAAGTGATTCTTTTGTTACCGGTCCTATGTGTTTATATCTAATACGTCCATCTCTGCCAATAATAAAAGTTTCAGGCACGCCGTAAACACCCCAGTCGATTCCAACTCTTCCATCATTATCCACTAAAACGGCAGAATACGGATTGCCAAAATGTTTTAACCAACGCCGCCCCTCCTCGGGCTCATCTTTGTAATTCAGTCCAACAACATCCACCATGTTTCTATTAGCCAAATCAGTAATAATGGCATGTTCTGCCCGGCAAGCAATGCACCAGGAAGCCCATACATTTAATACCCAAACCTGACCTAGGAAATCCTTTGTCGATAGTTTTTCTTCTGGCGCATAGAGGCTGCTAAGAGAGAAATTTGGCGCTAGTTTATCGATTAATGGTGATGGTATTTTTTTAGGATCAAGGGTCAGGCCAAAACCGAGCAGGCCCACCATCAATATAAAAATACCCAGCGGTAAAATAAAGCGCATTAAACAACAGCCCCTCTTGTCGGCTCAGGTATTTTTGCTTTTGACCTTGATTCCTGGCGATAGCGTCTATCGCTCGCGGCAAAAAGGCCACCCACAGACATGATGATTGCGCCTAACCAAATCCAACGAATAAAAGGTTTATAATAAACCCGAATCGCCCAACTGCCTTTGTCATCAAGAGGTTCGCCCAGTGCAATAAACAAATCACGTGTAAAACCAGCATCGATTGCGGCTTCAGTCATGGGAGATTGCTGCACTCGATAAATGCGCTTTTCGGGTGACATCTCAGCGCGAAAATTGTCCGCTTGTGACGTGACGGTAAAATGACCACGTGTCGAAACATAGTTATGGATGTCTTCCGTTTTCACACCATTGAATTGGAAGTCATAACCGGCAACCGAATAAACATCGCCTGGAGCCATACGCAAGTCTTTTTCCTCACTGTACAAGCTAGTCAAGGTGACACCAACGATAAACACTGCGATGCCAACATGACCCAAAATCATGCCATAGAAACCACTGGGCGTTGCCCGTAATGTAGCCATCAACGCCCTGCCCTTAAACCGCTCGTATATTGCCATGATTGCAGTCACAGCAATCCATATTGACATAGCCAATCCAGCGAAAGCACTCCAGATCCATTGCGGTAACGTTAAACTAATTAAAAATGCGACGAGTAATACGGCAATAGCTGGGGTTTTTAATCGGGACCACAAATTTTGTGCAGTATCCTTGCGCCAACGAATCAACATACCGATGCCAATTAATACGGCTAGCGGCGCCGTTAAAGTTAAGAACACGAAGTTGAAATACGGAGGACCCACTGATATTTTAGCGCCCATTGCGTCGATAGCGATGGGATACAGTGTGCCGAGCAAAATCGCCGCAGTAGCCACCGTCAGAAAAATATTGTTAAACAACAATGCCATTTCTCGAGACAGTAAATTGGTCTGTGCCGCGCTCTTCAAACTGGGCGCGCGCCAGGAGTACAACGTCAGCGATCCGCCAACGACGACAACTAGAAAAGCCAGTATATAAACACCTCGATCAGGATCGCTTGCAAACGCATGTACCGACGTCAATACGCCGGAACGTACTAAAAATGTGCCTAGCAAACTCAATGAAAATGCAAAAATAGCCAGCAACGCCGTCCAGGCTTTAAACGTTCCTCGCTTTTCTGTAATGGCTAATGAATGCATCAGTGCTGTGCCCATTAACCACGGCATAAACGATGCGTTTTCTACCGGATCCCAGAACCACCAGCCACCCCAACCAAGTTCGTAATAAGCCCACCAGCTACCCAATGCGATACCCATTGTGAGAAACAACCAGGCGATATTCGTCCAGGGTCGTGCCCAGCGTGCCCATGCGGAATCTACCTGCCCTGAGATTAGCGCTGCGATTGAAAATGCAAAGGCTACTGAGAAACCGACATAACCGATATATAACATCGGAGGGTGTATCGCGAGTCCTATGTCCTGTAATAATGGATTTAAGTCCCGTCCTTCGAGTACTGCCGGAAAAAGTCGATCAAAAGGATTAGATGTGAGCAATATGAACAGTAAAAAACCGAAACTGACAAAACCCATTACACCCAATACTCGCGCTAACATTACCTTTGGCACATTAGGGCTAAACACCGCGACGGCGCCACCCCACGCTGCCAGTATAAACACCCATAGTAAAAGAGAACCTTCGTGTCCACCCCAGACACCCGATATCAAATAAATGATAGGCAACTCGGTATTAGAATTGGATGCGACATATAAAACTGAAAAGTCATTTTGGAGGAAGGCCCAGGTTAAACAGGCATAACTAATAGTGACAAACAGCAGTTGGGTCAGCGCCGCTGGTTTTGCCAATGCGATCCATCGCGAAAAGCCAAGCGATGCACCCGCGAGCGGAAAAGTCGACTGCACCACAGAAAGCAATAAGGCGATAATGAGGGCAAAGTGACCGATTTCTGGAATCATGGCTTTAGTATCATTCAGTTAGTGAAACAGTATTTTATTCAGAGAGTGCATTTAGGGTGGGCCTATAAACTAGTAAGTTGTGGCCGAATCAGCCGAGACTTTCATCGCCGCAGCAACTTCCGGCGGCATGTAGGTTTCATCATGTTTCGCTAATACTTCCTGAGCCACAAATGCACCGTTACTATTTAGCTTTCCATTGGCGACTATGCCCTGACCTTCACGAAACAAGTCCGGCAGGATACCGGTATATTCCACTGTCACGATTTCAGCGTTATCAGTCAGGTCAAACATCACCGTCAAACCCTCTCCTGGTCGACTGACACTGCCATCAACTACCATACCACCAATTCGAAACAAGCGATCTATTGGCGCCTTACCCTCTGCCACTTCGCTGGGAGAAAAGAAAAACATAATATTTTCATTCAGCGACTTCAGCGCAAAGCTGAGTCCAATGGCAATACCAGCGACCATTAGAGTGATTAAGCCTAAACGTTTCTTACGAGCCGGAGTCATTTTACTTAATCCTGTTGTGACTTAGGTTGATTTGAGTCATGTTGATTTAAATGTAGTCGTTTTAACTGACGTAAAATTTGTTGATGGTTGCGGCGAGGTAAATACCAGTTCAGCCACAACACAATCGCCGCCAATGCATAAGAGGACCAGACATATGATGCATAACCACCCATCGCAAAGAATTCAGACATTATCGCCTCCGTTCAGTTCAGTCACCCACCGACTATTACGCTCTCGTTTTAACAATTCGCCTCGACAACTTTGAAACAAAGTCAAAACGTAATAAACCTGAAAAGCAAGCGCCATCAATAACAACGGGATCAACATACTCCAGTGGATCGATGGCTTATCAAATTTCATGATAGTGGCTCCCTGGTGCAAAGAATTCCACCACTCAACTGAATAATGGATAATCGGTACATTGACCACACCGACAATTGCCAAAATAGCCACCGCACGAGCAGCTACGCGTTTATCTTCGACAGCGTTATGTAATCCAATCACACCTAGATACAAAAATAACAATATTAGCTCTGAGGTTAATCGCGCATCCCATACCCACCAGGTGCCCCACATTGGCTTACCCCAGATAGAACCGGTAGCCAGCGCCAGAAAAGTAAAACTGGCACCAATCGGTGCGCTGCAAATCAACACAACTTCAGCGAGCTTCATACGCCAGACAATAGTCACAATGCCACACACTGCCATCGAGACATAAATAAACAAAGACATCCAGGCAGCCGGTACATGGATAAAAATAATACGATAGCTATCACCCTGTTGATAATCGGGTGGTGCAAGCACTAATCCACCGAAAAGACCTGTCACTAGAAGCACCAGAAATAATGCCGTCAGCCAGGGAATCCATTTACCGGCTATGCGATAAAAGTGCGGTGGAGAACCAAATTTATGAAACCACAAAAACATTAATCTAACACCCTAATTCATGCTTATCTTTAAAGCAGCAGCGGTTGCTAACGGCGATAACGACAAGGCAAGAAACAAAAATGACAGCAACATATAAAGTTGCGCCGAGACATCCAGCCCACCAGCCGCTCCTTCAACAGCACTGGCGGCAAATATTAGGACAGGTACATACAACGGCAAAATCAACAGCGACAGTATAATCCCTCCTTTCGGTAAACCAACTGTCAAGGCGACACCGATGGAGCCAATCAAACTCAATATGGGCGTACCGATCAAAATTGTGAGCAGTAAAATGCCTTGCGCCTCTGAAGGCATACCTAGCATTATTGCCAAAACTGGCGATACCAACAACAACGGTAATCCTGTGACTAACCAATGTGCGGTTACTTTAGCTAATACCAATATCGGCATCGGATGCGCACTTAACAATAATTGTTCCAGCGAACCGTCATCAAAGTCTGATCTAAAAATACTGTCCAATGACAACATGGCGGCAAGTAAGGCCGCCACCCAAATAATACCCGGTGCAATTCGAGACAATAATACTGGCTCAGCACCAATGGCGAGTGGGAATAAAGTAATCACCAAGATAAAAAATAAAAGTGGATTAGCAAACTCTGCACGATTACGAAACGACAAGGTTAAATCACGTTTAAGTAAATAGAAGAAAGCCTGAGTCAGTGAGTACCGTTTCATAATCAAACCATCACGACGAAAGATCTAATCGCTGTACATCAACCGATGGCATATCGATATCATGGTGCGAAGTCATCACAATAATGCCGCCTTGCTTCAAGTGTGTTTCGAACAAAGATTGGTACAATGCCATGCTTGCTTTATCGAGCGAAGTATATGGCTCATCCAAAATCCACAAATCTGCCTCAGTAACAATCAACCGTGCCAATGCCAGCCTGCGACGCTGCCCAGCCGACAAATTAGCCACAGCCGTATCACCATAACGATAAAGATTCACCTGCTCTAAGGCATCATTAAGATCAACCGCCGAAGGATTGCCCATTGCCTGCACCAGACGTAAATTTTCGAGACAAGTTAGCTCTCGTTTCACCCCATCGTGATGACCAACATAGGTGACTCGCTCATGATAACCAGAACCTTCTCTCGATATCACAGTCCCACGCCAATATATATCGCCCTCATCGGCCATTTTTAAGCCGGTTAGAATTCTCAATAGGCTGGTTTTACCACTGCCGTTACGACCTTCGACGAGCAACATTTGCCCGCAGCAAAGCGATAAACTAAGATGCTCGAACAATACCCTGTCATCTCGAATACAGGACAGATTATCGATCTTTAGCAGTGCAGTTTCAAACATGGAATAGCCAGATATAAACGTGCGTGCAGGCTAGCCAAAAAGCAGTAGAAATACAATCCAAAGAGTTGACAATGATCAAACAATCCTCATTTCATCCAGCATTTTATCTTAGGAATCGACACCTGCAGACAATTCTGCCGAATATAGTTCATCCGCAACATCCAAAACTAGAAAAAGATCGACTCGAACTCGACGATGGTGATTTTATAGATTTACTCTGGAGTCAGACTCGATCACCACAAACTCTGTTAATTTTGCACGGACTTGAAGGCTCAGCACATTCATCCTACGCCCAGCGCATACTTAACTATTGCAACCTTCACCAAATCGCCACCGTGTTTATGTATTTTCGGGGTTGTAGCGGTGAGCCAAATCGACTTTTACGCAGTTATCACTCAGGCGAAACCGGCGATTTAAAACAAGTGATTCAACATCTACAAAATAAAGGTGTTAGCGATATCGCGTTACTCGGATATTCGCTCGGCGGCAATCAAGTAATGAAATACATGGGAGAAGCCGAAACAGATTCCACAATCCGCGGTGCGATTGGCGTTTCGGTTCCTATGATGCTCGGCATTTGTTCTGAAACAATGAATCGAGGTTTCGCAAAAATATATCAGGCAACCTTATTGCGTCGGCTCATTACTAAAATACAACAAAAGCAAGTTCTGATTGAAGACAGTACATTCAGCTTCCCGAATCCAACAAAAATGAAAAACTTTCAGCAATTTGACGATCACTTCACCGCGCCTGTGCACGGTTTCGATAGCGCTAACGATTATTACGAAAAATCAAGCTCGAGGCAGTTTTTGGTTAACATAAACAAACCAACGTTACTCATACACGCCAAAGATGACCCATTTATGACGACCGACGTATTACCAGAAGCTGGCGAGTTATCAAGTTCTGTCACCTTAGAACTCACTCAATATGGAGGTCATGTTGGCTTTATTGGCTCAAATAAATTTTTACCGACGCCATGGCTTGAATCCCGAATCCATAATTTTTTAAATGAATCTTTAGGCTTGCAGGAAACTAGCCGCAGTTAACACTCCGGCTGACATTGACACATTTAATACAAACAGGCTTTCTATAAAGGTCAGCCTTTCTTTTGTTTTCGGCGTTTTTCAGCCTCTATGAAAACCCGTTTAATTTGAGGAAATTCCTGCTTAATTTCCTCATCAATCATCGCCACAACATTTTCAATATAATCCGCTGTTTTGGCGTCATCAAAATCAACGCTAATATTGGCTAAAATAAAATCTGGCCCCATGTGCATGGTGAGTACTTCGTTGACATGATCGATACTGTCGTTCGCCGCCAAAATAGCACGGACACCTTTTATTGTGCCCTGATTAGCACTCTCCCCAATGAGTAAGCTTTTGGTTTCATAGGCCAACCAAATGGCCGTTCCGACCAGAATGAAACCAATCAAAATGGAAGCGATAGAGTCAAAGATTAATATACCGGTATATTGACTGAGTGCTACGCCCGCAAAGGCAATCATTAAACCCAGCATTGCTGCCGTATCTTCAAACAGGACAACAAAGATCGAAGGGTCCTTAGCGCGTTTAATCGCTTCAATATAGCCCCACTTGCCTTTTACCTTGGTAAACTCTTTGAACGCGAACATCCAGGCGGCACCTTCAAACACCATAGCTAAGCCCAGCACAGTATAATTGATGTATGGGTTGCTAATCGCCTGCGGATTACCTATATGCTTGATGCCTTCATATATTGAGATACCACCACCGAGTGCAAATATCAAAATGGCAACAATGAAGCTCCAGAAATAAATTTCCTTGCCGTGACCAAACGGAAACTCAGCATCAGCTGGTTTGGCCGCCTGTTTAATGCCATGTAGCAATAAAATTTGATTGCCAGTATCGACCAATGAGTGAATGCCTTCCGATAGCATGGCTGAACTGCCTGTCATGCCGGCAGCTGCAAATTTCGTGACCGAAATTAATGCATTACCCACAAGTGCCGCATAAATTACCTTTTTAGAGCCTGAAGCCATACTGATTGGTCTCCTAAATCTAAAGGACTAATCTGAAGTGGTTAACTAATCAAATTAACCCCTCAAATATTCATTATTAGGGTCAAACAAGGGCTCAGTATAAAGCGTTGCTGAAATCATTTCTCCTAGCAATTCAATCTCGACCTGCTGTCCATCTTTAACCAGAGTATTGGGCACAAACCCGAACGCGATACTCTTTTGGCTATAGTGTGAATATCCACCAGAGGTTACAAAGCCGACCACTTCACCACCGTGCCAAATCGGCTCATAAGCGTTCACATCGGCGTCTTTCGCATCAACGATAAAGGTGCATAGCTTCCGTGCTACACCGACTTCCTTCTCTGCCAGCGCGGCTTGTTTACCGATAAAGTCACTGGCCTTGTTGTAATCAACAAAACGATCTAAGCCTGTTTCCAGCGGAGTGTAATCAGGCTTGAATTCGCGCATCCAGGAGCCGAACGACTTATCCAGTCGTAAACTCATCATCGCACGCATGCCAAAGGGTCGAAGGCCCAGATCTTTACCGGCTTCGGTTAGTATTTGGAAGAGCGCAACCTGATGATGAGCGGGTACGTAAATTTCATAGCCTCGATCACCGGTATAACTCACTCGTTGCACGATTGCCTTACATTGCCCGACCTCCATTTCGCGCACCGATAAAAATGGAAAAGCCTCATTCGACACGTCGGCACGGGTCACTCGTTGTAACAACTCACGAACATTCGGGCCTGCAATCTGAAACCCTATGCGCTGTTTAGAAACGTTATCAATTTTCACACCTTGCTCAGGCTGATGCTGCCAAAACCAGCGCATGTGATAGGCTTGCGCTGAATATGAAGCGGTCAGCTGAAAGACATCATCACGAACCTGTGCGACCGTGAAATCTCCAATTATCTTACCTTGCTTGCTCAACATCGGATTCAGGCTTAACCGTCCCAATTTTGGAATTCTGCCCGCCATAATAGTATCTAAATAATCGGATGCACCGGGGCCAGATATCTCGTATTTACCGAAGTTGTGTACTTCGTTAAGACCGACACCATTGCGCACAGCCAGACATTCTTCGCCGATGGTGTCGAAAGCATTCGAGCGTCTGAATGACGGGATTTCGTAAGGCTCTTCACCTTCAGGCGCAAAATAATTCACCTGCTCCATGCCATAACCCGATCCGAATACCGCATTGTGCTGCTGCCAAATACCATACGCGGGTGTGGTATCTAGAGGACGAGCGGCCGCTAGCTCTTCATTGGGATAGGATACGGAAAAGCGTTTTTGATAATTTTCGCGCACTTTTAAGCGTGTATAGGAAGGCGTGCAATAGTCACCGAATCTCGCCACATCCATTGCAAACACATCTCGTGAAGGTTCGCCATTAACCATCCATTCAGCCAAAGTTAAACCAACACCACCACCCTGACTAAAACCTGCCATCACTGCACAGGCTGACCAGTAATTTCGTAGACCAGGCACTGGGCCAACTAGTGGATTACCATCAGGTGCAAACGTGAACGGGCCATTGACGATGGTTTTGATACCTGCTTTTGCTAACACAGGATAACGATTGAAGGCTATTTCCATGGAATCGCTAATCCGGTCAAGATTGTCATCGAGCAACTCATGTCCGAAATCCCAACTAGTACCATCAACACCCCAAGGCATGCAATTTTGCTCATAAAAACCGATCACTAAACCACGCCCTTCCTGACGCAAATAACTCTCGCCTTCAGGATCAATAACGTGTGGCAATTCGGTATCGTGTTGCATGACTTCAGCGATATCGTCGGTTGCAAAATATTGGTGTTCCATCGGATGCAAGGGTAGATAAACTCCCGCCATCGCACCGACTTCTCTCGCCCATAATCCGGCTGCATTGACAACATGCTCGGCGATAATGGTGCCTTGCTCGGTAACGACTTCCCAGCTGCCATCAGTACGTTGATTGGTTTCAAGTACTGGATTACGTAACACAATTTCAGCGCCTTGCTTTTGAGCCGCCTTGGCATAAGCATGCGTTGTACCTGATGGGTCGAGATGGCCATCCAGCGGATCGTAAAGACCACCAATGATGCCGTCCGTATTTGTGATTGGGCTTAACTTACGAATTTCTTCAGGGGTGACTAATTCTGTATTGAGCCCCATATGACGATGCATGGCTCTGGCTGATTTTAGAAAGTCCATTCGTTCAGGTGTTGCCGCCAACGTAATGCCGCCGACATGATGCAGACTACAGGACTGACCAGTTATCTCTTCTAGCTCACGGTACAAACCGATCGTATAGCCCTGTAACGCTGCCATGTTGGTATCGGCATTCAGGGTATGAAATCCACCAGCAGCATGCCAGGTCGAGCCTGATGTCAGTTCAGAACGCTCGATCAACATGACATCTTTCCAGCCCAGTTTAGTGAGGTGGTAAATAACACTACAACCGATGACACCGCCACCAATGACGACGACCTGCACATGAGATTTCATTTAAATGTCTCCTATCTAGAACCTAGATTTCTCAGTTAAAACTGAAAAGTAATTTTTAAGGATGCCCTTCTCGCTTATTTGCAATCATCCATCAGATTTTCTAACGTAATTTGAATTTCATGCGGGTGCACTATTGCCATTCGAATTAAGTCATCAAAGCGAGCCGTCAGTTTTCGAATATGCTCGATACTATTGACTACCGCGTAAAGGTTGCCAATAAACAGCGTTGCTCGTAATGGGCCAAAGATTGTGAAAGACGAAGAATAGGTTTCCTTGCCATCGAATAAGTACCAACGAAAGCCAGGATAAAGCTCGTGGTTCAGTTCAATCATGCGCTGTAATTGTGCTTTACGTTCGTTAACGCCGAGATCTTTCCAGATGCCCTGACCGTTAGCAAACAAGCGCAGCGATTGAATCGTAGTACAGGTTTCAAGCTCACTACCAGGATGGCGCTGCTGCAACAAAAGCAATTGATTATCGCGCACACTCTGGTTCACTTTGCCCGAGCCATAGCGGTTGAATTCATATTCGGCAACCGACTCTGTTTTGAGTAAGTCAGGTAAGGTGGTCGGAACATATCTAACTTTGTAGCCAGTAGCCTCACGATGCCATTGCAGGTACTTGTCAAAAATGGTGTCAGCAAAGTCACTAACAGCAAACGCCTCTTCGACCATTTGAGTCGCCAGAGCGCCCTGCTGAGTAAGTCCAAGCAACCAATCAATACTGACTTGATGCACTTCGGCGATTGAGGCAATCGTGTCAGCCCGCGGCAAACGCACATTATCGACCGACAGTAATTGAGAAAGAGTAGACCTATCGACAGAGACAGAGGCTGCAAATTTAGAGCGATTCAGACCACTTTGAGCTATCACCTGCTCCAGCCGGTTTTGAAATAACGTGACTCTTTCTTGTAATTTCATAGTGGCAATCTCATCAGCTTACTTCTAACTCTTTTCTCCGCTCCGATACATACGATTCGAGAGACACCCTGATTTGATCATCCATCGCAGGTGGCTGAAAATCTTTTAAACGTTTTCGGTAAATTTTATTGGCGCGCTCAAATGCTGTTTTCGAGCCATTTTCCTGCCAACTTTCAAAGTTGCTCCAATCTGACACAATAGGTTCATAAAAAGCCGTCGTGTAATTGGCTAGAGTGTGAGTGGTGCCAAAGAAATGACCGCCATGCCCTGCTTGTTTAATCGCATCCAGCGCTAATGTCTCCTCACTTACTTCTATCGGTTTCAAGGTTTGCGCCATCATTTGTAGCATATCGATGTCGATAATGAATTTTTCAAAAGACGCACAAAGTCCGCCCTCTAACCAACCCGCCGCATGCTTAATGATCTGCGCATGGCCCATGACTGCGCCCCACAGTGACATTTGAGTTTCCCAGGCTGCCTGAGCATCAACACAGTTTGACGCGTTGGGTGCTGATGAGCGGAAAGGAATATTATAGCGTCGCGCTAATTGGCCACTGGCTAACGCCGCTTTGGTATATTCGGGCGTGCCAAATGCAGGAGCACCCGTGCGCATATCGGCATTCGAAGTAAATCCACCCATCACCATCGGTGCGCCGGGCCTGACCATTTGCGACAAAATAATTACGCCAAGCGCTTCGGCGGTTTGTTGTGCCAACGCCCCTGCTAAAGTAATAGGACACATGGCGCCCGAAAGAGTAAAAGGTGTGACAATGGTTGGCTGTCCGTTCTGTGCCATTTCAATCAGGCCATCGAGCATCGAATCATCGACTAATAGCGGCGAATTAGTATTCACCACAGTCAGGATACTCGGTTCTTTTTTCATCGTTTCTCGATCGACACCACGAGCGATTGCTGCCATTTCAATGCCATCGTTAACACGACCACCGCCCAGGCAATACAAGCTAAATGATTTATCGGTTAACGTATAGGCGGCTAATGATGCGTCCAAATGTCGAGTCGCTGGTGAAATATCGATAGGCTCTACCGGATAACCACTAAGAAAGTCGATGACATCAGCACCCTGAGACAATCGAAGGAAATTACAATAGTCTTCGAAATTTCCGGTGCGCCGCCCGCCTTCGAGATCTGAGCTATTGGGCGCACTGGCAACCGCGGTGAAATTGATCGCATTACGGCCTACAAGTCGATTTCGATCAGGATTACGAGCGTGCATGATGAATTCAGGGGGCACTGTTTGCAGTCGTTTCATGACGATGGAACGGTCGATAAAAACATGCAGCTTGTCCCAATCGACCTTGGCGCCATCCTTTTCATACAGCGCCAAAGCCTTTTCATTCATGACATGAAGACCAATTTCTTCCAGAATTCGCATCGCACCATCATGAATTAGATCAAGATCATCCTCACTGAGAACACTGATGGGTGCATAGGGATTAAATAATTGCTGAGCTTTCGCACCGACTAGTTGATCGGCAGTGGTGATGCGTTTACGAGGTCGTCTTCTATTCATAGGAGATAGTCATGAGATAAATCGTATATTGATACCATTAGATACTATTGCATTTAGTATCAAACGGTCTACTTAGTAAGTGTTGTTTATTGTTAACCGCTATGTTGACTTAACGAAACATTTTTCATGCTTGCTTCACGCCCCTTGAATGGGATATCGTGATTATTATTAACGGCAGCCCTTCACTGCCAGATCTAAATGGAAAGCTCATAACTTGATGGCATCGACCGACGATCTTCGAAGTTCAACATCTCCCTTCATCACCTGTGGCATGTATGCCTTTACAGATGATTTGAAACTCGCATGGCAATCATTGTTTAATCTCTTTCACGACCTGACCAATGAGAATAGCAATGTCACTCTCAACTCAACGCTACGCTTCGAAACGGATTTGTCGACGCTGCGAGATGACCTGCTATTTATGGGTCATACCTGTGGCTACCCATTGATGAAAAGCCTACAAGACAAATTGAGTCCGATCTGCGTCCCTGTATTTGATGTCGCTGGTTGCGATGGTGTGTATTACGCCAGCACATTTATTACCTCACACGATAGCGAAATCGAATCACTTCATGGCAGTTATCAAGGAGTTGCTGCCTATAATGGTCGAGACTCTAATAGCGGCATGAATGTTTTTCGCCATGCAATTGCACCGCTAGCCCAAGAAGCAGGAAAGGGAGAGCCCTTTTTCTCAGGCTTAATTGAAACCGGTTCACATCGACAAAGTTTAATAGAAGTGGGCGAAGGGCGAGCCGATGTCGCTGCTATCGATAGCGTTAGCCTCGCGCTTATGGCCGATGCCTGGCCCGAGCTTGCAACCCGGGTCAAAGCGATCGGCTATAGCAGTAAAACCTGTGGATTACCGTTTGCAATATCCAGCTCACGACTGCATTCAGGACTGAAAAAAACGGACCCTAAACGACTCACTTTACAGCTCAATAAAGCATTAACAATGCTGCCGGATCATCATCGCCAATGCCTGCGCCTGGTCGAGTTTGTTGATGTTGAATTAAGTCAGTATCAATCCATTTTAGATTTGGAGCGCCAAGCGATTGAGATGGATTATCCCAGTTTGATCTGACCTTTCTTAATCTAAACCTCAATTAATAAAGTTCGAGTATAAAAAAGATTCAACTTACGTCTGATCCACTTTGAGGCGTCGCATTTAAAACTGTCAAATTACAAAAACACTACTAGTATTCGCATTTCCTGAATCATCGGCAAAGTCGATATTAGTTGAGTTACGTTTATGTGGAAAGATCTGTCAGCATCATGGGCTATTTTGCTCGGAATTGGGTGCATGATGCTCGCGAATGGCTTGCAAGGCACCTTACTGGGTGTGCGGGCAGGCGTAGAGGGGTTCTCAACTTTTACGACTGGCATCATGATGTCAGGTTACTTCGTTGGTATTTTTATCGGTTCATTCCTGGCGCCTTATTTGGTTAGGCGGGTTGGGCACATCCGTGTTTTTTCAGCACTCGCTTCGCTTGCCTCTATTTCAATCCTATTGCACGGGGTTTATATCTCGCCATTTGGTTGGACCATCATGAGAATCATCACCGGCATCTGTTTTGCTGGCATTTATGTCGTCACAGAAAGCTGGTTAAACGATAGAGCTAGCAATGAAACACGCGGAAAAGTGCTTTCTGTCTACATGGTATTGACCACACTTGGGATGGGCTCAGGCCAGTTTTTACTAAACCTCGCGGAACCCAGTGCAATCGATTTATTTATTCTGACATCGGTGATTATTTCCTTTGGCTTGATACCCATGTTGCTAACAGCAAAACCCGCGCCTGCCTTCGGTGCATCTGAGACCATGTCTGTTATTGAACTGTATAAGGCATCACCACTCGCAGTGATTGGCAATGGTTTAACGGGTATGGCGCATGGCACTTTTTTTGGTATGGGTGCTATCTACGCCAGTATAGTGTTAGTGGATGTTAAATCTATTTCGATCTTCATGGCTTGCTTTCTGATAGGTGGCTTGATCACTCAATGGCCTATTGGTTATATTTCAGATCGCGTGAGTCGTCGCCTCGTGATGTCCGTTATTTCAATTGTTGCTATTGCGGCCTGCATGATCGCCATATTGTTACCGAAGGGCAGTAATGCCTTTTTTGCCAGCATACTGCTGCTCGGTGGTGCCGCTATGCCCATGTATTCAATCTGTATCGCATACGCTAACGACCGTCTCGAGCCGGGCCAAATCGTGGGCGCCAGTGGTAGTCTGGTCATGGTATCGGGCATCGGATTAAGTACAGGACCGATTATCGTCGCCTTCTTTATGGAGTTCTATAACGTGACATTTTTCTTCTGGGGAATTGCCACTATATTTGGACTGATATTACTTTTTACCCTAATCCGAATTCAATCCCGCGCAGGTCTGGATGTTAAAGACCAGTCTCATCTCATTGCCTATGGCTCAATTGGTACGCCAATAGCAGAGTTTAACGCACCCGATGCGGTGGATTACGCCGAGGCAGTTGCTAATGATGAATTGGAACAGCTCGATGAAGCTGAAGAATTACAGGACGATGTCGACAAAGCACTGTAAAGAAAGTGACGTCAAAACCAGAATGAGGCGAATGCGCGCACCACGATAGCACTGAGACTATACAAAGGCTCATTGCCCGCAACACCGCCAGCTGGAATATTTCGAAAGTCGTCATAGTCAAATTGAATATAGTCCAAATTCAGGCTCAAACTACCTCGTTTAAGATAAGACCATCCACTGCTGTCTAGCGCGTAGTTGGCACCTGCGCCTAAGGTGACACTAGTAAAGGTGCTGAGCTCTTTATCACGAGCAAGGAAATTCTGAGCGTCCTGGAATGGAAAAAGGTCATTATAAAAATCAGCTTTGCTCTGACTGTATAAACGCAGGTTACTTTCAAAAATCCAGTTTGATTTGTACGGAAAGATATAACCAAGCTCAAATGTATTCGCCTCGATTCCCCAGGTATCACTAAAGAAGCGATAGCCACCATGTATTACTGCCCTGCGCTGAAGGTAATAGCGTGTTCTTATAGCAAAAGCGTTGCTAGTTCGAGTACCCGGATAAACCTCAGGTTGAAAGAGAAAACCACTACCGGTCGCATTAAGATATCGAACCGAGCGATAAGGGTTATTTAAATAGCCTTCATCAGTGGCAGCTTCATAGGCAAACGCAACAATCATGTCTTTGCTCACGACCTGCGAGAGAGATAAGCGATAGTTACGAACTTTGGCTTCTCGACTAAAACTACTGTCACCGTTACGACTTATTGTATTATCACCAAACGAATACCCCATATTGAGCGTGGTCAGGTCACCAAAAAACTCCTGCGAAAAACTCACCCCAACGGTGGACGCATCAAAATCACTTTCGACACTCTTTGTCACCGAAACACCCATCAATGTTTTATCACTCAAATGATCCAGGCTTATTGAATTTTCTTTTCGCTCCTCTGTATAAGGGCTAGCACTCGTTAATACGTCAATCGATGCACTGGAAACATTATCGACATAATGGTTAATACTAGCGGAGACTGTTTCACCAAATTTTTTTCGTACCAGAACAGAAGGCCCTGAAACTTCAACACCACCACCATCATAACTATGGTAAAGAACATCGGCTCGATCTTCGGGCAATACCGCAGCTGACACATTCAATGCCAAAAATGCAATCAGTGGCGGTACGACTAGACGACTAAAACTCATGAAATTAGAGCCATAACCATTTGCACTAGTTACAACCACAGCCACCACCGGTTGCAATACCGGCACCTCTAGCACCTTCTCTAGCATCATAAACATGGTGCAAGTAAGAGGCCGAAACCGGATCTCTGTTGAAATCCATAAGAGGGTCAGCCAAATGCGCCCGTTCGTAAGGTTTAACCCAGGGCGTGGGGGTGCTGCAAGCTGATATAAAAATGCAGCTGACTAATAAGCTTATTGGCAGGATTGCCGATAATGATGGTAGCGTTAATTTTTTCATAGCGTCGACCCTGGTTACTATTCCCGAACTAGTTTTTTCACCATCTTTCGATACTCGGCTTCATCGCCTGATTTATATCCTTGATGCAGAAAACGCATATTGCCATCCCGATCAATGACAACCGTTGTTGGCATCGCTATTACATCGTATAGCTTGCTGACCTTGTTTGTATTATCGAGCAAAATCGGAAAATCAACAGGTCTTTGTGCGATAAACTTTTTGGCTGCATCACTGTCTTCTTCGACGTTGACGCCCAAAATAGTGAATCCGAGTGGTTCATATTTTTGGTGGATTTTGTTTAACAACGGCATTTCTTCTCGACAAGGGCCACACCAGGAAGCCCAAAAATTGAGCAGTACGACATTGCCTCGCAATTCGCTTAATTTGACATTTTTACCATCCATTCCTTTCAGCGTAAAGTTGGGGGCTGGGCCAGAGACAGAAGCCGCATAAGCACTAAAACAAGCGCCAAATAAAAACATTAGTGTACATAAAAGTGCAGCCGTAATTTTTCTGGTTTGGAAATTCATGACTTTTTCCCTTTAAAAATACCAGCTTAGCGCCAGTGAGTATTCGAGATTATGGGTTTGTTTTTCTTCACCGAAAACATTCAAATCAAAAACATGATCGCGCATATCAGCTGCAATGCTAAAGGCATCCCAGAATAAAACTCGGTAACCAAAACCATAGTTATAGGTAAACCTTTCATCGCCGGCAAAATCGGTATTACCCAAACCAGCGACTAAGTAAAACACTGTATTTGCGGTTGAGTCCTGAGACAAAAAAGCTTCACCAGGTAACAGGTTATAACCGAGGTTGATCTGATAAAACTCAAGCTGACGTTCTTGCTCTGTTAATAAAGGTGCACCACCGCTCAGCACTTCAAAGCTAGTTCGCCCAGCTTTACTGTTGCCTAACACACCTTGTACGAAGATATCATCATTGACATGATAGGACAGTTTGAAACCTTTAACCGAATTGGTACCAAAATCTTCGATGGCCAACATGCCCCAAAACACTGATATTTCGAAGTCTTCAGAATCAATTAACGATTCGTCAAAATCAGACCGCTCAATTTGGGGTTGAACCAACGAGCTTTCATCGTCATCAACTTCATCTACAGCGAGCACCGCTGTTGGCCATAAAGCCAACATCAACGCCACACTCAGAAAAATACTGCGAACCCTGCTTTCCATTCATTCAACTCCTCATTCGAGTCACTATCATTATTGGCTGAAAAAACGACATATTCGTTAAATTCTAGTCGTATCAAAAAACGTCGACTTAAATAGTGCTGCAGCCCAATACCAACCTGGCTAAAAGAATTAGAGCGCAATCTTGGCGCAATCAACGTTGCACTCGGTTTAACTTTTATCGAACCTGAACCAATCGTAAAATAGGGTGAGTAGGACGCCTCTGGAAAAGGGTGCATCAATAAATTGATTTTCCAAATGGTACTGCTCGAGACATTACCCACCGATTTGGCCAGCGTTAGTTCCGTAGAAATGTTTTTAGTGAACGAGTAGCCAGTAAAAATTGAAAGTATAGGCGCTCTTTCAAACTCACCTCCGGTTGCCCCAAACAGCCAATCACGCTGCACAAAGTCGTCCTTAGTAGCATCAGAAATAGTAAGTTTCTCTCCATTGGGCAACAAAGTTTGTTGCATTTGATCTCTGTCAGCCCAACCTGTTCTACCCTGCTCTGTGCGTATTTCGAACCAATTTGTACGCCGTCTAATAATGGTGATTTTCTGACCGCGGTCGACAACATGAAATATTGGATAGCCTGCTGATGGCCCCGTATGCATCTCTATAAATGAATCAGCTATAGTAACCTGTGGCAGCTCATTTTCTTCGGCTATTGCCGGTTTTAAAACCAGCAATAGCAAAATCAATACTACTGTCAACAGAACGTCCCTTTTGATGATCAAACCTCAGGCCCTAAGATAGAATTCAAATCTTTGAGTATACTATCGTGCACAGTCGACTGCATCATGCTCACCGTTTAAAATAAAAATCTCACTCAATTTTGGGGAGCAGTTGGATCAAAAGGGTCGTTGAAATATTGAGCACCAAGATCGAGCCATTCGGAAATCATTCTTAGTTCATCGTTAGTCAACAAGCCTGCATGATTTTTATAATTCGGATCAGCTCCTATTGTTGACAAAGCTCTACCGGCATCTAGTTCGGTTTCAGTTAGCTTTTCAATGAAGTAACTCCTTCTAGCACCTGTGGCCGACATAGTTCCAAATACTCTTTCAGCAGGGTCGTCAATCATTTCGGTAAGCGGTGGCACGACTGGATCGCCATTACCATCTAACACTGGCTGAGTAATTTGAATGTTAACCAGCAAACCTGCTGCGTCTAGCTCCTGACCTGCATCGGTAAAAAATAGCTCTTGATATGACTTTAGCCGATCAGCATTAATATCTGATGGACCATCAGTCAAGTCCAACTGACCTGCCGGAACTCTTGGCACAGCAGCAGTCTCATTGCTATGGCACTCGGTGCAGGTATTATCGCCCATGCCGTTGGCAGGGTTAACATCGGCACCGCGATCAACAGACCAGATCGGATGTATTTGACGCTCATAGTTAATCACAATTCGACATTTGAAATTCCACGGTGAACAAGCAACAGTCGCCGGAGACGGCGATGATACGTTAAGACCAGAATATCGATAGGCAACACTGGTATCCAATGGCCTTACTGCTGGATTAGTCCAGACATCGTCATAAACAAGATCGCTCATCAGTTGCGGTTGTGCACTAGGTGGCACTGTTGAACCAACTCGATCAAAGCGCACTTCAGCCATTGTCTGCGCCAGATTACCCCAATACGCCTCGCTGGTTCCGGGTATCTGGGTATTGCCAAAAATCAAACTAACGGGTAAACCTGAATTAATCGAAGGCGCATTAGCTGATATTCTTGAATGGATAAAAGGCGTCACATCGCCCGTCGTTATATGGGTATGGCAACCAGAACATGTCACGGTGTTACCCGGACGTACCTGAAACCAGTTGTCATGCCGGGGGCCCATTCGTCGGCCAAATTCGTCTAACACTTCAACTGCAAGCGGAATATTCGCTGGTACTTTTACTTTAATAGAACCATCTGGCTCAACAGGTGCATAGCCAACAATTTCGCGCATACCCAGATTTCGCTGCGGCCCGAAAGCGGAGTTAGATAAATCGGGAGGGTTAACCAATGTTGGATCATCGCTGTCTGGTAGGGCCACCGCTTTAACAAATCGAACAAATCGAGCTGGTCGCTGAAGTGCGGTTGCTTTTAAAGGGTCACCTAAATCATTCACATTAGTGATATCAGGTGCGCTGGTACAAACATTTAAAAAACATCCGTTGAAAGTTGTATCCGAAAAATCATAAACACTCTTAATATTAACAACGCCAATGCCGTCACCGGCTTGTATTGCGTTATATTCAGCGGCCGCATTATCTCGGATGATATTAGGCAAGACACGTGATTGAAGAACGACTCCCTCTGTAATCACCATGCCAGTCTCGGCTCTCACGACAACTTTCTCAGTGGCATTAGCTGGGTCATATAACCATAATGCATATGAGGGTGAGACTTCCTCTGCCGTAGTATCAGCTATCCATGGCTGAATACAGGGCCGGTTAATTCCACTAACCACAATCTGACAGCTGCTCTTGCTGGCTAATATTCTGTTCGTTCCGTCCCACAAGGGAAAGGCCGAACGGTAACGTCCGGACAGCGAAATTGAATTATCATTCGTAACATTATTTATCGTTGCGGCCGCTTGGGCAGGACCAGCAAGACCATTCATCGACCAGATCGGTCGATTATTATCGGCAAAATCATTGCTATTAATCGTGACAATATTGCCGCCATCAAAAGTGCCGGTAAAGGGCATTGTTATAGCCATCAAATTGCCATCGGGCGTTTCGCGCATGCGAGAAAACTGGATATTAGTATTGTTGGTGCCAGTAGCGTGACTATGTGCGCCATACAATAATTCCTGTTCACTACCATCAGGGTTAACGCGGTATATATTATATTCAGAGTTGCTAGCAGTCCCGTCCCAACGACTAAATAGAATTTTTCCTGAAGCATTATTCGATAATACAATTGGGTTTAGATCATGGCTTTGATTAAAGGATATTTGATGAACTTCGCTACCGTCACTATTCATAACATGCAGAACCAGCGCTATCGTATTGCCATTTTCATCCAGCGCCGAGAATCGAGTTCGGCCTTCGTTACTTAACACCTCTGCCGATTGGCGCTGGCGACTTGAAGTAAAAACAATACGATCATCGGGCAAATAGGTAGGAAATAAATCATCACCTTGCTCGGCTAATAAATCGTCAGAAATAATTCGTCGTAGTAAATCATTACTTAAATCATATTCGTAGATGTTCCAGGTTGGCGTATCGTCATCGTTGGGGTTTGGATCAAATAGACGTAGCGAAAATATAACTTTAGTTCCGTCAAAAGAAACATTGACGCCCTTAACATCTCCCGTGCCAAGTGTTATCAAAGCCGTTACATTACGCCCAGCGGCAGTTGAAGTTGAATTATCACGAAGATACAAATCACCGCCAGCACTAAATAACCGAGGTTCCCGCAAATCAGCTTGAATCGCCTGACCCTGATCATCAACTGGAATTGGACGTTTGATATAAGCAACAGGTGCTTCTAGTACTGCGGGATCGGCACCATTGACTCTGCTATCACTAGAACCACCACCACAACCGGATAGCAACACGACAGAAGCCAGAGCAATCGCGCTCAATAGCCGGACGGCCATCAAATTAGCATGACTCATTATTCTATATGTAAAAATACGGTTGCCATGCATCTCTAATGTTGCTAGTTGCCGATTACTCAATACTAAGAGTTGTTTAAAAACCTCGTAAACATACTCTGAAGTATATTCACAAAAACACGAATATTCCGACCAATTAATCTGTTTTTGTTACCAACGGCCTATTTGACACTGAAACTTGCATAATATGATCACAACCTATTTGTAATGAAAATCTTGCAAGTAATTGAGCTTAGCAGCAAACCGAAAGTAGTCGTTATTAATTTCTTATTATGTGAACTATTACCAGACTATGGCCCTTCTTGGTGCTTTTGGGCTATGCTAAATTATATTAGATCGTAAACCATAAAATCAGCTGGTGAAATAAAGTCAAATGGGATTCAGATGCAGTTAACCGCTAAATTATTTTGCACCGTACTGGCACTGACATTCATAGTCGGACAGCCATCGCTTGCTAACGATATTCAACGAAATCAAGCTAAGCGCATTCATGACCGCTTGACTGGTGTACCTGCGACTAATGCCGTTATTACGACTATGGAGTCAGCACTAGCAGCAGACTCGTCTGGAAAGTCTGCCGCAGCAATTGCAATAGATCCAATTCAAAATCCATTGAATTACTCTTCGTTTTATAATGTAACACTGAAAAATTTCGCAACACCCTGGACCAACGAAGAGCAGACCGTATTTGCACCGCTTAACGACTACACAGCAACCGTCATAGGTATGATTCGAGATGATGTCGATTTTCGTGAGATTTTATCTGGCAACATCTTATACACTGGAAACAACAGCCCCGCATATGCCAATAACAGTAACGCCCATTACGAAGCACTCGAAAATTTAGGGCCTGTTGCTGGTAATTTAGCTAACACGGGAATTTTGCTAGCTGGAGATCAAACTACTTTTACAGGTTTACCTGATTCAGCAACAGCTGGCGTCATTACTAGTCGTGCTGCTGCAAAGTCATTCTTTTCTGACGGCACCAATCGAGCCATGTTTCGATTCACTCTAATCAACCATCTCTGTACCGACCTGGAGCCCCTGAAAGACATATCTCGAACACCAGACAGAATTCGGCAAGACGTATCCCGAAGCCCAGGTGGCGATAGTCGAATTTTTATCAACAGCTGCGTTGGGTGTCATGCTGGTATGGATGGAATGGCCAGTGCGTATGCCTATTATGAATATGATTACACCAATGATGTTGAAGATGGCCAGCTAAGTTACACACCTGGTAGCGTACAGGCCAAACATTTAATTAACCCTGATAATTTCAAACCAGGGACAATAATGACCGACGATAGCTGGGTCAACTATTGGCGAAATGGTCAAAATGGAACATTAGCTGTTCGTACCGGCTCTTCTGGATCAGGCTGGACTCATCCCGGAGAAATACTCGATACAAAAGACAATGCCTTGGGTAGTGGTGCTAAATCACTGGGAATTGAGCTCGCCAACAGCAAGGCATTCGCACAATGCCAAGTAGACAAGGTTTTCCGATCGGTTTGTTTTCGTGATCCAAACGACAAGGCTGCAGATCGAACCACTCGTAATACGGTAGTAGACGCCTTTGTCGCAGGTGGATATAAAATGAAACAGGTGTTTGGCGATGTTGCAGCCGCTTGCAAGGGAAACTAGACCGATGACAAACTTCCGCCACTTGTTCATCAGTTTAATCTATCTAGCGCTCAGTACTTTATTACTCTCCTGTGGTGGTAGTAGCGATACCGTTGGCAATCCAAATAATAACGCTAATCTTGGCTATCAAGGCCCTCCGGCCGCGACCGATGATGTTCGACGTTTCGAAGTCAACTTGTGGAATAACCTAAAAGCCGAAAACCGATGTGGTCAATGCCACGGCAATGGCCAAAATCCAGATTTTGTGAATCTGACGGATGTTAACCAGGCCTACTCCAACTCCGTACCGTTGGTAAATCTGGCTGACCCACCAACTTCTTTATTAGTGACGAAGGTAGGTAGTGGACATAATTGCTGGTTAACTTCTAACGTGGCCTGTGCAGACAGCATCGAACAAATGGTCATCAACTGGGCAGGCGGCACCAATACGGCGAACGTCCGAACCATAAATTTGACGGCACCTACCGTCAGAAATCCTGGTGACAGTAAATCATTCCCAACGGATGCTACTGACAATGCACCGAATAGCTTTGAATTAACTGTGTACCCTTTATTGACTGCTCACTGTCAGGGTTGTCACGAAGAGTCAGCTAACTTACCCATATCCCCACTTTTCGCCAATGCTGACAAAGATAGCGCTTTCGAATCAGCCAAACCGAAGATGGATATCGATACGCCCACTAATTCGCGTTTTGTTGTTCGGCTTCGCGAAGAATTCCACAATTGCTGGACTAATGACTGCAAAGCTGACGCGATAACGATGCAAACCGCCATTCAGAACTTCGCTGGCGCTATCCCTCTCACAGCATTAGACCCAACATTAGTCACCAGTAAAGCACTCACATTGGCGGATGGTATAATCGCCAGTGGTGGCAATCGTCACGAAAGCAACTTAATCGCAATCTGGGAATTTAAGACAAATGGCGGCGGCACAGTATTTGATACCAGTGGTATCGAACCCGCGGTTGATTTGACCCTGTCAGGCAGCTATGCATGGCTTGGCGGTTATGGCATCAACTTAACGGGCGGTAAAGCACAGGCCGATACTATTAGAAGCAAGAAGCTCAATGACTTTGTCCGGTCTAGTGGAGAGTATTCTATAGAGGCCTGGGTGGTACCGGCCAATGTGTCACAGGAAGATGCAAACATTATCAGTTACTCAGCAGGTGCTAATAGTCGCAATTTTACATTGGGACAAACACTATATAACTACGACTTCTATAACCGAACCACCGAATCAAATGCGAATGGCGAAGTAATCCTTGCCACACCAGATGCAGACGAAGTATTGCAATCCACCTTGCAACACGTAGTGGCAACCTACGACCCTGTTCAGGGACGTAGCATTTATGTCAACGGCAAAGCTATTCTAATGAACGACCTTGTTACCACAAGCACCTCCATTTCGAACTGGGATGATTCATTTGCATTCTTGCTAGGGAATGAAGTCTCTAACAATCGTACCTGGAATGGTCAACTGCGCTTGGTTGCGATGCACAACCGAGTCCTGACGCCAGCTCAGGTCATACAGAATTTTGACGTCGGCGTAGGACAAAAATTCTTCATGCTGTTTTCAGTTGCGGAGCAGCTATCAATCCCTGACAGTTATATCCTGTTCGAGGTATCTCAGTTCGATAGCTACAGTTACTTATTCGATAAACCAGCGTTTATTAACCTCGATGCCGACTGGGTGCCCGTACCCATCGATATAGAAGGCATACGTATCGGTATCAATGGTAAAGAAGCATTAGTTGGTCAAGCCTACGCCAATCTGAGAACGACGATTAGTAGCGGCCTTTATAACCCACAAACCGGGCAACTTTTATCAACCCTCGGCACGATTGTCGCCCTAGAAAAAGGTAGCGCTACTAGTTTCGACGAATTTTTCCTTACCTTCGAAAAACTGGGAACCAACACACATGTTTTTAGTGACCCTTTACCGGGTATATCCGCCACACCGGCGGCCGATGTCGACACAGCCGACATTGGTATCAAAACCTTTGAAGAGATTAACGCCAGTATTGCGGCCATCACTGGCGTACCGGTTACTGTTACCGCAGTCAATGAAGTTTACCAACAGTTTAAACAACAGTTCCCAACCACTGAAGCAATCGATACCTTTTTACCATCGCATCAAATGGCTATTGCTCAGCTGACCCTAGCTTCGTGTAATGTACTGATTGATGATAATGCGAAAAGAACTATCTACTTTCCGGGCTTTGATTTCACCGCTCAAAGAGATGTTGCGTTTAATAACGCAACAAAACGTAATCAAATAATCAATCCATTATTAACAACTGCATTGAATATCGATCAAGGTAATTCTGCAAATGATCTAACCGTTCAGCCCACTGCTAGCGATATTCGAGACTCGTTAGGTTCAACCGCTATTCAGACTCTTAGCTTTACAGGTGGATCCTCGACCTATCAAAGTTTAATTACACAACTGGTTAGCGGTGGAAGTAATGATTCTGCCCGTACCATTCAGATAGCAAAAGCTGTCTGTGCCGCTGCCGTAGGCGGTGCGGTAATACTCATTCAATAGGATTGCCCACTATGGCCAAAAAGAATAAAGTTAGCACTCTTTCACCGGATGCACCTTTAAAACACGACGACCACCCTCGTCCAGTCTCTCGTCGTGAATTTATCAAACAAGGTTTCGTGACTGGTTCAGCGACACTGCTAACTGGTGGTATCTTCAGTCTTTTCACTAACCCAAATCAAGCTGAGGCAGCGGTATCGAGCGACTTGCAAGCATTGGCTGATTCAATGTCAACCTGCGCATTGGGTGGCCTCTCTGGCGGCAAAGTACCCTTTATCTGCTTCGATTTAGCCGGTGGCGCAAACCTCGCTGGTTCCAATGTTCTGGTTGGGCAAGGTGCAGGACAAATGAACCTACTTAGCACCGGTGGCTATAGCAAGTTAGGTATCCCGGGCGATATGGTTCCAGGGTTAAATAGTGCTGGCGTAACCTTGCTTAACACTAGCACAAACAATGACTTCACCAATGATCAGCTAAAACTGCTATTCCATGCCGATAGTGCGATGTTAAGCGGCATTATTGAAAAAGCTGGCATCTCAATTTCCAATGTCGATGGTTGCGTCATTCCAGCAAGATCTGATAATGACACTGGCAACAATGCACATAACCCGCTCTACGGCATAGCAAAAGCAGGCGGTCAAGGAACCGTTGTCGATTTAATCGGATCGCGAAGCAGTGATTCTGGTGGTAATTCAATGTCTCCAGCCGCATTAATTAACCCTGAGGTCAGGCCAACTAAAGTAGATAGACCTAGTGATGTCACCGGCATGGTCGATGTTGGCAATTTAACCGCTATCCTCAACGCCGATGACGTTACCGCTGTGATGGAGTCTATTGCTCGTGTTAGCCATAAGAAAATGTCTTTAGGCGCCGTTAACACGGGTTTAACTAATGATGCCGTCGTCAAAGATTTAATACGTTGCGGATATTTAAAATCGGCTGATATCGCCAATCGTTTTGCAGGAATACCCGTCGACCCAGAGGCAGATCTTGATATCTTATCAATATTCTCAGCAGCTGAATTTTCAGATCGGGAATTCGCAAAAACTGCCTCAGTTATGAAAATGGTAGTGAACGGCTATGCTGCAGGTGGCTGTATTACTATGGGTGGTTATGACTACCATACAGGCAACCGTAGAACTGGTGAAAATCGTGATTTACGGGCTGGGCGATGTATTGGCGCCTGTTTGAGCTATGCTCAAAAACTAAATAAGCCATTGATGATTTATGTATTCAGTGACGGTTCTGTGGCCAGTAATGGTGCAGCAGATAACTCTACCAGCACGGGTGCTGGCACTACCTTGTCACTAGGTGGGCGTGGCAAAGGCCAGTGGACTGGTGATAACTCATCGACTGCCTGCTCTTTCTTCCTGGTTTACAGTCCAACCGGCACACCCACGCTATCAGCTAATGGCCTCACACCTGAATTACACAGACAGATTGGCCGTATGTCGGCCGATGCATCAGTTGTTACATCAGCAACACCAGCGGCTAACAACCCTAATTTGTTAGTCAATATGTTGCTATTAAATTACATGGCAGTAAATGGCGACATTACACCTTCAAACACAAGTGCCTTTACCACCCTCTTCCCCAACCATGGACTAGGCAGTAACCTCGCTGACTATATTTCATTCGCTGCTTTATAGTCTGGTTAATGAATAGCTGTTTGAATCTGTTTCGTACAGAAGCCCCTTCTTTGCGAACAGTTTTCAGCGCCCTCGTTCTGATACTTGCTTTCTCTACCTTTAGTCTCAATGCCGGCTGGCTGAAACAACAACAAGACATCATGGGTACCCGAGTTTCTGTAGAAGTCTGGCACAAGGACGCATCTCTGACACAACAATGCAGCCAGAAAATATTTAACGAGATGCATAGAATTGATGCGCTGATGAGCTCCTATAAATCAAATAGCGAGCTCTCCTTCATCAACGATAATGCAGCCATATCCGCCGTTGATATTAGTCAAGAAATGGTGAACATCATCAATCGTTCGCTACATTTTTCTGAACTGTCTCATGGTGCTTTCGATATCACCTTTGCCAGTGTTGGCTACCGATACGACTATCGCAACCGAGCGGCACCCTCAGAGCAAGTCATAGAGCAAGGGCTAGCCTCAATCGATTATCGTCATATTAAGCTAAACCAAAATAAGCTCTATTTCGATGATGCTGGCGTTCGCATTGATCTTGGAGGCATCGCGAAAGGATACGCTGTCGATCAGGCTATCGAGATCGCTAGACAATGTGGTATTAAAGAAGCCATGGTTAGCGCAGGTGGTGACAGTAAAATACTCGGCAATAAACGTGGCAGACCTTGGGTTATTGGTATCCAACACCCCCGTAAAAAAACTAAATTAGCATTGCGATTGCCTCTGAGCGACACTGCAATTTCAACATCGGGTGACTATGAGCGTTTTTTTATTCGCAATGGCCAGCGCATCCACCATATTATTAATCCTGCTACGGGTAAATCAGCAATGACAGCCTGGAGCGCAACCGTGACTGGCCCAGATGGAATGACAACCGATGCTCTATCGACTACCATTTTTATCTTGGGAGCTAAAAAAGGCATCGAGCTAATCGAAACATTGGAAGACATGGATGCTATTATTATTGATAACAAAGGTATGGTGCATTATTCATCAGGATTTCAGGAACCAGAGTAAGATGACTCATAATACACATTCCACCCGTACTCGACTGGGCAATAACGCATGACTATAAAAACTCTCGTGATACTTGTCATAACGGCTTTGAGTATTTTCTCAGTTCCATCATTTGCTCAAGAGGATAGCAATGATGAAGCGCTCGATACCAGTATCGAAACCCTAAAAAAAGAAGTGCTTTCACTTAATCGAGACCTTTTCATTCTGGAAGAAGACTTGCTGTTTCCCTCTAATACCCAGTTCAGTATTTTTCTGTCAATGAATGCAGGGCAACTATTCAACCTGGATTCTGTTCAACTTAAAATCGACAATAAAAGTATCGCTAACCATCTTTATACCGAACAAGAACTGCAGGCATTAAAACGCGGTGGTGTGCAAAGGCTACATATCGGTAATCTGCCTTCAGGCGAGCATGAAATTATTGCCATCTTTACCGGTGTTGGCCCCAGCGGACGAGATTACAGACGAGGAAAAACCATCGTCATAGAAAAATCGAGCGAGCCTCAGTTTGTCGAGTTCTCTATCGAAGATGATGATAACAAGGAACAACCCGTTTTCAACGCCAGAACCTGGGAATAGAAACACTAAAAGTATTTAGTATGATGAAGTTTCTACTCCCTTTTTTGTCACTCTCCTTTTCAGTAGTGATATCGTTTACAGTCAGCTCGGCTGGGTATGCCGTCGAGAAAGGAATCGAGCACCGAGTAGAAGACCTTCAATATGGCCAGGCATTATTTGATTACTTTCAAAAAAATGACCTGGCAGCGATCACTCAGTTACTCGTAGCAGAGCAACGTCCGCAATCACAAAACCAAACGGAGGAATCAGCATTATTACTGGCCGACCTTTTTTATAGTTATGGTCTCTATCGCGAATCTAACCATTTATTTTCACAGCTACTAGGTGAAGAAACATCCCAGGGTATCAAAAACCGCGTCTGGTTTAATCTTGCTAAGCTCAACTACGAGCAAGGTGAATACGCCGCTGCACGAGAATTACTCAGTAAAATTTCACAAACACTACCCGCTCATATCGAATCTGAAAGACAATACCTGCTAGCCAACCTTTACCTGATCGACAGACAATACCAACAAGCAAAAGACAGCAACCAGAAAATTGCTAACGACTCTATTTGGCGACGTTATTCCGATTACAATCTTGGCGTATATCTAATTGAGGACAATCAGTTTGAGCAAGCCAAGCCGCTACTCAACGAACTCGGGCGCAATGAAACTAACTCAACAGAAATGAAGGCCTTACGTGATAAGGCAAATTTGGCGCTTGGTTTTAGCCAATTGAAGCGATCAAAGCCCGAATCAGCCATCGACTATTTATCGCGAATTCGGGTTCATGGTCCACTCAGTAATAATGCACTATTAGGCGCAGGTTGGGCCTGGAACCGACTCGACAATAAAGACAAAGCGTTATTGCCCTGGCTGACACTCACCCAAAAAAATACGATTGACCCAGCCACTCAAGAGGCACTGCTCGCCATACCTACATTGTTCGAAAAAAACAAAAGTACTCGCCTGGCTGTTCACTATTATGAGTTGGCGGCCGCTAAGTTTGACCAACAATTATCGACTCTGGATCAAGTTACCCTCTCAATAAAACAGAATGAACTGATTAGCGCGTTACAGAAGCGCAACCTGATAAAACCTGCTAATGGATTTACAACTCAACCACCCGACTCTGTTACAACACCCTACTTGCATATTTTGATGGCATCAAAAAAATTCCAAAAGGCACTAAAACGCTTTCAGGAACTTCGAAATATTCAGACTACACTTGCCCATTGGCAAAAGAATTTGCCGACTCTTGCCTTGATGTTAGATGAACGGCGCAAAAATTTTGAACAGAAATTACCTTTACTAGAACAGTCGGCAGACTTTGGAAAATTACAACAACTCAGTCAGCAACGAGCGAAATATACGAGCAAACTCAATGAAGTTAGTCGTGCCCAGAACTACCTACAGCTGGCTACTGCAGAAGAAAAACAACAATTAGATCGTCTATCTAATATAGCCTCCAGCCTGAAAAATATCGATGGCAAAAAAAATATCGATTCACAATCGGACATGTATCGAATCATGTCAGGTATCCTGCACTGGCAAATAAGTACCGACTATAACCCTAGATACTGGAAGGCCAAAAAGCAATTGCTGGCACTCGATAAAGCTCTGGACGAAGCTAACCAACGCGCGCACAAATTACACAAGATAACTCAAACCACACGACTTAGGTTTGTCGAATTTGACACTCGCATTAACGGCCAGCAACAAAAAATCGAAAATCTCAAACAACGTGTTGCTGATCTGATCGTAAAACAGGAGGCTCACATCAACCAGTTAGCCATAGAGGCTATCGAACAACAACAGCATCATATTATTCAACTTAGGCTAAATGCCCGCTACTCACTGGCCAGGCTTTACGATTCGTTGGTGATAGAGCAGTGAGAAATAAATGCACAAACGTTTTTTGCAAACCCTTTATTGCTATAGCGATGGTATTGCTAGCTAGCTGCGCATCAAATGATAACAATCTAGAACAAACCATTGGCAGCCTGGATAGTCGATCAGTTCAAATTGAACCCATTGATGAACCCCAGGTAGAATTCACCATCAGCCGACAACAAGCGATCAAAAGCTATCGCTCACTGGTTGCAATTACCGAAGATGGCATTGGTACCGGCAATGAAATCAGACGACTAGCCGACCTGGAGTTAGAAGCCAGTCTAGACAGCCGGTTCTCCGACGATGCAACTGATCAAAAACAGGGTGAGCAAGAATCTCAGCAGGCTATTCGGGGTTATGAAAGATATTTAAAACGCTACCCCAATCGTAAAGATAACGATTACATTCTGTATCAACTATCCCGAGCCTATGCGATCGATGCCAAACCAGATAAATCACTTCGCCTACTTAACCAACTTGTATCCAATTACCCAGAATCACACTTTATCGATGAAGTGCAATTTCGACGCGGCGAAAAGCTGTTTGTACTGCGTCAATATGAACAAGCCGAAGCAGCCTACAGTGTCATTGTAAAAGGACACCCTGATTCAAAATTTTATGAAAAAGCACTCTATAAATATGGCTGGTCCCAATTCAAACAGGGCCGTTACGGAGATGCAATAGACAGTTATATTTCGATGCTCGATCTAAACGCCCAATCAGGCAAGGTTCAGGCAATTAGCCTAAATAGCAATCTAAGCCGAGCTGAACGCGAATTACTGGGTAATATTGTTAAGGTCGCCAGTCTGGCTTTTTCTTACCAAGCCGATAAAATTTCACTAGCGGACTACTTCAATAAAAATGGCCAGCGGCAATTTGTGCCTTTGCTTTACCTCAATCTGGGTGAACTTTACCAAAGCAAGGAACGAGTGACCGATTCTGCTGATGTCTACCTGGCTTTTGGCAAACGCTATCCGTATTCAAAATACACAGCAGAGTTTCATGAAAGAGCCGTTGATAGTTATCAAAAAGCGGGGTTTGCTTCACTACTTTTGCAAGAAAAAATTGAGTTTGTTAATCGCTATGATATAGGCACACAATACTGGAGCAAGCAAGATCAGGATACTCATGAAAATCTACAGCCGATATTGACCCGTCATCTAAACGACCTTGCAACGCACTTCCATGCACAGGCCAGAAAGTCAAAAAAGGCTGATGATTACAAAGTTGCTGCTAATTGGTATCGTCATTATTTGAGATCATTTCCCAATGATAAAGATGCCGCACAAATTAACTTTTTGTTAGCAGAAAGCCTTTATGATGCCAAACAGTATTCGAACGCCATTGCCGAGTATGAAAAAACAGCCTATGAATATCCAACACATAAAGATAGTGCAGAAGCGGGTTACGCAGCACTGTTAACCTATGATGCTTTATTTCAAAAAGACAAGACAAAACAAAACAAAATCTTCCAGCAAAAACGTGTCGCAAGTGCTTTAACATTCAGTCAAATTTTCTCTCAAGACGCACGTATGCCTCTGGTATTATTGCAATCAGCTCAGCAATTTTTTGAGTGGAAAGATTATCCAAACGCGATACAAGCAGCCTATCAACTGGCCGACAACATACAGCTCGACAGGAAAACCCAACGTACTGCCTGGACCATTATTGGTCACTCTCATTTTGGTGATAAACAATATGCAAATGCTGAACAAGCCTACTTAACGTTATTGACCATGCTATCAAAGAACTCAAAGCAGACGACTGGAATTCAAGACAGTATAGCCGCTAGCATTTACAAGCAGGGTGAAGCTAAACGCATGGCTGGCAATCATTTACAGGCCGCCCATCATTTCACCCGACTAGGCAACGTCGTGCCTAATTCGCCAACAAGAATCATTGCCGAATATGATGCAACAACCGCATTTATCGAATTAAAAGATTGGCCACAGGCGGTTTCACTACTTGAAAAATTCCGAAAGCGATATCCAAAGCAGAAAAAATGGCAACAGGGTGTTAGCGAAAAACTCGCACTGGCCTATTCTCAGAATGGCAATAACACCTTCGCCGCAAAAGAAATGATAGCTCTGTCGAGCAACACAAAAGAACCTAAACGCAAGAGGGACTTAATGTGGCGAGCTGCCGAGTTATATCAAGACGCAGGACAAAAAAAAGAAGCAATTTCAATTTATAAGAGCTACGTCAAACTATTCCCCAAGCCGCTTGAGCGCTCTATCGAACTCCAGCATCGAATTGCCGAGTCATACAAAGCTAAAAGGGACAATAAAAACCGGCGCTACTGGTTAAATCAAATGGTTATTGCCGACGCTAATGGCAAAGCTGAACGCAGCCCACGCAGCAAGTACCTCGCTGCCACTGCGACAATCGAATTAACAAAACCGTTACAACAATCATTTCAATCGGCTAAATTAACAGTGCCGCTGAAAAAGAGTTTAAAGAAAAAGAAAAAACTAATGCAGCAGTCAATCAAGGCATACACCAGAGCCATTAACTATCAGGTTGAAGAAGTGACAACCGAAGCTACTTTCCAAATTGCTGAAATATACAACAATTTCGCTAACGCATTGCTTAACTCTCAACGCCCCAACGGGCTCGATGAAGAGCAGCTCGAAGAATATAATCTTTTACTTGAAGAACAGGCCTACCCTTTCGAAGAGAAGGCTATCGATATTCATATCAGCAACTTTAAGCGAATTCCGTCAGGCACATACGACCAGTCGGTTAAAAACAGCCTTCAAGTATTAGGCAAGTTAATGCCATTTAGATACGCAAAAAAGGAGGCGGCGCAAAGCCATGTCGAACTGCCTTAAAATTATCTTTATTGCTTTTTTCATCAGCGCCTGCCAGACGGTACCTATACAGGAAGCCTCACAAGTTCAACCTGAGGCCACCATAGATCCAATACTGATACCTGAAGCCAAGGCTATCGATATCAATCAAAAAACCTATGAGGAAGCGGTCGAAGCACTAAAAAACAATCAAATAGACTTTGCCATCGAGCTATTGATACAAGTAACCACCAGTGCACCAGAACTTGAATTTGCGTTCACCAATTTGGGCCTCGCTTATTTCAAACTAGAAGATTTTAAGCAATCTGAGCAGATTTTTCAAAAAGCCATCAGCACCAACATTTATGATTCTGTGTCCTATAATCACCTGGGTATTATCCAACGGTTGCATGGCGACTTTGCTAATGCCAAAACGAGTTATGAAAAAGCCGTTTCGATCAATAATGACTATGCCGATGCTTATCTAAACCTAGGCATTCTGTACGACATATACCTACAGGACTTAAACCCTGCATTAAAACAATATGAAAAATACCAATCACTGACTAACAACGAAAACAAGTTAGTGAAAGGCTGGATTACAGATATACAGAGACAATTAAAAGCCAACAAAAAGAAAACCAAGGGCTAGTGGTGGCATAAAAATGAACAGAATAAAACAAAACTTTTTACATAAAATAGTTACCCTGATAATACTTTCACTTACTATAATAGGGTCTATAGCATTAACTAGTGCCTACGCACAGCAACGTCTTGAGTTAGATGGCACTTCGATCATTGGCAACAAGGAATTACCAAACGTGTTAACCATTGTTCCCTGGAAAAGTATCGAAAAAGTTGACTTGCCGAGCCCGCCCATTGTGAGCATTATGGATCAAGCCTTAACGCCCATTGAGCGAGACACTTTCCAAAGACAGGTTCGATATCACCAGGCAATTTTTCCTGTTGCTGGCACTCAACAGTAATTACAATTTTGTTTTACTATTGAGCAAGCTGGATTTATTTATAAGGGAAATGATCTAGAAAATGATAAAGGCAATAATCAAAATGAAAATCCATAGTCAAATCTGCGGAGACAGGCGCAATGAACGAAATGCTTAATACACTGATTCACTTTTTCCAGTCCGGCGGACCGTTCATGTACCCCATTCTGGCAGTACTCGCAATCGGTTTATCAATTACGATAGAACGCTATTTACACCTCAGTTCGGCAAAAATGAAAAATCGGCGCATGATAGCCAAACTGCTCCCACTAATGGAGAAGGGTGAGCTCAACAGCGCGGCAAAAATTGCAAAAGAATCCAATTCAACCGTCAGCAAAATATTATTGCAAGGTATAGAGCACTTCAAGTCAGCCAGACGTAGAGACGACTTTGAAGCGGCAATGGAAGAGAGCATCATGGAAGCTATTCCGCGTCTTGAAAAGCGCACGCATTATCTCGCCATGTTCGCCAACATCGCCACCTTGCTAGGCTTGCTCGGCACAATCATCGGTCTAATCAAAGCCTTTACCGCCGTCGCACAAGTCGACCCGTCGATGAAAGCTGAAATTCTCTCGACCAGTATTTCGGTCGCAATGAACACCACAGCATTTGGCTTAATAGTAGCTATACCTTTGTTATTTTTCTACACCGTACTGCAAACCAAAACTACCGAAATTATCGACAGCCTGGAAATGACCACGGTGAAGTTCGTCAACCTTCTATCACGCGTCAAAAACGCAAACCCATAGCATGCCTAGACGTCATAACCTCAGGCGCAAGCACCCAGCTGCAGAGCTAAACGTTACCGCCTTTATGAACTTGATGGTGGTGCTAGTGCCGTTCCTGCTGATGACTGCTGTGTTTACTCATATCACTATTCTAGATTTGAATTTACCACCACCTGGCGATGCGGCTAAAAATCAACCAAAGAATCCCCCATTCGAATTACGGGTAACCATTCGACAGGAAATGCTCGTGCTGTCAGACAATAAGGGTGGGCTCATTAAACGTATTCCAATGAAAAACAAGGAACATAACTACGCACTTTTAAGGCAAACATTAAAACAGGTAAAAGCCAGATTTCCTGACAAGACAGCCCTGACAATCCTGGCCGAACAAAATACCCGGTATGAAGATTTAATTCAGGTTATGGACACTTCACGTTCATACAGAACCATGTATGAAGGTCAGCAGGTATACGGCGAGTTATTCCCCGATATTTCTATTGGAGACGCCGCAAAATAATGGCTTATCAAACGCCTATAAGTTATGGATTTGAAGCATCAGCCATTAGTTCAGCCCTACTAAAATGACGACAAAACAATAAAGAAAATGAGATGAAACTTTCAAGACGCGCAAAACGCATGAAACAACATCACTCCCGTGGTAAAGACCGCACGGCAGTGCTAAATATGGTGTCCCTGATGGACATCTTTACTATTTTAGTTTTTTTCCTTCTGGTCAATGCGACTAGTGCTGAAGTATTACCTTCACCTCAGAATATCAATTTGCCCAATTCAGTTTCGGAAAAATTACCGTTGCAAAACTTAGTCATTGCCGTTAGTCAGGACGATATCCGGATCCAGGGCAAGTTTGTCATGTCGGTTAAAGATGCCCTTAACAATCAGCAAAAAACTATCAAACCACTATTTGATGCGCTACGCCTAAAAGCCTTTACTGAAAAGGGCATGACTGACAAACAAGGGGTCACCATTATGGGCGACAAAGAAATTCCTTATACACTGCTGAAGAAAATCATGCTGACTTGCGCGGGTGCCAAATTTGGCAATATTTCCTTTGCTGTCAACCAGAAAAGCTCGGCGACTGAAGGTTAACATGGCAAAAGGAGTTACTATTTTAGAACCCAATATGCCATGGGTAGAAAACAACGAAGATCGCCTTTTTAAGCGGTTAACAATCGTCTTGCTCGTTTTTTTCTTCATCGCTGGCATTATTTTAAATAACCTGACCTTGCCCAAAGTTGCTCAAAAAAACTTAATTGATGTCTCGCCAAGGCTCGCCAAGTTGATCCTCGAAAAGAAAAAAATTCCACCACCACCTAAAGTTGAAGTACCTAAACCAAAGGTAGAAAAACCAAAGAAAAAGAAAGATGAAGGCTCCAAGAAGAAAGCTAAAGAAAAACCGAAAGCAGCCCGTGAAGTAGCAAAGCAAAGTGGTCTCATTGCGCTCAGTGACGAATTATCTGATCTACGCGATAGTTTTGACTTGGATGAAGTGATCGAACTACCGCAACAAAAAACTGGCAAAAAAGCGATTGAAGTAGCTACTGCCAGCGATTTACTTACAAGTCAGGCAACAAAATCAAGCGCTGGTATCAAAACTAATACATTAAGCAGAGAGATAAAAACCAGCGAACTCGCTACAAGAAAAACATCCACTGTTAGCAGCAACATTAAGACTAAAACTGCGGCTAAGGTCACCGAGTCTGGGTCAGGGAAACCCAGTAATAGTGCAAAACGTAGCGCTGAAGAAGTTGAACTCGTTTTCCAGAAAAACAAAAATACGATATTTTCAATTTATGACAGGGCACTGCGAAAGAACCCATCTCTGGAAGGCAAGGTAGTTGTCGAAATCGTCATCGAACCCGGTGGTAATGTTAGTAATGTCAAAATCATTTCAAGTGAGTTAAATGATAAAATTCTCGAACGAAAGCTAGTACTTAAAATTAAAAAGTTCAAGTTCTCTAACAAAAATGTTGGCCAACTTACCGTTACTTATCCGCTCGACTTTCTGCCCTCTTAAAAATCTGATATTAAATTTTGAAACCCAACCTACAACGCAGTTGAACCTGACTCACTCGTCCTAATTCGTACTGCGTTTTCCAGATTAGTCACAAATATTTTTCCGTCACCAATTTTCCCTGTTCTGGCAGAGTCCACAATAGTGTCAATGACGAGGTCAACCTCGTCATCGTCGACTGCAATATCAAGTTTCATTTTCGGGATATAATCGACAACGTATTCTGCACCTCGATAAAGTTCGGTGTGCCCTTTCTGGCGGCCAAAGCCTTTCACTTCATAGACAGTTAAACCGTTAACGCCTATGTCTGACAGAGCGGTCCGAACATCGTCGAGTTTAAATGGCTTTATTATTGCGCTGACTATTTTCACGTCGTCTCCTGATATGGTTGAGTGGTTGGTTAAGTGATTATCGGGTAAAAACAGCCATCGACTCTACGTGGGCTGTTTGCGGAAACATATCCATAATCCCCAGATGCTCAAGCTTATAACCATGACTGCAAATAATTTTGCTATCACGAACCAGGCTAGAGGGCTGGCACGATACATACACTATTTTTTTAGCTTTGAACCGATTGACAATTCCAGCAATTTCCATCGCACCAGACCGGGGTGGGTCGATGAGTATTTTATCGAATTTTGCGCGCATCCAACTGGTATCAGAGTCTGGTTTTGTTAGATCAGTCGCAAAGTATTCAGTATTTTCAATTTGGTTGTCAACCGCACTTTGCCTGGCACGTCCTACCATCGCTTCATCACCTTCGACACCAGTAACCTGAGAACACCGACGAGCCATTGGTAACGTGAAGTTGCCTAACCCGCAAAATAAGTCGAGTACGCGATCTGTTGGTGTTAAGTCAAGATGATGCAATGCCTGCGCAACCATTTGTTGATTGATCTCGGTGTTGACTTGAATAAAATCGACCGGACTAAAACCGATTTTGATATTGTCGTCCTTCAATGGCGCAAAACTTAATACTTGATGCTCTGGATACAAATTAACAACGCTATCTGGCCCTGCTGATTGCAATTGCAGCCAAAAACCGGTGTTTTTGGCAAACAGTGTCAAGGCCTTACGGTCATGCTCTGTCAAGTCTTCGAGATGTCGGAATACCAGTACGATGTTCTCACCATCAGCAGCAACTTCGATTTGAGGGATGGTTTCTTTTGCATCTAGTCCGTCTATTAGCACGCACAAGTCTTGTAGATGCTCTCCGACTTCGGGTATGAGTACTTCGCACTGTGCCATATCTGCCAAAAATGGCGCACTTCTTTCTCGAAAGCCAACTAACAGACGCTCTTTTTTACGTACGAACTTAACGCCTAGACGTGCTTTTTTACGATAGCCCCAGGGATGAGAGCGCAAAGCTGGCATCACATTGTCTATGGCGACGCCAGCATGCTGCATGGTGTCAATCAACGATTGTTGCTTGAATGCTACTTGATCGTCGCTGCTCATGTGTTGCAGGCTGCATCCACCACACACCTGGAAGGCTGCACATTTCGGCTCGATACGAGCTTCAGAGGATTGGATGACTTCTAGCGTTATTGCTTCGTCATAGGTACGACTCGATTTTCGGATCTGAATTTTCACTTTTTCACCGATTAAAGCACCAAACACAAATACAGTTTTACCATCGATGTGTGCTATGCCACGTCCTTCATGTGACATGCCCTCAATCACAACAGTGGTGGGCTCGGGTAATCGATTACGGCGTTTACGACCTGCCATTTATTAATCCTCTACTGGTCAAGCCAGTTTTTTTCGAATGTAATTAAGTGAGATTGATTTGATCCAATAAGATTGTCACGCACCATTCGACATTCGATTTCGTATTGGGCTTGGTCAATCATGCCACGATTGCGCTGAAAATTAAGATGTACCAGATAGGTATTGAGCACTTCTGTTTCACAAGCATCGCGAATATCTTTGATGCCATCTGCCTGGTAGCTCTGCCATATCTGTTGATTAGTGCCGATGCCCATATCGCCAGGGAAACCACAGAGCGTAGCAATTTCGTTTAGAGGTGCACTCGCAGATGCTTGAAATCCAGCCAGCAGACCTACTAAATCGGTGTGTCGATCATGATATCGACTGACGTAATTATCATTTTGAAAACTGCTATCACTCTGCCCTGCTTCCCAGTACTGGCTAGCATTGAGTGGATATAATAATGACCGGTAGTGAATTATTGGCAAATCAAATTCGACTCCACCCCAGGATACTAGCTTGGGCCTATAACGCGCTATGCCACTATAAAAACGTTGTAATAAATCTGCTTCATTGGATTCTACCGTACCCAATGACCAGACCTTAAATTGATCGCCTGCTCGCAACACTGCAGAAACCGCTATTACTTTATGCAAGTGGTGACGCAGTATTTCTGTGTTGGCTTCCTGTCGTCGTTTATGGAAAACAGCCTTTGCAACATCATCGTCAGACAAGCCATGCAAATCATATAGCCTTCGGCAACCGTCGATATCTGGAATAGTTTTTAGTTTAAATGTTAATACGTTCATGGGGGTATTGTTATCGGTTCATTATTAGTGGCATCTTTAATTAAGTAACCGTTTAGTGGCTCTTAATTAAAGATAAACACAGGTTCAAACAGGCTATTAAAATAGCTCAATCAAATTACTTATCAAATAGATTAGTCAACACATAACGATCACCACGATCGCAGATGATGGTAACAATATGAGCATTAGTCACTTGCTTAGCTTCAAGCTGCCGTGAAATTTTCAGAGCTACTGCGACAGCACCACCAGCCGAAACACCGCAAAAAATACCTTCTTGCGACGCTAATTGCCGACTGGTTTGTTCTGCCTCACCCTGTGAAATATCCATGATGTAATCAATATTAGTAGGATCGTAAATTTTAGGAACATACTCTTTCGGCCAGCGACGAATACCGGTAATAGCTGAACCATCCTCGGGTTGAACGCCAATGATTTTAACTGACGGGTCAACCTCTTTGAAGTAACGTGAACAACCCATAATAGTGCCAGTTGTACCCATTGCACGCACAAAATGTGTCATGGTTTGATTGGTTTGCTGCCAGATTTCTGGCGCAGTTGTCTCATAATGCGCGAGCGGATTATCGTGATTCGCAAACTGATCAAGCAACTTAGCCTTACCCTGTGCTTGCATCTCTATCGCTAGGTCCCGAGCTCCCATCATGCCCTGGTCTTTGCTTACTAGTATGATTTCAGCCCCGTAAGCGCTCATTGTAATATATCGCTCTCGGGTCATATTATCTGGCATGATCAAAATCAAATGATAGCCCTTGGTAGCGGCTACCATTGCTAGTGCGATACCGGTATTACCACTAGTTGCTTCGACTAGAGTATCACCAGGAGATATTTCTCCGCGAAGTTCTGCCTGCTTAATCATGTTGTAGGCAGGCCTGTCTTTGACCGAGCCAGCGGGGTTATTTCCTTCCAACTTGACCGAGATACGATTGCCACTTGAACTACCCATTCGTCGCAATGTAACGAGTGCTGTGTTTCCTATATAGTCTTCTAAAAACATCATTATTAAAGGTGTCTGGTATGGGCAATTAGATACTGATCAATAAATCAATAACAACCCTATTTTACTCGAATGACGAATCGCTTACTACGCGATTTTTTAGTAATATTATTTGAATTCATGAGTTAGTCTTGATAAGAAGTAACTTTCTTGCTGACGGCTTCACGCATCAACAAGTAATGACCCGAAGAATTCAATCTAGGGCTTAGCACGATTGATGTAGAATCTTATGATATCAGTATCTTGTAGACATTCGATGATACGAGCAGGTATAAAAACGTCCTTTATTATCGATATGAACGACACGATTGATCTGCATCGTTTAACTAACTTAATGAGATTAGGTAGTTTTCTAGAGGAGCTGTCAGGCTTCTCATTTGAAAAGCTATTCTGACTTAATCTCTAGTACAAGCCATAAACGCATAGAGCACATTGGAAGAAATGTCTCGAAGATTACACCGGCTATAGGGAGGAAAACATTGCTAGAACTACCTTTATTTGGAGGTCTAGGAGCGGATTTTAAATAGAAATGGGAATAAGCAAAAAATCAACCAGCAGGCAGCCTATTTACATTCGCAACTCACTATTTGTAGGGTTACTTTTAGTAATGATCGGCCTACTGCAACTTGCAGCAGCCAATGTTCAAATGGCCGTTATTCAGAGCAATTATCAGCCTTACTTTGAACAAACTAACCAAAGTATCAATCGTCAACTAGATGATACTTTTAAAGTGTCCGCCATTAACGCGGGAACAATTGACACACCACATCAGACACGTCACCGTTAAACTCATGCCAGCCAAAACAGCCATCCAATTTACACAATATTTAACCATTACGCTCAATCGCAGAGAATATAATGCTCTTGGCATCAATCTAACCGATAAAGCAAAGCTAGACGACAGTTTAAATGAGTTATTACAATGAAAAAGCTTGGCATCAAATATCAAATATTACTCATTGCACTGATCCCCGCTTTACTAGTTGACGTGTTTTTTACATACACCAACTTTACCAATAATGTCGACCAGGCATATGAGCTAATTCAAAGTAAAGGCCAAATTATTGCCCAACAAGTGGCTGATGCTTCTGAGCTCTATATGCTTTCGAGTAATTACGCGCAAATTCAACATTTGCTTAATAGGACTATAGACACGCATGCGATCATTCTTGCCTCGGTATATAACGAAAATGGTACAGTGATTGCTAAATCAGTTTCACCCGAATATGACGCCCAAAATACTGCCAATTATTTTTACTATCGCCTACCTATTACCTCGAGAAGCATTCAAAGCTCTGGGGTATTTGCTCCGAATCAAAGTTACACAGACAAAAATCAAGTAATTGGTTGGGTACACCTCAACATTTCTCATCATCAACTCGACAAAGCAGAAGAAAATATACGTTATAGCTCGATATTATTTTTCATCTCGAGTCTATTTATTGCACTAATACTTAGTTTCATTATAAGTGGGGGTATTACTCGCCCAATATTCAAATTACTGGAACACATAAAAAAAGTAGAAAAGGGACAATTAGGTGAGGTTATTAAGTCTTTAGAAAGCAATGAAATTGGTGAGTTGCAAAAAGGATTTAACCAAATGACAGAGACATTACTAACCAACCGAAATGATTTGAATCATAAGATTCAGTTCGCAACAAAGCAGTTAAATGATGCCATTGATGACCTAAAAAATAAAAATAGTGAACTTGGATTTGCCAAGGATGAAGCCCAGCAAGCGAATAAAACTAAGTCGATATTTTTAACCAATATGAGCCATGAAATAAGAACACCAATCAATGGCATCAAGGGCTTCATTAACTTGATGTCGCAATCTGATTTAAATTCAACGCAAAAACGATACGCAGATATTATATTGAAATCGACCAATGATCTGACTGATATCATCAGCGAAATTCTCGACTTTTCAAAAATGGAATCGGGAAAACTCCAGATAGTAGACGACAACTTCGACCTTTATGAAGTGATTCAACAAACTAGAGACGTCCTTTTTATCAACGTATTGTCAAAAAATATCGACCTAATTTTGATTATTTATAGTGACACACCTCGTTTTGTTTGTGGTGACAGGCTCAGACTGAAACAAGTACTACTAAACCTGATAGGCAACGCGATCAAGTTCACTGACGAAGGCGAGGTAGTAATCAAAGTAACTGTGGATCAACAGACAGAGTCCGACGTCACTATTTTAATCACCGTTGAGGATACCGGAATTGGCATAACAGAAAAGGATCAGGAGACTCTGTTTGAAGCATTCAGCCAAGTTGACACAGCGAATAACCGACGCTTTACAGGTACCGGGCTGGGGCTGGTCATCAGTAAAAACCTGGTTAGATTAATGGCTGGAGAAATATCAATGCAAAGCAAAATAAATGTTGGCACTAAGTTTTCAGTCCACCTACCATTTCTATTGACTTCACCTCCACTTGAAATTGACCCTATGATTCATCTAGACAATAAGATGGCGCTTATATTATCTAGCAGGAAAGCTTGTTTGCAAGAAATCACATCGCTGTTTGACGGGGCACAAATTGACACCGAATCAGCGCTAGTGTCGGACTCTGATAGTGCAGAAAACATCCATTCTGGCATTCAGAAAAACTTAGAACACATTGATTTCCTAGTGATTGACTTGCGTCATTTTAATCTTAACTTAAATCAAATCCTGGAGAATATTTCTACTGAAAAGACTCACATCATCATCATGCATTACGATCAAACGATGATTAAAACCCAATTGAATTTAAAATTGAACTTCATTTCTATTACCATCAATAGTCAAAATTTGAAGAAGGCACTTGATACAGCTCAAAATAGTAGTTCAACCCCAACCATTTTGTCACCAATACCTATCTTAGCTGTCATTTCTAAAAAGGTTTTGCTGGTTGATGATAATCAAATAAATCTTAAATTAGCCAGCGAGCTGATCAGACTATGGGGCCATCAAGTTTATGAAGCGGAGAACGCACTTCAGGCAATGACTCTTTACAAAAGAGAATCCTTCGACCTCATTGTACTCGATATCCAAATGCCCAGAATCGATGGTGTTGACTTACTCAAAATGATGCGAATTGAAAAAGCACTGGGTCAAACAATTACCGTTGCGTTGACGGCGAATATTCTAAATGTCGAACGAAAAAGGTTATTGAAAAAAGGCTTTAATTATTACCTCAGCAAACCTATCGATGAAGAAAAGTTTCGCAGTATCCTGGATGGCTCAAGTCACATCGATAACGATCTGACAGAACTAAAGCGAATGCAAGCGATTGAACAAACGGCTAGTGTCTCAGAGCTTTCAATTAATTTTGAGCTGTCGTTAAAACTGTCACAAAATAACAAAATCATCCTGTGTAAAATCTTTGAAATTCTAATTAGAGACATACCTGGTTTGCAGCTGCAGTTAAAAGCAGCTTCATTACAAAACGATAGGGAAAGACTATCTGCAATACTACACAAACTTCATGGCACCACCTGTTATACAAGCCTGCCCCGATTGAAACGGCAGGTTAACTCATTCCAACAGTCACTGAAGGCTTGCTCAAATAGCCAACAGCAAGATATCGTATTGAAAGTTTATGATGAATTAGACAACATTAGGAACGAAACGCAGCAATGGCTAAAAAATACGACCGATGGAGAAAAATTTTAACTATTGACTCAGCAAAATCACACCTATTGACAGATAAAAACACATTAGAAATGATTTTGAATTTGCCTATAAATGGTTCGTGATTTCAATTTTTTACCATGTAAATTAAAATCAATAATACAACGCATCACAGCTTTAGCCATTTGCATTACAACAGGGCTTTCATAATTTTTTTCATTCCAGGCAATAATGGATGCACCATCGATGGTGTTTTTTATTGCTTTGCTGCACATGATAAATCCATCGCACGCCAAAAACTGATAATGTTCGTTGGCGTCGATTGGCATTCTGCTTCTAGCCTCAACCTGAGTGTCGGGCAAGTAACCAAGAATACTCATCAGTTCCTTTTCAAATTCTCTTAAATCTGATTCCTTATGATCAATGCGCTGTAACAACAAGCCATACAACTCGAACAATTCCAGACTAGGTTCGTGGGCGGGCAAAAAAACACTGATCAGTTCGTTGATATAAAGCAAAGATAAGTATTGATGCTCTGCAACCGGCAGTCTAACACCATCAATATCAACTAGTGTTTTCAGCTCATGGCGTCCAGTCCAACTAACCGACAACCGTGTGAATGGTTCATAAAACGCTTTGGAACGACTTTTTTTGCCACCCTTTACTAGCAGGCTCACTCGACCAAAATCGCAGGTTAACAAGTCAAGTATCAGGCTAGTGTTTTGCCAGTCACGTCTATGTAACAAATAGGCCGGTTGGTCAGAAATTCTCGTTAGCATCAGTATAACCAAACGCGGCTAGTGAGCGCTCATCATCAGCCCAATCTTCACGGATTTTCACCCATAGTTGTAGATAAACTTTAGCGTCGATAAGGTGCTGAATATCTGTACGCGCCTGTATGCCTATTTTCTTTAGTAAACTGCCATTTTTTCCAATTACGATCGGTTTTTGTGACTTTCGTTCTACCCATATAGTCGACGATATTCGAGTGATATCAGGCTCAACTTTATAGTGATCTATACTGACCGTAATCGAATAGGGTAACTCTTGCGTTAATAAACGAAATAGCTTTTCTCGAATAATTTCAGAGGCGATAAAGCGCATTGATTTGTCGGTTAACTGATCAGCAGGAAACTGTGGTACTCCTTGCGGCAAATAGCTAAGCATTAGTTGCTCTAGCCTATCGAGATTTTCATTCTGCAATGCTGATATTGGCACAATTTCACTGTCAGGCATCAGCACCGATATTTTCTGCATAACGGGTAAGCAAGCCTGCTTACTAAGTAAATCTATTTTATTAAGGACGATGATAACGTTTTTATATTGGCTCACACGTTTTAAAATTTTCTCATCATCGCCATTGAAGCGCTTGATATCCAGTAATACACAAATAAGATCGGCATCAGGCAACATACTAGTGGCTGCTCTGTTCATGTAACGATGAATCGCCTTATGATTGTCATCATGCATACCTGGTGTATCGATAAAGATGCACTGATAATTTTCGGTTGTCTTGATACCTAAAATCTGATGCCGAGTTGTCTGAGGACGGGGTGCCGTGATACTCAAATTCTCACCGATCAAAGCATTCATCAACGTCGACTTGCCGGTGTTAGGCTTTCCAACTAATGCGACATAACCTGTCTTGAAAGAATCATTCATTTTTTATTTGTTTAATATTTTTAGGGCTTTAAGAGCTTTTGCTGCGGCATCTTGCTCGGCTTTTTTACGACTTGATCCAATACCACTGGTTTCGATATTCAACGTCTGAATACGACAAGTTAGAGTGAAAGTTTGATCATGTGATTTGCCAATAGTTTTCACTACAACATAATCGGGGATATCAATTTTTTCACTTTGTAAGTATTCCTGAAGTCGTGTCTTAGGGTCTTTTAAACTGCTCTGATTCGGGAGGTTTTGTAAATACTCACGATATAGATACAAGATACTGGTCTGCGCCTGAGTAAAGTCACTATCCAGATAAATAGCACCCATAATCGCTTCCATTGTATCGGACAATATTGATGCTCGGCGAAAGCCACCACTTTTGAGTTCACCACCACCCAGATATATATAATCACCTAGATTGATGTCACGCGCTACCCGAGCAAGTGCAGCTTCATTCACCAGCGATGCTCGAATACGGCTCAAGTCACCTTCGCTAGCACCAGGCTGTTGCTCATAAATGCTATGGGATATAACCAGGCTCAGCACGCTGTCACCAAGAAACTCAAGTCGCTCATTATTAGTACCACGACAGAAGCTACGATGAGTGAGAGCCTGCTTGAGCAGTTCTTCCTGTTTAAATCGATAGTCTAGTGTCGACTGAAGCCGATTCAAGCTCACCGCTCAATTACGACCGATTGTGTAAAGCTTGCACCAATAAATAGGTTGGCAATATATGCATCTCTTGTTTCATAAGAGATAGTAATAGTCGTCTTGCCATCTTTTCGAGTCATGCTTACATCCTGACGCGTCACCGTTCTGGCTTCCTGTACATAGAGCTTTTTTTGGAGTGACTCCCAAATAGCTCGTTTCGACTTTGGGTCTATATTGCTATCTTGACTCAGCGATTCCAAAACAGTCTTCACCTTATAATTTTCGTAGTACATTGGAAATACTTTAAAGAAAGAGACAACTAATAATCCAAAAAAACCGGCTATGGCTATCCAGCCGAAACTTGACAACCCTTTTTGTTTTTTTTTCGATCTAATTAAACTTTTCATTCGCCTGCCCTTGTTTGTACTGCCTAAGCCAATAATCCTCAAAACACAATCCTACACAACTACTTGGAAATTCTCGTCCCAATTCTAGAAACATCTAAGCCATTGCCATTGCTGCGCCAATCCCAGTGCATCCAGATCATAACCGCCTTACCAACCAGGTTCTGTTCAGGGACAAATCCCCAAACACGACTATCACTGCTGTGATCACGATTGTCACCCATCACGAAGTAATGCCCTGCTGGGACAAATAACTCTCCATCAGAACTGCGGTTAATCTGTAAATTATTCATTATCGTATAGACAACTTCATCCTGCTTTTCAATTAGAACCTTACAACTGGCACCCACTTTATCACAGCCATTGTCGCCGATCATGTTATTGAGTTCGCCAAGGCCTTGATACTGATGATCAAAATTAGTTGATAAGGGTTTACCATTTATCGTTAAACGTCGGTTGTAATAACCTATATGGTCACCCGGCAAACCAATAACGCGCTTGATATAATCCAGAGATTCATCGCGAGGGTACCGAAAGACGGCGACATCACCCCGTTTGGGTTTATCTCCATCGGTCAGTCGAGTTTGAAGAACAGGCAGCTTTAACCCATAACTAAACTTATTCACCAGAATAAAATCCCCTACTAACAATGTCGGCATCATTGAGCCTGATGGAATGCGAAAAGGTTCAAACAAAAAACCTCGCAAGATCAAAACAACCAGCAAAACGGGGAAAAAAGATTTTGAATACTCGAGTAAGAGCGGTTCTGAAAAAGCGATACCTTTTGAGTCTTTTGTTCTTTTAGCGGAAAAGAACAAACTATCAATCAGCCAGACAAACCCAGTTACTACTGATGCTAATAACAGAAAAAACTCAAAATCATAATGAAACATTAATATTTACTCTCTTTCACTTTTAGACGTGCCCTTTTAGACCCGTTCTTCCAGTTGGTTCTACTAGCTATCAACTTTTAATACGGCTAAGAATGCATCCTGTGGTATTTCTACATTACCTACTTGTTTCATGCGTTTTTTGCCTGCTTTTTGCTTCTCTAATAACTTTCGTTTACGCGACACATCGCCACCATAACACTTAGCCGTGACGTTCTTGCGTAAAGCCTTCACGTTACTTCGAGCCACAATATTCGAGCCAATAGCTGCCTGTATTGCGACATCAAACATTTGCCTTGGAATCAACTCCTTCATTTTCGCAGCCAGTTCTCGACCTCTATAATCGGCGTTGCTACGATGCACAATTAATGACAGAGCATCGACTTTTTCTGCATTAATGAGGACATCCAATCGGACCAGGTTAGCTTCATCGAAACGTAATAATTCATAGTCGAATGATGCATACCCTCTGCTGACTGACTTTAATCTGTCAAAAAAGTCGAGCACTACCTCACTAAGAGGGATTTCGAAGGTTAACGCCACCTGACTTCCCATGTAGCGGATATCTTTTTGAACGCCTCGTTTTTCCATGCACAAGGTAATAACGGCACCAATATAAGCCTCTGGCAGTAAAATATTCGCCTGAATAATTGGCTCTTTTATATCGACAATTTTGTTAATGGGCGGCAAGTCGGCAGGGTTGTGTATTTCGATCGTATCTCCCGCTGTCGTTACCACTTGATAGATGACAGTGGGCGCCGTTGTGATTAAATCAAGGTCATATTCACGCTCTAGTCGTTCCTGTACGATTTCCATGTGTAACATACCCAGGAAGCCACAACGAAAACCAAACCCTAGCGCTTGTGAGGTTTCGGGTTCAAAGTGCAAAGCTGCATCGTTCAGTTTGAGTTTTTTGAGTGCTTCCCGGCAATCTTCATAATCATCTGAACTAATCGGAAACAACCCGGCAAACACTCTTGGCTGAATTTCTTTAAAGTCAGCCAGCGCGTTATCAGCGGGGTTTTGACTGAGCGTTATAGTATCGCCCACTTTGGCTGAGTCGATATCTTTTATGCCCGATATAACGAAGCCAACATCACCTGCCTGTAAACAGTCGGTATCTTTTCTTTTAGGGGTGAAAATGCCGACTTTTTCGACAAAGAATTCACGGCCCGTCGACATCATTTGAATTTTTTGTTTGGGCTTGATGCAACCTTCGACTACCCGTACCAAGGTTATGACGCCAACGTAACTATCGAACCATGAGTCTATAATGAGCGCCTGGGTTTTGTTCGTCTCAGATCCTGATGGTGCTGGAATTAACTCGATCAGCTGCTCCAGCAAAAGGTCAATACCAATGCCAGTTTTTGCGCTAACTTCGATCGCTTCCGAAGCATCTAGGCCAATGACATCTTCGATTTCCTGTTTCACCCGATCGGGTTCAGCAGCAGGCAAATCAATTTTATTGAGCACAGGAATAACTTCCAAGTTGAGATCAAGTGCGGTGTAACAATTTGCAACACTTTGAGCCTCAACACCTTGCGAGGCATCGACAATGAGCAAAGCACCTTCGCAGGCAGCGAGTGACCTGGAGACTTCATAAGAAAAATCGACATGACCAGGGGTATCAATAAAGTTCAAGGTGTAGGTCTCACCGTCCTTCGCTTTATATTTCAGTGATACACATTGCGCCTTGATTGTGATGCCACGCTCTCGCTCCAAATCCATTGAATCGAGAACCTGACTGCTCATCTCGCGCTCACTAAGGCCACCACAGATCTGAATAAAACGATCGGCAAGCGTCGACTTACCATGATCGATATGCGCAATGATTGAAAAATTACGTATGCTTTTCATCCGCATTGATGAATTATTCCCATAGAGTTAAGAGAGTTTGGCTTAGATTCTCGAACGAGAATCTAAGCCACTAAAAATGCGCGAAGTTTACGGCAAACTAGCGAAAATCAACAGCTATTAAGCTGAAAACAAACGCTCATAAAAAAATACGCTGATTCAAACCGGAATCTTCGGTTAATAGTTGTGGTTTTTGATTCAGGCTTTAGCAGATTACCCTTTGCACAGCGGCCTCATCGAAGAAGTAATGACAAATCTCTTGCTCTGCTAAACCTGGATTTGCTAAACATAGAACAGGAACTCTACTATCATAAAGCTCAATTAAGTTTTTATCACGGTCGATATCAATTTCGAGCCAACTGACAGGCTCTCTGTCATGGTTAAAAATCACCAATGCTTTGCGCATGGCATCGCATAGGTGGCAATTTTCACGATAGTAAAATTTAAACGACAATCAGGAATCTTCGGGTCTAATCGCCAGGAATACAGGACCCGAAGCTCGTTGAACCAATAATGCTACCGATTTACCATTTTTGAGGTCATTCGTAATTTCATCAAAGTCGCTCAATGAGGTGACCGCTTTATTATCGATCATAGTAATCACATCACCATTTTGAATACCAGCATTCTCGGCAGCACCTGATTGGTTAATCTCGATAACTCGAACACCAGCAGAAATCTTGAGCTGATTCTTTGCCTCTTGTGACAAGGCTTCTACGCTCATGCCTAAAGCGACGTTTTTACTGGGTGTATCTTCTGCCTTAGGAGAGTAACTAGCCTGAGTCGCTGCAGTAGGTAGTTCGTCAATCATCACCTTGATCTGCTGCTCTTTTTTATTTCGAATTATGGTTACTTTTGCATTTTTACCAACGGTAGAGCGGCCAACTAATGGGGGTAAATTACTCGACCGAAGCACTTTTTTACCATTGAAGCTAACGATAACATCACCTACTTGCAAACCAGCCTTTGCAGCAGGGCTAGAATCCAGAACCTTTGCTACCAAAGCACCATGAGGATTGCTCATACCAAATGACTCGGCTAACTCGCCAGTAACTTCCTGAATTAAAACACCTAGCCAGCCGCGTGAAACCTGACCAGTATCTTTGATCTGGTTGGCTACGTTAAGTGCTAGCTCAATTGGAATGGCAAAAGATACACCCATGAAACCGCCCGTGCGACTATAAATTTGCGAATTAATGCCAATCACTTCACCATCCAGATTAAACAAAGGACCTCCGGAGTTGCCTGGGTTAATGGCGACATCGGTCTGGATAAATGGTACGTAGTTATCTCTAGGTAAGCTGCGCCCTTTGGCACTAACAATACCAGCGGTAGCACTATAGTCGAATCCAAAGGGAGAACCAATCGCGAGCACCCACTCACCGACTTTCAATTCATCCGAACTGCCAAACTTTAAAACCTCCAAATTGGTCGCTTCTACCTTGAGTACAGCTACATCTGACGCTTCATCTGAACCGACTATTTTTGCAGTATATTCATCTCGATTAGCTAGCCGGACAATCACTTCATCAGCACCAGCTATAACATGGTGGTTAGTGAGAATGAAACCATCCTCCGATATAATAAAACCAGAACCTAACGATTGTGCGTCGCGTCTCGGTGCGCCGCCACCCTCACCATATTGAAAGAATTTTTCAAATAACTCCCCCAGTGGCGAACCTTCTGGGAAGTTAGGCATTGGAGTCGATTGTTTTGAGCTTGCCTTGGGTGCTTTCGTAGTGGTGCTTATGTTGACCACTGAGTTTTTTGAATTTTCGACAATTTTGGTAAATTCAGGCAAAGCAGCCTGAGCAGAAAATGACAGCCCTAAAATCAGGACAAAAGCCAAACGAAGGAAGTAAATACTATTTAATTTCATGATAACAATTCCCATAATCGTACTATATTAAATCTGCTATATTAAACATGCTGGTTAAACATGCCTTAATTAAGCATGCCTATTGGACATGCTCTACTGAATGCTTGAATCTCACGAACTCTAAGACAAAAAATTAGTTTTCCGGTTCATTAATGACGGCTAAAATTTCAGGGTTAAGTTGGCTAGCAAACTTAGTTTTGGAAATAGCGCCAGCGATAAACAGACCCAAAACCAATCCAGCTAACGCAAAAATAAATGCTATCAAGTCAGAACTTGCCTCAATGTATGAACCAGCGTTTGAGCTGATAAGTCCAGCCAGCATCAACCCAATAAACAAGCCCAACAGTGGCAAACCATAAATGAGTAAACCGGCTCGTAGAAAAGCCTTGTCTGGAAGCCCTATTTCAACTTGGTCACCAGGCTTTAAATCTTGATTCACCCTAATTTTAACGGGCTTACTGCGCTTTCCAAGCAAGCGCCCTATAGCACCCGTTCCACAACCACTACTCAGCTCACAGTGACTACAGGCACTTTGGCGCTGCATTTGCACTTCAGCAAAATTACTATTGAGGTTAATGACTGTGCCTTGTTCTTTAATCATTTGAAGGGTTTATCTAAAGTAGTTAGTCGAACTATCATGAACACTATGAATCAGGCTCTTGATAAAAAACTGACTCAGCCATTTTTTGGACCGTAACCGCGGGAACTTCACCAATGGCTATTATCGAATACCCATCAACGATACGAATAAAGGCATTGACCGCACCCATCGAAGTATTACCCGAGTGTTTCGGTATTGACTGCTTTTCGATAAAAACCGAAAGTGAGGCTAAGCCATCGGTGAATACCATCTGATGCACATATAAACCGGTATCCGATACTTTTCGTTTTAACACCGATTCTTCTCGAAAACCACTGGGTATCTCTTTTAGGTGCCAATCCATATTGGACGAAGGCTCTCCCTGATGATAGCGGACCATAGTGAAGCTCTCATCGATTTCGGGCATAGTATCGAGTGTTAATTCATGATCATCTGGCAGCACTTCTAGATTAGTGAACATGACCTGCTCTACCACTTCGTCGAACTCATTAATTAAATTTGATTTAACTAATAACCCACTCTCTTCTTCTATCCACAATTTGATGCCGTAGCGCAGTTGATCTTTTGGCGAGATATGAACCACGACCGTTTGATGTCCAGCAATTCTATCTTTACCGGCTAATAATAAATCGTAAAACAGACTAATACTGGCAATATCATCGGGAATGAGCAAGGGAGAAAAACGGTTTTGTCTCGAATAATCGATTACTACGGTTCGACTCGATGGCCAAATACAGGTGAGGTTTTTGTTGTCTCGGATGACTTCACGGGCTTCGCCGTTTAATGAAAGCAATCTCTCCTTCTCACCTTGATCGTCTTTGAGATGAAGAATAGACATGCTTTCGATTTGCTTCTCGTGCAAGTAAACGAAATTTCCTCGATAGTTTAGATTTCTCATCGACTCAGACATTTTCTGCACCCAGTCCATGGCGGGCATAGCGTTGACCTGTGCAGTTGCAACCAACCAAACCAGTAAAGATATCAGAAATTTATACTTAATTTTCAATTGCCTACCTGTTTAAACACTGTGTGCGACTAGATATATCTTAATCGACATGAACTACTTTTCAGAACCATACCCAGCGACGCGTGCCTGAGGAATAAGCCCCTGTATCGATTTTGAATATTCGGTATGGTTAATTAGATAAGCATTTAACTTTCTTTCTAACGCGGGTGCGTCACTGATGACTTTCCAGTGCATGCCGTTGTTACTATTGGAATTAACATTGCTGAGCGTGGTTGACGCTGGAACAGCTAATCGAATTGGTTGATTCACCAGTAAATCAATTTTTTTCTGTTCGGCGCTAGCGATTGATTCACTCGGGACTGAAGAATCTGTTGTGACCGACACCGACTGCCAAAGTGTAATCGAAACGATCGCGACGGAGGCCGCTACTGCCATACCAGCGAAGGGCTTTAGAAATTCCCAGCGCCAAATTGACTTTGCCTTCTTTTGGCTAACAATGGTCTCAATTTCGATTTCTCGAATACTCGCCATCACATTTTGGCTGAAACCAGTATCGATTTGCTCAGCCAGTTCATGTCGCATGACCTGACCGATCATCTGATAACGTGTCAAACAATATTGTTGATTAACATCACCCAGCAAGTCGTCAAGCGACACTTGGTCAGCATCACTGGATGAATAATCGTCGAGTAGGTAGGATAGCTTTTCTTTATCGTCACTCATAAAATTTCTCTTTACAAACAGTTTCTATTTCAATTAAGGCTTTAGTCACTCTAGTAGTGGCCTAAGTTCCTTATCAATTGCATCTCTTGCACGAAATATTCTAGATCTTACGGTGCCAATGGGACAATCCATTACATCTGCGATTTCCTCATAACTTAAACCTTCAATTTCCCTCAAGGTAATCGCTGATTTCAAGTCTTCCGGCAATGCTTCAATGGCTCTGAAAACAGTTTGTTTAATCTCTTCCGTTAGCATCAAGTTTTCTGGTGTGGTGTACTCTTTTAAACCGGACTCCCCTTCAAAATGCTCTGCATCTTCCACTTCAACAGTATAAGCAGGTGATTTTCGTGACCTTGATGCCAGATAATTTTTTGCCGTATTGGCAGCGATACGATAAAGCCAGGTATAAAACTGACTGTCTCCACGAAAATTACCAATAGCGCGATAAGCCTTCACAAACGTATCTTGTGCAATGTCCTGACATTCAGAATGATCATTCACAAATCGTCCAACCAAATTTATGACTTTATGCTGATATTTTTGCACTAGAACATCAAAGGCTTTCGAATCGCCTTCTTGCGTACGCTTGACTAGTTCTGCGTCGAGCAGATTTGTCCCCATTGATAACCCTATATTTTTTATTAGCAGAAAATTTCGGCAAGCCGATTCTTAACTGGAGTGGATTGTAGCCCTGTCGTATCAGCATTATAGTGAATTTTTGCTGGCTAATGACAGAATCTTTTTTGTCGATTCTTCTCACTAGAGACTGTTACTTCGTAAGATAGTTCGACAGGGGTAAATGATCTTTCAATAAACACATCTGCATTTCAGCCGATTGAGTACTACTCTTTGTGTTACGGCTTATTTCAGGATAATCTCATATCTTAACTTTCTTAATCCTATGTTTTTCACCCAACGAGGTTTCTGAGTCAAGGTGTATGTCAGATTTATCGTTTAACCATGAGCTAGATATATTAAGATGAGATCAATAAGCCCTATTAATGAGTAAGATCAATGAGTAAGCAATACAAATTCGATGTTGTCATAGTTGGATCAGGAGCTGCAGGGCTTTCCGCAGCATTACAGCTACCAAAGACAACATCAATTGCCGTTTTGGCTAAGAATAGCCTCGAGCACTACGCCAGTTATTGGGCCCAGGGCGGCATATCAGCTGTGCTCGAAGCCGATGATAGCGTGGCAGAACATACCTCAGACACTCTAATTGCAGGTGCCGGACTATGTGATGAAGCAGCAGTTGAGTTTACCGCTGCCGCTGGCGAAGAATGTATACAGTGGTTGACCAATTTAGGCATGCCCTTTACACGAGATAGTCAGGATATTAACTCAAGTGGGTATCACCTGACACGAGAAGGGGGGCATAGTAAACGACGCGTTGTTCATGCATCTGACGCGACAGGCAAAGCGCTCCAGCAAACCTTGCATGCCCATGTTTTAGAACAACCCAACATCAAGATATTTAACCAGCATATCGCTATCGACCTGATTTGTGAGGATAACCAATGCAATGGTTTATACGCACTTAATCTTGATGATCAGCATGTAAACGTTTTTGCTGCCCAAAAAGTCATCCTGGCGACAGGTGGTGCGAGTAAAGTTTACTTATATACCAGCAACCCAGATGGATCGACTGGCGATGGCATTGCAATGGCCTGGCGTGCTGGTTGTCGAGTCGCCAATATGGAGTTCATTCAATTTCACCCTACCTGCCTTTATCATCCTGAGGCCAAGTCGTTTTTGATCACTGAAGCAATACGCGGTGAAGGTGGCCTTTTGAGGCTGCCAAACGGTGAGCGATTTATGCATCGCTTTGACGAGCGAGCAGAACTTGCACCAAGAGACATAGTTGCTCGCGCAATCGACCATGAAATGAAGCGTTTAGGTATCGATTGCGTGTATCTTGACATCAGCCACAAGAATCGTGCTTTTATTAAGTCTCACTTCCCGACCATCTATCAGCGCTGCAAAGAGTATGATATTGATATTACCAAAGACCTCATTCCGATAGTGCCAGCTGCACACTATACTTGCGGCGGCATTATGATCGATCAGAATGGTCAAACAGATGTCAAAAATCTTTATGCCGCGGGTGAAGCGTCTTACTCAGGACTACATGGTGCAAACCGCCTTGCCAGTAACTCGTTGCTGGAGTGTCTGGTTTACGCTCGTTCGACAGCGCAGCACATTAGTGAAAACTTATCTGCCAATCCCAAACAACCTCACTTGCCCCATTGGGATGAATCTCAGGTCACCGACTCAGATGAAGACATTGTAGTCGCCCATAACTGGGATGAACTGCGTCGATTTATGTGGGATTATGTCGGTATCGTGCGCACCAACAAACGACTTGAGCGCGCACTCAATCGGACAGGCCTGCTGAAACGAGAGATCAATGAGTATTACGGCAATTACAAAGTATCGGCCGATTTGCTTGAATTGCGTAATCTGGTTGTTGTTGCCGAGCTGATTATAAGATCCGCTCTTTCACGAAAGGAAAGTAGAGGATTGCACTTCACGCTCGACTATCTTGATAAAAATGATGATTTGTTGGAACCAACGATATTAATACCTCGTGTCGATAACAATAAGGCCGAAAAAAAGTTATCAATTATTTCCCCTTAATGCTGGCCAGTCATTCTAATGAGTTAAAATGAGTTTTATGATCAAACAATACCCCTTGAACCTCACTACGAAGGGTCGCACTACGGTAGAAATCACAACTGAGATTAACCAGTTAATTCGTCAATCAGATATTAAAACAGGCCTTTGTCATATCTTCGTTCAACATACCAGTGCTTCACTAATAATTACCGAAAATGCTGACAGGAACGTCCGGCGAGACTTAGAAGGTTTCATCTCGAAGTTGGTTTTAGACGGAGACCCTGACTATCTGCATGACCAGGAAGGCCCTGATGACATGGCTGCCCATATACGCTCTGTATTGACGCAGACCGATATCACCATACCAATTACAGCGGGCAAAGCAGCCCTTGGTATCTGGCAAGGGTTGTATCTTTGGGAGCACCGGACCCGCCCTCACCTCCGACAATTAGTCATCACAATTAGTGGTGAATGACGTTGGCTTGGCAACACCTAAAACTTACCACTCACATACCGGCTCACGATCAACGCTCTAATTACTTACAAAGCTGCACTCTACCGATTGCCTCCAAATAGCCCGATATAACGCAAAGCTGCAGTGATTAGTCGAAGTTCGATAGATAAGCCGCTGGGTAGTAAATTATTGACCTGTGGCGGGAGTTAACTATTCCGGTATCCAGCCATCAACGTCGCTGCCCCGATGAACATGCCACCAAAGATTCGGTTTTGTATTACCTGATGTCGTTCACTTTTCATCCAATGGGACAATTGAGATGTCATGCTCGCATATCCAACCATGACAATAATATCTGCCATGATAAGCGTGCCGCCCATCACTGCTGTTTGAACCAATTGCGTATCAGCTCCAACATCAATAAATTGTGGAAATAGTGCTAAAAGAAAAACAGTCGCTTTTGGATTAGTCAGGTAGACAAAAGCAGCTGTCCAAAATTGCTTTTTAACACTCTCGTGACGCTTAATTGAAGTAACCAGAGACAATAGTGGCTGCGTCCATTTTTTGTAACCCCACCAAACTAAATATAAAACACCCACCCATTTTACTATCTCAAAAGCGAGAGATGATGAAGCCAACAATGCCCCAAGACCGATCCCTACAACGGCAATCTGAATGCCATATCCGAGCTGTAACCCTAAAATCGACGGTAGCGTTCGCCTCACACCATACGGAAGCCCGTTGCTCATCGTATTGACCGCACCCACACCCGGCGAGACAGAAATGATAAATGCAGCGAGCAGGAAGGCTATCGAGTGTTCGGCAATCATAATATGTTAGGTCTCGTTTGGATTTTATGGGCTTGAATCGTTTGAGCCTGAATTGTACACAGCAAACTAGCCTTAAAGAATAATGTCTAGCTACAATATATTGACAAGAATAATCAATAACGCACCGAATAGATGCGATATCTGGTATTGATATTTTGAATTTGCCATTAAGTTGGAAAAACCGGACAGTGACTCGGTCACAATTTATCTATATTATTTACTAATATTATTTATCCACTTTATCGAGAAACCCTTATGAAAATAATACTGCTAGGCCCGCCAGGGGCAGGTAAAGGCACCATAGCGAAAGCCATAAATAAGCATGACGGTTCGGTTCAAATTTCAACTGGTGATATCCTACGCGGTGCAGTGGCAGCAGGCACTGAGCTTGGCAAAAAAGCTCAAGCAGCAATGACATCTGGCAATCTGGTCACCGATGATTTGATCATGGGTATCATGCAACAACGTTTGCTTGAGGATGATTGCAAGCAAGGTTATTTACTCGACGGTTTCCCACGCACGATTGTGCAGGCGGATGCATTAAAAGTATTACTCGAAAAAATGGGCGAAAAACTCGATTGCGTTTTAGAACTGATCATTCCAAGAGAGACTATTATTGAACGTCTAACGACCCGCAGAACCTGCACTCAATGTGGTGAAATCTACAATATCAAATTCAAACCATCGAAGGTTGATGGTATTTGTGATGCTTGCGGCGGTGACATTGTTCAGCGTGACGACGAAACACCGGAAGCGATTGTAAATCGTCTAGAAGTATACGAGGCGCAAACTGCCCCACTAGTTGATTATTACCGTAAAGAAGGCTCTCTGCTAAGCGTTGAAACTTCTGATTTTGAACCTGTGCTGGCTGCGTTAAAAGCGCACATTTAATGATCAAGCCACTCAAGTAAAAATTTACTTGAGTGGCTTTTATTTTGGTGATTCAACCTCTACGCGTTCGACATCTGCGACAAAAACCTTACGACCCTCGAGTGTTATAAAACTATTTTCTGTAACATCCTGGCGCTGAGCTTCATAACTCGTTCGAGCATTGGTTTCCGAATTGATAACATGCACGGTGACGGTTTCATAATCGTCCCGCAATTCTAAATATACAACAACGCCTGCGGCAAGCACCATCAAAAACATGAAAGCAAAAGCACTTCTAGTCAAAAGCAGTTTTCTCTCACTTTCCTTTTTGCTTGGTTTATTTTCTATCGACTGAAGTTCTTGATTGCGCTTCGATGATGCGAACCACAGGCAGCCGACAATCACCGCAAGGGTAAAAATTATTTTAGTTAGCATTCGGTATCATTCTAATTTATTAAGCTGCCGTTATTAGCCTGAATAAGTCTTATTTTTCAGTCGTGTGCTTTCGGTCAAATATAACCAGATGATCAACATTGAGTCGAATACCCATCCGTTCGTTAATATGGTGATCATGGTGACTGGGTGCGAGGCATAGTACTTCAATACCACTATCCATGCGCAGATAATAAAGAAAATCAGATCCACGAAACGATTTATCGACAACAATCGCTGTCTCTGCTGAATGGTCATCATGAATCACATCGTCCGGTCGGATGAGCACATCAACAATGTCACCCGGCTGACTATTCCTCAGCTCATTCCCTGCAATCAAACCCAGGTCGGTTTGAACCTTATTATTGCGCTGCACCGTGCCCGGAACAATAACGCCCTGACCAATGAAATCTGCAACGAATCGATTCGCCGGACGATGATAGAGGTTATAGCCGGAGTCTTGTTGCTCGATCTTGCCTTCATTCATCACACAAATATGATCGGCGATGGCAAAGGCTTCAAATTGGTCGTGTGTTACTAGTATCGCCGTGATATTTTCCTGCTTAAGTATATTGCGTACTTCCCGCGCAAGCTGTTCACGCAGCTCAACATCCATACTCGAAAAGGGTTCATCCATCAAAAGAATATTCGGCCTCGGTGCTAATGCCCTTGCCAGTGCCACACGCTGCTGTTGCCCGCCTGACAGCTGGTGAGGATAAGCTTTGCCGTAGGCTGGCATACCGATCATCGCCAATAATTCATGCACCCTGGCAAGCTGCTCTTTAGGCTTCCATTGCCTCAAGCCAAATCGAATATTATCAGCCACAGTCAAATGTGGAAACAGTGCAAAGTCCTGGAAAACCATACCAATATTGCGTTTTTCAGGAGGCATGCAACCGGCTTTGCCACTCACCTCGACCTGGTCGATTAATATCAGCCCACCATCCACTGGCTCGAACCCAACAATTGCTCGCAGCACTGTGGTTTTGCCGCAACCACTCGGGCCTAATAGGCAGCCAATATCACCCGGCTTTAGCGAGAAGCTAATTTCCTTAACCACCTGGTTTTTTCCATAGCTAACATCCAGGTTTTGAATATCGAGTTGAGATGTCATGAACCAGCCCTAGAAACAGAAATACTTTTACTAAGAAGAATGACCGGTATCAAACCGACCGCAACGATCATCAACGCGGCGGTAGAAGAATCGGCTAGTCGTTCATCCGAAGCTAGTTCGAATGCACGAACCGCAAGGGTATTAAAATTAAAGGGGCGCAAAATCAAAGTTGCTGGTAATTCCTTCATGACATCGACGAATACAATCAGCAGCGCGGTCAACACCGAGCCTTTCATAATCGGCAAATGTACTTTAGTTAAAATATCGCGGGGTCGATAGCCTAACGATTGCGCCGCTTCATCCATCGACGTTTTGATTTTTTCCAAACCGGCCTCAACCGATTGAATAGACACCGCGAGGAAACGCACCATATAGGCAAACATGACTGCGAACAAACTACCGCTAAGTATTAATCCGCTGGAGTAATCGTAATGTGCTCGCAGATAATTATCCAGACTATTGTCGAGCCAGGCGAATGGGATAATTACACCGATCGCTACCACAGTGCCAGGAATTGCATAGCCAGTCGCCACTAGTCTAATCGATGCAGGTATTAGCTTGCCGCCTATTAAACGCTTTCCATAAGCCAAAAACAGTGCCAGCAATACGGCAATAATAGCGGCACTGACGGCAAGCGCAATGCTGTGGATCGTCAACTTAATAAAGCTGGCATCGACCATCGTCGACCAGGTTTCCTGTGCCCATATTCCAAGCTGAATGGCGGGCAAAACAAAGCCCATCAATAAAGGTATTAAACAGGCAAAAAAGGCAACACCAGCTTTAATACCGACTAGTTTATATTCGGGTAATGCCTGATAACGATTAGTGGCGTTATGATATTTTGCTTGTCGACGCGAGGCACGTTCGATTAATACCAGAGTAAATACGAACAATAAAAGAATTGCAGCCAGCTTTGCGGCAGCCGCACTATCCCCTAACCCGAACCAGGTGCGGAATATTCCGGTGGTAAAAACGCCGAGGCCAAAATAAGACACGGTGCCGTAGTCAGCCAATGTTTCCATCAATGCGAGAGACATACCCGCGACAATAGCAGGTCGTGCCAATGGCAATGCAATGCGGAAAAAACTACCCCACAAATTGCAGCCAAGTGTTCGGCTGGCTTCGATCACGGCAACCGACTGATCTAAAAATGCTGCGCGCGCGAGTAGATAAACATAGGGGAATAACACCAATGAAAACATCATTACCGCGCCGCCAATTGAGCGCACTTCGGGAAAATAATATTCACCGTAACCGAGGCCGGTTAAATCACGAATAGCGGTTTGCACTGGTCCTGCGAAATCGAACATACCTGTATAGGTATAGGCAATAATATAGGCAGGCATCGCCAGCGGCAGCAGCAATGCCCAAACAAAAAAACGCTTGCCAGGGAATTGGCAAACACTGGTGAGCCAGGCACAGGTGACTCCTATCGAAAATGTGCCAAAACCAACACCAATCATCAGCAACGCAGAGTTGGTCAAATATTCGCTTAATACCGTGTCGAGCAAATGTTGCCAGACCTCAGTCGAAGAATGGGTCAAAAAGCTGGCTATCGTGATTATTGGCACCGAAAACAGCAGCGCCGTGAACAGAATCGTTGGTTTCCAGAATCGGGGCGATGATGACCGATTTTTTAAATGTAGGCTTTTGCCCTTTGATATCATTGTCCGTTGTTACCTGATTACCAGACACAAAAAAGGAGAGGATCATAGTCCCCTCCTCGATAAATCGCAACTCTATGGCCTCCGAATACTAACTCGATCAGCGCCAACCAGCCCTATCCATCAATTGAACTGCCGCTCTATTGTTTTCACCGAGTACAGTTAAATTCAAGCTGTCGCTTTTGTAGTCACCAAAGGATTTCAGGGTGTCTGATATGGCCGCGCCATTTACCACGGGGTATTCGTTATTTACTTCGGCGTACCAGGCCTGCGATTCATCGCTCACCATGAATTCCATCAGGCGCTCGGCTGCCTGTTTATTTTTAGCATACTTGGTCACACCAATACCACTGACGTTAAAATGGGCGCCACGATCTTTCTGGTTGGGCCAGAACACCGCGAGCTTGTCGGCAATCAATCGATCTTTTTCACGTTTGCTATTAATCAATCGTCCAAAATAATAAGTATTAGCAATAGTGATGTCACAAAGCCCGGCAGCAGCCGCTTTTAATTGTGAGATATCGCCACCGCCTGGTTTACGCGCAAAGTTGGCAACCAGTCCTTTTGCCCACTGCTCTGTTGCTTCGATTCCACGTGCTTCAATCATCGAGGCCACCAACGATTGATTATAGATATTGCCAGACGAACGCACGCAAAGTTTTTTCTTCCATTTTGATTCTGCTAATGCCTCGTAGGTTGATAATTCGCTAGGCTTAACCCGGTCTTTGGCATAAAAAATGACACGTGCGCGCTGGGATAGTCCAAACCAGTAATTTTCTCTGTCGCGCAGGTATTTTGGAATTCTCTGCTCTAGTATCTTATTTTGGATTGGCTGTAATACATCTGCATTTTTAGCCCGTTGTAAGCGCCCCGCATCGACGGTGATAAACACATCGGCAGGACTTGAATGTCCTTCGATTTCGAGGCGTTTTAGCAATCCGTCAGCCTTGCCCGTTACTAGATTAAAATCGATACCAGTCTGTGCCTTGAAGCGTTCGAGCAAAGGCAAAATCAAGGCCTCTTTACGCGCCGAATAAATATTCACCTCGTCATCCATCGCATAGGCACTAGCGCCAGCCGACAAAACCAGTGATACGGTGATTGCTGTGACAGTCAATCGGGCGCGATTTAAAAAAATCATTTAGATACTCCTAGAGTGGCGGCCACAACATCCGACTTGTGTTGTGGTTGTGGTTTTGATTTAACGATAACTAGGCCAGTTAAAATTTCAGTAAATGGTGACCAGTAAAGTGCTAACAATGAGTGTGGTTTTTTATGTGATGATGAAACACCAAATTTCAATTTTTGATTCGCTTTTGAGTAAGTTATCGTTTCAAACAAATAGTCCCATGTTGCCAATGCAACGCCAAAATTTCGATCATAATGTTTGGCTGCAATAGAGTGATGAATTTGATGTTGAGCAGGTGAAATCAAAAACGACTCTACCCTTCGATTAAAGCTAATGGCTACAGGACTATGCCGTAGGTTCGATCCTAAAAAATTAAACATAAAGTTAAAAACAGCGGCGCCCAACACTGTCACCAGTGATACTTGCTCGCCAAAGAAAAAGAAAAATATGGCGATACAGAACCCCTGTACTAGTGCATTTCTAATCGAATAAATAATACTTTCAACCGGATGCGTGCGCAGAACAGTCATTGGATTGAGGACAGTAGCGCTGTGATGCACCTTGTGAAACGCCCACAACACCGGCACTCGATGCAACAATCGATGAACCAGATAGCGCGCTAAATCGTCCAGTATAAACAAACATAAAGTAAAGCTGACAGCAACCATCCAGCTTGGTAAGACAATCATCGGTCTGGCACCAACCAGTAAGTGCAAGTTTTCGAACAGTAGATAAGCGACCGCTGACTGCGTCAATAGTTTTGGTGTAACCAGTGTCATCAAGGTCATATTGATCACTGTCATCAGATAGTCGGCTCGAGCGCTGGCCGAAAGCCAAGTCTCTCTGCTAAATATTTGTCGTAGGCTGGTAATAAAATTTTGCCCGCGACAGACCATCAACCACAGTAATGCAATCAGCAGTGCTGACAGCAAATACCCCCAGAACAACCGCTTCTGGGGGTTCGAAAAAACAGACAGCCACTCACCTGATGACCACAGCTGAATGGCTGTTTCAAACATCGTTCAGAACTGGCTAGTCATTTTCGGCACTAACACTTTCGCCTAACGATTTAACCAATGCTGTCATTTCTGAGGTCACGTCATTTTTGCGTGCCTTTAAGCCAAAGTGATCGCCAA
>CAXMOZ010000176.1:0-2361 GCA_964195315.1 uncultured Acidimicrobiia bacterium | reverse complement strand
TGAGTTCCCGCCAACAACTGACCTGAGTTAAAACTCACCGCAGGAGCTGGATCGGTAACTTTTTGCCAATGATTACCCAGTTCAGAAAACCATAAAGCCCCCTCATGAGATCTTCCTACAAAACCTTTTGGCCCATGGACTACAGACACGATGGTGTCTTCACAAGGCACGCTCTCCCAGTTTCTACCGTCTGTACTGCGTTTAATTTCCACGCCAGACAGAAAGTTACCAAGAAGAGCAATAAAAACATCATTCCCATATGTCATGTCGAGAAGAGGAAATAGACCTAGATCAACAATTTCCCAGTCTACACCGTTTTCAGATATCGCGTTAACTTTCTGCCCTTGGATTGCAGCCCCCGCTCCTACGTAATAGCTCAGATAAAACAATCCTCCTCGATAGATTATCTGGCTCTGTATTCCTTCAGGGAATGGCGGATCAATCGGCATCCAATTGATACCATCTGGAGAACGATGCCATTTTAAATCCGGATATCCCTCTCGGGCGTAATAATGACCTGCTGCATACAGATAAACCCATGCATCCAACGTCGATGTATCCCAGTGTTTACCGCCATCATGTGATGCCACTACAGTCTCTTTTTGTCCGACTATTGTCTGATTTCCATCTGTAACATAGATCGACGGAGCCAGTGTTTTTTCTATAACCCAATCGTATCCATTTTCAGTTGCAAGAAACCCGGCCGAGCCTGGTACCAGGCCATAGTAGAACACTTTTGATCCAATTTTATGAAGTAATTTACGGTAGCGGTTTTCCACGGGTGGAGTGCCCCGACTTTCAACTCTAGCCCATGTTATACCGTCATCACTGACAAATACTCCACCCTTGCTATTCAAAACAATGATCTGCCCGTTACTTTGAATGATGTCTTTGATTGACCCATCACCAGTCAGAGTAGGCAAAGAAACTCTTTCCCAGTTTTGCGCGTTTATTGATCGATACAAATCATAGCCTGACCAACCCCAGTAAAGACCATCAATGACCAGAAAATTAGATACAACCCCTACTGAATTCACATCAAACACATTGTCGACAGAAGTATTGGAAACAACTTCCACTTCCACCACTGCGATCCCCTGCATGCCTGAGTGATCATACGCAACAATTTTTAGCGCTTTTGTATTGGCAGACCCGACCCATATGCGTTCATCAACGATATTGCCAACTTTTGAAACCAAGAGCTGATCATCCAGGTAAATCTCATACCTATCCAAGTCATCTTCCGGGTCAACAATGGTGGCTTGAACAATTAACTCGTCATTGTTGATCACGCGAACGTCAGCACCAGGTTTGCTGATTGTTACAATTGGTGCCAAATTACTTGGGACATCCGCTTGAATAATTTGCCCTCCTTTTGCAGCCAGAACCACGGTCCCTCCTCCAACGGCCATCGATTCGATTGCAATCGGCAGTTCGACTTCGGCCCAATTCAAATTGTCATAACTAAAAAATAATGCTGGGGGTCCATTATACTTAGCGAATCCGAGAATCGCGCTTCCGTGAACAAACAATTCATCTAACCTCCGACCCGACAAACCTAAAACAGGAGTTTCAACCCACGAAAGGCCATCACTTGAAACCATAACAACATCTGGATTACTATTCGGAGTTCCTATGTATGAACCTTGAAAAAAAACAACATCCCTAAGGTTTGCATCGGCTTGTTGCCATGTCGATCCATTATCTCCACTGACCACCGTCATCTCACTGTAATGCCATCCTGTTAGGAAGGTTTTACCGTTTACAGTCTTAAGCTTGGGATCGCTGATAGACGGAGGGGTATAAACATGACTCCATATTTCACCGTCTGTTGATTGGAAAATTTTAGCTCCCGAAGAGTAAATATACGCAAGTAGCGACCCGTCGGCCGTCTCCGTGATATTTTTAAAAGTTTCCGTCACCTGTGTCGAAGCATCAAATCTATGTTCGTAAAGAGATAATGCCCGTGGTGAGAAACCTGAATAAATCTTTCCACTGTTTGGGTGTGATGTCCCAATTGCCCAGTATTGTCCTCCTGCATAGTTCAAATTCTCGAATCGCGCTTTAAGCCCAACTTCGATCCACCGGCTACCATCGTCCGAACGCTGATACTGAGATGCATCTTCACTGACCATGTAAAATGAAGAATTTAAAAATGAAACCCGAGGTGTCTTCACCGCATGTCGAACGGCACCATGGTCCAATTCCTCAATGCTAGGACCGGATATAAGTTGCCCATCTTCTGTGCCAAAAACGAATATATTTTCATCCACTGCAAAAACCGTCGGGTCGGCTATAAAGTCGGGCACGATCTCTATCTCTGACCATGTTTCACCGTCCCATGAACTCATCATCGGGGAG
>CAXMOZ010000175.1:0-2097 GCA_964195315.1 uncultured Acidimicrobiia bacterium | reverse complement strand
CTCTCACTATGAACCTTCCTTCAGGTGGAGCGAGGGTAAAAAGTCCTCATTGGCCTTTAGTGAAAAGTTACCCGGCTCGTTTAACCTTGTTTTCTCGGGCTTTCCCTTTGACGTTTCTAAAAGCAGCACCCTAGAGGTCGTGGTGGGAACTGATGTAAAAACAGTCATTTTGAAGAGCGGTGTACAAAGTTATCAAGTGAATTTTAGAGGTGTTGACGCAGATGAAATCAACTTTATTTACAAACAACCGTTCTCACCGATTGATATGGGTATGGGCACGGATAAAAGAAAGTTGAGCTTCGCATTTAGCAGCGTAGAGATATGGCGTGCTTCTCTGTTTTAATGAAAAATAATCTTCGAGAGTTTTTTCCGCAGAACTACGACCATTAGTTCGTTTTTCTATTCGACCTTTGTCATCCGAACAAGGTACGGTCGACTTTAGCGCTACTGATATCTCTCATTCCTATTGGATGAAAAGCGCACTCGTCAAAACTTCGACAACCCTGTCCTGCTGTGCCTGTGTTATTCCAACCCAAATCGGTAGTCGAATTAAACGGTCTGATTGACGATCGGTCACCGACATCTGGCCACTTACTTTACCGTATCGCAGACCAGCCGGCGAGGAATGCAGTGGTACGTAATGAAACACCGAACTAATCTTGTTTTGTTTAAGCTCATCTAATACCCTCTTTCGATCAATACCATCAGACAATAAAACATAATACATATGCGCATTATGCTGGCAATCGTCTGGAATGATTGGGCGCCGTAAAACACCTTTCAATTCCAGGTTTTCGAGTATCTCGTGGTAATGCTGCCAACTGGCTAAGCGTTCTCGAGTAATACTTCCTGCTCCTTCTAATTGGGCCCACAGAAAAGCAGCAATCAATTCACCAGGTAAAAAAGACGACCCAACTTCCTGCCAGGTATACTTGTCAACCTCTCCTCGAGTAAATTTGCTGCGATCGGTTCCTTTTTCCCGGATAATCTCAGCTCTCAAAGTCAGTGCAGGGTCATTAATCAATATAGCGCCACCCTCACCTGAAATAACATTTTTGGTTTCGTGGAAGCTAAGTGCACCAAGGTCACCAATACTGCCAAGCGGCCTACCTTTGAAGCTGGACATGACACCTTGTGCTGCATCCTCGACAACCTTTAGGTCGTATCTTTTTGCAATCGACATAATGGTATCCATCTTGCAGGCGACACCGGCATAATGCACCGGCACAATTGCGCGTGTGCGTGTTGTGATGGCTGCTTCTATCAATTGCTCATCAATATTCAATGTGTCGGCTCGAATATCAACAAAAACAGGTATCCCCCCTCTCAAAACAAACGCATTCGCAGTCGATACAAATGTAAATGAGGGCATTATGATCTCATCTCCCGGCTCAATATTTAACAATAGAGCAGACATTTCTAGTGCAGCAGTGCAGGAATGTGTCAAAAGTGCTTTATTACAGGAAGTACTCTCCTCTAACCACCGATGACATTTTTGAGTGAATGGTCCGTCCCCAGCTAACACTCCGTGAAAATGCGCCTCAGCTATATATTCAAGCTCTTTACCAGCCATAAAAGGCCGGTTGAATGGGGTGGCTTCGCTCATCTGCTTACTCTCCGTTGACTGCTTGCGATTTTTTAAACGCAACAACTAGATTAATTCTTCAATGAGACTCCCAAGTTATCAAGGCAGTCTCTCTAAACTAACTACTGTATATAGCGCCCTATGGGAACTCTGAATTAAGCCTGACTCATGACTTGATGAGAGCACCCTTAACATGTGACTCAAATCTCAACGTATATCGATGGAATTCGACAAAGGGCTCTTAATGTTAGACAGGCTATTGGCTTGCCATCAAATTTGCGAACAAGGCTCACGCTAACCCTAATTATATTTCCGTCACCATGATAAGTCGGGATCCATTCAAAGGAAAGCTCAGACTTACTGAAATAACCTTTATCTCAATCATAGCGTGAAAAATAAGAACGACAGCATTTCATCAGTTACTGCGAGTTTCGATTGCAGGTAGATATATGAACACGACAGCTCCAATCAAGCCATTCAACACCTTTGCCAAATAAAGACTAAGCGCAAGT
>CAXMOZ010000174.1:0-5433 GCA_964195315.1 uncultured Acidimicrobiia bacterium | reverse complement strand
AATACGACAGCTCTAAAACAGTCAGTCATTACACCTTAAATTTCTCAAGATAGGACATGAAATATGAAAATTCTAATGGTACTCACATCACACGACCAACTCGGTGATACAGACCGAAAAACTGGCTTTTGGCTCGAGGAGTTCGCAGCCCCTTACTACGTTTTTAAAGACGCAGGAGCCGATATTACGATTGCATCCCCCCTTGGTGGCCACCCGCCAATCGACCCGGGTTCTGAAGCTGAATATGCACAAACAGAAGACACCAATCGTTTCCATGCAGACGAGCCTGTCAAAGCACAACTCGCAAGTTCTCTGAAGCTATCTGATATTGATGCTAGCCATTATGACGCTGTGTTTTATCCAGGTGGTCATGGTCCACTTTGGGATCTTACTAACGATCAAGATAACAAAAATATCATCGAATCGTTTGTCAGCAACAATCGCCCCATCGGTGCTGTGTGCCATGCTTCTGGTGTGTTACGCGATGTGCTTGGAAAAGATGGAACCCCGTTTGTTTCTGGTCGTCGCGTCACTGGTTTCAGCAATAGTGAAGAAGAGGCTGCGGGTTTGACCGGTATCGTACCTTACCTGGTCGAAGACGCTCTTTCTGCACAAGGCGGAATTTACGAAAAAGGCGACGATTGGGCCCCTTTGGCAATACGCGATGGCAATTTAGTCACAGGACAAAATCCGGCTTCATCACCGCAGGCAGCAAAAGAGTTATTGGCGCTGTTGGCCTAGCAGTTAAATCGATTAAATCTAAATTATTTTTGGAGATTACAATGCTCAAGCGAGTAAAAAGACACTGTTAGTATCGCTAGTGCTATCGGGTGTATTAACCAATGTGTTGCATCGACCGGTTGAAATCGCAGCCGGTTGGAGAAGTTTTCACTGATTAATTGAACGGCAGCTAACGAGATAGCCGACCTTCAAGTTCAGCCTGGTTACTTCGGCTTCCGACCCTGAGCCGCCATTCGGCAGAAGTGGAAAACTGTAGTACACCCCAATTATTAACTGGCACAAATAACCCGTCCGGTTGCCCGAGCGCCGGGCGCCGCCGCAGGCCAGGTTGTTCAGCTGATACTCGAGAAACCTACCACTCTGCTCAAGTGGCTGCGACTCTGACGGAAGCGGCAGGGCATTGGTTGGTCTGACGACCGAAATTGGCTGGAACGTGTCGAAATTGAGGGAAGATTTTTCGGCAAGGATACCAAATTCAGCAAAATACAGTGGCGACAGCTAACTCGATACCCGTGTGAACGGCTGTCCAGTACTATTGGATTTTAGTAAAAGAGTCATTTATTCTTCTTATACTTTAATGAGAAAGGTTGTCAAAGAGGCAAGATGGATGGACAGTATAACTGAACAACCCCCCCTGGTTACATTTGTTGGGAGCACCATGTTCTCGTTGATTATCATTTTAGCTACTAATTCTGTCATCGCTGCTGAAAATAAATCCGAAGTGGATAAGTGTATGGAGGCGGAGATGTTACAGGTAGGTGATTCTGTAACCGTGGGTGAAATACGGGAACAGTGTCAAGAGGGAACAAAAAAAGCAAATAAGAAAACAAAGAAAACCAATATAGAGAAGCGTTTACAACTGGAAAAGTCTACCAGAGACAATCCTTTTGTTATTTCTGTACATAAACCAAATTATATCCTGTTGGTCGCACATAATGACAAAACCAACGAAACCCCCTTTGCAAATCAGTTTCCTGCTGAAGATACTTCTCTAGATGACACTGAGGTTAAGTTTCAGATCAGCGCCAAGTTTCCTTTAGCAGTAGACCTATTTGATGGAAAGGGCGACGTGTACTTTGCTTATACCAATCGATCCTTCTGGCAACTGTATAACGATAACTCAGCACCCTTTCGTGAAACCAATCATGAGCCAGAAGTTTTTTTAACTTTAAAGAATGACTGGAAATTGTTTGGTTTTACAAACACCTTGATCAATATTGGATTTGTACATCAATCCAATGGCCGCGCGGCAACAGTGTCACGTAGTTGGAATCGTATCTACACTTCATTTATTTTTGAGAAGAATAATCTGGTGCTGGCCTTTAGACCTTGGTATCGCATTCCAGAAAATGAAGCAGATGATAATAATCCGGATATCGAAGATTATATCGGGAATTTTGAGCTCACCGGAGTCTATAAACAAGGTAGGCATACATTTAGCGCCATGTTACGTAATAACCTGGAAAGTAATGATAACCGGGGCGCAATACAAATGGATTGGGTATTTCCACTGACCAAGCACTTTAAGGGTTACGTGCAATACTTTAATGGCTATGGTGAGAGTCTGATTGATTATAATTATGATCAGGAGAGCATTGGTATTGGTGTCGCACTCACAGGCTGGCTATAAGACAATAATAAGAAAGAATAGACGTAACAACTAGTAGGGGCTGTGTACTTAAATTTACAGAAGCGATTAAAGTTGAGGTTTGATGAGGCTGGAGCTGCTATAGCATATCCGCAGATGAATAGTCTGAGTGAGATGTACCGGCGTATAAAATTGCCAGCGCTTGTCCTGGTGGCAAGCACTGTTTTTATGGATATATTATGAATGATCTAATCAGTCGGGCCAGATTTTTTGCTACCGAAGCGCATGGCCGCATCAATCATTTAAGAAAATATACTGGACAGCCCTATCAAGTCCATTTAAAGGCAGTGGCCCAGCGAGTGTCTACCGTGACTGATGACGAGGAGGTGATCGCCGCGGCCTGGTTACACGATACAGTGGAGGATACTCCGGCTACTTTCGAGGATATAGAGCGAGAGTTCGGTTCGCGGGTTCGGCAATTGGTGGCCGAACTTACCGATGTCAGTCGTTCCAGTGATGGTAATCGCGCGGCACGAAAGCAAATCGACCGCCAACATTTACAGCAAGCTTGCCCTGAGGCAAAATCCGTAAAACTCGCGGACCTTATCGATAACTGTGTAGATATTTGCCGGAATGACGAGCGTTTTGGTCGAGTGTTTCTCCAGGAGATGGCGCAGTTGTTGCCGTTCTTAAAGGAAGGCGATCAACGCCTATACAGTAAGGCAGTGAAGCTTGTGGACAAATGGAGCGCTCGTTGGAACTTGACTAACTCGACGGATGAAGAGGAGTCAATAGCTCTAGTCCCCAAGTCCACGCGCGAATTGTTTGGCAATCAGCGTATCAATCGTATGTTCGTCGAGCTATTTTCCGCGCTCGATATCGCCGAGCCCTTACTCTCTTTCGATACGACCGATTCAATGCAGATGTTGTTGCAGGAGCTCAACGCGGCGGGCGTCGTGGTAGCGGGTATTCGCCAGGCGGGCGTGGTCAATCACTATGTGTTTCTGGGTGAGAGTGGCGGAACAGACAGGACGTCGCTGCTGACCAGCGATTTTTCTCCCCACCAAATTGTGAGTCAGAATACCAGTCTGTCAGAGGTGATAGGGATACTGAGTCAGCATAAATACTGTTTTGTTCGTGTATTGGAGCAAATAACAGCAGTGATCACCCGTGAGGATATTCAGAAGCCGGTTGTTAGAATGTGGTTATTCGGCATGGTTACGATGACGGAAATGTACCTACTGAGCAAATTAAAGCAGGAGCAGGGTGATTCAATTAACCTCGACGCTATTGCCCCGGCCAGGCTGGATAAGGCAAGGGCACTACAAACGGAGCGATCCAGGCGCGGTCAGCACTGCGATATCATCGACTGCTTACAGTTTTCTGACAAGGCTATACTATTGCTGTCCAAAGGAGAGAATTTACAAGATTTTGGTTTTAAGTCAAAAGCCGAAGCTAAAAAAGTCATCAAGGAATTAGAATCTTTGCGCAATAATCTAGCCCACTCACAGGATTTCGTGGCTTACGATTGGCCGCAAATAGTGCGGATGACGCATCGGGTGGAGATGGCGCTTCGTGAGGGATAACTTCTGAATTGAACTCCCGCTTGAAAAATTTCGATATCTTTTTAGCATCAGAAACTGATGTTCAGGTCTAGCTTTTAGTCTCGGCTTCCAAAACATCAAAAGCGCATCACGCCGGGTGGTACTGCCAAATTAACTATTTTTCAGCGATAATTACCCGATGACGAATTCATCAATGTACATAAAGATACCGTTTCCCAGCAGAAATAATTAAATCTGAGCCATTGAGATATTGAAGATTTATTGGCTCAACGTGGAAATATCGTCAGTCGAGAATCCATTCGACTGTGGTGTAATAAATTTGGATCTAAATATACCGCCAGGTTGCGTAAAAAACATCAGGGATATGGCGACACATTTTTCATCGATGAGCTATTCATCAAGATTGATGGTAAACAACACTATCTATGACGAGCTGTGGATCAAGATGGCGAAGTCGTTGATGTGTTCTTACAGAAACGGCGAAACGCAAAAGCAGCTAAGCGGTTTCTCATGGGATTGCTGAGGAAACACAAGGGTGAACCAAGGAAGATTGTGACGGATAAGTTACGCAGCTATGACGTCGTGCATCGCGCTTTAATTCCCGAATCTATTCATGATAATGTCCAGTTCAAAAACAAACTTGACGGTTGCACTTAAGAGTTGAACCCGCGAAACAATACAGTCTTTGATTCTCTATTTTACGAAGGTCTGCAATGTGCCGAAAGCTGAGTAGGCATATAGATATGTAAGTGTCTGCTTACTGGAAGCAGCTGCTCATATTTCATCGATCAAGGGCTGCAAAAGTTAAGCGTGAAGCAATGATAATGTAACTGGCAAGGGATTTTTATAATGCTAACAAGTAAGGCGGTTACTAGACGGGCATAAATTCGATAATATGCCCGACCTTGATTAACACGTTGAAGTGCTTGTGTGTTAAAAATCCGCCGACATCGACACCGTTATCGTTTTCAATTATTTGTACAATAGAATGATAAGAAAAATGGTGGGTATCGGATTGATTTTCATCGACGACTGAAAAATAATTGTCTTCAACAGCTATGACCTGCGCTGATTCGAATCGGAACGCTTTTTCGATGTTGATGCCGACTTCCTTGTTCAGATATTTTGCCAGAATACGTTTCATATGAGCTATCCTCGCGCCCAGATAGCATAACATGGTAAGCCTACAGGCACCTTGTTATTAGCGACACTTTGACGTTGGTGTCTGGCGGAGGTATAGAAACATAAACACTCTTTACTAAAAAGACTGATTTGTGGGTTGGATAAGGATAGAAATATTGAATTAACCGAACGTCTCCTGTTGGCCGGTAAGCGAATATACCCGATAGCCATCAAATGACTGCTATTGAGAAACCAGGAAACGCCGGAATTGACACCTCCCGGTAAACTAATATTAAACTTCGGTCTGTTCGGCTATTTCCAAAGCATCATCGACTTCTATACCCAGGTATCTAACCGTACTTTCTAGCTTTGTGTGTCCCAGTAATAACTGTACTGCGCGAAGATTCTTAGTTCTTC
>CAXMOZ010000173.1:0-9961 GCA_964195315.1 uncultured Acidimicrobiia bacterium | reverse complement strand
ACGAGGACAGCAGTCCGATTGCATTTGCGTTAACCCTAAACGCGACTGACGGGGACGATGTCACCGGTGCTGTGATCGCCTGGAGCATCAGTTCTGCCGCCAGTAACGGTGTCGCCAATGTCTCGGGAAATGGTTTATCGCAGGCAGTATCGTACACACCTAATCTGGACTTCACGGGTTCTGATAGTTTTACGGTGCAAGTTTTTGATGGTGCTACGTCAGACAGCATTACTGTTGATGTGACTATTATGCCAGTTAATGATCCTCCGACGATTACTGCTCTCGGCACTCAGTCGGGTACTGAGGGTTCTTTGGTGACATTTGCCGCTGATGTGGTCGATGTCGATAATATTAATGACGGTGTTGAAATTAGCTGGACTTTCGTCAGTGGTGAACAGGCCGGCATGAGTTTATCCAATACCGGTATTTTTAGCTGGACGCCAATACTGGGGCCTCCTGCTGTATTTGATCAAAGCTATCCGATTAAGATTAGAGCCACGGATAGTACGAGTTTTGATGATGAGTCTTTTGTTATTGACATCAATCCGCCTGATACCGATGGCGATTTGGTCGCAGACTATGATGATCTGTGTTTAACCGCCTCCGATGCCACCAATGCAGACAATGACGGCGACGGCACTGCTGGTTCTGATGGCGGTATAAATGATGGCGGTAATGTCTGTGATTTAGATGACGACAACGATGGCATGCCGGATACGTTCGAGACTGAAAATGAATTGAATCCTTTCGATGCAGCCGATGCAGACCTCGATGCCGATGGTGATGGTATTAATACTTTGGCAGAATTTTTAGCGGGTTCAAATCCTAATTTTGCTAACATCACCATTGATTCAACCGGTTATCTGACACCTTTCACACTAATACCGCCTGCACCTACTGTTGTTGCAGCGGCTGCGACAGGCGTGATTTCAAGTGATAGTGGCCCCTACCGGCCAGGGCATTTCGATATCACATGGACAGCTTCAAATAGCTCAAATGCAAATCTGGGTACGAGTATTCAATCGTTTGATGTTCGCCCAATTGTAAGCTTTGCACCCGATCAAGTTACAGAAGAAGGCAGCGTGGTCAATGTTGTCGCTACTCTCAACGGCAGTGCAGCGATCTATCCAGTAACGGTCAATTACATTGTGACAGGCACTGCTGATGCAAGTGATCACAATGCGGTTGCCGGTAGTTTCGTGATGGTGACGCCTGAGCAGATGGTGAGCTTGCCCTTTAATGTTCTGCTTGATGGCTTGAATGAAGGGACTGAAACGGTTGTTTTCACTATGACTTCTGCGATTAATGCTGTAGTAGGAAGCGATATGACACACTTGGTTTCGATTGTCGAAGATAATGTCGCACCTGTGGTGAATTTGCAGCTTAGGCAGGGCGGCAAGGATGTGAGTACGGCTTATGAATCTGGCGGCACGGTGACGGTTAATGCTGTTGTGACTGATGTGAATAGTGCTCAAACTCACAGCTATGACTGGTCGATCACAGACAATAGCCTATCGCCACCGACTGATAGCACTAGCCAAAGCTGGGCATTCACACCAGTTGCTGGAAATTACCTGATTGATTTGAATTCAACCGATAATGGCTCCCCTGTTTTATCTAATCGGACTAGTCGTGTTTTAAGTATCTTGACGATAGCTCCGGTTTTAGATACTAGAAATAGTGATGGTGAAGGTGCTGATGATATTACAGAAGGTCTTGGAGACAGCGATGCTGATGGTATACCCGATTATTTAGATGCTCAAAGTGCGGGCATTACAGATCAATATTTGATACCAAATCAGACGGTGGATATTACCTCACGCTTTTTAGTTCAGACCGAACCGGGCATAAAAATTGTTACTGGCGACACGGCGAGGGCATCAAACAATAGTGGTGTCATAGTCACCGATGCCAATATCGGCAATTTTGGCAGTGTTTCGGGTGGTGCGCCATTGAATGCGATTGATGATTTCGAGCATGTCGGAGGTGTTTACGATTTTGAGTTGAGTGGTTTAGTATCAGGGCAATCGGCTAATATCGTCATTCCTCTGCAATCGGCGATTCCAATTAATGCTATCTTCCGAAAATTTAAGTCTGATACCGGCTGGAGCAACTTTGTGGTTGATAACAATAATCGCTTAGCCAGTGCTCCAGGTGTATTAGGCGCCTGCCCAGAACCCGATAGCAGTCAATATATCGATGGTTTAGTTGCGTTTAGCAATTGTCTGCAGCTGACTATTCAGGATGGTGGACCTAATGATGCAGATGGCGTCGCAAATGGGGTGATAAAGGATCCCGGTAGCCTTAGCATTAACTTGCAGTCGCCAGTAACGCCGACGGTTCAAGGCAGTGGTCGGATAGATATTGTTATGTTGCTGGGACTGATTTTACTGATCTGGTGTCGGGTCTATGCCTACAGCAGGGTTAATCGTAGATGAATCACGCTATTGGGTCGGTTACCATTTTAATCTCAATGGTAGCCTTTGCGAGTAACGCTGCTGGCTACGAGTTGCCAACTAAAAGTTTTGACGGGTTGCAAGTAGCACAGAGCACGTCATCAGAGCTGTCTAGCGCAGGTTCCTCAAGTAACACCAGCTCCCAATCACTCTATGGACCCGTACGCCGGAATGACAACCTGTGGCAAATTTCGAAGCGGTATCGGTCAAAAGGAGTGACGATGTCGCAAGTCATGATGAGTATTTACCAAAATAACCGACCTGCCTTTGAAGGTAATAATATCAATCGATTGCGCGCTGGCGTTCGGCTCAATATCCCATCAACCACGCGTATTTTGGCAATTGACAAACAAAAGGCAAATTCGGAAGTAAGCACCTTTATTGCTGAATATGAAATCTATGTTAAAGATAAAAATAACGGCAAGGCTGAGTTAGCTCTCACCCCAGGACAGACTGATAGTGTTGCTGTTACTGAAAAACTGACGGTCGATAATACAGAGCAGACTAGTGTTGGTTTGAGTGATATAGAGGCGATTAAAAAAGAGCTGGTACTTGAGCAAGCACAGGCTGAAACGAGTTCTGAAGTCACTAAAACCACGACACAGGCAAAAAAGCAAAGGCCCAAAAAGAAACCAGAAAAACCACTATTTCGTTATAGCTATGACGTATCTGTCGCCTATGACGATAATATCCGACGGGCACAAAATGAAGTCGATATTCGAGCTGACAATATAGTTAACCTGACACTCAATGCGAAGGCGGGGAAACCGCTAGGTCGATTTTCGTTGCTAACCTATGGTGGCAGTATCAGCGCCGAAAAATTTGCTACTTTCGAAAAGCTCGATAATATGAGCTTTAATGCCAACGTTCGATACCGTTTTGCTTTTGCTTCAGGTTTCACTTCACCAATCTATTCTATTGGCCTTAAAGTTGGAGGAATTGAGTCGGATCAAGTGGCAAGAGATTCTGCCGTTTACACCGCAAGCTTAGGCTTAAATAAATGGATTACCGATACGATTAATATGTCACTCGGACTCGATTACAAACAACGAGAGTCTAGAAGCAGGGTATTCGATACGGTAGAGAACAGACTGTTTGTTAACCTTGATATTAACCTTTCCAAAAAAGCCCTGTTGTATTCAACGTACACTTACATTATTGGAGACATCGTATCCAGTGCGACACCGACTCTGGCGATCATTAATGCAGCACAAGAAATAGAACCAGACGATGCTTTTGGTGGTATTACTACTAATCAGTTTGCCTACCGCCTCGACTCAGATACGCAAGTGATTACTCTCGGCTATAACCAGATAATGTCATCTAAAATCTCGTTAGATTTTTCTTATCGATATGTCAAAACAGAGTCCGAAGGCAATATAGAATATGATCGATCAATTTTCAGAGCCAGCTTGCTGGGGAGATTCTGACCATGCCGTCTTTGATAAGATTTTTGAAACCTGGACTAATTGCTCTGTCAGCATTGCTACTTTACGGTTGTGGCGGTGGTGACGAATACAATGGTTTCGATAGCACCGTTCAACAGAATGAACCCAATCGATTCCTGACATTTTTTAACCGACAAGGTGAATTAGCGGCTGGCCAATATACGCTCGTTGTTGCAACAACAAGTGCGAATCAAGCGGCTAGCTTTAGTGTTTTAGTGAACAGAAACGATGGCAGTGCTGATCAGTTGTTAACGGGTAATTGGACAGACTCATTTGGGCCAAGTACCGTGCCAGCAGCGACTTGCACGGGTACAACGGCTAATGTCTGTTTGCCAATTAACATACCGCAGGCTCTAGGCGCTACATTCACATTAAACACCTCAGCTGATGGTTTGTTATACCTGCTGGATGATAGTAATACGGCTCAATTGGTTGGGCAGACGACTCCAAATGGCAGTGGTGTTCCGGTCACACTCAATTTTGATGAGTCAAATATCGATAAACCGAAATTTGCTCGAGCCTACTATGCCGCTATCGACCCCGCTAATGCACGAGATACATTGCAAAAATATCGTAGTCTGCATGGTTTTGACAATGCAGCTGGACCCGATGTGCATGTTATTTTCAGAGATTCAAAAGATCTGGGATATGGGCGCGATATGTTCATGCGCAGTTACCCCAATGTCACGCTGGCAAATGGAGGTTGCGGAGGGCAGGTCATCGCTTTTTACGTGCAAAACTTTTCAGTCAGCATTATTGACGGCTTTGCCTACGGGCCAGTTAACCTCGAAGGCGCTATCGAACAAGATTTTCAATATCATTTTGGAAGCAATGCCATCGAGTTTTCACGTGGCATAATAAGTGAGGGTGATGTTTGTTCTGCCGAACCAATGGCCAAGTTTTATACCTATCGCTCGGATTATAGTACGCCAGATGCGGTTCACCCCAGAATCGAAACCATCGACCTCGACGCTCGTGGTGAAAAGGCGATGCCGCAGCCTTGTATAACCTGCCACGGCGGTAAGCTTCGTCCACTCGACCGATTGGGACGTTTGGTTGCGGTTCATGCAAGTGACCCTGCCACCCAGATAGGTGATACCAAATCGCATTTACAAGCCTTCGAAGTAGATACCTTTGAATTCTCAGATAAGCCAGGGCATACCAAAGTAGAGGCCGAAGAAAGCCTTAGAAAGCTGAATGCTGCTGTGTTTTGTTCTTACCCAGGTAGTGCAGGTCATGCGGCCTGCACGATTCATGGTGGTGGCGTAGCAGCTAGAGCGGCAAGCCCAAGTGCTGAAGATGGTGAGTGGAGCGGAGATTTCAGTCGCGAAATGTTACTCGGATGGTATGGCAATAAACTCGAAGTAGCGGGTACAAGCTATGACAATAGTTTTGTTCCATCGGGTTGGCAGCCTAAAGTTGGCGTGACACCCAGTGGTGCAGATGCCTTGTTCAAAAAAGTGGTTGGCCCCAATTGTTTTGTTTGTCATGGCAAGCAAGGCGTCGAGTTAGGTAGTAACAACAATGCCAATGGCGAAGGCAAAGATTTGGATTTCAGTAGCTGGACAAAATTCATTTCACATGCGCAAGAAATAGAACGACTCGTTTTTGATGAGGGAAAAATGCCTTTGGGGCTTCTAAATTATAATAATTTTTGGGGCGATCCAGATAAAGCCGAGTTATTGGCCAGTTTTATAGCACCTTATGTAACCACCGGGTTTAGCACCAGACATCAGGATGCCAATGGGAAAATAATTTTACCGGGTCGAGTGCTTGCCAGAGCAGGGCTCGATCGAATAACCCTGCCAAATGCAGCCATCACACTGAATGCGGGCTCAAGCCTGTATGCAACATCTTATCATTGGAACCTGCTGTCATCTCCCACTGGTTCTGTTGCAACAATATCAACGCCTGGCGCTATACGAACAGACTTTTCAGCCGATCTAGTTGGTGACTATACATTGCGTTTAACGGCTAGCGCTACTGGTACTGGACTTTTAAAAACCGATGATATGGTAGTTCGAATCGATAGCACGCTTGCCAAAGCGCCGCGAAGCCTGACTTTTTATAATGATATCGCCTCTGAGTTAACTACTTGCGCCAATGCATGCCACTCGATCAATGGTGGCTCAACAGGGGCAGCGGTGGTCGGCGTACCAGTATGGTGGAGTGCAGTTCAACCCCAAGGGATCCCAACGTCAACAGCTGACACGGCTTCACTTGGATTATACGAACAAGCGCTTGTCCGAGTCAACCTTGAGGATGTGGGTGATAGTTTGATCTTGAAAAAATCATCTGGCATGCACCATTATGGAAACCAACGGCCCGGGTTTAATGCAACGCTCACAATCGGTACTGGTGGACGATCTGCTTACGATCTATTTGTTAACTGGATATCAGAAGGTGCTGTTTGTGGCGGTACCACAGCCGAATGTCCGCTATAAATGGCTTTAACTAAAAGAACATTATTATTACGTTTGACTAAATATTTATTGGGTATAACGGTCTTAAGTTTATTATTGGTTTTAATTGATTACTCATTCGACCTTCGGCCCAGGAATGTGCAGCAAAATTACCATTTCTCCCTCAAAACGAATGATATCGCGTACGATAGCCCGGTTTGGTTAAGACAGGATAACTTGCAAATTTTGCTTATAAAACGCTCAGTCAAACTCAGGAATCAACTCAGTCAAAGTAAGCAGGATTTACAAGACCCAGACAGTCATTCAAGTCGACAACCTGGCTATGCAAAAAATTCGCTTCGATCGAAAGATGACCTGTATTTTGTGTCGTACGCCATTGGCACCGACCTATCATGCCCGCTTGAATTAAAACAAAAGCAAATATTAAAAGAAATATGTAGCGTAGCGAGTTATGATTTCGCTGGGAGAGCATTTTCAGGCAGCAATCAGTTTCGAAACCTGACGATACCGGATTATAATTTTAACGACGATTTTAGTCGTTTAACCATTTCGATTTATTAAATTAATTTATATTTACCCAGTTTCTATTAACCAAAAGCTCAATATACCTAAGTAAATAATATGCCAACATTTGACACAGTTTCCGAAGTCGATCATCACGAACTCAGCAATGCTATCGATCAAGCTAACCGAGAGATTGGTACTCGGTATGACTTTAAAGGATCTGATTCAAAAATTGAACAATCGGCTAACGAGCTCACTTTAATATCTGAATCTGAATTCCAAATTAAGCAAATGGCGCCTATTCTAAAAGAAAAAATGGCAAAGAGAGGCATCGATGTTAGTTGCCTGGATTTTGCCGACATTATCGAGATGAATAAAAAAGCAAAACAACAGGTCACTGTCAAAGAAGGATTAGATAAAGATATTGCACGTAAAATTGTCAAGTTGATAAAGGAATCAAAAATTAAAGTGCAGGCAGCCATTCAAGACGAGCAGGTGAGGGTGACCGGCAAGAAGCGGGATGAGTTACAGCAAGTTATGCAGTTATTACGAGACGCTAACTTGGGTATTCCATTGCAATTTAATAATTTCCGTGACTAAATTGACCTCACCCTCGAGTCGCTGCATTCCAGCCCCGGCTTTGACATCCCGCGTCGCTTTACCACCTACTTCCCTGTAGGCGTGCGCAGGAATGGCGGTGTTGCTCTCTAACTTAACGGCATTGAGGCGCTACCCAGTTATTGTCGTGCTGACGCAGGTCGTTATTCTCCCAACTATCGTCATACCGGCGCAAGCCGGTATCCAGCGACTTTATTGATATGCATCGAGATGACGAGAGCTTGCTATAGGCTCGGCATAGACATACGGTGTATTACGCTAATACGCTCTGCGGTTCTGTCTACGCCAGACTTTTTTCAATGTTAATTCTTCGTTCTGTTATGACGTTATTTGCTAATCAATTTCCCAAGCGTGGTTAATTTAAAGCAGTCAGATAAACATCAAAACGAACGCTTTTCTCCCGATAAACTAAATTTGGCTGCCGATCAGAAAATGCTGGGGATTTTAAAGGCCGCTTCATAACGACTCGATTTTTAGCCTGCTTTAAGGCAAGGTTAAACGCTAACTCAATATCCACATTGCTAGTCATCTGTTGTAGCAATTGCATTTCTTTCGAAGGCTTAGCGCTAGATTTGTGACTCGGAAACATAGGGTCAAAATAGATGCAGTCAAACTGTTTAGCATTTTCAAGACTGGCCAAATAATCGCTGCCAGTCGTGTTGAGACAATTGATACGCGCTACTGTCTGAGCTAGCTTAGGATGTGTCTCGACGCACTTTAACGAATGAGCAGTAATAGCGTAAATTAACCGATTTTGCTCAAGCATAGTAACGGCTCGACCGTTATGAGCGATCATGAAGCTATCCATGCCCCAACCCCCGGTTAAGTCCAGGACTGTTTTGATACTGCGTTGTTTATTGCTGCAGGCCTTTAACAGGAGTTGATTGGGTTGAATTAACCGCTTCAAAAATTGCGGGTCTAAGAAGGAATGATTTATGTTGAGTTGCCCACCTCGAACCGAAGCTCCTTCACTACCAAGATCAATCCGATAGCTAGAGTTAGCATCCAGATCTGACTCAAATGATTTCTTTAACTCCTCCTCAATGATTGAAGATAAGCAAATCATAATAAATGACTAGTAATGGGGGGGTATTTCAGAGCTTGCGTCCTGTCCTGTCTGATCTGTGAGATTTGACTTTAAATCCAGGTACTGCAATTTTAGGTCCTGGTAATCGACCTTCAATTTCGCGATATCTCGATCCTGGCGTGTCACAATGTCATTAAGGGTTTGCACCGTGTATTCCTGTTCTGCAAAAAGGACTTCAAGTTTTGCAATTTGGCCAAGGCTAGTGGTGTTCATATGATTATACTGATTTTAAAGGTCAATATATTATCAAAGATAGTTCGCTGTAAGTGTTTCATCTTTCGATTATTAACAATAATTTCTTTAAAAGTGGTTATTTAATGAGTGATTTACGCGACAATGCCTATAAATCGACATTCATTTTGAAAATACGATTTACCGCAGGCAGTTTTGGCATCATAATTGAATGTAATTAATGACCGATAAAGGTCAGTGTTAAGTAGGTGATTAACCATCTAAAATCAAATCAGGGGATAAAAGTGAGCGATCCACAGATCGGTACAGTTGAAGAAATCGCAAAGAAAATTTCGGCAGAAATCGACCGCAGAGAACGTCAGTCACATACCATTCGTGAGTTATTAACTGAAAGGCAGGAAGTTTTAGTGGCAATGTGTAGCCTCGCTGAACTCGAATCTCTGGAATCCAATTTCTCCTCGACAATCGAAAGCCTGAAAGCGTTCAGCCAGGCATTGGTCGATTATTCAGCTCTTGGGCATTTCGAAATTTACGAGCGCATTATTGACGGCAAGGAACGACGAGGCAATGTGAAAAAAGTAGCCACTAGTGTCTATCCTGTGATATCAAAAACGACACAGCAATTTGTCGAATTTAATGATAAATATGATGGTGCTGACGATAAGGAAAGCCTGACCAATCTTTACACAGACTTATCCCTGATTGGTGAATCTATGGCTGATCGTATCGAAGCAGAGGACCAACTGCTCCACGAAATGAATGAAGCAGCGTTAGCAAAATCGAGCTGACCCCTGATTACTAATAGCCCTTACGGGTATTTTAAAAGTAGTTGTTTTTTCGGGCTGTTTTTTTGCTCCTCGGCAGTTGACCCTGCATTGTTCTAATTAGTCACATCCTAGTAACGATGCACCAACAGTAGGGATATCTTGTATTACCCTCATCATTGTTTGGTTTGAAAATCTGTACAACCTAAAAAGACTGACAGAGCTGGTGTCCTGATATCGTGATCAAAGTGGGGTTTTCATTCAATCGTTAATTAAGTTCCCCCACAGTATTGTTCTCTGAAGTTATCCGCTTGAATATTGGTATGACTGTTCGGTGAGTAATTCAGGATCATATTGCCCGTCTATCAGAATCGCGTATTATGTCTTCTATCAGCACCCTAGCTAAGGTTTTACCTGAATGATTACTACAGAAAAATTTGCCTTTATCCATATGCACAAGACAGGTGGG
>CAXMOZ010000172.1:0-1688 GCA_964195315.1 uncultured Acidimicrobiia bacterium | reverse complement strand
ACTAACGATCATCCTATTATAGGGGGTATTGGCAGGCTGAATGGTAAACCGGTAATGGTTATCGGGCAGCAAAAAGGACGCGATACTCGAGAAAAGATTAAGAGAAATTTCGGCATGGTGCGGCCGGAGGGTTATCGCAAGGCATTACGTTTAATGAAACTCGCCGAAAAATTTAACATGCCACTAATCACTCTGATTGACACTCCCGGGGCTTATCCTGGTATTGGCGCCGAAGAGCGAGGTCAAAGCGAAGCCATAGCTCGTAACCTGTATACCCTGGCAGATCTTAAGACACCTGTCATTTGCACCATTATTGGCGAGGGTGGCTCCGGCGGCGCGCTGGCGATCTGTGTCGGCGACCGAATCGATATGCTGCAGTATTCGACCTATTCGGTTATATCGCCCGAAGGCTGCGCCACGATACTGTGGAAAAGCGCCGATAAGGCACCACTTGCTGCGGAAGCTATGGGCATTACCGCAGACAGATTACACGCGCTTAAATTAGTCGATAATATTATTGCTGAACCGCTCGGTGGGGCGCATCGCAATCACGATCAGATTGCCAATACCTTAAAACACAGTTTGATCGAAAATATTGAAACTCTTGAGTCGGTGAGTATTGATAAATTACTCGAGCAGAGGTATCAGAAACTAATGAGCTTTGGTCAGTACAAAGAAGGCTAGCCTGCTAGAAAGAACGGCACGGGATACATCTGCCGGTGCACGGTAATTTCATGACATTAAATTCTGTGCTCAGTTCTCAATTAGACGATCACCTTGAATCAATTCCCAGGTGCATCGAACGTGTTGTGCTGGCATTTAGTGGTGGCGTCGATTCCTGTGTATTGTTGCATCTGCTTAAATCACATTCACGCCCGTTTAATATTCTGCTCTGGCATGTTAATCACGGTATTCAAGATACGGCTGATGAAATGGAAGCTTTCAGCAGGTCAATCGCCAGGCTTTATAATTTGCCTATCGAAGTCAGCCATCTGAATCTGCATGCAAGCATGGCAAATTTGGAATCTGAAGCGAGAGAAGCGCGTTACGCTTTGTTCAAGCAGGCATTAACTACTGACGACTGTTTGCTCACTGCGCACCATGCGGACGATCAGGTCGAAACTTTGCTACTTAATATCCTACGCGGCTCCGGTAGTGCCGGACTGAGGGGGATTGCTCCCAACAGGCCTATTGGTGATTCAATATTGTTACGACCGCTTCTCGATGTTTCGCGTGTCGAAATAACCGACTATGCTTTACATCACAAACTCGAATGGTTTGACGATCCAAGTAATTTATCGCAGCGATTTAACCGCAATTATTTACGTCATGAAGTTATTCCGAGGATAAAAAGTCGCTGGCCTGGATATCTAGATTCGATTCGATCAGTAGTTTCAATACAGTTCGAAACCCAACAGGTGATAGAGGAACTCGCTACACAGGATTACCAACTGGCTCAGCGCCATAGTGAGCAGGAAGTTAGCGACCTGTTATGCCGTAAAACCTTGCAGGAATTGACTCAACCAAGACAGAAAAATTTGATCAGGTACTGGTTGAAAAAAGACAATTGCGCAAACTTGCCACAGAGCAAGCTAAATGAACTTATCAGGCAATTAAATGCCAGTGTCGATTCGTTGCCGGTAGTTAGTAGCAGTGGGTATGAAATTCGGACCTATAACCATCACCTG
>CAXMOZ010000171.1:0-71364 GCA_964195315.1 uncultured Acidimicrobiia bacterium | reverse complement strand
AAGCTCACCAAATTTATTATCAGGCGCATTTAAGTGGGGAACATCCGTGTCATTACCTTCAGTTGAAAATCTTACCCATAAACTGACACAAGCACTCAAACCATATTTTCCAGATGTTCAGGATCCTGCTGATCAACCTATCATCGTCGGCATCGAAACAGGCGGTTACTGGATCGCTAATATCATCCATCAAACCATTGCCCCAGACACTGAGCTTGGTCGATTAAATATCTCATTTTATCGCGATGACTTCACTACAACGGGCCTTCATCCAACGGTTAAACCATCCAGCCTGCCGATCGATATCGATGGCAAAACCATCATTCTGGTCGATGATGTGCTTTATTCAGGCCGTACTATAAGAGCAGCCATGAACGAGATTTTTGATTACGGTCGACCGGAGCGAATTATTCTTGCTATTTTGGTTGATCGTGGTGAACGCTCGATTCCTATTCAGCCAGATATCGTTGCACAAACTATTCAGCTCGAAGCTGGCAGCCATATCAAACTCAGTGGGCCCGAACCACTTAAACTCAGCATCAAGACGCTAATTAAAACCGGTTAACATAGAAACCATGCCGAATCACAATTTACAACTCGATGAAAACGGAAAGCTGAAGCATTTTTTAGGCATCGAAGGATTAAATCGGGCAGTACTAACAGAAATACTCGACACCGCCGAGTCATTCACATCAGTCACAGAACGAAGTGTTAAAAAGGTGCCCATACTGCGTGGCAAAACCGTTGCGACTCTATTTTTTGAACCCAGCACTCGCACCCGTTCTACCTTTGAACTGGCTGCTCAGCGTTTATCGGCCGATATTCTCAGTCTGAATCTAAATACTTCAGCGACCACCAAGGGGGAATCCCTGCTCGATACCATTCGCAACATCGAAGCCATGCAAATCGACATGTTCGTGATCCGTCATCAAGATAGCGGCAGCGCCCACTTCTTTGCCCAACATGTTCAACCCGGTGTCAGCGTCCTCAATGCCGGTGATGGCCAGCATGAACACCCGACCCAAGCCATGCTAGACATGTTCACCATACGTCACTTTAAGAAAGACTTTGATCAGCTGCGGGTTGCGATTGTCGGCGACATCACCCATTCGCGAGTGGCACGTTCACAGATTCACGCACTCAATATACTTGGTGCGGCCGAAGTTCGAGTCATCGCCCCTAAAACATTATTGCCGGTCGGTATCGAATCACTCGGCGTGCATTTGTATGACAATCTCGAACAAGGGCTAAAGGACGTCGATGTGGTCATCATGTTACGCCTGCAAAAAGAACGTATGCGAGGCGCGCTGCTACCCAGTGAGAAAGAATACTTCAAACTTTATGGTCTGACCCAGGAGCGCCTAAATTGTGCCAATCCTGATGCCATAGTGATGCATCCAGGCCCGGCCAATCGCGGCGTCGAAATCGAATCAAGTGTTATGGATGGACCCCAATCGGTTATCTTACAACAGGTGACTTTCGGCATTGCAGTGCGCATGGCCGTTATGTCGATCACAGTCGGGCGATGACAATCGGGGAACAAAGTTTATGAGCATTCATATCAAAAATGGCCTGTTCATTGATCCGGTTAATCTTAGCCAGACCAAAACAGACATTTATATCGACGGCAATTTAATCGTAGGTGTCGGCGCAGCACCTGATGATTTTAAAGCCAACCGAACCATTGATGCGAACAACCAATGGGTGATACCAGGTCTGGTCGATATCCAAGCTCGGTTACGCGAACCTGGTCAAGTTCACAAGGGCACCATTGAAAGCGAAACTCAGGCGGCGATCGCCAACGGCATCACCAGTCTTTGCATACCGCCAGATACCCAGCCAGTAATCGACAATACAGCAGTCGTCGAACTCATCCATCACAGCAACTCAAAAGCTGGCAACCGCTGCCACATTTACACCATTGGAGCTCTATCACAAAAGCTCGAAGGTGAACATCTAACCAATATGGCTGGTTTAAAATCTAGCGGTTGCATCGCATTTAGTAATGCTAACCAACCTTTTATCAACAACCTGGTTCAACGTCGCGCAATGGAATATGCCGCTGGCCAGCAAATGCTTGTCATTATTCAACCCAGAGATAGTGATCTTTATGGCAATGGCTGTGCGCATGAAGGCGCCATCTCGACTCGCCTTGGACTGCCCTCCATCCCAGAAGCAGCAGAAACAGCCGCCCTCGCTAAAGACATTGAACTCGTTGCTCAAACAGGCGCAAGAACGCATTTTGGACAGCTCTCCTGTGCGCGATCAGTCGATATGATTCGTCAGGCCAAAGCCAATGGGTTACCCATTACGGCCGACTGCACCATGCATCAACTGTTCCTCACCGATCACGATATTGGAGAGTTTGACACCAGCAAACTGACGATTCCGCCACTGAGAAGTCAACTCGACCGTCAAGCCTTACGTGATGGTATTGTCGATGGCACCATCGATTGCCTGTGCTCAGATCACCAACCCCATGAAATAGATGCCAAACTATGCCCCTTCCCCTCAGCAGAACCCGGCATAAGCAGCCTTGATACTTTGTTGCCGTTGGCACTTCGATTAGCTGAAGAAGGTTTAATGACGTTGCCTGAAGTTATTGCCAAATTGACCGTCAATCCAGCTCAACTACTGGGCATTCCTGCTGGCAGAGTAGCCCTTGGTGAGTTGGCAGATATCTGTATCATCGATCCCGAAAGGCATTATTTATGCCGAGGTCAGGATTTTATATCGAAGGGCAAAAATACGCCGTTTGAGGGCTGGGACTTTAATGGTCGTGTCACGAACACGATTGTTGCCGGACAAATCGTCTATAATCCAAATTGTTTATAGTCGCGGTTCGTAAAACCATATCTAAATAACGTGCCACTACCAGAAACGCAAGTAGTTATCAGGTCTCCTCAGACGGCAACACCAGCTCTTCCAAGCCTCCACTCATTTCATTTAGATTATGTCGAGAGTTTTGCGCTTGCTGCTCGCCACCAAAGTTAATTTTCCATTCCAGATTAGTGCTTGAATCGGCATAGGCCAGCGCACTTTTGATAGTGATCTTATCCGCCTTGTACAAGTTGTATAACGATTGATCGAAAGTCTGCATACCGACCGTATCACCCTTCTCCATGATTTCTTTTATTTCATTAAAGTTACCATCACGTAACAGCTCTGAGATATACGGCGAGTTCATCATTACTTCTACAGCACAGGCCAATTTGCCATCCATCGCCGGTACCAAGCGCTGAGAGATAACTGCTTTTAAATTCAAAGACAAATCCATCAGTAACTGATCACGCATATCGGATGGGAACATGTTCATGATCCGATCCATAGCCTGATTCGAGTTAACAGCGTGCAGCGTTGTCATACATAAATGACCGGTATCCGCAAAATTGATTGCGGCTTTCATGGTTTCACCGTCACGTGCTTCACCAATCATAATGACTTCGGGGGCTTCTCGTAATGCCTCTCGCAGGGCATTTTCATAGCTTAAGGTATCGATCCCAACCTCACGCTGAGATACGATCGATTTGTTATGGCGAAACACAAATTCGATCGGATCCTCGATGGTTAGGATATGCCCGCCTTCCATTTTATTTCGATAATCCAACATCGCCGCCATAGTAGTTGATTTACCTGATCCGGTAGAGCCGACCACCAAAACCATGCCACTGTGATTCATCACGATATCTTTCAATACTTGTGGTAACCCGAGCTCATCCAGTGAGGGAATCTCCCATTTTATATAGCGAATAACCATCGACACTTCAGAACGCTGAATAAAAATATTGACTCGGAATCGACCAACACTGTCCAGTGTAAAGCCCAGATTAAGTTCACGGTTTATTTCAAAGTCACGAATTTGTTCATCACTTAACAGACTATAAACCAGTTTTTGCACCTGCCCCGTTTCGAATGGTTTCTTTGCAATAGCACTCGTCTTACCCTGCAACTTCATATTGGGTGGCGCGCCAGTCACAAAAAACAGATCTGACCCCTGCTTCTCTACCATAACCTTCAAATAAGGCTCAAGTAACTTGGTTGTTGGCTCTCTACTCATGACTGCAATCCGATCAGGAATTCCATTAAATTAAACCACCATTGTCTTCATCATCTGACTCTTCTAGCTCAAACTCGCGATGATCTTCTACAACCCCAGTTTTTCGAGCCGTATCGCTTTCAAGCTTAATACGCAGGCGAATATCATTCACCGAGTCGGCGTTTCGCAGCGCATCCTCAAAGGTAATTTGCTCTGATTCATATAAATCAAATAGCGCCTGGTCAAACGTTTTCATACCCGCTTCATTTGACTTGGCTATCAACGCTTTCATCTCATGCACTTCACCCTTAAAAATCATATCGGCCATCAAAGGCGTATTGAGCATTATTTCGACCGCAGGTATTCGGCCAGCACCGTCAATTTTTGGAATGAGCCGTTGAGATATCAGGCCTTTCAAGTTAAGCGATAGGTCCATCAATAGCTGTGATCGACGTTCATCAGGGAAGAAGTTGATAATTCGATCGAGCGCCTGGTTGGTGCTATTAGCATGCAAAGTGGTCAGACACAGGTGCCCTGTTTCTGCGAATGCAATCGCATGCTCCATTGCCTCTCGATCCCGAACCTCTCCAATCAATATGACGTCAGGCGCCTGGCGTAATGTATTTTTAAGCGCGATAGCATAATTGTCAGTATCAACACCGACTTCGCGCTGCGTCACCAGGCAGTTGATGTGCTCGTGAACAAATTCCACTGGGTCTTCAATGGTAATAATATGACCATGGCTATTTCTATTACGATAATTGACCATCGAAGCAAGCGAGGTTGATTTACCCGAGCCAGTACCACCCACAAAAATAACTAAACCTCGCTTAGTCATCGCAATTTCCTGCAAAATATCCGGCAGGCCCAGTTCTTCAAAAGTGGGGATTTCAGAATTGATAATACGCAATACCAACCCTGTGCTACCTCGCTGCACAAAAGCATTAACACGAAAGCGCGCAACACCAGGCAAAGCGATAGAGAAGTTGCACTCCTGCGACGCTTCAAACTCAGACACTTGCTTATCGTTCATTATCGACCGCGCCAGCATCTGAGTATGATTTGGCGACAGATTTTGTTTCGATACGACGGTAATTTTGCCATCCACTTTCATAGCAGGTGGCGAGCCTGATGTAATGAACAAATCCGAACCGTCCTTGCTCACCATCATGCGCAGCAAATCATGCATGAAACTTATCGCCTTATTACGATCCATTGGTTTCCTCTCTTAGTCAGCCTATCTTGGGGTGTTGTGTGTGGTCAGGTTTTGTCGTTGAATAAGTATTTACAGCTGGTCTGGATGAGCCGCTTTCTTCTTCGCCTCTTCTTTAGACACCAATCCTTGAGCCAACAACCCCTTTAAATTTTGATCGAGTGTTTGCATGCCTACATTTTGTCCAGTTTGTATCGCTGAGTACATTTGCGCCACTTTATCTTCTCGAATTAAATTTCTGATTGCTGGCGTGCCGAGCATTATTTCATGCGCTGCAATTCGACCGCCACCTATCTTTTTCATCAATGTTTGCGATATAACTGCTTTCAATGATTCTGACAACATCGATCGAACCATAGATTTTTCTGCGGCAGGGAAAACATCGACAATACGGTCGATTGTCTTTGCTGCGGAACTGGTATGCAGCGTGCCGAAAACTAGATGGCCTGTTTCAGCCGCAGACAATGCCAGCCGAATAGTTTCCAGATCACGCATTTCGCCGACCAGAATCGTATCAGGATCTTCACGCAATGCAGACCTTAATGCTTCGTTAAAACCATGCGTATCACGATGAACTTCACGTTGATTGACCAGACACTTCTTACTCTCGTGGACAAATTCGATTGGATCTTCAACCGTTAGAATATGACCATATTCACTATCATTTTTGTAATCGACCATGGCTGCAAGCGTGGTCGATTTTCCCGAACCAGTTGGCCCAGTAACCAACACAATACCGCGAGGGTATTCAGAAATATCCTGAAAAATCTTCGGTGCCCCTAAATCTTCCAAACTTAGTATTTTTGAAGGAATGGTTCGAAATACACCGCCAGCACCCCGGTTATGATTAAAGGCGTTAACACGAAAACGAGCAAGCCCTGGTATCTCGAAAGAAAAGTCAGTTTCTAGAAACTCCTCATAATCTTTACGCTGTTTGTCACTCATGATGTCATAAATCATGTCGTGCACTTGTTTATGATCCATTTCGGGCACATTGATTCTACGAATGTCACCATCCACACGGATCATCGGAGGTAATCCCGCAGAAAGGTGTAAATCTGAAGCGCCTTGTTTCACGCCAAAAGCAAGTAGCTGAGCTATATCCATGTATCCTCTTTTTTATTTCTTAGTAAACAATGATTAGTTAACGATCGACATGACTTATACGGCATAAGTTATTAATATCGTCAGAACATTTTTTTATTCACTAAACTATAGCAAAACCTATGCAGAACATCGAAAATAATCTTAATCAGACACAAGGTCAAATTGACAATGCAGCAGATCGCTATCAGCGCCAATCATCTGATATATGCTTGCTTGCCGTCAGCAAAAGGAAACCAACTGCCGATATTCGAGAAGCCTATCGCTGTGGTCAGAGAGATTTTGGCGAAAACTATCTGCAGGAAGCTCAGCAAAAAGTTCAAGAGCTGGCTGACCTCAACATCTGCTGGCACTTCATTGGCGCAATTCAATCCAATAAAACCCGAGTCATAGCCGAAAATTTCGAATGGGTACACTGTGTCGACCGACTGAAGATTGCTCAACGACTCAGCGAACAACGCCCAGACTCCCTGCCACCTTTGAATATTTGCATCCAAGTGAATGTTGATATTGAAGAAAGTAAGGCTGGCATCACACTTGAAGAAGTGCCTGCGTTAAGCCAACAAATTAATCAACTTCCCAAACTACGCCTGAGAGGTTTGATGGCCATACCAGCACCTGGCACCAGTTTGGAATCACAACGCAAACCGTTTGCAAAGTTGCGTCAGGCATTCGAGCAAATGCAAAATGACGGTATAGAGTGCGACACCCTGTCGATGGGCATGAGTCATGACATCGAAGCAGCCATTGCAGAAGGCTCAACTCTGGTTAGAATAGGCACTGCTATTTTTGGGGAAAGGCTTTGAATCAGCAACTTTGTTTTATCGGCGGCGGCAACATGGCCAGCAGCCTTATTGGTGGATTGATTGGCAACAATTATGCATCGGAAAATATCATCGTCAGTGACTTAAACCAGGATCAACTCACTCGCCTTTCTCAAACATTCGGCATAGTGACCACAACCGATACCGCGAAGGCCTGTGCCACAGCCGACATTATCCTATTGGCGGTAAAACCTCAGGTATTGCAGGTTGTTTGCGAACAAATTGCCCACAGCAATACAAAACCCGAATGCCTTTTTATTAGCATCGCAGCCGGTGTTCGTGAAAGCGACATCAATCGCTGGTTGGGTGGCAATCGAAGTATCGTGCGTTGCATGCCCAACACACCCGCATTGGTGCAACTGGGTGCCACAGGGATATTTGCCAATAGCCTGGTTAACGCGACACAAAAAGAAATGGCACAAACCATTCTCGATGCCGTTGGCATTTCAGTCTGGGTTGAAACAGAAGACAGTCTCGACGCAGTCACTGCGATATCTGGCAGCGGGCCAGCCTACTTTTTTTACTTTATTGAGCTGTTGGAAAATGCAGCACGAAAGTTAGGGTTACCGCCCGAGGCTGCAAAAGCGATGGCACAACAAACCGCACTGGGTGCCGCTTCGATGGCTCAGGGTAAAGATATGGCGGAACTTCGTGCACAAGTTACCTCTAAGAATGGCACCACCGAACAGGCTATTTTGTCGTTTCAAAAAGATAACCTGGCTTCGTTGGTCGACAATGCGACACAAGCCGCCCACGATCGATCAGTCGAACTCGCAAGCGAACTGTCGGGTCGGTCATAATCGTCAAACTGCCAATTATTCTAAATTAACATTCCGAACTAACATTCTACATTGATAACTGAGTCTCGCTATGGGTTCCAATTACTTTACTTCACCACTCGCGTTCATCATTACAACGCTGTTTGATTTGTATATTTTGCTGGTGCTACTGCGGTTTATTCTGCAAATGCTGCGGGCTGACTTCTACAATACGGTGTCACAGTTTATTGTCAAAATGACCACACCACCACTCAAAGTATTACGCCGTTTCATACCCAGTATGTTAGGCCAGGACAGTGCCGCAATCGTGTTATGCCTACTGATCATCTACGCCAAATTCGTATTGTTACGCGTGCTCGACATACCGGTTATCGCAATCGCTGACGTCCCTGCACCAATTGGACTAGTCAGCTATGCGGGCCTTTTAATTTATTGCATTGCCGATTTAGCCTCATTATTTATCAGCATTTTTCTAGTCGCATGTATTATTCAGGTTGTCATCAGCTGGATCAATCCAGGACAATATAATCCAATTATTGGTTTAGTGAATACCATCACCGCACCTATACTGCGTCCCATTCAAAAACGCCTACCTGCGATGGGTGGTTTTGACTTTTCAACAATGGTGGCCATTCTGGTCTTGATGGTAGGCAAAATGTTGATCATCCCGCCAATTATCCAACTGGGTAGCTTTTAAAAGTTGCTGGCAATAATTCAGTCATTGTTCGCTATTAATGATGACTGATTAAGCGCCTCAGACAAACAACATTCACTTAAAAAGATCATCTTCATGATTTAGTCGAAAGAATTAATATCGGAGGCGCTGAAGAAATTGATGTGAAATATGATGCGCGAGGAAGAGCAAAAGCATATTGGTTTATGCATCGTTGAATGCTCGCTGCCCGATAAAAACTAGAATGGCGCCATGCAATTTTGGCATATAAAAATTATGGGGACATATTAATTTATCTACCCCATAGCCATAAAGTTTTTGAGCCCTTAGTTATTGCTTTCAATTACCAAAATCCAATACTTTAGTCACCCACCAATTGTGACAATTCAGCACTGCTGATAGATGTGTAATCGTCAGAGACGGGTGTCGTGTTTCCCGCATTGCCAACGGCCATAATGGTTAACTGACGCGGATGACTAATAATATCCTGTGAATAGCTGTTTTGAATTGTTTCTAGATCAATGGCTTTAATGGCGGCGACCAGCTGCTCACGGCTATCAAACTGAAAGTTACCGCGATCTAGCTCACTCCAGTAACGGTTACTGCGATTTGTAATACGTGAATCTTTTTTCAAAATACGCCCAATAAGTGCTTTTTTGTGAGTTGCCAATGTAGCTTCGTCCATATTATTCAGCGTGTTGGAAAAACCGGTCACGAAAACATCGATGGCGACCGCAATGTCATTAGTTGAAGTATTTGATGATTGCACAGTAAAGCCCAGGGCGGGCAAATCAATCAGTGTCATAGGGCTACTGAATACAATATAGCCCAGTTGCTGCCGAGTTCGCAGATCGTGGTAAAAGGGCGTTGATAACATCTGATTGAATAGCGCAAAACTTGCCCGCGTACCGACGCCCTTATCATTGCCCTGGAAATATAGCGTGACTGCGTTATCGGTGTGAGGCACGTCGAATTGATAGAGTGATTTCTGTTCCGATGGCAGTTGCTTAATAACAGGTTTGGCTACCTCAACGGCATTATTCGAGCCCTTCAGCTGGTTGTTGATTTGGTCGGTCATTGCCATCGCCGAGTCGGCACTGATATTGCCGTTGGCGAGCACTACAATATCCAGTTGCGCCAAAAAATTGTCAGCAAATTGTTGCAGGTCTTTTGCCTCAACGGGCTGTAGTGCGGTTATTAATTGCCTCGCTGTCCAACTTGGGGAGGTGACCAGATTAGAGATACGGGAGAGACCTTGCTGATAAGGTTTTTGTTGCAATGAGTTTTGAAAGCCTCGCTGCAATTCATCTTTGTGACGGCGGAAACTACTTTTATTGATACCCACCTTGTTGAGCGCGTTAAGAATTTCTTTGAGTAATAGTGGTTGTTTGCCCGGATAGCCAGAAACTCTCACGCTAATACCGCGCACGTGTGGGTAAAGTTGGTAATTCAAACCCGCTAATGTAGCAGGGTAGCTAAACTCGTTGAGTCGTTCGTTGACAGTCTTGACGTATAAAGCCGTTAGCGCCACGTTCCGAGCGGACTGGTTTGCGAGCGGTGAGCGTAACGTGAAATAGACGTCAGCTCTGGGTGTCTTGAAGCTAGTGTCAAGGCTATGCCATGTCACAATGCGAGAGTCTGTCACCAATTGCTGGGGATTTCTCGTCGATGAATCAGGCATTTCAATAATGCTTAACTGGTCTGGAATAAATGGGTTAACTAGTGGAAGCTTAATGCTGGGGTTGAGTTGCGGTTTTTGCCATTGCGCAATCAGCTTATCCGAAATCGGTGCTACGCCATAAGGCGCATTGTAATGTTGAGTTTTTTTGTCAACCGATAAACCCTTACCAGTCACTATCATTAACATATTATTTGGCTCTAATGCCTGTAGATACTCAGCAATCAGTAATGGATTGAAATCTGTCATCTGGTAGGGAGCACTTAACAGTTGGTTGGAGGCCAACTGCTTTAACCGGCTGGCAAGGTGTGACACATAGTATATATTGCTGCCATTTTCCTGAAATTCAAACTTGAGTTTTGCGAGTTGCGCTTGCTCATCGAAACGCCACTCTTGAATACCTTGTTGCTTAATTAAGGCGATGCTTTGAAACAACGCGAGGGTAATCCCATCGGTATTCTGCAAGCCCTGCTCGGTTAACCCAATTCTGACTTTCACACTGGCCTGCTGATCGTCTTCAAAACCCATGCCCGCACTTATACTATCGGCCCAACCTTGATTTTTCAGATACGACAGTAAGCTACCTTGACCTTCGTGCCCCAGCAGATTACTAATATAGTTCACCGGTTTGCTATCGATGTGACTACGAGTACTCGCAACGGGAAAGTAGTAGCTCAACTGACGCAGATTTTTATTCGGAATGGTATTAACCTGTTGGGGTAGCTCATGCTTTTTAAACAGCGGTTGTTCGTGGCGGGCGGCTGGGTGATTGTTATTTTTAACCGTGGTGAATTTTTCACCGACTAGCCGACGTAACTCATCAACAGTCTGTTTACCTAACACCACAAGTGACATGTGGTTGGCCGAATAATGCTGTTCATAGAAAACCAGTAAATCATCACGCACAAGTTGATTTTTGCGATCAGCCAACGTGTCCAGACTACCAACAGAGAATTGCGAGAAAGCGTGTTCCGGGTTTGTGATAGTTTTGAGCACTTCATTTTCCAGCCGGTTATCATCCTTAATCTTGGTTTGATATTCAGAATGTACCGCATTTTTTTCACGTTCTACGTATTCGGCATCTAACAGTGGGGCAATAAAAAACTGAGCAAATTGATCCAGCGTGGGTTCGAGATAATCACTATTTACATCGAAGAAATAATTAGTTTCATCGAAGGCAGTATAAGCATTGTGTGAGCCACCGTGTTCGTTAATAAAACGCTGATAAGCCCCCGCATTTGGATATTTCTCTGTACCTAGAAACAGCATGTGTTCAAGGAAGTGCGCTAAACCCTCGCGTTCCTTAGGGTCAGAACCACTGCCTACTGCAACACTCAAAGATGCGGCAGCCTTATCGGTATCAGGATCAGAAATGACTAAAACCTGTAGTTGGTTCGGTAATTTAAACGCTAGATAGTCACGGGTATCCGTTGGGCTCTTAACTATTTGTTCTGGTGTCATAGCGTTACTTTCTTTTGCAACCAGTAAATTCTGGCAGCCATAGATCATCAAAGTCATTAGGATTAAAGCCAGTAATTGAGTTAAGTGAAAAGTCGTAAGTTTAGTCTTGATTAACAATAGTTTTAGCACGCAAAGATTCCTTAGCGGGTATACGTTAGAAATAACAAAGTGAAGTTAACAATGGGTTCGATCTTCGATTCGCCGGCAGGAGCAATAAGGTAAATAATTATAAAGCGCCCTATTTTGAGCTAATCTAGTTATCAAGTTTAAATATCTGCGACATTAGTTAATCAGACTACTCATATCAATAATAATTCATCTGACAAGCTCTTAAATCTTCGGATAGCATAACATTGAAGCTCGGAGCTATTTGTCATCAATGCCTGTTAGTTTGATATCGATTTGACTTCAGCGACAATAGCGCTGTTTATCTAGAGCTACTTATCTGTCGCCAGTTTTCACCTAACCTGTTAGGTGTTAATTATTCGCCTGTCAGGAGCTCAGGGCTATAATTTCCAAAGCAGCCAAAAAAAGCTTCTTGTTTTGATCGAATGGCGTTCAAAACGGCTTCCTCAAACTATCGCATTCTCATTATGATTGGGCCTGGGGCTCGATGATGATTCCTATCACTGTTGCTCAAAATGGTGATGAGCACAGAGGTCCTATCGCTTTGTATGATTTCGCACCTTTTTGCTGTGCACATGTGCTCGCTCGAGGAAAAAGCCCAGCAGGCATGTTGTATCACTGTAATGCAGGTTTCAACGCACCCTATTCGATGATGTTGTTAGAAATTGAAGCAGCTAACATATACGACATCGCTGCCGAAAATCAGGGCAAGACTTTCACTAGCACTGAACTAGCTAGTGGCGGTGACAGTGGCTCAGCATCGACCATTGCTATCACCAAAAAAGGCTTGTGTAACGTTTACGTCATGCCGGTATTACTTAGGGGAAACTCGAAGTAAATGAGACGATTAAGCTCGATATGCTTGACAAGAACTGTTTGGTTTTTAGTGAGTCCGATGGCTTGCTCGAACTTTGTGTCGACCTTGGGCCAGAGGTTAAGGCAGATGACTCGCTTGGGCTTGGGCTTGGCCCTTTCCACAATATGGAACGTACCGGTGAATTACCGACTGATTATCATGCGAAGATCGACGGTATTTTCAGTGGGCGACATTCCCCAGGTCAGATTGCCATGGGAGATTTCCTTGGTGTTATCGCGGTGCCTATGTAAGTTATTGGCAACCGAAAATCACGCAACCACCTAAACTAGGGAGTTATTAATGAGCTACCCAAAACCTTTCGACAAAAACGAATACGAACAGCACGTTAAGAAAGTAAAACTAAGCATGCAGTCCACTGGCTTCGACCTGTTAATCTGCTAGGACCCCGCTAGTATGGGATGGCTCAAGGGTTTCGACGGTTGGTCGTTTTATACGCCGCAAGCTGTCCTCGTCCATCTGGATGAGCCCTCTCCGATTTGGTTCGGTCGAGCCCAGGATGCGAAGTCAGCGCATATTACTACCGATCTCCCCGCCAATAATATTATCGGCTTTAGCGAGAAACTGATGCACCATCCAACCTGGCATCCTTTCGACGAATTATGCGATCTAGTAATCGCTCGTGGTTGGGGGGCATCTCGGATCGGTGTAGAGCTCGATGCGCACTGCTACACAGCGCGGGCACATCACCATATTGTCACAGGCCTGCCCAATGCTATCATCTCAGATAATCATGAGATTGTTAACTGGGCGCGCCTGGTAAAGTCTGAGGCCGAGCTGGTTTATAGGCGTGAAGCTGGCCGCATTGTCACCGACACCATGAACAAGGCCATTTCCAGACTCCAGCCTGGCGTTCGTCAGTTCGAAGTGATCGCCGATGTTTACCATACACAGATCACCGGCTTTGATAATAAGTACGGTGACTACACCAGCCTTTGCCCACTGATCCAAGTTGGCGAAAGCACCAGCACACCCCATTTGACCTGGACTGACGGCCCACTGCCAGACAGTGGTCTTATCGTTATGGAGATAGGTGCCGCCAGACGTCATTCTTGAAGGTGGAGATCGTGCACTCGAAGCCGCTAAGCCAGGCGCTACTTGCGAAGAGGTCGAAGCCATCTGGCAAGGTGTGCTTAAGCGTCATGATTATAGTAAAGATAGTCGAGTCGGCTATTCAATCGGGTTAAATTACCCACCTGACTGGGGCGAGCATACCGCCAGCTTACGACCCGGTGATCAGACTAAGCTGCAATCTGGTATGTGCTTCCACTTTCAGTCCTGCATGTGGCTAGATGACTTCGGTGCCGCCATTTCAGAACCATTAGTAGTAATCGACAATGGTGGTGAATGCCTCAGCCATGTTGACCGTGAACTTATCGTTATTAATTAGTAGGTTAAGAATATGTCAGATAACACCCCAATAAATAGCTTTGCATCAGACAATGTCTCCTGTGCCTGCCCGGAAGTAATGGATGCTGTAGTCGCCGCTAATTCAGGCATTGCAACTTCCTATTGACAGGATGCCCATACCATTAAACTCGAGGCAACTCTGCCATATTTTTTTGAAACATCCGTTAAAGTATTTCCGGTTGTCAGTGGTACCGCGGCTAATGCATTGGCCTTATCGGCTCTAACGCCATCCTATGGAAAAGTGTTTTGTCACGAAATGTCACACATCAATACCGATGAGTGCGCTGCACCAGAATTTTTTAATGGTGCAGCAAAGTTCATCTCTATCGCCAGCGATGATGGCAAAATCACGCCCGAGGCCCTGACTTCAGTCATTCGTGGAAAAGGTAACGTGCACGCAGCCCAACCCGCCACCTTAAGCATTACCCAATCATGTGAGGTCGGGACAGTATATCAACTTGATAAGATTGCAGCCGTTGCTAAAACAGCCCATGAACATAGCTTAAACGTACACATGGACGGCGCCCGATTTGCCAATGCTCTGGTTGCATTAAATGCTAGCCCTGCTGAAATGACCTGGAAATCGGGCATAGATGTACTGACGTTAGGTGGCACCAAGAATGGTTGTCTTGCGGCTGAAGCGGTGGTATTTTTTAATCCTGACCTGGCTAAATCTTTTCCCTTTCTCCATAAAAGAGCCGGACAATTACTGTCTAAAATGCGCTTTGTTTCAGCACAACTTGAGGCCTATGTGACTAACGATGTCTGGCGACGAAATGCACAACATGCCAATGCTATGGCAACTCGTCTTAGCCGAGGGTTAGCTGCGACCCCTGGCATTGAACTTGAGCTCCCAACCCAATCCAATCAAGTCTTTGCCAATATTCCTCGTAAGGTTATCGATCGCCTTGCTGCAAAAGGTGTTTATGTTACCGAGGGTGAACTCGACGAAACTGCCCCACCTCGTTTTGTGACAGCCTGGGATAGCAAAGTCAAAGGTGTCGATAACTTGATCTCTATAGTTGAAATATGTAGTGCTAAAAATTGACAGATAAGGTCAATTTAAATCCAGGCTTCCTAATCATCAATGTCATAACTAGAAAAACCACCCTATGACTATTGAGGATGATTATAGAGCTCCGCCAGTTTGCCGTCATAGACTAAGCAACAACATGAACCTGCCGTGGAAACTGCGTTAAACATTCGGCTCCTGATGAAGTAACAGCAACAGTTTCGCTCATTTCCATTCCCCACTCATCAAGCCACATACCCAGCATGACGTGAACCACCATGTTTTGCTCAATCACTGTTTTTTCACCCGCTCTCAAGCTCACCGTATGCTCACCCCAATCGGGCGAATAACCCACACCGATGCTATAACCGATTCGGCTTTCTTTCACCAGGCCGTGTTTGTCCAATACGGTTTGCCAGGCCTTGTGTACATCACCTGCCAGCACGCCAGGCTTAATCGTATCAAGCACCGCATTCAACCCTTCCTGCACTGCATCAGCGGTATCGAAAACTGTTTGTGGTCCTTTACCAAGCTGAACTGTTCGTGCTAGCCCAGCGTTATAACGCTTTCGTGTGCCCCCAAGCTCCAGTGCGACAGTTTGACCATCTACAAATTTTTCATCAGTCCACATAGGGTGCGCCGTGGTCGCTGCCTCACCAGCCAATATTAATGGGGACAGTGCCGTCAAATCGCCGCCAAACTGTTTATTACCACCAATTTGTGCAGCTATTATTTTTGCCATCAAGTCACATTGCCGAATGCCTGGTGCTATCGTTTCATAGGCAACTGTCATCGCACCTTCTACCAGTCGAGAAGCTTGTCGCATCATCTCTATTTCGGCATCGCTCTTAATCACTCTACACCAGTTCACTAATAAATCAGCATCCACCCATTCCGAGTTAGGTAGACCTTGCTGCAGGCAGTGAAATGATTTTGGTGAGAAAAAATAGGTATCACTTTCATAACCAATACGCTTTCCATTTAGCGATAGTTCTCGTAGATATCCAGCCACGACTTCCATCGGATGCGTGCCTGCGCGTTGAACAACGTCTTCTTCATAAGGCCTAACCGATTGCTCTCCCAGGTAGGTGGTGAGCGACACCGCACCTGCATCCATTTTTCGTCCCATCCAAATAGGGTCGTGATCGTGTTGTACCAAAATTACCTGAGGCACATAAAATGACCAGGCATCAAAACCGGTTAGCCAGTTCATATTGGCTGGATCACCAATCAATAACGCATCCAGATTTTGTCGTACCATACTGGCCTGAACGGTTTTTAATCGAGTGCTGTATTCTTCTTTTTTGAAAGCGGCTGGCATTTTAGTCTCTCGATAATAACTGGTTAAATAGCGCAGTTTCGGTTAATTTTTGACAATATCCTGATGGGTAAATATAGAGGTATATCCACCTGACCAGTCTGGCGGCAACGGCATATTTAATTCCTGATGATGCGCGAAACGTGGCTGATTTCCTCGAACTAAAGCACCAAAGTGCGAACTCGGATACGGCACCGTGGTATAAGGAATTGCATCTGATGCGCTATAAGTGATAACCAACATCGGTCGTCCAAGTGAAGTCATATTCTGAGCCAAACCATGTATCGTTCAGCTATGGTGAATAGATAGTGTTCCTGCCTTGCCGGTTAACTCAATCGCACTATAAATCTCTGATGTTGATAGATTTATATCAGATATAGCGCCTGTTTATTCATCTTTTTCATCATAGCCCGGATAGATAGGCTTTTTATGACTGCCGGGAATGACCTGCAATGGCCCCTGCACCGGTTCGACATCTTCCAGCGCGAGAAGAAACTGGCAAGTGCCTGCATTGGTATGTGGATAAAAAGCAAGGTCCTGATGCCATTAAACAATAGCACCACCACCAGTCCATTTAAAATTAATAATAAAATCCCGAAAACGAATATAAGGACCAAGAATATCGACAGCATTATTGGTAATCACCGAGTCTTTACAAAGTGCCCACAACCCATAATCAAGATTGCCAACATATGCCACTCGACGTAAGTGAGGTGTTTCTCTGTCATTTCCTTGATCCGAATCAAACTGTCGACTTGACGAGGTGACTTCTCGGCTTAAATCGACCAGTCTATTCAAAGCTTGGCGTAATGGCTAAATCTCGAAGTGGCTCATCAATTCAGGTGTAATGAGTTATCCCTGTTGGTAATAAAATTCACGTTGCGACTAATCAAGCACCATCGTTGGTAGGCTTAAGACATCTTCAGGATTAATATCAGTTACTGGCTAGATAAAGAATAAGATAAGACTAAATAATAAATCAACCAGTACTCAGGTAGTTTTCTCACTCGAGGCTCGATATGATTTGGACCGTTCCCAACCTGCGCCTGAGATATCAGTAGCTACAAGTTTTGAAGCTGCATCTGATTCAATTCATGCTTCTTAATTTTAGTCTCGCCTTAGCTTGAATCAAAAGAATAAAACAGGTTCAGATTCCTTGGTTTTAATTTTGCCTGTATCGACCAGATGCTGGAAAAAATTCGTTTGGTTTCGTCCATTTCCCTTCGAATAATAAAGCGCCTGATCGGCTTGATCGATAGTCAGCGGGGCATTAGTGGTTACATCCGCCAGGGTATAACCAATGCTCATCGTTTTACGCCCGACCTGTGGGTAATTAAATGATTCGGCTGCCTTGCGAAACCGCTCTAATGCCTTGTAGGCAGTATCGGGGTTCGCGTCGGTTAATATCACTGCAAACTCTTCGCCACCGTAACGAAATAGAAAATCTGAAGTTCTGAATTCACGATTCATGAGTTGAGCGAATAACAATAATACTTCGTCACCATAGAGGTGACCAAACTCATCATTAACCTGCTTGAAATGATCTAAATCGATCATCGCAAAACAGGTTTTACTGTTAGCGATAGTTATGCCATCTGATAATACTTCCGGATTGAACAGACGATTACAAACACGGTCAAAGGCTTTACGATTTTGCAGACCAGTCAATTCATCAACTTCTGCGGCGAGAAGTAATTCGGTATGGTTTTTGTAGACGTGAAAGAAACTATCGAAAAAGAAACTTAGTGGTTTACTCAGCTTACTAAGCTTAAATATTACGAATTCCTTCGTGTTGTTGTCGATTGTGATTGGGTAAAACGATGTCGAGCCATTATTTTCAGTTAGACTAGGTTCATCTATCGTGTCTAACAGCTCATGGAGTTTATCGCTGGGGGTTTCTTCTATCGAGCCATCATCATTCACTCGATAGTATAAATATTCATATTCCTCGCCATTTTGTGGTCGGCTCAAGGCGCGACCACGTTTTTGTTGCACGAAGCTTACCTCAGACACGACAGGCAAGTTTCTGATTTCATTGATCAAAAAACACCTGAGTTCGTTAGTCTCGCGTAATGCGGTTAGTTTGACCAGCGACTGGATAAGTGCCTTATTCATCGACAACGCTCGCTAGAATTTTCGTTCTAGCACGCTGATTAAGTATTGATAAATAAGTAGAATATTTCAGAATTAGTAACCCCATGCTGCCATCAGTCATTAAAACTAATATTAGGAAATCTTGATCGGATGCTTGGGCTAATCATAGCCTCTAATCTTAAGATTGTTAATAGCTTATGGTAAATTCTCGTGTCGTATCGATGGAATCAATTAAGCTGGGCTTAAGTGGCAGAAGCGCTACTGATAATTGGTTAAGCAACGATTACCCGATTAAGCTCGGTATTCCCAACCCATAAATTGGATGTTTGTGCTGGTTTTCTTTATCCGCTCAGCTTGAACTTTATCCCTTCAATCTCACTTCATGCTAGCATTGCCGTTTTTTGACTGGGAAAGCGCTGTATGACCATTGTTAACTCCGTACTTGAAATGATTGGCAATACGCCAATGTTAAAATTAAACCATTTTGATACAGGTCCCTGCGAACTCTTTGTCAAGATGGAAAATCAGAATCCAGGTGGATCGATTAAAGACCGTATAGCGGTAACCATGATTGAAGCGGCTGAAAAAGAAGGCCAATTAAAACCCGGCGGCACTATTATTGAAGCGACGGCAGGTAATACGGGTCTCGGGCTTGGACTGGTCGCAGCTCAAAAAGGTTATAAACTCGTTCTAGTCATTCCAGACAAAATGAGTCCAGAGAAGATTAGACATATACGAGCCATGGGTGCTGATGTTCGAATCACACGATCCGATGTGCAAAAGGGTCATCCAGAATACTATCAAGATTACGCTGCGCGTCTCGCTCGTGAGATTCCCAATTCTTTTTATATTGATCAGTTTTCTAACCCCAACAACCCACTTACACATGAGACACAAACTGGTCCTGAAATACTAGCGCAGATGGAAGGCAGGATTGACGCTATGGTTGTGGGCGTTGGTTCGAGTGGCACGGTGACAGGCCTTGGGCGTTTTTTCAAAAAGCATGCACCTAATTGTGACATGGTACTAGCTGACCCCGTCGGTTCAATTCTGACCGAGATGGTGAATAACGGCCGAATGACAGAAGCCGGTTCCTGGCTCGTAGAAGGCATTGGGGAAGACTTTGTACCCTCAATTTGCGATCTAGATCTCGTGGACAAAGCCTATGCTATTAGTGATAAAGAGGCTTTTCAGATTCAACGAGAATTACTCGAAAAAGAGGGCATCATTGGTGGTTCATCGGCAGGCACATTATTGGCAGCTGCAATTAAGTACTGCCAAGAGCAAACGACGCCAAAAAGAGTCGTAACATTTGTTTGCGATACCGGCAATAAATATTTGTCCAAGTCATTTAATGACGCCTGGCTAGCGGATCAAGGCCTGTTGAGCAGGGAGGAATTTGGCGACCTAAGAGATTTAATTGCACGCCCTGCGGATACGGGTGATATCGTCACCGTCACATCTGATGATAATTTAATTACGACCTACAAACGGATGCGAATGTTTGATGTATCACAATTGCCGGTAATGGATAATGGCAAAGTAGTCGGACTCATCGATGAATCAGATATATTGTTGGGCATTTACGGCCACAAAGAAAATTTCAATAAAAAAGTAGCCGAAGTAATGGTAACTGATCTTGATATCGTGCCACCCAGCGCAGATATCGATTCAATATTGCCCCTGTTCAAACAGGACAAAATAGCCATTGTCGCCGAAGGCGAAACATTCTACGGCCTAATCACTCAGATCGATCTGATTAACCACCTTCGAAAGGCTGCTGTATAAATAAGTAAATCAGAAAAAGTAGGGGGTTCTGCTCGCGCCATCCACGCCGGGCAGACACCCTGTGCCTCAATAGGCCAGGTTATAAATTCATTGGTAGAGTTTTGATGAGGCTGTTGTTCCGATTAATGCTGGAGTTTCCACTCCAGCCGGCGCCTAAAAGGTCAGCCTCATTTAAAACGCCATAGACAGGCCCGTATAGCGTACCAACCACGACAATGATCAAGCCTGCTTTAAGCGTCGTGTGCAGTCCATCCGTAATTGCTGGCGACACAGAAAAAGCACAGAGACTAGACCACAGCCGATGCCAGCCAACTGTATTACGGTCATTGATTTATCCAAAAACAAGATCGACAACAGGACAACGTCCATCGTATTCAGTCTATAGATTGCGAGCCAAGACTGATTTCGTTGTGAAGTAATGACTCAAGCAATAAGATATTAGCGATCACGACACAAATAACGTCGCAATATTAATTATTATCACGCTCGGTCAAATACTCACTCAATGCAAATGCTGAGAGCACCCGTTATGCTTGCCATTAAAGCAATCAAACTCCAGAGCACTCTTCTGGTTTTCCCCACTTGTTTTCCAGTCATAAAGGTGACTTTTTTTGGTTAAGTTCGGACTACCCATTGAAGATTGTTTAGACCGCCTCAAACAGTGCCTGTCTGAGCGCAATGAAGTCGTGCTCGAAGCGCCTCCGGGTGCCGGCAAGACAACTCTGGTGCCACTCGCACTATTAGATGAGGCTTGGTTGTCGGGCAAAAAAATACTCATGCTCGAACCACGCCGAATCGCCACCAAATCAGCCGCATACCGAATGGCAAGCCTGATCAATGAGTCACCAGGGCAAACCATTGGCTATCGTATGAGGCTCGACACCAAAGTAAGTAAACAGACCAGAATAGAAGTGATCACCGAAGGTATATTGACTCGAATGCTTCAGCAAGACCCGTCTCTTGAAGAGGTCGGGCTGGTTATCTTTGACGAATTTCACGAACGTAATCTAGATTCCGATTTAGCACTCAGCTTGTGCCTAAAGGGTCGATCGCTATTTCGGGATGATCAATCGCCTCTAAAAATCCTCATCATGTCGGCCACACTCGATAGCCAGACTATTGCGCAATTATTAAACAATGCGCCCATCGTTAGCAGTCAGGGTAAGTCCTATCCAGTCGACATTTTTTACGGGCGAGCTAGCCAGCCAAAAGAACACATTGTCGATCGCATGGTAACAACCATCAAACAGGCACTGATAGATAACCCACAGAGTAGCCTGCTCGCTTTCTTGCCCGGTCAGGGCGAGATCCACCGAGTTGCGGAAGCACTATCAAGTTGGCTAATCGCGAGTAAGATTAACGATATTCACCTTCGTCCCTTATTCGGCAACCTATCAATCGACGCTCAACAGGCCGCTATCGCGCCTTTACCTATAGAAAAGTCGGGTCAAGCCAGTGGAGATCAAAAAGTCGTCATTGCCACCAATATAGCCGAGACTAGCCTGACCATCGAAGGCATTGATATTGTGGTCGACTCAGGGTTGGCACGCGTTTCCAAATTCAACCCCTCAACAGGTATGACTGGCCTGCATACCGTGAAAATTTCGAAGTCTTCGAGTGTTCAACGTGCAGGACGCGCGGGCAGATTGGGCCCGGGCCAATGTTACCGGCTATGGTCAGCCGAACAACAAAAGCAACTAGTACCCCATAGCGCTGCCGAAATACTCAATGCCGACCTGGCGCCACTCGCGATGCAACTATTACAATGGGGTGTGGATGATCCCACCGAACTAAAATGGCTCGACCCACCACCCAGAGGGCCCTGGTTACAGGCCATCGACTTACTTGAATTACTGGGCGCGATTGAATCTAAATCAAATAGCTGGGTACTCACTGCGCACGGTCAGTCTATGGCATCGCTGCCCTTACACCCGAGGCTAGCTCACATGCTATTGTGTGGCGTCAATATTGGATGTTCACAAAAAGCCGGGCTTTTAGCTAGCCTACTATCTGACCGTGACCCTTTTAGTCGGGACAATCCAGACATAAGCCATCGACTTGATGTTTTATCAGGCGACTCGAGTTGCCCACGACAACACCAGGGCTGGCTGCATCGAACTCAGCAACAAGCAGAGCAGTTCGCGCAAAAAATCAGCAAGAGCTACCATAAAAAAAACTCGCTAAGCTTTTTAATCAAGCCAGATCAAATCGTCGGCTATCTACTCGCCTGTGCCTACCCTGATCGCATCGCTCGTGTTCGTCACTCGGGTGGTTATCAACTCGCCAACGGTCGCAGCGCCAGTTTTTCAGGGCAACATCATTTAGGCAAAAGCCGCTGGTTGGCTGTCTCTGAAGTGTCCAGCATAGTGGGCGGTAAGGGAGACACCATTCGTTCCGCCGCTGCACTGGACGAGGCTCTTTTAGATACGGCACTCAATCATTTGCTCAGTACCGAAGCCAGCGCACAATGGGATAAAAAAACTAATCGTTTTGTTGCCGAAAATCAAACAAAAATTGGCCAGCTCGTATTCCAGAAAAAGGCATTAGACAAGGTTCCAGCAGAGGCCAAAAGAAAAGCACTGTGCCTTCAAATTCAAAAACAGGGGTTAACCCTGCTGCCCTGGACAGCCGAGCTGGAACAATGGTGTGCGAGAATTACTTTGTTAGGCTCGGTCGAAACAGAACAGGATTGGCCAGATGTTAGCCCAAAAGGATTACTGGCATCTATCGAAACCTGGCTCGCGCCTTATCTGGATGAAGTAAACCTCTTGCAGGATTTCAAAAAACTCGATTTGAAAGATATTTTGAACGCCTTGCTACCCTACGAAAAACAAATACAACTTAACCAGCTTGTACCCGCAAGACTAACCGTGCCCTCCGGCTCCTCTATCGCTATCAACTACCTCGAGGCACCGCCAGTGCTGGCAGTCAAATTGCAGGAAATGTTTGGTTGCGAACAAAGCCCAGCCGTTGTCTCTGGCAAGGTAGCACTGGTCGTGCACTTACTTAGCCCTGCTGGCAGACCGCTCCAAATCACTCAAGATCTCGCCGGCTTTTGGCGCACGTCGTACCACGATGTAAAGAAGGAAATGAAGGGTCGATATCCAAAACATCCATGGCCAGACGATCCATTAGTTGCCATTGCGACGCGTAAAACGAAACGTCATTCTGGCTAGTCAATCACTAAAAATCGATAACCTGATTCTCTTCAATGCAGTTTTGGATAGTTACGGGTATTTCCAACTGCGCAAAGATATCCTCGAAGGGGCTAAACAGTTTGTTCTCGTAAAAGCCAATTTTACTATTTTATTTGATCACTAGTTTAAGCCACCTATTCAATAAAACCACCAGACTGACGTTTCCACAATTCGGCGTAAAGCCCATCACTGGTGGAAAGTTCATGGTGGCTCCCCTGTTCGATGATACTGCCTTGATCGATAACGATTAATCGATCAAGCGCAGAAATAGTGGATAGACGATGCGCTATAGCAATAACAGTTTTGCCATCCATCAGCTCTTTCAGGTTTTCCTGAATCGCCGCTTCAACTTCCGAATCGAGCGCAGAGGTCGCTTCATCGAGCACTAGAATTGGTGCATCTTTCAAAAATACCCGAGCAATCGCAATCCTTTGGCGTTGACCACCTGATAGTTTGACACCGCGTTCTCCAACATGGGCATCGAGGCCCTTTCGTCCCTCCAGATCGGTCAGCTCTTCAATAAAGTCTAGTGCTTTTGCGCGTCTCGCAGCGTTAATGATCTGAGCTTCTGTGGCGTCTTGTTTGCCGTAAGCAATATTGTCTCTAACGGAGCGATGCAGTAGCGAAGTATCCTGTGTAACCACCCCGATTTGAGCACGTAACGAATCCTGAGTGACTTGTGAAATATCCTGACCGTCGACTAGAATGCTTCCGCTCTCGAGATCAAACAGTCGCAGCAGCACATTTATTAATGTTGATTTACCGGAACCGGAACGCCCAACGACACCTATTTTTTCGCCAGGATTTATCGCCAGCGAAAAATTTTCGATCACGCCACTTTCTTTACCGTAATGAAATTGAATATTTTGAAACTCTATTGCACCCCGTATAACGGATAAGTCAGCTGCATTTTTAACATCGGTTACGGATTGAATTCTGGCCAGTGTATTCATGCCGTCTCGTGCCATCCCCAAATTTTCAAACAGGGCCGACATTTCCCACATAATCCAGTGCGACATACCGTGCATTCGCAATACCAGACCGATTGCGACAGCGACTGCCCCGACGCTAGCGTTACCGTTAAGCCACGACCAGATTGATACAAATCCTACGGAAAACAATAAAAAGGCATTGAGAACTTCAACCGACACTTCGAGTGATGTCGACAGACGCATCATTCGAAAAACAGTTTTCATGAATCCATCCATGCTTTGTTTTACGTAGTGCTCTTCGCGTCCGGCATGCGCAAAAAGTTTTACAGTCATGATATTGGTATAGCTGTCCACGACGCGCCCAGTCATGGTTGACCGCGCATCGGCCTGCTCCCCCGATACTCGGTTTAACTTGGGCAGGAAAAAGCTGAGTAACGCGACATATAAAATCAGCCAGGCGATAAACGGTATGATTATCCAGGGATCAAAATTCGCTACCAGGATCAATCCACCTAAAAAATAGACGCAGACGTAAACTAGGACATCTGCCATTTTCATAACCGATTCGCGAACGCCTAGCGCTGTTTGCATAACCTTGGTCGCAACCCGGCCAGCGAATTCATCCTGATAAAACCCAAAACTCTGTCGCAATAAATAACGATGTGCCTGCCATCGTATGCGCATTGGATAGTTGCCAATAATGGTTTGGTGGTTTACCAATGAAAGTAGCAGACTAAAAGCAGGTAGCGCTATGAGCACAACTGCACCGATGAAGAACAGTGTTTGTCCTTGTTCTTGAAGAAAGGTCTCTTTATCAACTTCAGTTAACCAGTCGATAATATTGCCGAGGAACCCGAAAAGTAAAACCTCCAGCGCTGCTACTATTGTGACTAGCAGTGCCATCATAAAAATCCATGGCCATACACCCTTAGTGTAATAAATACAAAAGGCTAGAAGGGTTGACGGAGGGTTTTCCGGTATTTCTGGTGGGTAGGGGTTTAACAGTTTTTCAAAATAAGAAAACATAATTTATGTTGGATCCGTAGTGGCCTGATGCAAGCAAATAATGCTCAAACATGTTGGAAAAATAGTCTGGGGGATGTGCGAAAAACTGTCGTCAGTCTTAATTTGAGTGGCAATCAACCCATTAGGTTGCCAGAGAATCTCTGATATCAAATCATTTGCTTATCACTTGATTAGGGTTTCCCTAATCAAGCATATCTCTAAATATATTTATGTGGTTTACCGTCCAAAGTGAGCATAGGCCTTCACTATTAGCGCATAGGTTAAGTATAAGAGTCCTATGCATCAATATCAACATACCTAACCCATCATGAACCACCTGAAGTGGATCGTAAAAACAAAGACCTTCCTAGCTTCAGTGTATAAGCTCGAAAATCTGAATAGTACCGATCAATAGGGCAATAGAGACGTTTATTTTCTGGTGCCCGCAAAGGGATAATTAACATATAATACTATGAGAACTTTCTGCGCCTACTTCTAATTCAAATCAGAACTTAATTATGCCAAAAGCTAACGAACTAAAAAGAGGGCAAATTATTGATATTAATAACGTACCTCATGCCGTTAAAACTATCGACTGTAAAAGCCCATCTTCCAGGGGCGCATCAACGATATATAAAATCCGTTATAACAACCTGGTCACCGGACAAAAACTAGACGAATCGCACAAAGCTGATGACATGCTTAAGGAAGCCGACTGCCAAAGAACTAGAGTGCAATACTCTTATCTTGACGGCGATAGTGTTGTTTTTATGGACATCGAAGATTACAGCCAGTACACCGTGTCTTTAGACGAACTTGGCGAAGATTATCTTTACATCACCGAGGGACTGGAGGGTATTACCGCACTGCTATCAGACGGCAAAGTATTAGGAATAGAACTACCGCAAGTAGTTGAGATGGAAGTCGTAGAAACCGACCCTAGTATCAAAGGCGCTTCAGCAACCAGTAGAACTAAACCTGCCAGATTAGTCACAGGCCTTGAAATTCAGGTGCCAGAATATCTAAGTACAGGGGAAATAGTTAAAATTAACACCACGACGGGTAAGTTTATGTCGCGTGCGTAGGCCTGATAAGCCACAGGCGCCATCTGGCACGAAGGTTCGGATAACACCAAATAAACAAAAATCTCACTCCTAACAATATCTGTGCGAGAGCCTGACATTGAGAATTCGCCGGAAGGCGCTTCTCTTTTCCGGTCTACACTGTCTCAGCCTAGCTTGCAACTCACTAGCAATATTAGCCACCTTTGGTTAGAGCCCGAACTAATGCAGATAAATAACTGATTTCGATGTAAAATCTCGCGCTTTTAGACCTTCAATACAGTAGAGCCAATTACAACCGTGTCCAGCCTAATAAAATCAACCGCTTCGGTCGGGTCGATGACATTTTTGTCACGCCTTTTAGGGCTTGCCAGAGACATTGTGATTGCACGGTTTTTCCCTGCGGGTGAGGCCGATGCTTTTTTCGTTGCCTTTAAAATTCCGAACTTTCTGCGTCGATTATTCGCCGAAGGTGCTTTCTCATTGGCCTTTGTACCAGTGCTTACAGAATATCGAAATAAATTCACCCCAGCCGAAACACGAGACCTAATCGATCGAGTGGCCGGTACGTTAGGTGGCATATTGCTGGTTTTAAGCCTGATCGGTATTGTCGCATCGCCTGCCGTCATTAGCATTGTCGCCGCTGGCTTTGCCGACCAACCAGTCAAGTTTCAACTCACCTCAGACATGCTGAGAATTACCTTTCCTTACATTCTTTTCATTTCGATGACCGGCATGGCGGCGGGTATTTTAAATACCTGGAAGCATTTTGCGGTGCCCGCATTTACGCCAGTTTTACTCAATATTGTCATGATTTCATGCGCCGTCTGGCTCAGCCCTCTACTCGATGCGCCAATCACCGCGCTAGCCTGGGGCGTGTTTATCGCGGGTATTTTACAACTCGCTTTTCAGCTACCTTTTTTATATCGCGAAGGTTTATTACCCAGACCCAAATGGGGATGGCGTCATGCTGGCGTGCAAAAAATCATCAAACTAATGATCCCTGCTTTGTTTGGATCATCCGTGGCTCAGATCAATGTGCTGTTTGATACCTTTATCGCTACGTTTCTGGTATCCGGCAGCGTCACCTGGTTGTATTACTCCGATCGATTACTCGGGTTCCCGCTAGGTGTGTTTGGTATTGCACTGGCTACGGTGGTATTGCCAAACCTGTCCGAAGCCCACTTCAAAAAAGGTTCGACGCATTTCAACCAAACCCTGCAATGGGCGATAAAACTATCACTGGTCATTGCGCTTCCAGCTACGATCGGTTTATTTTTGCTAGCCCAACCGATTTTTTCTACTCTGTTTCAATACGGTGCTTTTGAAGTCAGCGACGCACTGATGTCATCCTATAGCTTGATGGCCTATTGCCTGGGATTGCCCGCATTCATATTGATAAAGATTCTCGCCAGCGGCTTTTATGCCCGCCAGGATACAAAAACCCCGGTACGTATCGGCATTCAAGCCATGGCCTTAAATATGGTATTGAATATTGTTTTTGTCTTATCGATGCTGCAAAACGACTTTATGGCACCACACGTAGGCCTTGCACTGGCAACCACCCTGTCGGCTTATTTCAATGCCTTTATGCTGGCGATGAAGTTAAGGCAAGGCAATATCATCGAATCATTTAGTGACTTTAGCTTGCCAATCTTCCGAATTCTGATGGCTAGCTGTGTGATGGCGGGGCTGATTGTGTTACTCACACCCAACGTTGGTGCCTGGGGCAACTGGCAATGGTTTGAACGAACTTATCATTTGGCTCAAATTATCGTCCCGGCTGCCTTGTGTTATGCGCTAATGCTTTGGATAATGGGTTTTCGCCGGAATCACTTTGTCCTTTAGATTTTCGACTCAGCTGTTACTTGTTCAATAAACTTTATTAAGCCGTTCTCATGCAACTTATCCGTGGTCTACACAACCTGACTCAGCCATTACCGCCCTGCGCGGTGACTATTGGTAATTTTGATGGCATCCATTTAGGGCATCAGCAAGTTTTGCATCAACTCAAAACCATTGCCGATAAAAGCACGCTATGCTCGGCCGTAATTATTTTTGAACCACAGCCAATCGAATTTTTTGCACCGGACAAGGCCCCTAAAAGACTAGCGCGGTTCCGCGAGAAAATTGCCTATTTAAAGTCTCAGAAGATTGATTACCTGTTGTGCCTGAAATTCGACCAGAAATTTTCTGAGCTGAGTGCTGAACAATTCGTGCAGGACTTACTGGTGAATCGATTGAGCACCCGTCACCTCGTCATCGGTGATGATTTCCGCTTTGGCAAAAACCGCAGCGGCAACTTCGAATCATTACAAAGCTATGGAAACCAATATGGTTTCGCGGTGGATAATACCGAGACTCTATTGCTTGATGGCATCCGTGTCAGCAGTACACGCATTCGCGAGAGCATTCGAAATAATGATTTTACACTCGCAGCCGCATTACTCGGGCGGCCCTATTCTCTGTCTGGCAAGGTGTCACATGGGCAAAAACTAGGCCGACAGCTCGGATACCCCACTATTAACATCAAAATGGGCAGTAAAACACTGATCGTTAAAGGAATATTTGCGGTAATGGTGAAAGGTATAGATAATCGCGTGTTGCAAGGCGTCGCAAGCTTAGGCACACGCCCAACAGTGAATGGAGTCGACTCGATTCTGGAAGTTTATATACTCGACTTCAATCAGGACGTTTACGGCTATAGCGTCGAAGTTGATTTTTTATATAAGATCAGAGACGAGAAAAAATTCGATTCAATAGAAGCACTGACAGTCAATATCGAGCAGGACGTCGTTATGGCTAAGCAGTATTTTCAACAACTAACCTGAATTAGCAGGCCAAGGCTTTAAAGCCTTAGATTATAAACTGGCAATTGGAATTTTCGTGACCGACTACAAACACACGCTCAACCTACCCGACACAGCATTTCCAATGCGTGGAAACCTTGCAAATCGTGAACCTGAACGTTTGCAAAACTGGCAGGATAAAAATCTTTACCAAAAGATCCGAACAGCTCGCGCGGGTAAAAAACGCTACATTTTGCACGACGGCCCTCCCTACGCTAATGGCAGCATTCATATTGGCCATGCGGTTAACAAAATACTCAAAGACATGATTATCAAGGCGCGAACCTTGAATGGTGAAGATGCGCCTTACGTACCGGGCTGGGATTGTCATGGTTTGCCTATCGAGCATCAAGTCGAAAAGAACATCGGCAAGGCTGGCGTCAAAGTTGGCGTCGATGAATTCCGTCAAGCTTGTCGTGACTATGCCCACAAGCAAATCGAAAATCAAAAGACCGACTTTATAAGACTTGGTTTGTTGGGTGACTGGGAAAAACCTTACCTGACAATGAATTACGATACCGAGGCCAACATTGTACGCTCGCTTGGCAAGATTATTGAAAAGGGCCACTTGCTGAAAGGCGACAAACCTGTTCACTGGTGTACTGATTGTGGTTCTGCTTTGGCCGAAGCTGAGGTCGATTACAAAGATAAGGTATCACCTGCGATTGATGTGAAATTTCCCGTTATCGATAAAGCTGCATTTCTGGATGCTTTGGCAGGCAAAGAACTTGCTGACGTTGGCGAAGGGCCATTGTCAGTTGTTATCTGGACCACCACACCCTGGACACTGCCGGCTAATTTGGCCGTCTCGTTAAACCCTAAATTTGACTATGTTGTAGTCCAAATTGATGGCGAGTCGTCAGGCAAAGAATGCATTGTGCTGGCACAAGACTTAATGCAGGATGCATTGGCTCGTTATGGCATCACTGATTATCAAGTGCTCGCATCGGGCAAAGGTGAATCGCTGGATAAACAGCGTCTACAACACCCTTTTTATGACCGTGAATCACTAGTTGTAATTGGCGATCATGTCACACTCGAAGCCGGCACTGGCGCTGTCCACACTGCACCAGGCCATGGTCTTGACGACTTTATCATCGGCAAAAAATATGGTCTTGATATTTATAACCCCGTCGGTGATAACGGTTGTTTTCTACCTAATACTGAAATTTTTGCGGGCCAACATGTCTTCAAAGCAAACGATCAGGTAGTCGAAGTTTTAAAGCAAAAAAACACCTTAATGCACTTTGCAAAGTATCCACACAGCTACCCACATTGCTGGCGTCATAAAACACCCATCATCTTCCGTGCTACGCCGCAATGGTTCATCAGCATGGAACAAGGTGGTTTACGTCAATTAGCACTAGAAGAAATCAAAAATGTTGGCTGGGTACCATCTTGGGGCCAGGCTAGAATTGAAAGCATGATAGATAAACGTCCTGACTGGTGTATTTCTCGACAACGATTCTGGGGCGTACCGATTCCTTTGTTTGTACATAAGGAGACTCAAGCATTACATCCAAAGACTGCTGAGTTAATTGAGCAAGTGGCCCAGCTTATTGAAAAGTCAGGCATTCAGGCCTGGTTTGCACTTGGCGCAGAAGATCTACTGGGTGATGAAGTCGATCAATACTCAAAAGTCACCGATACGCTCGATGTCTGGTTTGACTCTGGCACTACTCATTTTAGTGTTTTGAAAAATGATGACCGTCTGGGTTTCCCTGCTGATTTGTATCTCGAAGGATCAGACCAGCATCGTGGTTGGTTTCAGTCGTCGTTACTGACATCCTGCGCGATGCATGGTGAGGCGCCTTATCGTCAGGTGCTCACTCATGGTTTTACTGTCGACTCTAAGGGACTAAAAATGTCCAAATCGGTTGGTAATGTGGTTGCCCCAATCAAGGTGACAAATACGCTAGGCGCCGACATTTTAAGGCTGTGGGTTGCCTCGACCGATTACTCTGGTGAGATGACCATCTCCGATGAGATCTTGAAGCGCACCGCTGACTCCTATCGTCGTATTAGAAACACGCTTCGGTTCTTGCTGGCCAACACCAATGACTTTGACCCCGCTCAGGATACCGTTGAAGCAGATGATTTGATCGCGCTCGATCGCTGGATCATTGCGCAGACGCTTGAACTTCAAAACGAATTGCGTGAATTATTTGATACTTTTCAATTTCATACTGCCGCTCAAAAAATTCACCATTTTTGTTCTGAGACATTAGGTGGTATTTATCTCGACATCATTAAAGACCGCCAATATACGACCCAAACCAACTCACAGGCACGGCGCTCTTGTCAAACTGCGGTCTATCTTGTCACCGAAGCAATGACTCGCTGGATCACACCGATCATGAGCTTTACAGCGGATGAAGTATGGGAAAACATGCCAGGCGAGCGTGAAGAACTAGGTGCTTTTACTGCTGAATGGTTTGATGGCCTGTCTGAATATAGTCATCCGACAATCAACTATGGCACCTGGGACAAGCTTATTCTGGTTCGCGCTGAAGTATCCAAAACGTTGGAGACTTTACGCAAGGATGGGAAAATTGGTGCTGGGCTAGATGCCGAAGTCACTATTCTGGCAGACCAAGCTTTACTCGAGGAGTTGCAGGTAGTGAATGATGAACTTCGATTCATGCTGATCACCTCCGGAGCAACTCTGTCCCTGTTAGATGATAGCCACGCAGCCGATAGCGTCACGATTGGAGAGGAAGGCGATCAGCATCGCATTTTCATTCAGGCACAGACCAGTGAACATGGCAAGTGCGTACGCTGTTGGCACCACAGACCTGAGGTAAGCACGAACCTGGTGCACCCCGAACTCTGTGGACGCTGCATTGACAATATCGATGGTTCTGGTGAAAAGCGCCAATATGCTTAATTACCCACTTAAATTTCTGTGGATTAGCGCTCTGATCATCGTGTTTGATCAAATCACTAAGTATTGGGCTGTGACACAACTGCCCTTCCATCAGGCAGTTTATGTCATGCCGTACGTTGAATGGTATTTAACTTACAACCCTGGTGCGGCATTTAGTTTTCTGGCAGATGCCGGCGGTTGGCAGCGTTGGTTTTTCACTGTCACTACTATTATCATTAGTATCGTTATTTTCTTTTGGATAAAAAAACTCGAACCCAATGAGAAAATGACAGCCATCTCTTTAAGTTTAATCTTGGGTGGTGCGATTGGTAATTTGATCGACCGGATCTATTTGGGACATGTCGTTGATTACGTCCAGGTATGGCTTGGCAGCTACCCCTGGCCGGCATTTAATGTTGCTGATGCTGCTATTAGCGTCGGTGCCGTTTTATTGATATTGACCAGCTTCACCGAATCAAAAAAACCGGCTGCAAATAAAAGCTAGCGATCCTAACCTGGCTCTTTGAGATCAATCCTTTATCACTAATGCTTTAAGATAACCTTTAATAGAAATGAATCAAATAAATCCTAACAGCCTGGTAACATTGTTTCATCGACTCGGGCTAACCGACGATAGTATTCTAGAAGATACGTTTGGTGACGAGCCATTGACCATTCGTTTAGGTCAAGGCGAAATGGCTGAAGGTCTTGAACTATCATTGGTTGGATTAAAAGCAGGTGATGAGCAGACAATCGATATCGGCCCCGACCTTGCCTTCGGCTTTGTTGATGAAACCTTATTTCGAGCATTGCCTCGCTCTGACTTTGATGACAGTTTAGCGATGGAACAAGGTTTGATCATTGAGTTCGCGACTGATGAGGGCGACACACTGCCTGGCACCATTCTAGAATTTGACGATACCGAAGTGCGTATAGACCTCAATCACCCACTCGCTGGACAAACTATTCGTTTTCGCGTACAAATTATCGATGTTGATAATGACCCTAATGACAGCCCAAGCCAAACTGACCCCAAGGTATTGCACTAATGGATGTATTACTCGCTAACCCACGCGGCTTTTGTGCTGGCGTTGACCGTGCCATTGAAATAGTAGAACGCGCTATCAATCTATTTGGTGCGCCCATTTATGTTCGTCATGAGGTCGTGCATAACCGCTACGTGGTGAATGATCTTAAAAGAAAGGGCGCTATATTTGTCGATGAACTTGACCAGGTGCCCGATGATTGCACCGTAATTTTTAGTGCGCATGGCGTATCGAAAGCAGTTCAGGAAGAAGCTAAAAGGCGAGCGCTCAAGGTCTTCGATGCGACTTGTCCACTAGTCACCAAAGTTCACATGGAAGTCACCCGCTATAGCCGTCAAGGCATCGAAACCATTCTGATCGGGCACAAAGGTCACCCCGAAGTAGAGGGCACTATGGGGCAATACAGTCGGTCGAAAGGCGGTGACATCTATCTGGTAGAGTCACCCGAAGACGTCAAAACATTGAGCGTTAATAATCCGGAAGCACTACGTTTCGTGACTCAAACGACCCTGTCAAAAGATGATACTGCGGTAGTGATTGATACATTAAAACAAACCTTTCCTCAAATTCAGGGGCCACTCAAAGAAGACATTTGTTACGCGACTCAAAACCGGCAAGACGCGGTAAAGCAACTCGTTGAAACCTGCGATCTGATTCTGATTGTCGGGTCGAAGAATAGCTCTAACTCAAACCGTTTGTGCGAGATAGCCAAGAATAAAAATATCGACGGCTACCTCATTGATAGCGCCGATGATATCCAGCCAGCCTGGCTCGAAAACAAAAAAAAGATCGGCTTAAGCGCAGGCGCTTCGGCACCAGAGCTATTGGTTCAAAATGTCATTGAATTTTTGAAAGGGCAAGGTGCAACGTCAATATCGTCTTTAGGGTTTAGTGAAGACGTCGTCTTTACATTGCCCAAAGCATTGCGTTAAACAGACATCAGGGCATAAAAATATGCTTACCCAGGATTGAAGAGTGGAACTCATATCGGTAGCACTTACAACCTATTTAGCAAGAAAAAAGCTGTGTTTCCCTATCCTCATATAACCTCAGGGAAGTTCAGCTTAAACTCAACACCTGGATCACAGTTAACCAAACCGATGTCACCGTCCATTCCTTTTATTAATTGATGGACCAATGCGAGCCCTATGCCAGTGCCAACCGTTTCACGCGTTAATTCATTTTCACTACGATAGAACAGCTTAAATATTTTTCGCATTTGGTCTTTTGCAATTCCAGGACCAAAATCTCGAATTGTGAGTAAAATGGTTTTGTTCGCCATTCGCCGAACACCCAGTACGATTACTTTTTGTTCTGCATCGGATGAAAATTTGATGGCGTTATCAACTAAATTGATCAAAATTTGAGTCAACCAATCGCCATCAACATTAATGTAACTCTGCTTCACATCTTCATCGATATTCAATTGCAGACTAAAACCCTCAGGCTCCAACTGCGATTTTATTCTAACCAAGTTATCTTCCAGCAACATTGCAATGCTCACATTCACTCGCCGGGCCTGTTGTTCGTTTTTAGTCACGCGAGCGAGCTGCAAAACATTGTTAATTAGTCGAGATAATCGTTCGCTCTCATTAAAAATAAAATCGTAATAGGTTTTCTTTTTATCCTCATCGACCCAACCTTCTCGCAGCAGTTCACCATACATGCGAATTGAAGTCAGCGGCGTTTTTAGCTCGTGGCTCACTGCGGATACAAAGTTTTGCTGTTGCTCACCTAATATAATTTGCTTTACACCGAGTCGATAAAACATCCAGAACCCGACGACCAAAACTAACAACAATACCGACCCTGAAATAGTGATCACTTTGGCCCCAGCCCCAAGTGGCAAAGTCGAGACTCTAAACAGTAATTCCATGTTACTAAAGGGTGCCACAATTCGGGTTTGATATAGAAGATCACCGGGTAATTTTGAAGACGACGAATCAGTTCCTCTCACTTTTTTTGCATCGAATTTTTTAATCACATTACCCTGATAAGCAACAATAAGCTGGCCCATGCTAGACAGTGTGGAATCGTTAAAAGCAGGCCTAATTAGGCCGGTAAGAAATACTTCAGAATCGAGCAGCAGTCCTTGTACATAACGATGATTATCAACCCAGGTTTGCCGAAACAACACCAGATGTCCACTATCCAGCAGACTGAATTCAAAGCTCTCAACTTCGCTCTCAAAGGCTCGAATACGCAACTCTTTTTTGGCCTCGCCAATATTTGAAGTGTTAGCTGGCTGTTCAATTACTTCGGGTATTATGGATAAGGATAAAGACAAGTCCTCAGTCGCTTCTATCGGAAATTCTGGTGATGTTTCTGCAACTAAACTTTTTTCTTTTCTCGCCTGTCGGGTTTTGTTTGACGACTTAAGATTTGCCTTTATATTCTCAGACTGTTGAGCCACCTGATACTGATCGTCGAACTTTAAATCCTGCACCTTCTCTGACAAAACAGACACTATCGATTGTTGACTCCGAGTACGGCTATTGAGTTGATCAAAAGCAGATTGACCAACGGTCGACTGATCTTTATACGATCCTTCACTATAGGTTTGTTCAACGATAGACTGATCAAACAGCGAAATATCAGATTCAATGGAAGGTTCAATGGCCGATTCATTTTGATCCAGCAGTAAACTCGACGCCTGCACAGCTTTAGTCTTTTGAACAGCACCGCTTGATGGCGAGACCAACATTACCTGAGAATTAGGAACGCGTTTTTTGACCAATTGATTCTCGCTTAGAATCACTCGAATTGTTTCCTCCATAGCCGTTCTTTGCTGCAGTTCGGCATTCGAGATGCCATAACGAATAGCATCAGCTGCAGGCACTAATGGAGTCATCAACTGCCCTTGAGCATCAACCTGAAAATAGCCGACTAAGCCTTCGATGTCGGACTCAATGGGTAATTTTGATAAGGGTGATCGCTGTAAAAATGCAGCCGATTCACTACCAGCCACATTCAAAAAAGAATAATCAGCAAAGGTTCGGTTTTGTTCTCGCTTGATCAAATCGTCAAAGCTCGCATCGATTCGCTGTGCGAGTGCTTTCGCTAACTGCTGATGTTGATGAAAGGCTTCCCACTTAAACTGGCCATAGGCTTTAACCATTAGCACCGTACCAGGCAGTAGCACAGCGATAAAAAACACCAGTAACAAGACTCTGAGTTTTGGCACTGTCATTTCAATCTTCCTTGTCAGCCACATCGACCATCAGTCGATAACCTGCACCACGCACAGTCACAATCGCTGTTGGGTTTGCGGCATTTTGTTCGATTTTTTTACGTAACTTGGCTATGTGAATATCGACCGTTCTAGTTTCAATTTCCATGTGACGAGCATAACCCCAAACCTTCACCAATAATTCATCGCGGTCTACCGGGCGATGTGATTCAGCAGACAGATATTGCAATACATCCATTTCACGGCGTGTGAAAACTGCCTGATTGCTTGCATTCAAATTAATAGTGTCAATGATCACTCCATTCGTCAAAGTAATGCTGGCATCGTTCTGCTCACTCCTACCAGCACGTCGCAATACAGCTTGAACACGCAGGACTAATTGGGTGACCGAGAAAGGTTTTGACACATAATCATCTGCGCCCAGGCTTAACCCCTGAATGATATCTTCATCACTAGTTTTAGCGGTCAGCATAATCACAGCCTGATGCCGATCCTGATGACGTATTTGACGGCAGATATCGAATCCATTGATTCCGGGCAACATGACATCGAGCAATATTAAATCAAATAAACCCGAGAGAGACTTTTTCAACCCCTCCGCACCATGATCGGCGTAGTCCACTTCATAACCGTGATAAACAAAGACATCGACCAACCCGGTACGGATCGCTATTTCGTCTTCAACAATGAGTATTTTTTGTTTGTGCGTCATACTTTTTTACACTAGTTTCTATAACTGCTGATCTATATACAGAGCATTCAGCCTAACACCCATCCCGCGGCCCGTTGTAAACATTTTGTAAACAGCCCCGCGACTGTTTTACCAAAGGTCGTCTTCTTCCGCTAGTCACTATAACGCACTATACCTCCACGCTTAACCAACACTAACAAGTAAAGGTAAATGACATGGCATTACTCACTCGACTATCGCGTCTATTTCGCGCCGATTTTCACGCTGTTCTGGATTGTATTGAAGAACCTGACATTCAACTCAAACAGGCCGTTCGTGAAATGCAATTCGAACTGTATCAGGAAGAACAACGACTTGCTCTCATGCAACACGAGCTCGCTAGACTCGATCAAAAGGCGCAACAACTCAAACAAAAAGTGGTGAACTTTAATGAAGAACTCGACATTTGCTTCACTGCTAACAAGGATGACCTTGCCCGAGATTTGATTAAGCGAAAACTAGAAGCAAAGGTACAACTTGAGACCGCTACCAATCAATATTCCGACCTACAAAAAACTGCTCAGGCGCTTAACGTTCAAATAGAAGAATATCGAGGCCAGCTTGAGGTTACGAAGCAGAAACTCGAGATACTGATCGAAACTAATCCGGTCGGCCAGATTAAAACTACTACCAATACGATTAGTGACTGTATACGCAAAGAAGACATTGAGATCGCGTTTCTTCGCGAGAAACAAGGGCGAGCAGAGTCATGAAAGGCCCCAGCCTATTATCTGGCATCACTTTCGCTATTGTCGCATGCGTCGCTGGCAGCGTTCTTTATACCGTATTGCCTCTGGTTTTATCGGTAGCGATGAGTTTAGAAATAACAATCAGTGTTCTATCAGCTAGCTATCTGTTTTTCTTGCTCAAAAAGGGGCGTCAACACTCCGGTCGGGTAATTGCATTCACGGCCTGGATTTTAATATCCGGCACAAGCTTATTGATTGACTTACCAACCAGCTATTTCATCTTGAGCCAGGTGACTATGATCTGGTTGGCACGTTCGATTATTTTCCACCGATCTATCCTACCCTCCCTGCTCGATCTTGGACTCATTGCTATCGGACTACTCGCTGCAGTCTGGGCGCTATTGCAAACAGACAGTATGGCAACGGCACTATGGTGCTTCTTCCTCGTGCAATCGCTGTTCGGAACCATTCCGACCTTCAAACTATTTAGCAAAGACCATCCACCCGCTGACCAGGATAAGTTCCAGGTGGCTCATCGTGTTGCTGCAGATGCAATACATAAACTAACCTTTCACTAAACTGAGGACACACACATGAAAAATAAAATGAAACCTAAATTACTCGCATTATCGCTTTTCGCCACCACTGCTATTGGCATCGCGATTTTCCCATCCATGCAGCAGGCGCAGGCAATCACTACACTGGCGGCACCCGTTGTCACAACAATACCTTTGACTCAAAAACATCGCATAGAAGTTGTTTTCGTACTCGATACTACCAGCAGTATGAGCGGTTTGATTCAGGCAGCCAAAGAGAAGATCTGGTCGATTGCAACCACCATGGCATCGGCCAATCAGGCACCCGATATTAAAATGGGATTAGTTGCCTTTAGAGACCGAGGCGATGACTATGTAACAAAGGTGCTCGACCTCTCTAACGACCTCGACTCGATGTACGCACAACTCACCGACTTCAAAGCCCAGGGTGGCGGTGATGGTCCTGAGAGTGTCAATCAAGCTTTACATGAAGCGATAACAAATGTGTCTTGGAGCAAAGATAGCAATGTTTATCGAGTCGCATTTTTGATCGGCGATGCGCCACCGCATATGGACTACCCGAATGACGTGAAATACCCCGCGACACTAGCCCTAGCTAAAAAAAATGGCATTGTCGTGAATACTATCCAGAGTGGTCAAAATAGTTCAGCAACACCCGCCTGGCAAAATATTGCTGCATTAGGCAATGGCGAATACTTTCAGGTCGAAAACTCCGGCAATGCGGTTGCCGTCAATACGCCTTTCGATCAGAAATTATCCGAGCTTTCTGCAAGCCTCGAAAGCACACGACTGTACTTTGGTAACGAAGCCGATAAAAAAATTCAAAAGAATAAATTAGATGCCAGCAATAAATTGCATGATGAATTATCCGTAGCCGCATTGGCAAGGAGAGCCACCTATAATGCAACGACCAGTGGTAAAGCCAACTTCCTCGGCAAAGGTGAACTAGTCGAGGCAGTGACTAGTGGAGAAATATCGCTCGACGAAATAGAAGCCGAGCAAATGCCAGAAAGCATGCAAGCAATGGCACCCGAGGAGCAGTTAGCCGTTATCGAGAAACAGTTTAAAAAACGCAACCAAATCAAGCAGGAAATCGCAAAATTATCACAATCACGTAGTCAGTTTATAAAGGAAAAGGTAGTCGAGCTGGGCGGTGTCGAAGATTCATTAGATGCCAAAATCTACAGCGCAGTCAAAGAGCAGGCTAAATCAATTGGCCTGGCATACGAAAGCAAGGATGCTAGCTACTAGAAGTCAGAGTCTGATCTGTCAATCGCCTACCTTGAGTAACGGCTGTCAGATCAGGTTGAACTAGCAAAATGTTACAGCCTTATCTTCAACAATTTTATTGAAGGCTACCTCAAAAAAATCTATATAATTAGGGTTTTGGTAATCGAGTATAAAATATGAGCGGCGAACTTAACTTAAAACAACTACTAGCATCAATGTCACCAGAGCTGATGGATGGTGAATATGTTTTTTGTAGTTTCCAGAACGCACAGTATGGAGATCATACTGCGTTAGAGCCTATCGTAACTTGTGTAGAACAAGAAGGTCTGACCCTCATTATTCCCAGGTCTAAAGCTAATGAACATAACGTTGACTATGAGTTTGCCTACAGGTTAATCACGCTAAAGGTTCATTCAAGCCTTGAAGCCGTTGGGCTGACAGCTGCCTTCTCAAATAAACTAACTGAACACGACATAAGCGCTAATGTCATCGCCGGATATTTTCATGATCATATATTTATTCAGGCGAGACAGGCTGAAAAAGCCATGGCCGCACTTAAGGAACTCACTACACCATAATGATCGACGCTTTTTTATTGCATATTCCTGTAGATAGGTAACGACAAAAACCTGGCCTACCCCCTATTACTATGATAAATCCAGGTAATGAATTAAGCTCCATTCGCATGCAAAAACCAATTCTCCATGTTTTTCTAATCTCGCATTACTGCGAGAAAGCGCGGTGGGCTCTGGATTTGGCGGGGGTGGATTATTCAGTTAATTTACTGTCACCGTTAAAACACAATAAGACAGCAAAACGAATTGGCGCAAAAAGATCTGCTTTACCAATTTTGCAGTGCGAGTCATACCTTATTCAAGGTTCCTCTAACATTACTGCCTGGGCAAACAAACAATCCTCTCTGAACGGCGACCCGGTGTTAAGCATTAGCGGTGAGTCCATTGATATGGAGAAGCGTTTAGACGACATATTAGGAGTGCATGTACGTCGTTGGTTCTACTCTGAGTCCATAGTTGATTGTCCAGAAATCGTGAAACCAGTGTTTGCGTATGGCTCAGGTATAGTTGATAGAGCGTTGTTAAGTCTAGCCTGGCCTAAACTGACAGCCGCAATGATCAAACTTATGGATCTTGGTGCCGATCAGGAAATAGAATCAAGAGACATTGTCGAAGCTGAGCTAGATTGGCTAGACTCTCTATTGCTTGATAGACAACCATTTTTGCTTGGTAATTCACTTTCTAACGCTGACCTGGCCGCGGCAAGTTTGATGGCTCCAATATTCGCGCCAGAAGCTCATCCCGCTTCGGCGGTTATAAAATTGCCACCGCGAGCCAAAGCACTCGCCGGCCAGTGGCGCTCTCGACCGTTCGCTAAATGGTTGGACGAACTTTATCTAAAGTACCGATAAAAACAGCAGGAATTGGGGCCGGGCAATGCTCTAGGTCGAAAATGCGAAACGGCTTATCGGGCCTGCTTTGCTATTCAGCCGTCATTCAAAAACACGAGTTCAACTTCTGCTTCAGCATACACCAGTCGGCTGTGAATTAATTTGATCACAGGAATGCGCTATCGAGAACATCTGTGCTAACTTCATAGAATTGAAGCAAACAGATCACAACATAATAAAAAATGGGATGAATACTATGGCGACGGTTAATCAAGAGTTCTCACTCCCTTTACGTAATACACAATCATTAAATTATTTGGTTATTTTATTTTGGCAATCGGCGTTGTAGTAACTATTTCTTTGGCTATTTTTGATACCTATACTCAATCAGTTGAATTAATTAATTGGGCGGAGCCTTTCGGTATTTCGATCGTGGTCGTTTTTATGCCCCTAACCCAATATCTTATCTTCATTTCCTTTTACCCAAAAAACAAAAAGAATATAGCGATATTTTACATTCCTTAGAATCTACCAACCATGGTGCCGAGGAAGTATGGAGACGAGATCCTTTACCCATAGCAGTGCATGAAGCAGACAGTCTTGCTCGAATCGAAACGCTTTCAGCCTTAGCCAGGCAAAATCGCTCTTATCGCATCGTCTATCACAGCTCGAGCCTGGAGGGACAGGTCGCGGCAGTGGAAAGTGGACTCGCAGTGGCGGTTCTTACTCGCTGTAGCGTGCCTGCCGATTTTCAAATTCTGCATAACCTGCCTGTAGATTATGACCTGCCCGCATTGGCTTCAATGAATGTGGCGGTTATACGCAGCCAGGATTCTATAGGTTCACCGGCCGTAGACGCTATTTACGAACAGATGCTTCGAACATTATGTGCGAGATCTTGAGTCAACGCCTGCATGATTTGGTCTGTTGCTCTGAGTCGATGCCTCTAAAACTGTACCGATTGAAAATCGGTACATGAATGATGTTATACGTCATGTGGTTTCAAATTAAACGAACCGATTCTAGCAATGGTCATAAAACGGTTGTTGCTGATAGCGCTTATGAAAGGCAACAGACAGCACAAAGCAGATGTAAGCAAAGATATTTTAATTACCAGTAAGAGCAGAGGGAAACTCAAAAATGAAACTTAACGTTAGTTATTCTACGATTTGTGAAGAAGAACTGTTATTGAAGCTGGTTCCTCAGTACCTTGCAGAAAACCCAATATTTTGCCTTTTTTGGCAACGTGGAAGTAATGACACTTATCAAGTTCATTGTTCTAATGAAATCTATTCTTTGCGCGTTTACCGGCATGGTTTGCGTTCCAGGGAAGAGGTAGATTTCGAAATTGCACCTTTGAATTACCTAAAAGAGCATGGTGCGAGCGTAGCTTATCCGATTGCTAAGCGCGAAGGAGGATATGTATCAGAAATCCATGCACCAGAGGGTTTGCGATATGTGGTAATGACAACGCATGCAAAAGGAGACGAACCTGAGTATTGCGGGCGTAAGCATATTTATGAAGAAGATGCGCGATTGTTCGGCGCATCAGTTGCCGAACTGCATAACCTATCTGAAGATTTCGAGACGGAACACAAACGTCCTAGACTTGAAATTGAGCATCTTTTGGATAGATCGCAGGATATCGTTGGTTCATTTTTACAGGAAAATTCGGCTAATCGAAAAATTATCGACGACATGATTATCGGCCTTCGTCGTACCCTGGATAAAGTGCCAATAAGCAATCTTGATATCGGTTTTTGCCATGGTCGCAATGTTCATAATGACAATGGATCGCTAACACATTTTGATTTTGAATTTTGTGGTTTTGGGTTTCGAATATTCGAACTGGCGACATTTAATTGGGGTATATGGGACGATCAAAATAGGAATGAGCTCTGTTCGTCATTTCTTCAAGGTTATCGTTCGACCCGTGAAATTGGTACTGAAGATTTAGCTTTGGTAGATACTTTTGTCGTCATTCGGCAGATTTGGTGGATGGCTTTTATTATGGGTAACGTCAGATATTTTGGATATAACGACGCAACCGATTCCTTTTTTAATCATCAGCTCACTAATATGAAAAGAATGATGAGCAGTGCTAGTATTGGTGAAAATAAATTTTGACTTACCGTCTAATCAACTATTGCTTTGGGCACTTGTTAGCCCCAACGACTAGCCCCTGAACATCAGCTTCCAGTGAGGCATCTTCTTCTTTATTCCTTCGTATGACGGTGTTTCCAAAACCAGCGCTACACTAATACTTTGGCTAATATTTTTGAGAATGAACAGAGGGATACGATCATTGCTGAGATTTATCCACAGTTGTTTATAATATTAATTCGTTTTTCCCGCTGAAAGGTTATATATGATGGAAAAAACCATAGTACTGATAATACTGACTGCGTCACTACTAGCGATTGGTAATGCGACCATCGTTTACAAACGCAGTTACTACCTGGAATCAAAAGACCGTGTCAACCTGGAACGCTTAGTCGACAATATTGAGCAACTTAACCGCGACCGTCTACTCGGTTTAAGTAAACACCTTGCTACCATCAGCACATCCGATTTTGGTATTTTGCTATTGTTAAACCGGGAGTTTCGGCGCGCGGTTCTATGGCTCGGCCTCAGCCTCTTATCGCTCACCCTCTACATATTTTTCCTGCAGGCAAAAACTTATCTGCGTGAAAAGCAGGTGACTATCGACCGTCAATGAAACCAAATGAAAGGCGGCTTTGGGCACTCAGACTCTATTCATAAAAATAAATTCAACTCCTGCTTTTAGCACATTATGGACGTCCAGGAAATTAGGGTTATCATCTGAGATGTACGCCATAGGCGTATTAAGTCGAAAGAACAATTTCAAACTCTAGTCAGACAACGGCAAGGCGCAATCACGGGAACTCGTTAAATTGTGTACCTGCTCACCGTGTAGCACATCATTGTATTCGGCAAATAACTCGGTAACGGCATCCATCATCAAACGTACAGCTGGCGATTTGCGCATGTCCTTATGCACAAGCAAGTAGAGAGTTGCTCCGTCACCCGGTACTAGATCCAGGCGTTGTAACGTCGGTTCCTGATCGCCAACGAAACAGGGAAGCACGCCCAGTCCGGCACCGTTTAGAATTGCATCAAGTAACACAACGCCATTGTTGCTGCGAACGATGGGATTGCGCTTAGCCAGTTTTTCACGCAACCAGTTCTGTCCGACAAATCGCACGTGCTCATCATCAAATCCGATCCAGTCACAATCCTGATAACGGTTCTCCGATAGAGCAGAGGGATGATTTTCTATGTAACGGGTGCTGCCATAAACGCCATAGTGATAATGACCCAGTTTTTTCGCCACAATATCAGGTATATCCGGCAAACATTCTCGAATCAATAAATCGGCTTCACGACGGGATAAGTTTGCAGCATTGTGCGCGATTGCAAATTCGATCTCTATCTCCGGACAGCGTTTACGCAGGGCGGGTAGATACTGGAGAAAAAACTGCGCGATTTGCTCGTACATCGAGATGCGCACTGTGCCCCGCACTTCGTTTGAAAAGCTGGCCTGATGTCGCAGCACAGCATCGGCTGCGGTTTCCATATTACGTGCCAGTGGCACCAGTTGTTCACCATGGTTAGTCAACGCCAGTCCATCCGGTAACCGGTCGAACAATTGCGTACCCAGGCTCTCTTCGAGAGATTTCAAGCGACGCCCGACGGTCGGCTGGCTAACTTTGAGTGCGCGCGAGGCCGCCGAAAGATTCCCCTGTGCACTGATCGCGAGGAATACGCGCAAGTCGTCCCAATCAAGATTCATGTGTGTGATGGCCGTTACAAATATGAACAGGCACTATGCATTATCTCTTAGAGCTATTCAATATTTTTGAGAGTAGTCTGTATCCACATCATCAGCCTGCACTGAGTCCCATCATGTACCTTAATCAAAAGCTCTGGTCTTTAACCGAAGGTTTGCGCCACCGAATTGCACTGTCAGTTGGCATGGGGTTGGGTGGTTCAATACTTGGCATGTTACGCCTGCTGTTGATGGGGTGGATGATCGGTCAAGTTTTGCTGGGTGCGGGATTGCAACAAATCTGGCCAGCTGCTGCTGGCACACTGGCGTTGATGGTGGTCTACGCGTATTGGGACTATCGACGATTAATGCTTGCCCACAATACTGCGGCGTTGGTACAGCATCGAATACGCACGCGTTTATTTGATCAGGTCGTAGCGCTTGGCCCTGCGCACTTGGCGCATCTACGCAGTGGCGAAGTCAGTTCTGCCGCAGTCGAGGGCGTTGAGCAACTTGAAATTTACTTCGGTCAATTTCTACCTCAGTTCTTTGTCGCGGCGATTACGCCGCTGGTAATTTTTGCAGTGGTGGCGACGCTGGATTTTCCGGTTGCCTGCGTGCTACTGACCGCAGCCTTGTTCACTTTGCTGGCACCTGGATTGTTTCATCGTTGGGATACCGATAATTCTATGCGGCGTTCGAACGCCTATCGCGCATTTGCCTCTGAATTCCTCGATGCACTGCAGGGATTGGTGACATTGAAAGCTTTTGGCCAAAGCAAAGCGCGCGAAAACAAACTAGCCACACATGCACATGAACTGTTTCAAAGTACGATGTGGGTGCTTGCGACCAACTCACTCTCACGTGGAATTACCGATATTGGCATCACACTAGGTGCTGCAGCGGCCCTGGCCCTTTCGGCTTATCGTGTCAGTCATGGGCTGATGGAATTTGAAATCTTGATTATGGTTTTGCTGCTCGGCGTCGAAGTTTTTCGTCCATTGCGCGAATTACGCGGGTTATTGCACGATGGCATGCTGGCCGAGTCAGCAGCGAAGCAGGTATTTTCGGTTCTGGACGCAGAACCGCAAGGGCATTACAAGACCGGCGACTCGGCCGAAGAACTTGTAGCCAGTTTGTCATTTGAAAACGTTACCTTTAGCTATGATAAATCGACCTCGAATGAACTTTCTCGCGGTATGATTCACAACAGCCTGAGTTTCAACATCGATGCCGGTGAACGCATCGGTGTGGTAGGCAGCAGCGGTGGAGGAAAATCAACAATCGCGCGTTTACTGTTGCGATTCTACGACCCTGATTCTGGTGAAATTCGTCTCGGCGGCAAGGACATTCGAGAGCTGTCACTTGAGCAGCTTCGACGCAACTTCGCAATAGTCAATCAGGACACTCACCTGTTCCACGGCACTGTACGCGAGAACCTGTTGATGGGAGATCCCGACGCCAGTGATCAGGCTCTGATTAAGGCTGCCAAATCGGCCAACGCCGATGAGTTTATTACTGCCCTGGCTGATGGATACGACACGGTGATTGGTGAGCGCGGGCTGCGGCTTTCGGGTGGACAAAAACAACGGCTCGCCATTGCCCGTGCAATCTTGCGTGATGCACCGATATTGATACTTGATGAAGCCCTGTCTTCGGTCGATGCCAGAAACGAAGCCATCATTCAGAAAGCACTGGATCGTTTGATGCAAGGTAGGACGACGCTGATCATGGCACACCGCTTGTCCAGTGTGGTTGGATGTGATCGAATTCTAGTACTGGATCAGGGGCAAGTTGCTGAACAGGGTTCGCATGCTGAATTGATCCAGCGTAAAGGTGTCTACTCGGATTTGATGGCTTCGCAGGTTGCTGAGCATCAGAACATGACAGCCAATTTGGGTTTGACTACAAAGTTCAATAGCGACGATATTGGCAGTGAACCCGGAAACGCCGATGAAACACATTCCGAGAGCAATCCTGCCAGGAAGGAAGTAGATCTGCAGAGTGATGTTTTACACTCAGATGCTTATTCCTGGGGTCGGGTGTTACGGCAATTGTTTAAATTTGCTGCGCCCTGGAAGGTTCGACTGGTAGCGACTTTCATACTGGGTGTATTTCGTGTTTTAGCGTTTATTGGTGTCAGTCTGCTCTCGGCACTGGCGGCAGTTGCTGTCAGAAATGGGTCGGACTACAGCAATTGGCTGATCGCGCTGGGCATTGTTGCGGTTGCCGCCGCGGTATTGCATTGGCTGGAATCCTGGCTCGCACACGACATGGCATTTCGCCTACTGTCGGAGATGCGAATCGCTCTGTTCCGCAAGCTCGACAGCCTCGCACCTGCATTTATGTTGCGCCGCCGCAGTGGTGATCTGATCAATCTCGCGACACACGATATCGAAATGGTCGAGTACTTTTTCGCACATACCATCACGCCAGTCTTTGTCGCCGCACTGGTGCCGACACTGGTGCTGGTATTACTGGCAGGATTTGATTTCAGGTTGGCATTGGGGCTGTTACCGTTTCTAATCCTGGTGGTTTGTATGCCCGTCGTACTGCGTGGTCGTATCGACCAACTGGCAGGTCGGGCGCGCCAGGTACTGGGAGCTTTGTCTGCACACACAGTGGAAAGTCTACAGGGTCTTGGTGAATTATTGGCGTACCAGGCAACAACCAAACGGCGCGAACAGTTCGTAGAGCTGATCGAACAGCACCATCGCGAACGCATCCCCTTCTTCAGGGAAATGACGCGTCATATAGTGATCACGGATTTGTTGACGATGATGGCTGGGCTGGTCGTGATTCTGATCTCGGTTTCATTGGTGGCGGTCGGCAAACTCGACGCTGTTTATCTGCCGTTGTTAGCACTGGCATCGATGGCAGCGTTTCTGCCGGTTATCGAAATATCCGATGCCGGACGCCAGCTGGCGGAAACCTTCGCCGCTACAAACCGCTTGATTCAAGTTCACGATAGCGAACCAGCGGTCAGCGATGACGCCCTTCAGAGCAACGAGAACCAGGAAATGCTTCCTGTTGGTAAGGCATTGGATATCGAGTTTAGCAACCTTGTCTTTCACTATGACGAACAAGATGCAGCTGCGTTGAATCAAATCAACCTGCACATTCCCGCGGGTAGTACTGTCGCTATCGTTGGTGCGTCGGGTGCCGGCAAGAGCACTATAGCGCACCTGCTGCTGCGATTCTGGGATCCGCAGCAGGGGCAGATACGAATCTCCGGACAAGACATTCGCGGGCTAACTCTGGAACACTTGCGGTTGCATGTCGCGCTGGTGGCTCAAGATACCTACCTGTTCAACGACAGCCTTCGGGCCAATCTGCTAATGGCAAGACCGGGTGCTGATGATGCTGAATTAATGCAGGCGGTACAACGAGCCGAGCTGCATGATTTTGTCTCACAACTACCGAGAGGCCTTGATACCAGGGTAGGTGAACGCGGTTACGCGCTGTCCGGCGGACAGCGTCAGCGTGTATCCATTGCGCGCGCCTTCCTACGTGACGCACCGATACTAGTACTCGACGAAGCAACTTCGCATCTCGATGCCATCAGCGAACAAGCGGTGCACCGTGCGCTAAAAGAGCTGATGCAAAATCGCACGACTTTAGTGATCGCACATCGTCTGGCGACAGTACGCGACGCTGATCAGATCGTAGTTATGAGTGGTGGTCAACAGCTCGAACAAGGCACACACGCTGAACTAGTAGAAAATCGGTCTACGTATGCCCAGCTGCTGCAATATCAGATGAGCAATGGCCAATTGCAGGGTGGGGCTATCATCGCTAGCTAAAACTTAAAGGGTCAAAGCTGATGATCTATGCATCTGCCACCACCGTTACGGTGCAAGTCCATCTGGAAGTTGGCCCACATGGGCTGGCAGTTTCCAGGAACGAGCGGGCCTGGGGAGGTTATCTGGAATATTGATAAACCTGTCAATGCCTAACATAAACAGCAACAGCGACGTTTGTACCTCACGCTTGTTCTGTTTGCGTTAACGGCAGCAAAGGGGACTTTCGAACCTTTGATAGATGAAATTTAAACGGCTGCTTCCAGATACCGGTCAATCAAATTACTAGGTCAAAGACGTGAAATAACCAACACATGATAAGCGTCAGGCCTTTCCATATCGCATCAATGCAGTTCACAGTTTTTCGGTCAGTGTAAACAAGAAACGAGTGTTTTTAGAAGATAATCAGCATTACGAAGAGATAGGCTATTCCGGAACTGTTTATCTATTAGGGTTTTACTGCTTCTATTATGAAACTAGTTCCCACGCTTATAGATAAAAAATGGCATCAATATTCCGACTAGCTAAATTGAAATCGAAAATTTCTTTGACAGTGACATAGCCAAATTATTATCGTAGTAGGCTGCTTCGTTTACGAAATGTGGGAAAGCGTCATAATCTCCCTGGTAAAAAATCTCCTCCCCGCTAAAAAGAGTGAAAATGGCATCACCTTTCTTGAGCAGCTTGAAATCATTGTCCTGTAGATCTTTGTGAATCATACCGATGCGCGCCCCCTTATTGTCCATAGGTAGCTCCAGAGTTTCGACATACTGAAAGGCTTCGTAACTGACGGGTAATTTCGGCAGTTTTTTTGTATTTGTCATTTCCAGGTAGTCCAGCAGAAAATGCGTCATCATGCTCATGCTTTCAAAAATATCTTGTCGAATGACTGATTGCGGTTGGGGTCCAACTTCTATTGTTACTCCCTGTGGGCTGATTGAAGACAAATAATTTTGGTCACTCCCCCCAGGAATATTGTCAAATATAATATTGGCTTCAGGCATGGATTTTTTTATGTAGGCGCCGAGCTTTTTATTAAAGTCATCAGCCTTACATAGCATTAAACAGGGTCCCATATTACTCGTGGTATTGTGAAGATCGATAATAAAATCGATTCTGGAATTTCCTTTTGGACCTAACTGACTATTGATCACTTTCGCACGACTTTGCTCATAGTTAGTAAGTGTGTTGTCAGCCAGAGACGTGAGCGAAAACTGTCTATTGAGGTCACTATCCAAATAGCGCGTGTTCGCCTCATATGCCTTCGGATTGGCGAAAAGAGTTTCACAGTTTAAGCTTGGTCGGGAAATCAGCTCCTGTTTTTTTTGCCAGTTCTTTAATAAAACTATACCAGTGAACTCGTTGCCATGCGTTCCACCGACAATCGCCACATTTTGAATTTCACTCATCAGTTGCTCTCAAGTATTTAAATCAAGGATACAGGTACTTCTAAATTTGTTATCCGGTCGTTGCATCCTACTGCTCGACAAATTTTTAAATGGTTACCGCTGGGGCAACGGCGGCCGATAAACAATAATTCTCTAAAAGGCCCTACTAGTCAATCATCTATATTTCTCACTCTAAAGGATCACCAAATAGCGCAAGGGCCTAAATTTAGTAGAAGTCTGTATACGAGATTAGTGAAATGCCTCAAAACGGATTTTTTCACCATCTACTTAAAGTGTAAAGTAGCAACCTCTTTTTGACGTTACTGGGATTAAGGGACGCTGGGCTGAACCGCTGTTTTAGGTGATCTCAACCGAACAAGAACATCAACCACGACCACATCGGCGGTTGTGCCATTAGTAACTCTGAGTTACTTTTGAAATCAGGATAAACTTTCGTCAGTTCAAAGCTCAACGAGCACCTTTTAGCTATTAACTTAATCAACAAAAAATAGAACGTAGAGATAGGCAACCCTAAAAATGATCCCGCAAGTATCTTTGATCCCACTGCTTACGAAACACTTCTACATCACCTTGCCAGGCAATCGATTCTGCTTTTGCTGAAAGCGGACTAAATTCGTCAATTGAGAACCAGCTAAGCGAGATCGACCCCATTGTTATACCTCGCAAACTTTACTGATCATCACCACTGCACAATTCAATTGCAGCAATCAAATTATCGACGTCTTCAATTTTGCTATCCCAGGCAGTCACAAAACGCGGTGGCGCAGTTTCGTCAAGTTCACCCTCGGTAACCTGAATGCCTTTAGCTGCAAGACGATCGATAACCTTTCGTGGGATATTGGCAAAAATTTCATTGGACTGGGTTGGAAACTCTAGTTCGATGCCTGGAATGGCTGCTAATCCTTTACTGAGACGTGCTGCCATAGCGTTGGCGTGTTGTGCATTTCGCCGCCATACATTGTTGGTGACATAAGCCTCAAGTTGCGCTGATACAAATCGCATTTTGGATAGTAGTTGCCCGGCTCTTTTGTGCAAGAAAGGGAATGCCTGGACCAGCTCCGGTTTGAAAAAAACCACAGCTTCAGCCGCAAGACAGCCGTTTTTAGTACCACCCAGCGACAGTACATCGATACCAGACTTCCAGGTCATTTCTGCGGGACTGGCATTTAATGCAACCAGGGCATTAGCAAAACGAGCGCCATCCATGTGTATGGTTAAGCCATGTTCATGTGCTGTTTTAGCAACCGCTGCAATCTCGTCCAGTTGATATACCGTTCCAACTTCGCATGACTGAGTAATGCTTAAGGCGGCGGGTTGGGCTGCATGCACATTGCCTTTTCCACGAAATACCGAAGTCAGGGCCTCGGGCGTGATTTTGCCGTCGTCACTCGCTATTGAGATGAGTTTGGCCCCACCAGTAAAAAATTCAGGTGCAGCGCATTCATCGGTATTGATGTGCGACATTTCGTGGCAGAATACTTTTCCGTATGACGGGGTCAGAGTCGACAGGGCTAATGCATTGGCTGCTGTGCCACTGACGACCGGAAATACTTTGACTGGGGTTTCAAAAAAAGCTGACAGTGTTGCTTCGAGTTTGACGGTATGGGCGTCTTGTCCATAAGACACGGCAATCCCTGAATTCGCGGCGACGACTGCATCCATTACTTCTGGGCAAGCGCAGGAAACATTGTCTGACGCAAAGCTATTTATAAAGGAGTTTTCTGACATTATTTTCAATCTACCTAATATATTACGATGAGTTCGCGATCGACATGGCTCAGGTGTTCGCCACCTTTGTCGGTCACTACGAATGGTTCTGAAATGGCGGCACCGAAGTCATCCAACCACATGCCGGACTGAAAATGAAAACACATACCCGACTGCAACACGGTCTGGTCGCCAGGTCGCAAACTAGCGGTACGCTCGCCCCAGTCTGGCGGATAATTTAACCCGATTGAATAACCAACCCGACTCTCTTTACTATAGCCATGACGTTTAAGCACAGCTTGCCAAATAGCTTCAACTTCTTCGCAAGTAACACCCGGTTTCGCTGCTTCGAGTGCACGATCTCCACCTTCGAGAATAACATCGGCCAGTTTCTCTACTTCTGCCGGTGGTTTACCAATATGCATGGTACGAGTCAGCGGTGCGTGATAGTGACGCCTGGCTGCTCCAATTTCCATGACGATGAGACCGCTATCGGGCAGGGGATCGTCGGTCCAGGTTAAATGCGGTGTGGATGTGCCTTCACCCACTTGAATCAGTGGGCACAGGCTGGTGTAGTCACCAAACTTATTATCGAATCCAGTGATTTGAGTATGGTAGACATCGGCGATGACTTCGAATTGACGAACGCCCGGCTGGAGTCTGGAAATAGCCTTGTTCATGGTGTCGGTGACGATACGGCCAGCTTCACGCATATAGACGAGCTCGGCTTCTGATTTTACCAGCCGTGCCCAGTTAACAATTTCATGATTATCCGAAATGGTCGCATTTGGCAGGCCTTTGGTTATATGTTGGTGTGCCCGAGCAGTGTAGTAGTGCGCATCAAGCTCAACACCAATTCGGGCAGATCCCCATCCACGGGCAATCACTAATTCGCATAACTCATCAAAGGGATGTCCGGTTGGGTGATGCACCAGACCTTCGCTAAAACTGACAATATTTTCAACCGAAATGTCGGTAGTAATATGTGCAGACTTGGCATCCTGGGCGCGACCGAACCAGATAGGTGAAGACTCATCCAGATGAACGAGCACTGCCTGGGGTGTATAAAATGACCAACCGTCGAAACCCGTAAGCCACCCCATGCTAGCCGGATCCTGGCAGATTAACAGGTCGAAGCCTGCGAACTGCATGCTCTGTTTGACCTTATTAACGCGTTGTTGGTATTCAGCTTTATCGAATGGTTTACTGTAACTCATTGTTTGTTTCTCTCACAGAAGCTTAAATTTAATTGATCAGTCATGTCTCAGTAGTTGACCATAGTCCTTAACTTTTCCGGTAAATCCAGCCAGCCTTAAAGATTGCCAGTACATAGCCTGTACTGCAGTGATCACTGGTTTACCTAACGTTCGTTCAATTCTCTCGATGACATCAACGGCACGAATGGCAGTGCAGGAAATGAACAGTGCCTCTGCGTCATCGCGGTCAGCTTCGAGTGCTCCCTGATAAACACTCTCGGCAGATAGTCTCGCCATATCCTCGTTTTCAGCCAGTTTGAAACTGGTGAAAGCGCTAATTGATTTACCCTTTGCTTCTAGATATTCAGCGATGCTCGTATTCACTTCATCGATATAAGGCGTCAAAACCGCAATACGCTTCACGCCAAACAAATCCATGGCAGCGAGTGATGATGTCAACGGCGTCACGCAGGTAATGTTGGGTCGAGTCGCTTGAATCAATGATTGAATTCGCTCGAAGCCCATCACCGCCGTACCAGATGTGCAGGCATAGGCGACAACATCAAGGCGTCCCTCTGGAACCAGCAGTGAAGTTGCTTCGGTAATTTTGGATGCCATTTCCTGAAGTGTTTCGACCGTGCATTGCGGCGTATTAAGCACGCGACTGACGTAAATTACGACATCATCACTGGGGCGCATATTGATGAAGTCGCGCTCGGTGACATAGTCATTCGACAGGGTCACCAGGCCGATTCTGACCTTCCCGGGGCCTTGATCAAATTCTGGTGTTTGTTTGACTGATTCAAATGAATTAACCATTTCTAAATACTGATCTATATTTTCAATTTACATGGGTACAGCGATAACGCCGAGAAAATCACCCATGGCAATCTGACCGGGAAAATGCCGGCCACTGAAAATACCATCGATTTTTGCATGATAATCAATCGGCACCTGGCCGGTACGTTTCATATCGTGGACACGGCCAAGCAGGTCACCTGCCTTCACCCTGGCACCCAGGTCGACACAAAGTTCGAGTAAACCCTCGGATTCGCTAAAGACAAAACAGTTTTGATCAGGCATATCCAGGTTTATCGTGTCATCTACTTCGAGCTCACCCTGGGTTATTCCAGCATGGCGTAAGATATTACGAATACCTTTTTTGGCGATAGCGATGGTTGCAGCTGTGGCGGTGCCACCACCAGCCAGTTCGGTACTGATGAAAGTTTTACCCTGATTCTCGGCAGCGGTGTCGTACATGCTCGCGGCTTCTATTTCTAAAAGCATCATTGAATGCGGTGCATTGAACGCCTGCATTGCCGCGATGCAACGTGCCTGTTGGGCTTTGTCGTCAAGCACATGGGCACAGCAAAAGGGTAGAAAATCCAGGGTTTTGCCACCGGAGTGGAAATCGACGGCATAGTCAGCCATCGGCAAAAGTGTGCGTTGAAAGTAATCGGCAATCTTTTCCGTAAGTGTGCCGGCAGGGTTACCAGGGAACACTCGATTCATATTGCCGCCGTCGATTGGCGAAGTACGCTTACCCGCACGAAAAGCCGGATAGTTCATACCCGGTACGATAATAACTCGACCACTAAGATCGTCTGCATTGATGCTCTGTGCCAAATCGTACAAAGCAATAGGGCCTTCATATTCATCACCGTGATTGGCGCCGGTAAATAAAATGGTTGGCCCTTCACCGTTTTGCGCAACTGTTATCGGGATCATCATCGAACCCCAGGCTGAATCGTCGTGCGAATGCGGTAGCTTGAGGAAACCGTGCTGAACGCCATTTTTGTCGAAGTCGACGGTGGCGGAAATTGGGCTTTTAATTTTCATGTGTGGAACCTGAATAAATGTTAAGAAGTCGATGGTTTTATATTGATTTGCTCATGCGAGTAGGCTTCTAATCAGCAGAAGGCAGACCGAGATCATATAGGTGACCATAACCCTGCGGGCGGAAATCGAGTCCAGCATGACGCATCATTGCCCAGGCGCTTGCCTGGTTCGAAGTCACTACTGGCTTACCGGTAAGACATTCGATTTTAGCGATCACCGGAACCGCGGGTAACGCGGTGCAGGAAATAAATATTGCCTCAACCTCTGGCCCATCCACTTTGCAGGCAGCTTCAATAATACTATCGTGGCTCACCCGTGCCATGATGCGGTCATCGTCCAGCCCGAAGCAGTCAAGCCGCGTGACTTCCAGCCCATAACGCGAGAAATAAGTCGCCATCGGCAGACTGGTCTCGACAAGATACGGCGTTAGAATCGCAATGCGCTGAACTCCCAGAGCAGCAAATGCCTGCCGTGCTGCGCCCGACGGCGTTATTACCGGAACACCGGGACGCGCTTCATGAATGGCGCTAGTGACCGCTTCGTCACCAATCACCACCGATGCCGCGGTGCAGCTGTAACAGATCGCATCGAGCGGTTCGCCCGGTATGATCAAATCGGCGGCGGCCGTTAGACGTGGTGCCATGTGGCGTAGGTTTTCAGGCGTAGTCGGGTTTTCGAATGCCACTCGGGTGGTATAAAGGCCGGCCTGGTCGTGCGGCAACAGGTTTGCGAAATCTCGCTCACTGGTCAGGTCGGTGGCCAGCGCTATCAACCCTAGCCTCTTCCATGCGCGAGGCCCCTCGAACTGGAGCGTGGTATCGGTTAACTTTACCGGTGACTGTATTTCATTTTTCATCATTTATTGCTTCAACCTGTTAACCCACTGCCAGAGATTGTGTATCAATATGAAGGACGAAATATATTCAGACATGAGAATTATGCTTAAACCACGAGTACAGGGCGAGTTGATGTGCTAGTAACTTTGTGCGACACACTGCCCAGTAAATATCTTTCCGAATCACTTAAACCTCTGCTACCTAATACGGTAAGGCCGACATCATGGTCATCACCAAACTTGACGATTGTTCGCGCGGGCCCGCCGCCCATATAGAATGATCGAACATTTTCGACGCCCTGTTCCCTGGCGTATTGTTTGCTCTTTTCCGCAACTTCTTTCGCGTATTCCTTCAGTGCGGAGTCGGTCGAGCCAGTTAATTCCGGATTCACCATGGATACCGATGCTTTCCACATACTATGTTCACGATAAACCGTCAAAATGAACAATTCGGACTGGAAGGACTTTTGCAGCTCAATAGCCGTTTTAAGTGCATCCATCCCACTATCAGAACCATCAACAGCTACTAGAATTCTTTCAAACATAGTTTTCTTCTCCTATTTATCGAACGCAACATCGCGCAGAAATAGCGCAATTTGAGGAAAGAAAATCATCAGTACAGAGACGCTGAGTAATATAATTATGAAAGGCGGTGTGCCCTTCACGACCTCGAGGTAAGGTTGCTTGAATACTGCAACCGCAGTGAAAATATCGCAACCAAATGGTGGCGTAGCAGAACCAATGGCAGCTTGCAAGGTAATCAGTGTGCCGACCAGGATTGGGTCGAGCCCTGTGCTTTTTATAACTGGTGCAAAAATCGGCACCAGTATCAATATCACTACGATTGGATCAACAAACATACAGCCAACAAAAAAGGCGATTGAGATAACAAACAGCACCTGGATTGGCCCCATTTCTGTAATACCAATAGCCCCCAGTAGCTCCTGGGGAATTTGCGCAAAGGACAATACCCAGGCAAATGCTGCGCCCGCACCGACCAGAATAAAGACGACGCCGGTCACCATGCCAGTGGATTTGGCAATGGAGTAAAAGTCAGCGATGGTGATGGAGCGAAATATAATCACTTCCAAAATCAGTGCATAGACAACACTAACGGCCGCCGCTTCGGTAGGACTGAAAATACCGCCGAATATGCCACCAATAATAATGACCGGGAAACCCATTGGCCACATAGCACGTTTGACCGCGACGAAACGCTCGCCCCAATTCGCTTTGGGTTCGGTCGGTACTTTTTTGATAGTGGCGTAAATCATACTGTAAATCGAAAACAAAAATAGAATCAGTAACCCCGGGCCGATGCCGGCAACAAACAGTTCGGGAATAGACGACTTTGAAACCACGCCGTAAATAATCATGCCGATGCTTGGCGGTATCAAAAACGCGATGTCACTGGAGTTGACGATCAGCGCGAGGATAAATGAATCCTTGTAACCACCTTTTAACATACGTGGCCGAAGTGGCCCGCCGACTGCAACCACGGTTGCCTGAGTCGAGCCGGATACGGCGCCAAACAAAGCACAGGCTGATGAAGTACTGACTGCCAACCCTCCTTTTATATGACGGACGAATACCATCACCATATCGATTAATCTCTCGGCGGAATGACCGCGGGTCATAATATCGGCTGCGAGCATAAACATGGGCACAGCGATTAACGATGCGGGGCGTATACCACCGAGCATTTGCTGAACCATAAACTCGGTCTTATCGACAGTGCCAAACAGTTCTACGACACCGACCATAGCGCCCGCGATTAACGGGATCATCATCGGAAAACCGAGCAGTAGTAAAACCGCCATTACCAAAAACATGACTAGAGCCACAATTAGACCTCGATTTCCTGAGCTTCACGTTCGAGTAAATCCGTGGAAAGATAAATTTCTTTTTCACGGAAGTTCTTAACGGCAGTTAAGGCGTACTGGATACCAGTAATAAAGAAGCCGACCGGAACCCAGAGGTAGGTAATATAAACAGGCACTCCGAGTGCTGGCATAACCCTGCCTTTTGAATAGACGTGGTAGATGTATTGCACCGAATAGTAGGCCAGAATAAGCATGAAAATTGCTGTTACTGAGACGATTATGGTCATTAATATCTTTCTGACTTTATCTGGCATGGCATCATAAATGGCCGACATTCTGATATGCCTGCCGTGCCTTGCCGCATAACCCATACCGGCAAAAGTCACCAGTAAAATAAAAGTACTGTTGAGTTCTTCCGCGAAGATAATGGAGTGGTTGAATATGAACCGGCTAATGACATTGGCGATGGTGTTGACTGCCATCAATATGATGCCAACCGCCATGATAAACTCTTCTAATTTGGCTATGCGGCTATCGATAGTGTCGATGATGCCCGCTACAAATGACTTATTGCCGCTTTGTTTACTTGTCTCATTCATTTCACATTACCCAAGGAAAGACTGATCGATAAACTAATTAATAAAATTTTTTGATAACAAATAGCCAGGACTCCGATTTGAAGAAAGCTGCTATTCCCATCACAGTGGAAATAACAGCAACACGGAGGAGAAACTACCCGTAAAAGATTACTCGACAGTAATATGAATTTTAAAAGCTATTTGAATTCTAAATCGAGTAACAGACTTTTCTTACATTGCCGCAGCGATATCCGCTTTCATCTGTTCGAGGATTTTCGCGCCGCGATCACCTGCTTTTTCGATGAAGACCTTTTCAACTGCCACTGCACGTTCTTTAAACACAGCTCGTTCCGCTTCAGTCAACTTAACAATCTTGTAACCAGGGTTGGTTTCTTTGATTTTATTCAGCCCAATTTCATCCATTTTGACAACCAGATCAAGGATATAGCTATGCGCTACATCGGTAGCGTCCTGGATGAGCTTTTTGTCCTTGTCACCCAGGCCATCATAAAAGTCTGAATTAGCCATGACCGCAGTGGTGTACTGGCCGTGGCCGGTATAAGTCAACACCTTGGTTAATTCATCAAGACCATAGGCTTCAATCCAGATAGTCGGATTTTCCTGGCCGTCGACCATATTGGTTTTTAGCGCGCCAATTAACTCGCCCCATGACATAGCAATCGGTGAAGCGCCGAAAGCTTTGTAGGTTTCGAGCAAAAGTGGTGAAGTCATGGTACGAATTTTCATGCCCGCCAGGTCAGCCGGATTACGAAATTCCTTCATGGTGGTCACGACCATCTCGCCTTCGGGGAAGATAGAAAGCAATTCAAGACCATGTTCACGGTAGATGCCGTGGAACATTTCGTTGACGGCCTTACCTTTTTTAAAGAAATTTTGCACGACTTTGGGGTCAGTTGGTTGAATATAAGGCACTAGAAAAGCCTCGGCCTCCGGGATCAACGCCCCGGTAAATCCTGGCGACTGGTCAATGAACTGTAACAATCCTGCCTGGGTTTGCTCCATTGCATCCGCCGACTCACCTAGAGTACCGACAGGGTAAATTTTAATCGTGTGATCCGAGTTTTTTTCAATCTCTTCTTTGAATTTAACAGCGTACAACCCTTGAGGATCGGTAAGACCTTCCTCCATTACGTATTTCCATTCATCGGCATAAGATGAACTGGCTATCGTCATACCCGCGACGATAGAGATCGTTGTTAGAAATTTTTTCATTATGCTCTCCTCAGTGTATTAGTTATATAAATCGGAGGAACAAGAGGGATACTGACGTGGTGGTCGGGCGATTCGGTATTAAGGGCGGTCGAAACATCAGTTGCGCTGAATAGGGAATCTTACCGCATCAGTAAAAACTCTCTTGTCCTACTAATACCCAAGATAATTCAGCACAATAATCATGTCAATTATTATATTAAACCATGACAATTTTGCTTTGTGGCTATATCCCTAGTAAGGCAGGTTCCTGTTGGCTTTTGACGAGACGAGCAATAATTTCCAGCCCACGCTTGAGGGCAGTGTCAGTATTGACACCCAGGCATATTCGCACACCAGAATGCCCTGCCGTTTCAGAAACGGCAAATACTGAACCGGGTGCTACGGCAACGCCATGCAGGCGAGCCTGTGTGACGAAAGACGCTTCTTCCCAGGTCGCTGGTAGTGGTAACCAGATATGCAGGCCATTGGGGCTGGCGTGGAAGGGGATATCACCCAGTACCTTAGCGGCCATTTTATTTCGCTCGCCGAGAACTTTTATTTGCCACTCAAGCAATTTGACTGCGGTACCGTCCTTGATCCATCTTGATGCTACTTCAGCCAGCATGGGTGTCGCCATCCAGTTGCTGACCAGGTGACTGTTGGCTGATGCAGATGCCAGCGTTTCTGGTACGACTAGATATCCGCTGCGTAGGCCAGGCATAATACATTTGGTAAAGCTCGTAAAATAAAATGTGCGTTCTGGCGCAAGTACAGCAAATGGCTGAGGGCGCTCAGGTTGAATGGGTCCCCAGGCATCATTTTCAATCAGAAATACATCGTATTTACGTGCAATTTCGCAAAGCGCCTTGCGCCTTTCTAACCCCATCATTCTGGCCAGTGGATTCAAGCCGCTTGGCATCACATAAAGCGCTTTTACGGACTCACTGACACAGGCGTGTTCGAAGTCTTCGGGCAGGATTCCCTGCTCGTCTGTTTCCAGTCCTTTTAGACGCAATCCGAGATAACGAGTCAAGGGCTTGAGTGTGTGATGACACATGCCTTCTGTGACTATAAGATCACCAACGCTAGCTGCAGTCATTAAGGCGACTGTCATCGCCGATGTATTACCGTTTGTTAACTGCACAACCTCTGGACAAGTTTCGAACCCACAGCGCGCCAGCCAAATTCCTGCGGCATCATGGTAAAGACGCTGCGCTCTTGTAGGGCGAAAGGAAAAGATGACTGATGCGGGTAAATCATCACTAAGCTGAGATAGCGCAGCACGCATACTTTCCATATGTATTGACGCAGAAACCGGTTTTAAGATTGAGCAATCGATCAGCTCATTGCTTTGATCACCAGTATCATCTTGCCACGGTGAACTTAAATTGGAACCATTGGACCGTATAAAGGTACCTCGCCCGACCTCCCCGGAAACAAATCCACGCCGAATCAACTCTTCGTAGGCCCGACTAATGGTTTGTATGCTGAGTCCCAGCTGATCTGCAAGCTCTCGATGGGTTTGCAATTGATCTCCATCTTTCAACTCACCATCTTCGACGGCTCGAATCAGGCAATCAGCAAGAGAACGATAAGCTGGACGTTTAATATCTTCGGAATTTGGGGGCCATATTGTCATGGTTTTATCATGACAATTATAACGACAATTGACAAGAATTTTATGCTGTTACATCGTATCGAAGAGTGGCCTCATGAGATTATGCCAGGAGGTATGAATGAACACTACCCTGATATTCAACTGCAGGATAATGTTCAATCGAACGAGTATTATAGACCGTACGAGTTGATACTGAAATTTAAGCTGTGGCAGCTCCGGCTTAATCCAGCAGATTGTTAAGATGTCTTGACTTGAGCTGGCAATGTATTTTTTACAAAAGCTCAATGCCCTAGCTCGACAGCTACATGAGAGACCTCGAAAAACTTTAGGATACGAACCTCCAGCAGAGAGATTTAACGTATGTGTCGAATCGACCAGTTGAATTCACATGCAATCCCGGCAGAAAAAGGGAGACAACCTCGAAACCTGCTTTGTTATTGGTATCTGGCCGGTTATTTTTCAGGCCGATCAAATCTGAATAATCACTTTTTAACTATTAGCTTTCACTAACAAAAATTAAAACGTAGAGATAGGCAACCCTAAAAATGATCCCGCAAGTATTTTTGATTCCACTGCTTACGAAAGACTTCTACCTCACCTTCCCAGGCGATCGATTCTGCTTTTAGGTAAAAGTACTTTAAATCGCTAGTAATGACTGTATTGGTTTTGGTTTTGGTCTGCCAGTCTTCTCGACTGTATTCCCATATCCACTCGTATTCTGCTTTTGCCGAAAGCGGATCGGTATCGTTAATTAAGAAGCGGCTCAGCGAGGTTGAGCCCATTTCCATTCCGCTGTCATCGAATCGTTTCTTTCCATTGTCTGCAACAATTTCTAATATGTTTAATCCGATATCAGGATCTTTGTATCTGACTCTTTTTTGCTCAACTTCACGTAGTGTTGTACTAGCGATTGAATCGCCAAGTTGTGTATTCCCAAATTCGGTGAGCTTACCGTCGACTGCTGTGGACGATCTGATTGGTAACTCCAGAAAACTCGAATCTGATGAAACTTTGATTTTTGCATTGACAGGAGAGGGCCAGGCGATAGGCCAGTAACTGGTTGATATCGATAGCCGCAGTTTGTGATTTTCTGGGACGACATAAGCAACGTGATTGAGTCGTACTTCGACCTGATAATTCTCTCCTGGGTTGATCGCTTCAGGGTTTGACTTGCCGTTTCGCTGACTCAAATTTAATAAGCCTCGTGTGATTAATGTGCTCGCCCCATCTGGCCATACATCACAAAGCCTGACAGCAATCAGTGCCTGAGCTTGATCGCAGCTCAAGCTAATTTGCGCGACTGGGTTGCCAAGAATATCTATACTGGATTGCAATGTTTCTGTGTCAAATACCAGGGATCCAGCATCTTCGGTTTGCTGATCACCAGGCAATTCTTCAGCAGGCCCAAAGGCAAACCAGGGCATGTATTCTCCTGATGCCAGCCCGACTGACTGTGGTGACGTGATATCGAAATACTGGCCCTGAGCGGGCTGTAAATCTAACCCTTTTTCGGTGAAATGAAATGTCTGGTTCTTGATTTGTTTCGAAGGCCACTGCGCTTCGCCTACCCATCGACCGGGTCTAGTGTCGTAAAAGGTTTTCGGCCGCACACTGTCCTGAAGATAAACCTGATAAGCCGCTTCATCCATGATGCCCGTGTCTTTACCTTTTAACCATTGATCAAACCAGCGTATGGCGTCTGATAAAAAATCAACGGTTGGCCCAGGTATGCCCAGATGCGGAAAGCGATGACACCAGGGTCCTTGCAAACCGCGAACGGGTACCGACAGATTTTGCAGCAAACTCGATACCGTATTTGGCCAGCAATCGACGTGACCGCTGACGGCGTATACAGGTACTTTGATGGCGTCGTAGTCAGTGGCAACATTATTACTTAGCCAGTAGTCATCAACATGCTGGTGCGCAAACCATCGCTCAAGGTAATGCGGCGCACCTTCAAGTCGGTCGAACCAGAGTTTACGCCAGTCATCGCCAACCAGCTTCGGGTCGGGTGGTCTCGTGTTATAGCCAAACATCAATGAGGCCCAGCCGATAGTCTGTCCAACCAGACAACCCATATAATAGGAGCCATCGTCATAATAACGATGTTGCGTAGCGCCGAGCACAATAATGGTCTTAAGCGCTTCGGGTGCACGTTGCGCAAGCTGCATACCGGTAATACCGCCCCAGGATATTCCGATAGTGCCGACATTGCCGTCACACCAGCCCTGTTGCACTAACCAGTCGATAACCGCCACGCCATCATCCACTTCCTGATCGGTATATTCATCAAGGAGCACGCCATCAGAACTGCCCGAGCCGCGCATATCGACTCGAATGCAGGCGTAACCCTGATGAGCAAAATGCGCTATGGTGGTCGAATCTCTTAGTGCCGAATAGTCGTCTTTTCGATAGGGAATATATTCAAGAATTGCTGGCACAGGGCCCGAATTTTCAGGCAACCAGAGCCGGGCGCCGAGTTGACTGCCATCAGGCATTGGAACCCACAGATGTGGTGTGCAAATAACGGCCATGTTACTTAATGCTCTGCCCCCATTGGTTCCAGGCGAATACCAGACCGTAAATTTTTATAGGATAACTTTGCCAACTCACAGGGGTGTGCGCCTGGTGCTGCAACGACTAACGTTTGTGCCGCTATTGGGTCGAAGTCGGCACGGAAATGGACACTGCTTTTTACAACGAGAATTTTTTGTTCCGTGGGTTCTACACCTAGATGCCGAAAGATTGCGAGGTCGAGACATTGCATTCGTTCACTTCCGACGATAACCCGCACGTCACTGTTGTCGTCAACCACACGAAGTAAAGCCATTGGGCCTAGTTCTGCAGGTGAGTCTTTGTACATGCCCCCTGTAAACTGAAAGTTTCCATCGGCCAAAGCGTCGACTTTGAAACGTGAGTTGATCGGCAATACGCCTGCTAGACCACTCTTTGCGCCCAATGATGCTTGGAACTCATTGCCCGCCCCAGTTTGATGTGCGAGCCTGGCGACTTCTGGATCATGCATTAAACCCAGCACTGCTGACTGCGCCTGATTTCGAATGAGTGCTTCGAGCAAACCAGTTGTATCTGATGTCGCACCAGCCCCAGAATTATCTTGAGCATCCGCTAATACGACTGGTTTGTTGACTGTATTCTTCATTGCCTGTTGTACAGCTTGATCAGGTGTTAACAAGTTGATATCAAAAAGTGATTCAGCTTCGATAACTTGAGCCAGTAAGTCATCCAGAATTGAGTCGACCTCAAGCTGGTTACTACCATAGGCTAAAATAGTTGCACCACACTCGAGTATGTCAGCGGGTGGAAAACCACAGGCAAATTCGGCATATAACCGGCTCGTGGTATTTTGCTCGACCTGACTCACTGCCTGATAAATTGATCGACAAGGTTCGAGGTCAGTACATTGAGCTGTGAGCGGAAACAGGAATGAAACTTTGCGCATACCGCCAACCAGCTTTGCGCCTTTAAATGCGGCATCCATAAGTTGATAAGCGCGTGCACCTGTCTCTGCCATGTCTAGATGAGGGTAGGTTCGAAACACGGTTATAGCTGTCGCATGCGCTACCATCTCTTCAGTCACATTTGCATGCAGGTCAAGACTAACCATGACGGGCATATCAGAGCCGACAATGGCTCTCACACGTCGCAATAATTCACCTTCACCATCTTCAAAATGTTCGGTAACCATTGCACCGTGTAAATCAAGATATACGCCATCCAGATTTTGGGCTGCACGTAACGATGCACAAAACTTATCTGCGATCGCCTCAAATGCCTCTTCGGCAACATAACTACTCGGCTCAGCCGAACACCAGAGTATTGGGTGCAATTCAATTTGATTGTGCTGCGCTGCCTCGATGAATCCAGCAATGGGAATATTTAAGCCGTTCATCACTTCAAAAAGTTCTGCTCCCTCCGTTAGGCCAGGCCAACCGTCAGCTTTTAGAAATTCAGACAAAGGCGCCTTGTGGGGTGCGAAGGTGTTGGTTTCATGCTGAAACCCGCCGACTGCGATATTAATTGAATTGGACATTAATTTGACTATTAGCAATTAAATGGCCGCTATAGTAAACCTAGCGCATAGAAAAGGCTCAGATCAATCTAGAATGATCTGAGCCTACTTTTAGATTTAATTCTTGAAGTTAAATGGTAATTAGGCAACCCACCAACGTTCGAGAATACGACGACCATCGAAGGCTTTTAATGGAGAAACATGGTCACCGTGTGCAATCCGTTTGGTTCTGGCGGTCAGGTTATTGGCAAATGCAGGCACTATAACACCGCCTCGATCTCGCAGAATAATCTGTATTTTTTGGTACATCATTCTGCGCTTATCAACGTCCGATTCTCCCCGTGCTGCTACAAGAAGCGACTCAAACTCTTTATCGGAAAACTGTGTTTCGTTCCAAGCAGCGCCAGTGGTGTAACCCGTTGTAAGCATGATATCTTCGGTTGGGTAACCGCCCCAGTAACTAACTACAAATGGCTTTACCTTCCAGACATTTGACCAGTACCCATCTTTGGGCTCACGGACAATATTGATATTTATACCCGATTCTTTTGCGTTATTCTGAAACAGGGCGGCGGCATCTACAGCACCAGAATAAGCAGCATCTGAAGTATGTAAATCGACTGATAAGTTTTCCATTCCCGCCTGTTTAAGGTGCCATTTGGCTTCTTCGGGGTCAAAACTGTTTTGATCAATGTCATTAGCGATGTATCGATAAGATTTTCCTATCGGATGATCATTACCGACTACGCCACGCCCACTCAGAATTTTTTTTACGAATTCTTCACGATCTATAGAGAGCTTTAATGCCTGCCGCACATGAACGTTATCGAAAGGAGGCACTGACATTTGCATGGCGAAAACGTAGTGCAGTGGCCCAGAGGACTCTTCAACCACAACATTCTTATTTCTCGCCAAAAGCAGAGCCGTTTTGGTATCGACATTGTCGATTGCATCAACCGACCCGGTCATAATTGCTGTGGTTCGCGCGACCGAATCCTTGATGGAAAGCAATTCAATTTCATCGGCATGGGCGCGATCTTTTTTCCAATAATTTTCATTACGTTCAAACACAGCAGAAACACCCGGATTGAAACTCTTCAAACGATACCCGCCGGTACCGACCATGCTCTTCCAGTCCACGTCACCTTCTTCTGTCGATGGCATAATAGAAAGGTTGGCTGAATTAAGACTGACTGCAAAATCGGCATTACCACTATCAAGCTTAATAACGACGGTATAGTCATCCTCAACTTCGATACCTATAATTGGCTTGAGAACAGCCTTTGCAATAGACTTCGAGCTCTCACCCGTGTGATAACGAAAATTGCCAGCGACGTCCTTTGCCGTCAATTTGCGGCCATCATGAAATTCAATACCTTGACGAATTTTGAAACGCCAGGTCTTTAGATCTGCAGATGGCTCCCAACTTTCTGCCAGACTTGGCACTAATTCACCATCCGCGGCGAGTTCTGTCAACGTATTGCAAATACCAAACATAGCAACCCATTGCCAACCATTTTCGATTACGGCTGGATCAAGCGTATCAGTGGTTGAACCATGTCCCATGGCAAGCGTCATGCGCCCACCTTTTTTCGGGGTGGCGGCTTCAGCTACATTAATTGCCATGGTGTTCGCCAGTGTTGCGGTAACACCTAACGCCATTGCCCCCTTTACGAAATTACGCCGAGATATTCGACCCAACTGGAGGTTTTCAACCAGGTTTTTAGCATCGTTTTCTTTAGAAACACTCATTTTTCATCACTCCTCAATTGTTTTAGCTATTGATCTTATTGCCGAACTTGCCACCCAATACATTCGAATATAGATGAATTGCTATCTGCTATCAATTTCGCACTATTAAATACGGTTTGACGCTATTTGCATAAAAAGTGCTTCACAATGCTTCATACTCTTAAGTCATATTTAATGTGAAAACACTTCACTTAACGAATATATCTAACGGATAAATAGGTCGGTTTAAATGGATAAAATCAAATTGGGCGTAATCCGAACTGCACACGCCAGGGCCTGCTGCCAATATAATATGTTTGCCGATGGATTCGAACGTTGCCCGAAAATGTTGCCGTGATTTGATCAGAATGTATCGATGCTCAAATGGATCTAAGCCTGCATGAGTAAAACAACCAGGGTCGTAGGGTTCCCAGCGTTCTTCACTAATCAAGATTTTCGCGCTACCAATATCGAACACAACAGTTCTGCCAAGATTAACTTCCAGACCCGTTTGCATTGGGCCTTCGATAATGAATCGACCATCGGTAATTTTAGAAATAGTGCCATAACATTCGATGCTGTGACCTATTTGATTAATCGATGGCACGTCAGTTTTTCCACCGACTGACACAGTGGCTTTGGCCCCTTCTCCGAGGCCGATCAAATAGTCGACCGATGCTGGATCCCAAATGGGGCCTGCGATAATACTCTCTAACCCCTGATCGAACATTTCTTGCAGAACAGTCAAATCATCAGCACTGCCACCAGCGCCACTATTATCACCATGATCGGCAATGACTATCGGGAATTCCTTTAATTGACTCGCTCGTTTGATAGAATCAGATAAGCCTTCGGATTCAAAAATAAAATCCTTTCGACGAGCCCAGGCCAGGTCACATAAATCGGTAATGAGTGCTTCACTTTTGTTTTGCTCGGATTTCTCGACTGTTAAAACACTAAGAGAAACATGGGGAATATCTGCCAGAGGAAACCCGCCAAAAACTGATGCATTCAGCACATCACCTAAGTCGACCGCTGCAATTGCAGTATCCATAATGTCTTTCATGGGCTGCCTTGAGGGTGTTTGCGCCAACAGGTGAGTCATCATCGGCAAGCTTCGCCAGCTCATTCTGGTGGATAGATTCTGCTGAATGATGTTGAATAGGGTTTGTGCAGCACGACTACCCGTAGCATAGGTATCCACATGTGGATAAGTACGATAACCATCGATAACGGTACAGTTATCAACCATGTCTGAGGTCAGATTGGTATGAAAGTCGAGCGCTACAGCGATGGGCAGATCTGGAGCAAGTTGTCGAATTCGTTGTAACAGCTCACCTTCACCGTCGTCATAAGATTCGGTGACCATAGCACCATGCAGGTCGAGCAATAAAGCATCGCAGCCTTGCGCTACAGCGCTACAGATTTTTCCAGCGATGGCTTCGAATGCCGCATCCTCGACTTTACCACTTGGCTCTGCATAGGCAGCGATTGGCACCGATATCTCGGCACCCGCTTTTATTGCCATGTCGATTAAAGCAGCAAAGGCGAACTCAGTACTACCGAAGATATCAATGGCCTGCTGTCCCACGGGGGCTTCACTCAGTCCAACACCACTGGAAAAAGCCTTGAGTGGTGTGGACAGGGGTGAGAAGGTGTTTGTTTCATGCTGCATCATCGCAACAATACATTTCATTTTTAGTTACACTCTTCTATCTGATTTGGAAATGTCAGACTAATCGAGTGAGTTTTATTCTGCAATTTCGCAGCTGCGAAGTGGGCGACGCATGCTTAGTGTTACGGCTACGTATTAGCGCTATTGATCTCTGGCCGTCAGCATATATTCATGGGGTAAAATTTCGCATTTAATGCGGTCTTTAATGTCTTGCTCTATGGTTTCACTATCAGCATCAAATAGCGTGCAACCACTTAAAGCGACACGAAGGTCGACCTGTTTACCCAGAAACCTCATTTCTACCCGTGCTGATAAAGGCATGTGCGAATTTAAGCTACCAACGCCGCAGGTAATTCCAGAAATAGAATCAACCACATTTCGATAACTGGGAAAAAGAATGGTGTGGCATATATTTTGTTTAGCCAGGGTCTCGTATTCGGTGATGAATATTCGCCCTCCAACATACAAAACAACACCGTTGTATTTAAACCGATGATGCTTGCAATCGGGTAAATCTTTATCCCAAAGGTGTTCCACCGATTTGCTATAGAACCGATCCTTGTCACGATAGATATGCACTAAAGACCTAATAATACTGCCCGGAAATCCTAGCGCATGAAAGTGGCTATAGTAATATCCCTCATATCGTGACAGTGCTTCGATGTCGACTGGCAAACTTTCGATAGCGCGATCAATATGCCCTGATATCTGAGGGTCTCCCGATTTGGACATACTAGATGTCAGTCCCAAAAAATCATTCGTATCAAGACAAAGTTGCTCTTCAGTCAACTTGAAAAAATGGCAAATGCGCACAAGATTATGTTTCGATGGATAAATTTGGCCGCTCAGGTATTTATTAAATTGTTGTCGATTCATTTCGAGAGACCGACAGACATGCGCAACCGATCGATGCTGGTTACAGAGACTTCTCAGGTTTTTAGCGAAATTAGGGTTCGACATACTGGGCGACTACAAATCAACTCTCTGTTTAAATGGAAATATCGATTCAATAACTACAAATTGAAAGACATCATACTAATCCAATCGGATATTAGTCGTACACCATGATTATTAACTAGCTTTGAAATGCTCGGTTACCATCAAGGTACTCCCAAAATTTCAATGGCTCACAAATTACAATCGGTTAGCTCAAGCCAATCGTCAGGTTTTAAAAACTCTAATAAAGATGCTTTAAGAAGCACGTAGGAATCATTACTTTTGGAATAAAATTTTATATTTGTGATCAAAATTTCAAGTTTAACAGGCAATCTGTCGTTTTTCTCAAAAACTAACAGGAAGATTAATGTCAATTTCTTACAAACCAATAATAATTGCTCTTGCTCTTGTATTGATTACCGGATGTCGAACTATTGCAGAACTCAAACTGGTCGGGTATTCGACTCTGGATTAGGGGAAGGTTCAGCAGAAATCGTCAGTTATGACGAAAGTGTCAATAGAGCGTTTGTTGTCAACTCTGAAGCCGGCACTATTGATGTTCTGCAAATGACAGCCACTGGTTCGTTACCCGATGGTAGCGCCAGTTACACCATTGATGTCAAAGCAGCTTATCCCGGCATTGCTTTAGGCAACGCAAATAGCGTCGCAGCTATGAATGGTATTGTTGCAGTCGCTATCGAAAATGCCAATAAACAGGAAAATAGCGTCGTTGCCTTTTACAGTTCGAGTGATTATCAGTTACTCAACGCTGTTGAGGTAGACGCATTGCCTGACATGGTGATATTTACGCCAGATGGCAAGCAAGTGGTTGTCGCCAACGAAGGTGAACCATCCAGTAATTACCGTGTGGATCCAGAAGGCAGCATATCGGTTATCGACATTGACCGCAGACACCAGGTGCGATCTCCGGTCGAACATACAATTCGATTTACCGATTTTAATGTGGGTGGTAGTCGCCATAACGAACTACCTGACACAGTTCGTATATTCGGGCCAGATGCTACGGCTGCACAGGATCTTGAACCTGAGTATGTCACTGTTTCTGAGAATTCTCGAAAAGCCTGGGTAAGCCTCCAGGAAAATAACGCAATCGCTATAATTGACCTGAAAAAGAAAACCATCAATAAAATTGTCAGTCTTGGTTTCAAGCAGCATGACCTGGAAGGCAATGGGCTTGATGGATCAGACAAAGACGATCAAATCAACATTTAAAACTGGACTGTTCTGGGTATGTATCAACCTGATTCTATTGATACTTATCAATATGAAAGAAAATCATACCTCGTCACAGCCAATGAAGGTGATGCGCGTGATTACTGGTCATCAAATTACACAGGCGAATTAGAATGTCTAGTCGATGGCGGACTAGAGTGGAATAGCGACGATGGCTGCCTGTTCTTTTCGGAAGCAGTTTGAGTTAAGGATCTGCGGCTAGATCCTGTAGTATTCCCGGATAGCTCGCTTCAGGACAGTAGCAATCTCGGGCGTTTGAAAACTACTACGACGCTTGGCGATGCCAATCATGATGGATATCACGAGGCGATATACAGCTATGGCGCGCATTCTTTTTCAATCTGGAATGCTCAGGGTAAACTAGTTTTTGATAGCAGCGAAATGATCGCCAGGATCACAGCTGATGTGTTGGGTCTGGATCTCGAAAACAAAACTGGATTTAACCGGGGTGATAGCCGCTCGGATGACAAAGGTGCAGAACCCGAGTCAGTTGTCGTTGGATACGTCGAAGGTAAAAATTATGCTTTTGTTGGCCTAGAGCGTACAGGTGGGGTTTGGTATTTGATATTACTAACCCGGAAATGGTCAACTTTGTTCTTTATCTCGACGAAGGTCCAGACCATGTTTCTCCTGAAGGATTGAAATTTTTTTCGGCCTCCGATAGCCCGACAGGGTCGGCACTCTTGCTAATTGCGCACGAAGTTAGTGGTACCACAACTGTTCGTGAAATCGTTACCGATTTTGATCGTATTTAGATCTCTTTTTCTTCTCTAGAAGAAAACAG